>NZ_BJLR01000050.1 GCF_006538745.1 Cellulomonas cellasea | reverse complement strand
CTCGGTGCGGTCGAGGGTCCACTCGGTGTGGAAGGTGCCCTCACGGTCGGTGCGCTGGTAGGTGTGGGCGCCGAAGAAGTCGCGCTGGGCCTGGATGAGGTTCGCGGGCAGGCGTTCGGCGCGGACCCCGTCGTAGTAGGCGAGGGAGGAGGAGAACGCGGGGGTCGGGACCCCGGCGAACGCGGCGGCGGCCACGATCCGGCGCCAGGCGGCCACGCCGTTGCCGACCGCGCCGACGAAGTAGGGGTCGGCGAGCAGCAGGGGCAGGTTCGCGTCGCGTTCGTAGGCCTCGGTGATCCGGTTGAGGAACCGGGCCCGGATGATGCACCCACCCCGCCAGATCCGGGCCATCGCCCCGCGGTCGATGCCCCACCCGAACTGCTCGGACGCGGCGGCGATCTGGTCGAAGCCCTGGGAGTAGGCCACGACCTTCGAGGCGTACAGGGCCAGGCGCACGTCCTCGATGAACGCGTCCCGGTCGGTGACCTCGAACGGCTCGGCGTGCCCGACCAGGGTCCCGGCGGCGGCGGTGCGCTGCGGCACGCTCCCCGACAGCGCGCGGGCGAACGTGGCCTCCGCGATCCCGGTGATCGGCACCCCCAGGTCCAGGGCGTTCTGCACCGTCCAGCGCCCGGTGCCCTTCTGCTCGGCCCGGTCGAGCACGACGTCCACGAACGCCGCACCCGTGGCGGCGTCGACGTGGGTGAGCACGTCCGCGGTGATCTCGATCAGGAACGACTCCAGGTCCCCCTCGTTCCAGGTCCGGAAGATCTCCCCGATCTCCGCAGCCGAGGCGCCCAGGCCCTGCTTGAGCAGGTCGTAGGCCTCCGCGATGAGCTGCATGTCGGCGTACTCGATGCCGTTGTGCACCATCTTCACGAAGTGCCCCGCACCCTGCGGCCCCACATACGTGCAGCACGCCACCCCGTCGACCTTCGCCGCGATGTCCTCCAGGATCGGCCCCAGCACCGCATACGACTCCCGCGAACCGCCCGGCATGATCGACGGACCCAGCAGCGCCCCCTCCTCACCCCCGGAGACACCACTGCCGACGAAGTGCAGGCCGTGGGCCTTCAGCTCGGCCTCCCGGCGCACCGTGTCCGGGAAGTGCGCGTTCCCCGCGTCGATCACGATGTCCCCCGCCTCCAGCAACGGGACCAGCTCGGCGATCACCGCGTCCGTCGCCGGGCCGGCCTTGACCATGATCACCACCTTGCGCGGGCGCTCCAGCGACGCCACGAAGTCCGCCATCGACTCCGACGCCACGAACGTCCCCTCGTCCCCGTGGTCCGCGACCAGGGACTGGGTCTTGGCGACCGACCGGTTGTGCACCGCGACCGTGTACCCGTGCCGCGCGAAGTTCCGCGCCAGGTTCCGACCCATCACAGCCAGACCCGTCACACCGATCTGAGCAGTTCC
>NZ_BJLR01000049.1 GCF_006538745.1 Cellulomonas cellasea | reverse complement strand
CCTGCGAGCTCTCGCCGAGCGCCCCGACGGTCGAGGCGGCCTCCTGCGCGTGCCCGACGGCCTGCGAGGCGACCTTGGCGGCCTCGTTGGCGTTCTGCGCGATCTCGCGGATCGAGGCGCCCATCTGCTCGGCGCCCGCGGCGACGGTCTGCACGTTGCGGCTGACCTGCTCCGCGGCGGCCGCGACGACGCCGGCCTGCGCCGAGGTCTCCTCGGAGCCGGACGCGAGCTCGTGCGTCGAGGCGGACATGAGCTCGGCGGACGACGCGAGCTCGCGGGAGGTCTCGGCGACGCGGCCGAGCGTGGCCCGCATCGCGTCCTGGGCCGTGCCGAGCGAGCGCGCCATGAGGCCGAGCTCGTCGCGGGTCGTGACCTCGGCGCGGACCGTGAGGTCGCCGTGCTCCATCGCCTCGATCACGCGCTGGACCTGGAGCACCGAGCTGCGCATCGAGCGGGCGAGCAGCAGCCCGAGCGCGACGACCACGCCGATGCCGAGGACGAGCGCGACGACGAGGATGATGCGGGCCGTGTCGGCGGCGCGCTGCGCCTCGGCGGCGATGCCGTCGATGTACTCGGTCATGCCGGCCTCGATCGCGTCGAGCTGGTCGACGAACTCGCTCTTGATCGGCTCGGTCACGTCGGTCAGGACGCGCTCGTACTCGGCGGAGTCGTCGGCGAGGGCCGCGGGGACGAGCTCGTTGTCGCGCGCGTCCTTCCACGCCTCCCAGTTCGCCGTGAAGTCGTGGATCCGGGGCTCGAGGTCGCCGATCACCAGGGTCACGGCGTCGAGCGCCTCCTGGAGCTCCGCGTCGTTCTCCTCCTGCTCGACGAGCCAGAACTCCTCGGCCTCGTCGGACGTGAGGGCGCCGAGCTGGGCGACGATCATGCGCGCCTTGAGCTGGTCCTCGTGGACCGTCGCGAGCGGGTCGCCCACCGACTTCTGCACGTCGGCGAGCGCCGCGGTCTTGGCCGCGAGGCTCTCGGACTCGTAGATGCCGAGCCCGCCGATGGCGATCGCGACGACGGACAGCACCCCGATGACGCCGAGGAGCTTCCCGCGGATCGAGCTCGTGAGCCCGCGGCGGGTGGCCGCGGTGCCGGTGCCGCCCGTGGGGGCGGAGGGACCGGTCGTCGTCATGGCATGCACTCCTCGTCGTGGCGGGGCGGTGCCCCGGTGTCGTCGCACCACCGATCGGCGCGGGCACCGGCCTGATGAGGTGCGGACCGGACGAGGGGCGGGCGATTTCAGTAGGTGAAGGCAACCGTCCGCTCGCGGAGCTCGTCCGAGAGCCGGGCGAGCTCGACGACGGAGGCGCTCATCTGCGCGAGCACGTGCGAGCTGGTCTCGGCGGCCGAGGCGACGCCGGTGATGTTCGCGGCGATCTCGCCGGAGCCGGCGGCGGCCTCCTGGACCCCGCGGGACATCTCGGTCGTCGTCGCGGTCTGCTCCTCGACCGACGACGCGATCGTGAGCTGGTAGTCGTTGATCGACTCGATGATGTGCGTGATCTGCTCGATCGCCGCGACGGCGCCCGTGGTGTCGAGCTGGATCGCGTCGACGCGGCGGGCGATGTCCTCGGTGGCCCGGGCGGTCTCGCGCGCGAGC
>NZ_BJLR01000048.1 GCF_006538745.1 Cellulomonas cellasea | reverse complement strand
CCCGGGGATGCATCCCCAAGCGTCCACAACCCCGGCCTGAGGCAAGATGCCCACACCTTGTGCGGGGCGCCCGAGGGATGGCAGTTCGTCGCCGTAGCCTGCTCGTGTGACTGTTGAGACCATCGACACCCGAACCGAAGCGCGCCGTGTTGCGACTTTGGCAACGCTTGACCCCGCCAGGCAGGCGGAACTCGGCCAGTTCTTCACACCGGTGCGGGCAGCTGACCTCATCGCGTCGTTCTTGCGCCTGGACAACTTGCCTCGGCAGGTGCGGGTTCTCGACCCAGGTGCCGGCATCGGCAGCTTGAGCGTCGCACTCGTGCGGCGACTCCACGCCGAGCGTCCCGACGTTGCGGTCCATGTCGTCGCTTCCGAGCTCGACCCGGCCGTCCTGCCCGGTCTGAATGCGACGTTGACCGAACTGGGCGATGCGACGGGAGCAACGTTCGAGGTCGTCGAAGGCGACATCATCCAGCTCGCGGCGGCTGGCGACCCACGCGTGGCGACGGGCTTTGACCTCGTCATCCAGAACCCGCCGTACGGGAAGCTGGCCGCGAACGACTCAGGACGGCGGTCGCTGCGGAACGCTGTCGGCGTGGATGTGCCGAACGCTTACGCGGCGTTCTGGGCTCTTGGCGTGAGCGCTCTGCGCGAGGGCGGGCAGTGCGTTGCGATCGTGCCTCGGTCGTGGGCGAACGGCGCCTACTTCGCCGGGTTCCGACGGTGGCTCTTGGAGCGTGTGCGCCTCGATGTCCTGCACGTCTTCGAGTCCCGGTCCACAGTGTTCGCTGACACTGGTGTGCTCCAAGAGAACGTCATCGTCTCCGCTACTCGCGGCGGACAAGAGCACGACATCACGCTCTCCGCGTCGGTGGGCCACCACGACGAGACGGTCACCAAGACTGTGCCGGCTGATGTCGTGGTTCAGCCGTCAGACCCTCATCAGTTCGTGCGCTTCACTGATGGGGCGACGCAGGCTCCCGCAGCGGCGCACTACACACTCTCCGACCTGGGCCTGTCCGTCAGCACGGGCCGAGTCGTTGACTTCCGGTCACGTCAGTGGCTTTCGATGACGCCAGAGCACGGCACAGCCCCGATGGCCTACCAGGCGAACGTCCGGAACGGTGAGGTCGTCTGGCCTCGTGACGCGGTGGCGAAGCCGCAACACTTCCGGGCCACCGAGGAAGCAGCGCGCAAGCTGTTGGTGCCCGCGGGTGTCTACGTCCTCATCAAACGCTTCTCCGCGAAGGAGGAGCGCCGCCGTGTCGTCGCAGGCGTCTGGGACGGACCGGAAGTCGCATTCGACAACAAGACCAACTACATCCACGCCGACGGCGCCGGCCTCGAGCGGGACCTCGCCAGGGGGCTGATGGTGTGGCTCAACTCGACCGCGCTTGACGAGGTGTTCAGGACCTTCTCCGGGCACACACAAGTCAATGCCACTGACCTGCGTGTCCTACCCTTCCCGAGCCGCGAGCATCTGGTTGTCTTGGGGCATGCAATCTCGGGCGAACTCCCTGACCAGGACCTCATCGACAAGACCGTGGCGGCCGTCCTCGAAGCGTGAGGTGGCCAACTGATGAGCGCGGCACCGGTTGCTTCCCTGGCGGGCGCTCAGGCCATCCTTCGAACCCTTCGGTTCGATGCCGAACGGTCGAACGAGCGGTCCGCGCGTGTTCTGCTCTGCCTCCTCGGGTTGACGCCCGGGGACGGATGGTCCCAGTCAACGAACCGGCCTACTCGGACTGTCGAACTGATGGAAGCTGCGGTCGCTTGGGGCCCGCGGTGGAAGCCGAACACTCGGGAGACTATTCGGCGGCGAACCCTTCACCAGTTCGTGGACGAGGCGCTGGCCGAGTACAACCACGACGACCCGTTACGGCCAGTGAACTCGCCGAAGGCCAACTACCGCGTCGCACCGGAAGCGCTCGCACTCATTCAGCAGTGGGACTTGCCCGGGCATGACCAGCGACTCGCTGCCTACCAGGCGAACAAGCCGGGCCAGATTGCCGCTTACGAGGCTGCCAGGACGCTTCACCGCGTGCCCGTGGCGCTGCCGGGCGGAGGAGCCGTGACTCTCTCGCCGGGCGGGCAGAACGTTCTCATCAAGACCATCGTCGAGGACTTCGCGCCCCGCTTCACGCCTGGCAGCGAGGTGCTCTACATCGGTGACGCCGACAAGGAAGCGACCTACGACAAGGCTGCGCTCGCCGCCCTCGGCATCACGCTCGACAAGCACGGCAAGCTCCCCGACGTCATCATCTACATGCCAGACCGGCAATGGCTCGTGCTCATCGAGGCGGCCTCCTCTCACGGTCCCGTTGACACCAAGCGGCACCACGAACTCGCAAGCCTCTTCACGAATGCAACGGCTGGTCTGGTGTACGTCTCCGCCTTCCCGGACCGGAGCGAGATGCGGAAGTACCTGACGGTTCTGGCTTGGGAGACCGAGGCGTGGGCGGCGGACGCACCTGACCATCTGATGCATTTCAACGGCGAGCGTTTCCTCGGTCCCTACGCCTGAGCCGCAGCCACGGCGGGCATGCCACTGAAGGGGCGAGCGTCAGGCTTCCTTCGGGTCGAGCGTGTGGGTGGGCCTCAGGA
>NZ_BJLR01000047.1 GCF_006538745.1 Cellulomonas cellasea | reverse complement strand
AAACAGAAAGAGCCACCCCTTGCGGGGTGGCTCTTTCTGAATGATGTCCGGCGGCGACCTACTCTCCCACACCCTGGCGAGTGCAGTACCATCGGCGCTGAAGGGCTTAGCTTCCGGGTTCGGAATGGGACCGGGCGTTTCCCCTTCGCTATGACCGCCGTAACGCTGTCGAGTTATGACTCAACGGGAGCTCCCGTTCGTCTCTCGGGAACCGCACAGTGGACGCGTAGCACAAAAGTATTGTGGTGAAGTTGTCGGCTTATTAGTACCGGTCAGCTTCGTGAGTCTTTAGTCCCCACTTCCACATCCGGCCTATCTACCCAGTGGTCTAGCTGGGAGCCTCTCAGGGAACAAGTCCCCGTGGAAACCTCATCTTGAAGCAGGCTTCCCGCTTAGATGCTTTCAGCGGTTATCCCTTCCGAACGTAGCCAACCAGCCGTGCTCCTGGCGGAACAACTGGCACACCAGAGGTTCGTCCGTCCCGGTCCTCTCGTACTAGGGACAGCCCTTCTCAAGTTTCCTGCGCGCGCAGCGGATAGGGACCGAACTGTCTCACGACGTTCTAAACCCAGCTCGCGTACCGCTTTAATGGGCGAACAGCCCAACCCTTGGGACCTACTCCAGCCCCAGGATGCGACGAGCCGACATCGAGGTGCCAAACCATGCCGTCGATATGGACTCTTGGGCAAGATCAGCCTGTTATCCCCGGGGTACCTTTTATCCGTTGAGCGACGGCGCTTCCACAAGCCACCGCCGGATCACTAGTTCCGACTTTCGTCCCTGCTCGACCTGTCAGTCTCACAGTCAAGCTCCCTTGTGCACTTGCACTCGCCACCTGATTGCCAACCAGGCTGAGGGAACCTTTGAGCGCCTCCGTTACATTTTAGGAGGCAACCGCCCCAGTTAAACTACCCACCAGGCACTGTCCCTGATCCGGATTACGGACCGAGGTTAGATATCCAGAGCGACCAGAGTGGTATTTCAACGTTGACTCCACCGACACTGGCGTGCCGGCTTCACAGTCTCCCACCTATCCTACACAAGCCGCACCGAACACCAATACCAAGCTATAGTAAAGGTCCCGGGGTCTTTCCGTCCTGCTGCGCGTAACGAGCATCTTTACTCGTAGTGCAATTTCGCCGAGTTCGCGGTTGAGACAGCGGGGAAGTCGTTACGCCATTCGTGCAGGTCGGAACTTACCCGACAAGGAATTTCGCTACCTTAGGATGGTTATAGTTACCACCGCCGTTTACTGGGGCTTAAATTCTGAGCTTCGCCTTGCGGCTGACCCGTCCTCTTAACCTTCCAGCACCGGGCAGGCGTCAGTCCGTATACATCGTCTTGCGACTTCGCACGGACCTGTGTTTTTAGTAAACAGTCGCTTCCCCCTGGTCTCTGCGGCCGTTAGTGCTTCCCCAGCAAGTGGGTACACACGTCGGGCCCCCCTTCTCCCGAAGTTACGGGGGCATTTTGCCGAGTTCCTTAACCACGATTCTCTCGATCGCCTTGGTATTCTCTACCTGATCACCTGAGTCGGTTTAGGGTACGGGCGGCTAGAACCTCGCGCCGAGGCTTTTCTTGGCAGCATAGGATCACCCAATCATCCCGCATTCGCGGTCACCATCAGCTCTCAGGCTATGTGAGAGGCGGATTTGCCTACCTCTCGCCCTACAACCTTGGACGTGGTCAACCATCGCCACGCTGGGCTACCTTCCTGCGTCACCCCTGTTAATACGCTTACCTACTACCGGTTCGGGTCGCGCGCTCCCCCGTCCGAGTCCCCGAAGGGACGGTGGACGGCTTCGGGCGCTTAGCATCACCGGGCTCGGTATGGGCGGTTCTTCGCCGGTACGGGAATATCAACCCGTTGTCCATCGACTACGCCTGTCGGCCTCGCCTTAGGTCCCGACTTACCCAGGGCGGATTAGCCTGGCCCTGGAACCCTTGATCATTCGGCGGACGGGTTTCTCACCCGTCTTTCGCTACTCATGCCTGCATTCTCACTCGTGTGGCGTCCACCGCTGGGTCACCCCGCGACTTCACTCGCCACACGACGCTCCCCTACCCATCCACACGCCTGAACCCACAAGGGGCTGAGCTATTGTGTGAATGCCACAGCTTCGGCGGTGTGCTTGAGCCCCGCTACATTGTCGGCGCGGAATCACTTGACCAGTGAGCTATTACGCACTCTTTCAAGGGTGGCTGCTTCTAAGCCAACCTCCTGGTTGTCTGTGCAACTCCACATCCTTTCCCACTTAGCACACGCTTAGGGGCCTTAGCTGGTGGTCTGGGCTGTTTCCCTCTCGACTACGGAGCTTATCCCCCGCAGTCTCACTGCCACGCTCTCACTTACCGGCATTCGGAGTTTGGCTAACGTCAGTAACCTGGTGGGGCCCATCGGCTATCCAGTAGCTCTACCTCCGGCAAGAAACACGTGACGCTGCACCTAAATGCATTTCGGGGAGAACCAGCTATCACGGAGTTTGATTGGCCTTTCACCCCTAACCACAGGTCATCCCCTCGGTTTTCAACCCAAGTGGGTTCGGTCCTCCACGCGGTCTTACCCGCGCTTCAACCTGCCCATGGCTAGATCACTCCGCTTCGGGTCTAGAGCACGCGACTGAATCGCCCTATTCGGACTCGCTTTCGCTACGGCTTCCCCACACGGGTTAACCTCGCCACGTACCACTAACTCGCAGGCTCATTCTTCAAAAGGCACGCTGTCACCCCTGCTAGGGAGGCTCCAACGGATTGTAGGCACACGGTTTCAGGTACTATTTCACTCCCCTCCCGGGGTACTTTTCACCTTTCCCTCACGGTACTTGTCCGCTATCGGTCACTAGGTAGTATTTAGGCTTACACAGTGGTCTGTGCAGATTCACTCCGGGTTTCTCGGGCCCGGAGCTACTTGGGATCCCCTTCGGGAGGCCACGCCATTTCGTCTACGGGGGTCACACCCTCTGTGCCGGGCCTTTCAATGCCCTTCGACTATGACGCGACTTTCTGACTCCCTGCTCGGACGGCAGTCCCAGCTGAAAGGTCCCACAACCCCGCACACGCAACGCCTGCCGGCTTTGACACGCATACGGTTTGGCCTGATCCGCTTTCGCTCGCCACTACTCACGGAATATCTCTTCCTGCCGGTACTGAGATGTTTCACTTCCCGGCGTTCCCTCCACACACCCTATATATTCAGGTGCGGGTCACTGGACATGACTCCAGCGGGGTTTCCCCATTCGGACATCCTCGGATCACGGTTCGTTTGCCAACTCCCCGAGGCTTATCGCAGGCTACAACGTCCTTCTTCGGCTCCTAGTGCCAAGGCATCCACCCTGTGCCCTTAAAAACTTGACCACAAAAACATACAAAGATGCTCGCGTCCACTGTGCAGTTCTCAAGCTACGAACGGTCCCCGTCCTCCCCGGCGCCTACCCCCAGACCGACCACCGAAGCGATCGACCCAGGAGCGGTTCATCCGGACCAGACAGGCCCGCAGGCAGCCACCCCCACCGGGGGCGACTCCCAAGGACAACAACCGGTGAACGGCTGTTCCCTCAGGACCCAACAGCGTGCCAGGCCGACCCCCCACGAACCCCGCTCGTTCCCTCCCCAGGCGAACCCGAGGCGTACTAGAGCCAGACCCGCGACAGACGCGGCCGTAGTCGATGTTCCACCCTTGAGCTCCACCCCGATCGCGTTCGGACCGAGCGTGGGCCTGGACACCGGGAGCCGGCCACGAAGGACCGGACCAGTGCCAGATGCTCCTTAGAAAGGAGGTGATCCAGCCGCACCTTCCGGTACGGCTACCTTGTTACGACTTAGTCCCAATCGCCAGTCCCACCTTCGACGGCTCCCTCCACAAGGGTTGGGCCACCGGCTTCGGGTGTTACCGACTTTCGTGACTTGACGGGCGGTGTGTACAAGGCCCGGGAACGTATTCACCGCAGCGTTGCTGATCTGCGATTACTAGCGACTCCGACTTCATGGGGTCGAGTTGCAGACCCCAATCCGAACTGAGACCGGCTTTTTGGGATTCGCTCCACCTCGCGGTATCGCAGCCCTTTGTACCGGCCATTGTAGCATGCGTGAAGCCCAAGACATAAGGGGCATGATGATTTGACGTCATCCCCACCTTCCTCCGAGTTGACCCCGGCAGTCTCCTATGAGTCCCCACCATGACGTGCTGGCAACATAGGACGAGGGTTGCGCTCGTTGCGGGACTTAACCCAACATCTCACGACACGAGCTGACGACAACCATGCACCACCTGTACACCGACCTTGCGGGGAGCACATCTCTGCACTTTTCCGGTGTATGTCAAGCCTTGGTAAGGTTCTTCGCGTTGCATCGAATTAATCCGCATGCTCCGCCGCTTGTGCGGGCCCCCGTCAATTTCTTTGAGTTTTAGCCTTGCGGCCGTACTCCCCAGGCGGGGCACTTAATGCGTTTGCTGCGGCACGGAACTCGTGGAATGAGCCCCACACCTAGTGCCCAACGTTTACGGCATGGACTACCAGGGTATCTAATCCTGTTCGCTCCCCATGCTTTCGCTCCTCAGCGTCAGTTGCGGCCCAGTGACCTGCCTTCGCCATCGGTGTTCCTCCTGATATCTGCGCATTCCACCGCTACACCAGGAATTCCAGTCACCCCTACCGCACTCTAGTCTGCCCGTACCCACTGCAAGCCCGAGGTTGAGCCTCAGGTTTTCACAGCAGACGCGACAAACCGCCTACGAGCTCTTTACGCCCAATAATTCCGGACAACGCTTGCGCCCTACGTATTACCGCGGCTGCTGGCACGTAGTTAGCCGGCGCTTCTTCTGCAGGTACCGTCACTTTCGCTTCTTCCCTGCTGAAAGAGGTTTACAACCCGAAGGCCTTCATCCCTCACGCGGCGTCGCTGCATCAGGCTTGCGCCCATTGTGCAATATTCCCCACTGCTGCCTCCCGTAGGAGTCTGGGCCGTGTCTCAGTCCCAGTGTGGCCGGTCGCCCTCTCAGGCCGGCTACCCGTCGTCGCCTTGGTAGGCCATCACCCCACCAACAAGCTGATAGGCCGCGAGCCCATCCTTGACCGATAAATCTTTCCAGACGCAACAGATGCCTGTACGTCTCATATCCGGTATTAGCCGCCGTTTCCCGCGGTTATCCCAGAGTCAAGGGCAGGTTACTCACGTGTTACTCACCCGTTCGCCACTGATCAGACAGGGCAAGCCCCGTCGTCACCGTTCGACTTGCATGTGTTAAGCACGCCGCCAGCGTTCGTCCTGAGCCAGAATCAAACTCTCCGTAAATGTCTACATGGCACCCCACCGCCGAAACGGCAAGGCAACCGACACACGAAACAGCCCCGAATCACTCCAGGACCAGTTGAATTCGGCTTCATGAGAACCGCACCTCCACGGAGGCAGAAGACGATCCTCAGTCAACCAAGACTCACCACACGAGACCACCCGACCGAAACGACCGGACAACCCCGCCGATGAACCATCTTGGCATCGACTACTTGGCACACTGTTGAGTTCTCAAGGAGCAGACGCTCATCCATCCAGGCCCTTCGACCCATCCGGAGGCAACTTCTCAATCTTA
>NZ_BJLR01000046.1 GCF_006538745.1 Cellulomonas cellasea | reverse complement strand
TCCGGGCATCGCGCGATCCTCTCCTCGTGGGGTGACGGTCCCGGTGCGGTGCCCGGACGCCGTGAGGGGACGCGCAGGCGTCCCGCACCCCCATTGACCGTCGTGCCGGACGGCCGTGGCAAGCGGTTGTCGTCACTTGCCCGGGCGCCGCCACGCGCTACGCGCGGGCTCCGTCGCTGCGGTCGGTGCCCGGAGGCCGGGGCGCGTGGAGCCCGTAGCGCAGGCCGACCATCCGGATCGTGAAGCACGCCGCGGCCGCGCCGACGGCCGCCGGGGCGCCCAGCACCTCGTCGACGCCCGTCGTCGCGGCCGCCACCGCCAGCGCCGCACCGACGAGCGCCGGGATGGCGTAGACGCCGCTGCTCAGCACGCTCGGGACCTGCCGGACCAGCACGTCGCGCAGCGTCCCGCCGCCGACCCCCGTGACCGCCCCGAGGATGATCGCCTGCATGGGCCCGGCGCCGAGCTCGAGCGCGCGACCCGCCCCGGTCACGGCGAACAGGCTCAGGCCCGCCGCGTCGAGCACCTCGATGGGGTTGCTGAACCGGTCGAGCCCGCGGCTGAACGCGAACGCGAGGAGCCCACCGACGGCGGCGACGGTCAGGTAGCGCCAGTCGACGAACGTTGCGGGCGGCAGCGCGCCGAGCAGCACGTCGCGCAGGATCCCGCCGCCGACCGCCGTGATCGCCCCGAGCGTCACGACGCCCACGATGTCGACGTGCGCCACCCGGATCGCCGTCATCCCGCCGTTCAGCGCGAACGCGAACGTCCCGACCAGGTCGAGCACGATGAGCACGGTCGTGGTGGCGGTCACGACACGGGTCTACCGCACGGACGGGGTCCCGGCAGCGGGCAGTGCTGCGGGACGGCCGCGCCGGGACGCCGCACGGCGACGCGGCCCCGAGTTCGCGTGCCGCATGTCCGCGCTGCCCGGTCGCTAGGCTCGCGGCGTGGACCTGCGCCCGTACCGCGACGACGACGCGGCCGCGACGCTCGACGTGTTCCGCCGGGCGATCCGTGTGCTCGCGAGCCACGACTACACCGCGGAGCAGGTCGTGGCGTGGGCGAGCCCCGACATCGACCCGACTGGCTGGGCCGCACGGCGCAGCGCGAGCCGGACCCAGGTGGCCGAGGTCGCCGGCCGCGTCGTCGGCTTCACGGACGTCGACGACACCGGCTACGTCGACATGCTCTTCGTCGACCCGGACGTCGCGCGGCGCGGCGTCGCCTCCGCGCTCCTGCGCTGGGTCCGCGCGACGGCCGAGGAGCTGGGGCTGCGCGAGCTCACGACGAACGCGAGCCTGACCGCGCGTCCCGTCTTCGAGGCGCACGGCTTCACGGTCGTCGCCGAGCAGCACCCGGTGCTCGGCGGCGTCGAGCTCACCAACTTCCGGATGCGGTGCGTCCTCGAGCCGGCAGCGGGCCCTTCCTCCGACGCGACTCCCGGGCGCCCGAGACCTTGTCACCCGAATGGGGAGGGCGGTTGACTCCCGGGATGGGATCCAACCGGTCGATGCCCGAGTCCGCTGTCGTGCCCGTGCTCACCTACCCGGACGTCCCCGCCGCCGTCGCGTGGCTCTCGGCGACGTTCGGCCTCGTCGAGCGGCTCCGGATCGGCGAGCACCGCGCGCAGCTGCGCTGCGGCGAGGGGGACGTCATCGCCGCGAACGGCGGGGGCGAGCGCCGCGAGCCAGGAGCCGGCGCGGTCAGCCACTCGATCATGGTGCGCGTCGAGGACGTCGACGCACACTGCGAGCGCGCCCGGTCGCACGGTGCGCAGGTCCTCCTGGAACCGACCGACCACCCGTACGGCGAGCGTCAGTACACCGTCGAGGACCTCGCCGGCCACCAGTGGACGTTCACGCAGACGACCGCCGACGTCGCGCCGGAGGAGTGGGGCGGCGAGCTCGTCGACGCCTAGCCCGGCCGGGCTGCCCGGCGCCACAGAGGTGCCGGCCCGCCGCCCGCTCGTGCCTCTCCGCAGCGGGTCGTGCCGCCTCGGCAGGCGGTCGAGCCGTCCGGGACCGGTGCTGGCGGGGCTCACCGTGCGTAGAGTCGCCGCAGGCACACAGTGACGTGTGCCGATCGCACTCGAGGGGGAGCGCACATGATCACGAGGACTCGCGCCGTGCTTGCCGCGGCCGCAGTGATGATCCTGGGGGCGGGCGCGATGCCCACGTCGTCCGCCGCGGACGTCGACACGTCGTCGCACGCAGGGAGCTCGGTCGCCGTGTCCGACGTGGAGGACGCCGCTGCCGCGAGCAACGCCGCCGCTTCGGCCAACCTGCGCGTCGTCCAGCACAACACCGACCAGGACGAGGCCCGGTGGAACCGGGTGGTGCGACTGGCGGAGTCCGGCAGCTGGGACGCGGTGACCGCCCAAGAGGTCTGCTCGGGCTGGGTCACGGCCCTCCGGGCGAACCACCCCGCGTGGACGGTCGCGTTCCACGAGCAGGTGGCCAAGGACGACTGCCCGGGCGGGACCAAGGGCAACGCGGCCATCCACCCCGGCGCGGGGAGCGCCTTCGACGAGGCCTTCGACGTCGCCGGAGAGGGCAAGAACTTCGGGATCGCCTGCGCGGTGTTCGACAAGGGCACGCACCGGGTGCACGCCTGCTCGACCCACTTCACCGTCTACGACGACAACGCGGCGGAGGTCCGGCTGCGGCAGGCCCGACGGGTCAAGGAGATCACCGGCGACTGGATCGGTCGAGGCCACTCGGTGGTCGTCGGCGGCGACCTCAACACCACTCCCACGCTCGCTGCCCTCGACCCCCTCTACAAGCACCCCGAGGGGCGGTCCAACGGTCGCTTCATCGAGGCGGCTCAGCTCGCCAACAACGAGACGAGGAGGGTCGGTGCCGACACGGTGGCCGGTCGCAAGATCGACTACGTGTTCTTCTCCGCCAACCACACCCCGTTGAGCGCCGGCGGGAACCTGACCTACGAGGAGCCGGACGACGGCAAGCACAAGATCCTCAAGGCCACGACCACGCTCCACTGAGAACCGGCGGCTGGAACCGTGACCACGGTCGCTCTCGGCGTCGTGGTCGCGGCTCGGCCGCCGCGCGGCCGGGACCGCGGCTACCCATGCTGGGTGAGAACCGCGGGCGTGATGAGCATGTCGGCGAAGTCGCTGCGGGCAGCGGTCAGGGCGTCCGGGTCGGGACGGTCCTGGGCGTACCAGGCATCGACACGTCCCGCAGGACGGGAGGTGCCTCCGTCACCTCGGTCACGCCGGCGACGAAGCCGTGGACCAGTGGCCACGCCAGCTGGTCGGCCAGACCGAGGCGCTGGTACGCCACCCGTGACGTCCCCTGCGTGAGGATGACCTGGTCGCCCGGCACGCGGGCCCACGCGGCGAGATCCCGGCACATCCGTTCCGTGACCGCTGGGTCGACGCCCCACCGCTCCGGGGTGCCCGCCGGAGCACCCCGGAGGTCGGGTGGCACGGTCATCGAGTACGCGAGGAACGCCGCAGGGCGGCATCGCGCCCGGACGGGGCGCAGCTCGTCCGGGGTGTCCACCTGAGGTGAGGCCAGCACGCGGCCCTGGCACCCGGTCCGTGTCAGCTCGCGGGCGAACGCCGTCAACCACGCGCGGAACGACTCCCGGGTGCCCGGGTGATGCAGCGAGATCACCGGGCCGTGCACGGACGGTTCGACGCCCGAGCCCTCGCTCGTGCCGTCCTCGACGGACGCGCTCGCGTGCCGCATCGCCGCGCCGCACGCGTCGATCGCCGCACGCAGCGGCCACGCCGCCTCGGGTGGCTGCTCGAACAGCAGCGCCAGCCACTCCCACCCGTTCGCCTCGGCCCGAGCCTCGACGGAAGACCATGCGACAGCGACACCCGAGGGTTAAGCCGTGTCGCTCATGCGCAACTCCGTCCTGGTAGCCGACCGGCCGATCTCCCCGCGAGGGGGGGACTGACAGTGTGCGTGTGCCGCTGCCGTCGTCGGTGAAGCGGTGCTCGTGATCGGCGACGGGGCGAGCCGGCGCCCAGTCGCTGCGGGTCGGTGCCGATCTCAGCGGGCCGCGACCGGCCGCCCCGGCCGACGGAGCTCAGTCGAGCACGGCGTACGCCTCGACCTCGACGAGGACGTCGGCCTCGAACAGGATGTCGACACCGATGAGCGAGGCCGGGGGCATCGGCTGGGGCAGGTCGAGCTCACGGGTCACGAGCTCGACGCCCGCCATGAACGCGTCCATCTTCTCCGGGGACCACCCGGTGACGAAGAAGCGCAGACGCACGACGTCCGCGAACGTCGCACCCGCGCCGGCGAGGCCGCGGGCGGTGTTGCGCAGCGTCTGGGCGACCTGGCCGGTGAGGTCGTCGGCCAGGTCGCCGGTGTCGGGGTCGCGGCCGATCTGCCCGGCGACGTGCACGTGGCGGGTGCCCGTCGCGACGGAGACGTGAGCGTAGGGGACGGGCTGGAGCATGGACTCGGGGGACAGCAGCTGCACAGACATCGGGTTCCTTGCGTCGAACGGGTAGGTACCCCATGTCTACCTAGTTCCTGGAGGGAACTTCAACGACACTAGGTTCCGTGAACGACACCACCTCTCCCAGCGACCCCGCCCTGCTCCAGGTCGACGCCCCGCACCGCGAGCTGCTCGATCAGGTCCTCGACAAGTGGTCGCTGCAGGTGCTCGACACGCTGTGCGGACGGCCGCTGCGCTTCAACGAGCTGCGCCGCGAGATCCCGGCCGTCGGGCAGAAGTCCCTCACCGCGACGCTGCGTCGCCTCGAGCGCAACGGCATGGTCGAGCGCGTCGTGATCGCCACACGGCCCGTCGCCGTCGAGTACCGGATCACCCCGACCGGGGACACGCTCAACGAGCTCGTCGACGCGCTCCTGCGGTGGACGACGGTGAACCTGCCGGACGTCGAGCGGGCGCGGGCCCGGTTCGACGACGACGAGAGGCGGTGAGATCCACCGTCTCAGTCGAAGAGGATGAGCCTCGCTGCCCGGCCCCAGGGCGACAACGCCAGCGCGAACGCCACGACGCACCCGACGAAGGTCAGGCCGGATGCGATCGCGAGGACCCATCGGCGAGCGGCGGCCTCTCGGGACGCGTGGTACGCACCCACACCGACACCTACCGCGGAGAGCACGGGACCGAGAGCGATCGCCCACATCGCCACGACATGGGCGACGCCGACAAGAGGAGGAGGCACCCAGGCGAACACGTCGGCGGTCGACATGTCGGCCGCGACGCTGACGGGGTCGCCGGGCGTCACCCCTGAGTCGCCCGCCAGACCGCGCTGAAGCAACGGCACCAGGAAACCGGCGTAGATCGCGAGGAGCACGACGGTCCCCAGGAGGCAGAGGCCGATGAGCCGACGACGGGGCGGCGCAGAGCCAGGTTCAGCGACCGCCGGCTCCGGCTCGTGTTCCGGCGCACTCAGCATGCTGCTGAGGGTCGCACCGCACCTGTCGTCGAGCAACGTCCGCGCAGGACCGGTTCTGCGGATGCTGCACGCGCATCGTCCCGACCGATCCGCCCGATGAGGCGCCGGATCGGTTCATGGCATCGACCGGAGGTGCCCGTACGAGAAGGTGGCCTCGACGGTCTGGCCGACCGACTCGACCGCCGACCCCTCTCAGCGGAGCCTCCCATGCCGGATCGAGCTCGCCCGTTCACGACGATCGACCTCCGTGACCTCGTCGAGCTGTTGGGCTCCTACACCGACGACCGGTTCGACGTCGAGAAGGTGCACCGTTTCCGGGACCCTTTCGTCTACGCGCTCGAGGTGACCCAGGCGATCCAGTACCACCGTGCCGAGGAGCACCTGACGAACGCGGACGACCGCGGCGCCGACAACTCGGTCGAGCTCATGGCCTACAAGCCGGCGTGGGTGCGCACTTACGTCCGCTCCGGTGTGCTCGGTGCGAGCGCGGACGTCAGCGGACGGCTGGTGGTCGAGCGCATGCAGCTGATCGCCTTCCGGCCGCTGTGGCAGGAGGTGGCCCGGCTCGACCCCGCGGCGCCCGGCGTCGTGACGACCCAGTCCCGACCCGGGTATGCCGCCGAGCGCGGCGCGATCGGCTCGACGCTGAACTTCGTCCTCCCGGAGGACGTCGTGGCGGGGACGCTGCGTCTGACGGTCGAGCTGTTCCGCACGGACTCGCCCGACAGGGTCGTGTCGACCTATGAGATCCCTCTCGGTGCACACCCGGCAGCAGCTGCGTCTGCGCGGCGTGATGATCAGCTACGCGGGGCCGGACCCGACCGTGAACGCCGCGAACCCCCCGCAGATCACCCTGCCCGCGCCGACCGTCGCGGACCTGAGGACCACGGCAGCGTGGACGTTGACGGTGATGCCCGTCGACGCCCAGGGCATCTTCTCCAGCGCCGGCACCCTTCCGTGGAGCACCCCGCTCACCGGCGTGGCGACGTCTCCCGGCGGCTGCTCGCTGCAGTGGATCGCCCTGAACGCGGCCGTCGCCGGCGTCCGGATGAACGACGGGAACCGCACGGACGTCATCTACTACGGGCTGCTGCCTGCCGGGACCCCGATCGCCAACGTCGGAGGCTGCGAGTCGAGCGGGGTCAGCACCGGCCCGAACGGCCAGCAGGTGACGATGGCCCATGAGGTCGGCCACGGCGCCGGTCTGGCGCACGGACCGTGCGGGACACCAGGCGACCCCGGCTACCCGGCGTACGAGCCGTACCACCCGGCGAGCACGCCGACGGCCTCGCTCGGCGAGTACGGCCTCGACCCCCGCAATGGGCAGGTGCACCGCCCGACCGAGAAGGACCTCATGTCCTACTGCGGGCCGCCGTGGATGTCGCTCTACCACCAGGGGCGTCTGACCAACAACGCCCGCCTGAACCCGACCAGGATCAGGAGCCAGCGGTGGAAGGCTCCGATGTACATCCACCCGCACCTGTGGCCGTGGGAGTACATCCCCGACCCGCCGCAGTGGGAGCGTGGTCCTCATGAGGTCGTGCGGATGAGGGCGGAGCGGGTCGTCTCGATCATCGGCGTCGTCGAGCGCGGAGAGCTGCGGGTCACCGAGGTCACGCGCGTCGCTGCTCTGCCCCAGGTGCACGGCGGACGGCCGACCGCGTTCGTCGCCGAGCTGGTCGACGCCGAGGGCCGGGTGATCTCCGCGGCCGACGTCCAGCGCCTGCCCGCGCGCAGCTGCGGTTGCGGCTGCTCCGGGGAGGACGGGGGTGGGGGCGCCGAGGACAGCTACGTATTGTCGGTGCTGCTCCCGGACCTCGAGCGCGGTGCCGCGCTTCGCGTGACGGGCACGGGCGCCGACGGCGAGCGGACCGAGGTCTGGCGCGTCGAGGCGCCCGAGCGGCCCGTGGAGATCGACGGCTTCGAGGTCCGCCTCGAGAGCGGTGCCGGCGTGGCCCGCTGGGAGCTCGCGGCACCGGACGAGGGGTGGACGGCCGCGCTGCAGTTCTCGCCGGACGACGGCAGGTCGTGGAACAGCCTCGCCGCCGGGATCACCGACAACCGCTGCGAGTTCTCCGTCGAGGACCTCCCGAGCCGAGCCGAGCTCGTGTTCCGCCTGCTCGTGCACGACGGCTTCTCGACCGTCACCGCCGAGACGAGGGCGACGAGCGCGCCGCGCCCGGTCCAGCTCGTCGTCATGCACCCGCAGGACGGCGCCGTCGTGGGCGCCGGGCAGCCGCTGCGCCTCTGGGCGTCCACCGAGGGCGAGGTGCTGGCCGAGCCGGAGCGCGGGCGCTGGTACGTGGACGAGGAGCAGGTCGGCCGGGGTTTCGACGACTGGGTCGTGGCGCCGGCGGCAGGAGAGCACACCGTCCGGGTCGAGTGCGACTCCGACACCGGCACGAGCGTGGCCGAGGCTCGCTTCACGACGGTCGACTCGGAGTAGCCCGTCGAACGCGGGGGAGCTGCGTGCCTGCGCCAACACAGTGCCCCGAGTGGGATTCGAACCCTGACAAAGCCGCATAACGGACACACGTCCTATCGCGTCACCGCCCTGAACTGCGGTGATGTGTGGATCGGTGTGGATCTATCGGCTCCGACGTGGCGTCTGTGTCCCCGCGGGGGATTGGTGTTCGGCTGGGTTGGGCGCGAAGACCGGGCGGCCATCCGAGGCCGGCTGTCGGCGGCGGTGTGCGCCGAGCGACCGGACGCTCGCTCCGAGAACGGCTGCATCTTCAGGGGCTGCGTTGCGTCCCGGTCCCGGTTGGGGCTCGGCAACCTCGACGGTAGCGCTGTTGATGAGTGCGGCGACGTGGGCGGGGGAGAAGCGGATGCGGCCCTTGCCGAGTCGCAGGTGGGCGACGCGCTCGCGGCGGGCCTGCTCGCGGACCCACCATGCCGACGTGCCCAGCATGGTCGCGACCTCTTCAGGGCTGTAGGTAGCGGGAGATCGTGCCGAACTCGGAAGCGCGGCCGGGCTCGCGATGCTGTCGTCAGTGGTAGACATGTCCACAGCGGCTTTCGGTAGAGGGTGGGGACCGGCCCGCATCCGCTCGTGGCGGGCATCCGCCCTCGGGTGTGGACCTCACTCGCAGGTAGGCCTGGCACGAGTCAACTTCGAGCCGGTTCTCGTAGGGGCCACGCGAGAACGCCTGCATCTCTAGGTCCTCTTCTTTACCACGGACTCGAAGAGTGTTCGGGCAGGTTCGCCGTCCTTCCCCCGGAATGTGCGCGCGCCGCGCGCGAGATTCAGAACAGGCGTGCGCCATCCGCGGTCGCCGCGACGAGCGGCCCCCTGCCGTCGACGCCGGCGCGGCCGGGAGCACTTTGGGTGCGGCGCGTCGGGCGCGTCAGCAGGCGACGGTGGTCGCTTCGCTCGCCGCGGTCGTCCCGACCGTGTACGCGGGTGCGGAGCGGGGCGCGCCTGGACGTGGTCCTCGACGCCGGCGAGGAGTTTTCGTCTGCGGTTGCCGGCGTCCGAGCCCTCGCAATCTGACGACGGAGGCGACCTGGCCGGCCGCCGTACCGGTCCGCCGTCATTGACCTGCAGGTGATCCCGCGTCAAGCGGGTGCCGGACCGAGGAGCGGCGGCCGCGGAAGCAGGCGGTCAGCCTTCGGCTCGGAGCACGAAAGAGCCGAGGATCGCGAGACCTCAACGCAGGCGACAAGCAAGGGACGGCGGCGACGTCCGCCTGCGATCTCGATGAGCACACGGCGGCGTGGCCAGGTCTGCCCACGTGCGCGGCCTAGTTGTACTGACCCGCGGCGTTGTGTACACGGTCGATCGGCGTTGCCCGCCCGAGCACCTGCTCGGCTGAGCCGAGCTTGGGAGCTGGTCCAGGCCGTCGTCGCACGCAAGGCGACGGTCGAGGCCTGGATATGCACAGCGCTGGCCGTGGCAGTCTCGGAATACTTGCTGTGGCACGCAGGTGAGCCGTCCCACCTCGGGGACGCCGGCTCGTTCTAGGGTTTTGATGCCAGCGGCAACGAGCGGTTCCAACGTGACCACGGCGGCGGTGACACGGCCACCGGCCAACTAGCCACCTGCGCGCCGGCTTGACGGCCACACATCCACCTACCGTCGTCAGAGCTCGGCTGTCTACTGCGCCGGGCGGGTAGCGTGCAGACGTTCCGCGCGCTCGGAGCGACCTTGCGGCAGCACCGGAGCGTCGACGAGCAGACCTGTGGCCCGCGCGCGCAGGACCGCTGACAGGCGGTCATGGACCTGGAGCTTGTCGTAGATGCTGCCCAGGTGGTGGTTCACCGTCCGCGGCGAGAGCGATAGCCGGGCGGCGATCGTCCGCGCGAGTAACCCGTCCGCCAACAACTGCAGGACCTCGTGCTCGCGGGGCGTCAGGAGGATGACGGGGCGTGCCGCCCTCCGCTGCTGCGGCACTCGCTCGACGGTCGAAAGGACGCCGTCCACCGCCGCGAGTGGCTGCTGGGCGTCCGTCAGCAGCCTGACAGCCGACGCGGAGAAGCCGCGTCGGCGCACGAGCAGCAGGCCCGTGTTTGACCCGGACGACCCCAGCGGTACCCAGACCGTCCACGTGCTCGATCCGACCCGCATGGGGTCACCGTGCAGCGTCGAGGGAGCACCGGCGAGGCCGCGAGAGGCCTGGGCCGTGACCGCGCTGCCGGCCGGCGCGGGGTAGGCCGCGTCCACGTTCGCTCGGCCAGAGTCAGCCTCCCACCGGAGATAGCCGCAGGCCTCGGCACGTACCAGGCCGCTCACCACGCGGCACAGGCACTGCCTGGGGTCCTCACCGGCGGACACGCCGGACAGCACGCCAGTGACGACGTGCAGCACGTCGTCGGCGTTCGTCCGGGTGCGCACGCCGTCCACGGGCAGCTCCACCTCCAGAGGGCCCCCGTGTCGCTAAGTGCACGGAGAGGCACAGCATGCCACTCCAGTCCAGTCCGTAGATATGCCCATGCCCTCGATGACGGTCCCCGTTTTACGGTCTTAAGAGGGGGACATTTCATGGATCCGATCGACATCAACAGCGCGTCGGTCGACGAGCTGCTCACAGCGGGGCTCGACGAGGCGGTGGCCGCTGCCATCGTGAGGCACCGAGAGGAGCACGGGCCTTTCCGGACCGTGAACGACCTCATGGCCGTCGAGGGCATGCACGCGCGCCTGCTGGCCAAGGTGCGGAACTCACTCACCGCCGGTGGAGCGGGCGACGTGCGGCGACGCCCCGCATCCGGGCTGCAGGTCGTCATCTGGGGGCGACCGCCGACGAGCCGGCGGAGGCCGACTTCCGAGCGCTGGTCGTCGTCACCACCGACCCGGCCGGGCACTTCTTCGGCCCCTACCCGGTCAGGGACTTCACTCGCGCGCACGCGACGGTGGGTCTGGACGGAGAGCCCGTCACGGTGCCGGTGCACCTCGACGGCACGGTCGTCCCGGAGTGCGTCGTCCTGGTGGTCGACCTGCCCGCGCCCGAGGACCATGACGACGACGACTGCGGCTGCGACACGACGTCCGCGTGGCCGCTGCGCGTGGCCGCTGCGCGTGGCCGCGTACGACCGCGAGCAGCTCGTGGGCGGCTACACGTTCGTCGTCACCTCACGCTAGGAGATCGCCATGGCCGTCGTCGCCGAGACCTACTCCTTCCGGCACGCGTCCGCCGTGCTCACCGAGTTCGTCACCGCCCACACACCCGCGGGCGGCGGCAAGCCGGCCGCCGCCGAGCTCGCCGCCATTGAGTCCGCGCTCGTCGAGGCGACCGCCGCCGTGACGGCGCGGCGCTACCAGGACGCCGTCGAGGCCTACCGGTCCGCCGAACGGCTGATCTGGCGACAGCTCAACCCGCGCAGCACGTGGGAGTGGAGCTCCACGGTGGACCTGTCGCGGCACGTGTCCCTGCTCGAGCCGCTGGTCGAGATCTCGCTGGCGTGGCTGGCGGTGCTGCCCCTGCCGGGCCCCCGGCCAGGACCGGTCAGCACTCGACCGCTCGACGACAGCGTGCTGGCGAGCACCGCCGCCCTGGATGCGACGGGCCTGCGTGCCACGGCGGTGCGCACGGCGGCCGACGCTGCGGCAGCAAGCTCGGTCGCCTTCGGGTCCGCGCTCGGTGCGGCCGGGCAGGCGGGGAGCGCGCAGGTGGTGCTCGACCGGGCGAAGGAGCTCGCGCCGAACCTCGTCCCGCGGCTCGAGGAGGCGGTCGACCTGGGTCCGGCCATCCACCGTGACCTGCTGCTGCCCCGCGCACGGGTCCTGGACCCGGGAGCGGCCGGCGTGTTCCGCGCGCTGCGCCTGCCCGCTTCGGAGCGCATCGAGCTGCCGACCGCCGTGACAGCGGATCGCACCCTGCTGCTCGCGGACGCCGGGGGAGCGGTCCAGGAGCTCACGTGGACCGCCGGGGCAGAGCCGGTCGCGGAGGTCGTCCGGCTGCTCTACGCCGACCGGGTGACGCGCACCGACCTGCTCGACCGCTTCGTCCGCCCGAAGGAGGCGAGCGACGCGGTCCTGGGGCTCGCGCACGCGTACTTCTACGAGATCCCGCTGGGCCTGGCCGAGTGCCACCACGCGCTCGGGGACTGGGCCCGGGCCGAGGAGCAGTACCTGCGGGCCGCGAGCTACTCGTTCCTGAACACCGAGACCGAGGCGCCCTTCGTCTGGCTCAGGCTCGGGACGCTCTACGTCGACTGGGGCATCGCGCACTACCGGCAGGACGAGCACGCCGAGGCGCTCGCCGTGCTCGGCAAGGTCCTGAGCCCGGACGGCAGCGCGCCGGCCAGCCCGCTGTGGGACACCCCCGGCCTGGCGGGACCAGCCGCGGCGGCTCGCGCCCTGCTGCCGCTGCCCGCGGAGCCGGCCGGGCTCGCCGGCGACGCCGCCACCGCCACGGTCCTGCTCACCGCCTGGGAGCAGCTCGTGAAGCTGGCGGCCGGCCTGGACTTCTGGGGCATGCCGACGCAGTTCGTCCCCATCTGGACCTACGACTACCTGCGGTCGGTGGCCGTCGAGTTCGCCCAGCTCGCCGTCTCCGCCGAACGGGACGTCGTCGCCTACTGGTCGCGTGCCGACGCCGCGCGGCTCACCCAGGCCCAGCTCGTGCAGTCCACCGCGCAGGCCCGGGCGGAGGCCGCCGCGACCCGGCTGCAGCGGGACGCCACGTCCGCCGAGGTCACCGTCTACGACCGTGCCGTCGGCCTCGCGGCGCAGCGTGCGGCGGACGCCACCACCGATGCCGACACGTACGCCACCACCTCCAGCCAGGCGCTGATGCACTCGGCCCTGTCGGCACAGCTTTCGGGCGGCGACGACGGGAACGCTCGGCAGCTGGACGCGCTCGCCGACCGGATGGTGCTCGGCAACTACCGGCTGTCGGGGGACCGCGGCACGCTCGCCGCCGCCGAGTCGCTCGCCGCGCAGCGGCTCAACCGCGACTACGAGGTCGACCGGATGCGTCGCCAGGCCGCGCAGCTGCTGCAGGCCGAGGCGCAGGCGGTCGCCGAGCGGGCCGCCGCGCGAGCCCGGCTCGCCGCCGCGGACGCCGCCGTCGCCGTCGCCGACCTGCGGGCCAGGCACGCGGACGAGCTGGTCGCGGTCTTCGACGACGCGACCTTCACCCCCGAGGTCTGGTGGCGGATGGGCGAGGTGATGCACGGCATCTACCGCCGCTACCTGACGATGGCGCTGCGGGTCGCCCGGCTCATGCAGCAGGCCTACAACTTCGAGACCGACCAGGCGCTGACGCTGATCCGGGCGGACTATTCGCTCCTCGAGGTGAACGGCCTGCTCGGCGCCGACGCCCTGCTCGCGGACATCTCGCAGCTCCAGTACGACCTGGTCGCAGTGGCGCGGGGCAAGCCGCAGCCGGTGAAGCACACCGTGTCGCTCGCCGAGTCGCACGGCCTGGCGTTCGAAACGGGGCTGCGGCAGACCGGGGTCATGGAGTTCGAGACGGACGTCGACGAGTTCGACCACGCCTTCCCCGGCACGTACGCCGGCCGCATCGAGGCCGTCGAGGTCGAGGTGGAGGGCCTGGTCCCGGTCCGCGGCGTCCGCGGGTTCCTCACCAACAACGGGGTCAGCGCCTACCGGGTCCCGGGTGCCCCGGCGGCGGTGAAGTTCCGGCTGCAGCCCCGCGAGACCCTGGTCCTGTCGGAGTACGAGCGCCGCCGTGACGGGCTGCTTGTCGCGGACGACACGCGGGCCCGAGGCGTCTTCCAGGGCGCCGGCGTCTGCTCGTCGTGGCGCCTGGAGCTGCCGAAGGCGGTGAACGAGCTGGACTTCGGCGCGTTGACCGACGTGCGGCTGACCTTCTACTACTCCGCCCGCTACGACCGGGACCTGCACGAGCAGGTCCTCACCGAGCTGGCCGAGCGGCCGTCGGTGCACGGGCGGCAGCGTGCCGTCCCGCTGCGGTGGCTGTACCCGGACCTGTTCTACCTGCTCCAGGACACCGGGGAGTTGGTGCTGCCCCTGACGGCGTCCGACTTCCCGCGCAGCCAGCGCGACCCCGTCCTGACCGAGCTGGGACTGGTCCTGACGACCGACGGCTCACGGTCCGCGCAGGGGATCACGGTCGAGGTGGCACCACCGGCGGCCGCGGATGCCGTGGCAGCGACGACCGACGCCGCCGGGATCATCGGCTCGGAGACGGGCCCGTGGGTCGGCCTGGCCACGGGACCGGCGATCGGGGACTGGCGCATCAGCATCCCCGAGGCCGCCAACGCGGGTCTGGATCGCGCGGTGGTCGCCAACCTCGCCCTCCTGCTCGGCTACAGCTACACGCCCCGCGCCTGAGGCACGCGGCTCGTGAGCGCCACCAGCGGCACCGACCCGCTCGTCCTGAGCCGCCCCGCCGGGGGCGGGGCGGTGCGCGGGCTCGGCACGTCCTTCAGCACCGACCTGAACACCGGAGGCGGGTCGTACGGTGTCCCCATCGAGGTGCCGGCCGGACCGAACGGCCTGCGTCCGAAGCTCGACCTGTCCTACCAGTCGGCCGGCTCGACCGGGCCGTTCGGGCTGGGCTGGACGCTCGGGACGCTCGCCGTCGTTCGCTCCACCGATCACGGCGTCCTGACCTACGGCGACAGCGACCGGTTCGCGATTCCTGGCGTCGGTGAGCTCCTGCCGCTGGACGACGGCACCTGGCGACCGGAGGTGGACACGCTGACCTGGCTGGTCCGGCGCGCCGGCGAGGGGTGGGAGGTGGCGGACCGGGACGGAACGCGCTACGTGCTCGGCGCCACGGCGGGCACGCGAATCGAGGAGGTGCTGGGCCCGTCGAGCCGGACGTCCAGCTGGCTGCTCGAGCGCATGACCGACGTCGCGGGGAACACCGTGACGTACCGCTACGTCGCGGACGGTGGATCGCTCCTGCTCAGCCGCGTCGAGTGGGGCACCTGGCAGGTGCGGCTCGGCTACGAGCAGCGACCCGATCCGTTCCTCGACGGTAGGACCGGGCGGCTGGTGACGTCCTCGTCCCGCTGCGCCACGATCGAGCTGCACGCGCCGGCCGCAGCTCAGAGCCTGGTCCGCCGGTGGGCTCTCGGGTACACCCAGGGCGCTCCGTCCGGCCACTCGCTGCTGACCTCGGTGACGCTCACCGGGCACGGGGCGGACGGCGAGGTCGCGGCGGCCCCCGTCCTGCGCCTGGGCTACACCGAGCCGGCCCGGGCGACGTTGCGGCCGGTGGGAGCCCCGGCCGTGCCCGGTGGCGGCCCCGGCTCGTTGGCCGACGGGACCGGCGAGCTGGTCGACCTCAGCGGCGACGGGCTCCCGGACCTCCTGGAGGTGGGGCCGGGCGGCGCGAGGGTCTGGGACAACCTCGGTCAGGGGCGGTGGGCCCCGCCGCGCCGGATCGACGTCGTCCCGCCGGGGCTGGGTGACCCGGGCGTCGCGCTGGCCGACCTGAACGGGGACGCCACGGCCGACCTCCTCGTCCTGGACCGGCCGCTCGGCGGGTATCACCCGCTCGTGCCCGGTCGGGGCTTCGGGCCCGCGGTCGTGTGGCGGGACGCGCCAGCGGTGCAGCTCGCCGGCCCGGCGGGCGCGGGGACGGCCAGGCTGGCCGACCTCGACGGCGACGGCACCGTCGACCTCCTGGCCTCGACCCGGGACTCCCTCGCGCTGTGGTTCCGCGCGCCCGACGGCTGGTCCCCGCGGCCCGTACTCGTGCCGGCCGGTCAGGCGCCGCCGGTCGCCATCGGCGATCCGCGAGTGCGCCTGGCCGACCTCAGCGGCGACGGGCTCCCGGACCTCGTCCGGGTCCGTGGCGGCCGGGTGACTTGCTGGCCGGGGCTCGGCCGCGGGCGGTGGGCCGACGCCCACGAGATGGGTGCCCTGCCCGATGCGCCGGCCCCGCTGGACCCGGCTCGGCTGCACCTCGTCGACGTGGACGGCGACGGCCGGGCCGACTGCGTCTACGTCGATCTCGACCGGGTGCTCGTCTGGCACAACCTCGCCACCGGCTGGAGCCCGCCCACTGTCGTGCGCGGGACGCCACCCTGCCCGCCGGAGGCCGTCCGGCTCGTCGACCTCCTCGGCACGGGCACCGCCGGCGTGCTGTTCAGCCGGGTCGCGCACGGGGGCAGCGGCACGCGGTCGGTGTTCCTGGACCTGCAGGGCGGCAGGAAGCCCTACCTGCTCGCGTCCGTCGACGCCGGTCTCGGTACCGTCCAGCGGATCAGCTACCGGACCTCGACGGACTACGCGTCCCAGGACCGCGCGGCCGGGCGGCGATGGACGACTTTCTGCCCCATGCCGGTGCACTGCGTCGCCGAGGTGCTCGACGAGGACCGGGTCACCGGGACCACCCACCTGGTGCGCAACCGCTACCACGACGGCAGC
This sequence comes from Cellulomonas cellasea, assembly GCF_006538745.1. GTDB lineage: Bacteria > Actinomycetota > Actinomycetes > Actinomycetales > Cellulomonadaceae > Cellulomonas_A > Cellulomonas_A cellasea. The sequence continues at coordinate 32,267 of NZ_BJLR01000046.1, read as the reverse complement.
TACGACCCCCGGGGCCGCGTCTTCGCCGGCTTCGCCGAGGTCGAGGTCGAGGACGTCGGGGACGACGTGGTGCCGACAATGCTGACCACGAACCGCTACTCGGTCGGACTGCACCCGGATGACACGCTGCGGCCCCTGACCACTGGCGACCGGCTCCGGTTCGGCGCGCTCCGCCATCGCCTGCTCGAGACGGCGCGCTACGCCCCGGACGGGAGTCCGTCCGCGGGGCGCCCCTTCCAGGTCGTCCGGCACGAGCACGAGGTGGAGCTCCTCGAGGCACGGGACGGGCGCTTCGTCGCTCTGCCCCGGCCCGCCCGCACGACCGAGGAGCAGTGGGAGCGCGGTGAGCGCCCCTTCGCGGTCCGCGAGATCTCCTACCTGGCCTACGACCGGGACGGCAACGTGCTGCGCCAGCGGGAGCGGGCCTTCCGGGCGGCCGACCCCGACCGACCGGACTACGACGTCACGACGGAGATCACCTTCGCGCGCGACGATGTCCGGCACGTCGTCGGCAAGCCGGTCCGTGTCACGGAGTCCGCCGCGGACGGCAGCCTGCTGGCCGTGACCGTGCACGCCTACGACGGCCCGGCTCACACGGGCCTGCCCGAGGGCATGGTCGCCGACGGGTTCCTGACGAGGATCTCCCGCCTGGCGGTCACCGACGAGCTGGCCGAGTCGGTCTACGGCGCCGACCAGCCCGACTGGGCCGCGCACGGCTACCTGCGGCGTCCGGGGGAGAGCGGCTGGTGGGTGACGGAGGTGTCCTGGGCCCGGTCCGGCCCGCCCGAGGCGCGGGTGCTGGAGAGCCGGAGCCCCGTGGGCGGCACCACCGTCGCCCGGTTCGACGTCGCCGGGCAGGCCCTGCGCGAGGTCGTCGATGCGGTCGGTCACCGCCGCACGGCCGACATCGACCCTCGCACCGGGGCCGTCGTGTCGGTCACCGACGAGAACGGGCGGACGACCCGGGACCGGCTGGACCCGCTCGGACGCGTGGTCGTGACCGTGTCGCCGGGTGACGACGACGTGCTCCCCAGCGTCCAGCACGACTACCGGGTCGCGGACCTCACGGGGACCCGGCCGGCACCCGCGCGCACCGGGACCAGGCGGCGGGTGCGGCACGGGGAGGCCGGGACCTCGGACGAGGTCGCGCACCTGGACGGACGCGGGCAGACGCTCGCAGTCGTGGGACCGGGGGAGGGCGACGACGGGCGGCGGCACATCGTGCGGGAGGTGTCCATTTACTGCGCGCGCGGGGCGCTGTCCCGGCGCTACCTCCCGCGCTACGCGTCCGACGACAGCTGGGTGCCACCGGAGATCGACGCACCGCACGTGGCCTACCGGTACGACGCCGCGGGGCGGATGGTCGAGCAGGTGCGCCCCGACGGCGCCCGCGTGCAGCAGGAGCACGGACCGGGCTTCGTCCGGACCGTCGAGGAGACGACGCTCGCAGGTCAGCGGCACCACGTGGTCACGAGCCGGCTCGACGCACTGCGCCGTGTGGTCGCCGTCGAGCACGAGACCGGTGTCGGGGCGCAACGGCGCACGGACGTGACGACCTACCGCTACGTCGCACGGGACCGGCTCGCGGAGGTGGGCCACGCCGACGGGGGGACGTCGGTCGTCGTGCAGGACCTGCTGGGCCGGATCCTGGCGCAGGTGTCGGGGGACACCGGGCGCACGCTGTTCATCCTGGACGCAGCAGGCAAGCAGGTCGAGCGCCGCCTCGCCAACGGCGGCCGCTCCCGCACGGCGTACGACCTGCTGGACCGACCGGTGGCCGCCCACGTCGACGACGACCCGGCACCGTCGATCACCTGGAGGTACCTTGGCCCCGACGACCCCGCGCCGCCGGACGGCGTGAAGGACCGCCGCGGCCGGCTGTGGCAGGTGGTCGACCGGATCGGCACCCTCACGTTCGCCTACGACGCCGTCGGCCGGATCGCGCAGACCCGCCGGGGGGTGGAGGCACACGGCGGCCACGAGCTGGTCACGGACACCGAGTACGACGCGCTCGGGCGCGAGGTCGCCACCGACCTCCCGGCCGCCCGGCCGGGGGGGCCGCGGCGGCGGGTGAGCACTCGCTACGGCCTGCGCGGCCTGCCGGTCGAGGCGCCCTCGGTCGTCCGCTCCGCGGACTACGACGTCGTCGGGCGGCTGCGTCGACTGGAGCTCGCCAATGGCGTCGTGGCGCAGGAGTCTTACGACGAGCTCACCGGCCAGCCCGTCCGCCTGCAGGTCACGGCACCAGACGCGACCGTGCTGCGCGACCAGCGCTACACCTACGACGCGGGCGGGCTCCTCCTGTCCGTGACGGCGGCGCACGCCGGCGAGCAGATGACCTGCACCTATGACGACTTCGGGCACCTCGAGGCCGTGGACTATGCCGACGGGCTGCACCGCGGGTGGAGCCTTGACCCGTCCGGTGACATGCGATCCGTGGACGGTCTCGGCGAGCTGACCTACGCACGACCGGACTCCGCCCAGGTCGTGGCCGCCGGCGGGAGCGCCTACGGCTACGACGAGGCGGGCTTCCTCACGACGGCGCCGTACGGGACGCTCACGTACAACGGCGTCGACGACCTGGTGCGGGTCGACCTGCCGGACGACCGTGGGGTGGAGCAGGTCTTCGACTACCGCGGTCAGCGCGCGCTCCGCCGCGTGGTCACTCCTGGTGCGCCGGACCGCGTCACGGTCACCGCCGACCCGCACGCCGACCTCGTCGACGGCGAGGCGACTATCTGGGTGACCTTCGGCGACCGGCGGGTGCTGGCGGTCGCCGCGGCGTCCAGCGCGTTCCTGCACGCCGACGTGCACGGGTCGGCCACCCTGTTCACTGACTCGGCGGGCGCGCTCGTGGCGCGCGTGCGGCTCGACCCGTACGGCGTGCTGTTGGGAATCGAGGGTCGCAACGGTCCCGCGACGGCCGCGATCGTGCCGGGCGACGTGCGCTACCTCGGCCAGCCCTTCGACGTCGAGATCGGCCTGCTCTGGATGGGACGGCGGGGCTTCGACCCACGCCTGGGCCGCTTCCTGTCCCCGGACCGCACCGTGCACGGCATTTACGGCATCGACTCGTGGAACCCCTACTGCTACGGCAGGGGCAACCCGATCCGGTTCCGCGACCCCACGGGCCAGTTCAGCTGGGGCGACTTCTTCGCGATCGTCGCCGTCGTCGTCGTGGTCGCCGTCCTGGTCGTCGCCGGCTTCTTCACCATGGGCACGACCTGGGCGCTGGCCGGGGTCACCATCAGCGCGAGTGCCGTCTTCTTCGGAGCCGCCGTCGGGGTGGCCGCCGGCGCCATCCTGGGCGGCTACGCCGCGTCCAAGGCCGGGGGCGACATCTGGAAGGGCGTGCTGGTCGGCGGGCTCCTCGGTGGCGTCTCGGGCGCGCTCGGCGGGGCGGCCGGCTCGGCGGTGTTCCTCGGGCTGGGCGGCGCAACGGGTGGCGCGTCCTACCTGGCGTTCATCAGCTCCGGCGCCATCCAGGGTGCGTTCGCCGGCGCCGGGACGGGCGCCGCGATCGGCTACGCGGGCGGCCGGGGGAGCGCGGAGCAGTTCTGGACCCATGTCGCCAAGGGAGCGCTGATCGGCTTCGTCTCCGGCGCGCTGCTCGGTGGCGCCACCGCATACCTGCACAACAACCCCGGCATCGGGATCAACGTCGGGTTGAGCAAGGTCGACCCGCGGACGCCTGCCGCCGGCGGGCTCAGCGAGCGCGTCACCTATCTCGACAGCGCCGCCAGGCTCGGCGCGAACGCCGGCGGCGCGTCGTCGCTGCGCGGCGCCACCTCCTTGGTCAGTCTCGGGACGGCGTCCCCGGGGGCGCTGGCATTCCATGTCGCCCTGCCAGCCTGGGCGCCTCAGGCGCTCAACACCGTCGGCATCGCCGCGACCACGGACATGCTCATCGCCCTCGACAAGTACGACGTGTACCGATTCGGAGACGTCCTTTTCATGGTGCTGGAGTCCTTCCCATACTTCATCGGACTCGGGCTGACCTTCGCCGACGCGGCCGGTTACCTGGACTGGGCCAAGAACCCGGTGCGCGACTTCTTCGCGATGCCTTCGTGAGTGATCGCGGCTCGCGCCTCGGGCACATCTCGGCACGAACGGATCGCATGTGAGAGGTCGCTGCCGAGGGCGCGATCAGGGACCGACGACCGCGAGGATTTCGTTGCCTATGGCGCGGGGGCGTCGAGCTGCACCAGGCGATCGTGTTCGGGATCGAGCCGGTCTCGCAGCCGCCCCGCTCGTGCGAGCCGACCGGCGCAGTGACGCCGTCGCGACGGTACGTGGCACGTCGCCGCCTCATATTATGCCGAAGGGCTTCCGTCCTTGCCGGCGCTGCGAGACACTTGAGCAACCGGGTGCAGATTTAGGCACACATCGGGCCCGGTAGAAGGGCTAGGCTGCGATGAGCGATGCAAACCGGGGTTTCCCCCACGCCCGTCTCTGGCCGTCCACTGCGCTCGCTGCGCTCATCTCCAGCGGTCTGCTCCTGGTCGTGCTCGTGGTCGCCCTCGAGTTGCTCCGACGTTCGGGCTCGTTCGCCGAGCGCACGTTGTCCCCCGTTGTGCTGTTAGGCGCTGTGGTGGTTTCGGCGATCCCCGTAACCTTGCTGCTGATTGACCGTGTCGCCGCTGGCGCGGGAACCCTGCGCGGTCCGGGCGGCTTCGAAGTTTCCTTTGCCGGGGCAGCTCTTGCGGCGGAGAGAACCACAAACCAAAAAAGCATTGCGGCGAACCTCGGCAGCATTCCCGGTCAAAACGTAGCCGACAGCGGCGGAGGGATACTTCGGACGCTGGAGCCCCTAGTTGGCGCGGAGGTGGGCATAGTTGACCTCGAAGAAGGTTCGGCATGGTGGCAGACCCGCCTTCTTGTGCTTTTGTCCGGCGCCACTCGTGTAGGCTACCCACGGCTGATCGTCTTTGTGGCGACTATTGGGGGTCGTCCACGTCAACTGCTAGGCTGGGGAGTGCCACGCAATCTGCTGCGAGCTCAATTGGCACATTGTCCAGATGCACTCGCGGCTGCCTTTCACCGTGGACGCGCAGATGCGCTTCGGTGGATGATCAGCTATCCAATCGACGAGCGGCTTGGCGTGACGCCATGGTTGCCGAGCGCCCAGGTTCCCTTCTTGAACGAACCGGTCGGACCGAGCCGAAGTCATCGAGAGCTAGTGCCGGAGCGACTGCTCCTCTTGCAGGTGGCTAGCCTTGAGAACGGCGGTACCCCGTCTATAGGTGATGACCTGTTCGTATCCGAGCATGTGGCTCGTCGGCTGTTTGGTTCCGTATGGTGCACGGCAGCGGTGGATCGTCACGAGGAAGATCAGAAGTGGCAAGATGCGGTTCTCTCGGGCACGGATCCCTACCTCGCGGTAACAGACGAGGGGAGGTACTCCGCAATGATTGACCGGCAAGCGGCGGTGAATGCGGTGATAGTGAGCCTCGTATCACCCGACGGTGAGCATGCTGGACGGTAGAGCGAAATAGCGACGGGCGACGGCGAGAAAGCGCGCGTTGGTTTTCGTGGTGGACCACGGTAGACCCTTGACCGACGGCTGGCGTCGTAGCTTGACCCTGCCCGCGTCGCGTATGTAGGCCAACTGGGCCACGCACATCTCATTCGAAGCGCTGGCGGTGAGCGGCCAGGGCTGTGGAGGCGCCGTCTGCTTGAGGCTGCTCGGTCGACGCCGGCCCCCTGCCGCCTACAATATCGCCGCTGCTACTGCGGCTGAGTCTCAGGCGGTTGCCATTTGTCGTCCTCCTGTGCGAACTCGGCCCGGTCCCCCGGAGGTACCTCGTGGAGAACCGGACGACCGGCGGGTAGTTTCGTGACCGCGAGCTCCCCGACGTCGTCGGAATGAGTCCGCTTGATGTTCGAGGCCCGCACGATCACGAGTCGCTCGAGGTGCGGCACGTCCGGGTCCGCCGGTGCGGCGTTCTCGTTCAGCATGGCGCGCGCTGCTCTCGCATCGGGATCCCGCTTCGCTGCGGAGGCGGCCTCGCTCGTGAACGGGCGCACTGCTGATCGCCGGTGCCGGACGGTCCGCAGGGCGAGAACCACGTCCGGAAAGCCTTCTTCCCGCCACAAGTGCGGTGCATCCGCGAACCGCGTCAAGGCACCGTCCTGCCGGGGCAAGCTGCTCGCCGACCACGCGAACGGGCGCCCCCGCACCACGACCCGCCGTGATCTCCGCGTAATCGCCGAAGAGATCCAGCGCCGGACCAACGGCGACGCCGCGGTCTCGCTCCACCTCTCGTACGTCGCGGACTGGAAGGCTCTCGCTGGAGCCCTCACCGGCAATCCATTGGGCCTCCTAGCCGGAATCGACCCTCGCGTAACCGTGGATGACCGGGCACTGCGGTACCGGTTGGCGTCGGTCCTTCCCGGGCGCGGGTTTCGCCGGCTGGCGACCCGGCTGATCCTGGCGCAGCACGAGTACTTCGCACTCGATCGGTCCTTGCGCAACCTCTGGTATACCCAGTTCAAGTCCGCCGGGTCGTAACGAAGGGCCCCAAGTCCCCCGCGCGCGCGGGTCGGTTGGTGCGTGGCCCCCACGTCCCGACGCAGGAACAACGCAGCAAGACTTCGGCATAGAAGATCAGAGCGGCACGAGCCGTGCCCGGGTGGTCGATGTAAGGGCATCGGTGTGGTCATGTGAGCCTCCGTGGGATGAGGCAGCCGGGCGCCGGGCGGCTGCTGGTGCCGCTCGCCATCCCGTACCGCCGGACCATCCGGCGTACTGGGACTGCGAACGGCGACCGCTCGCCAGGACAGCAGGTTCGGCAGATACCCGTCCGGGCGGTTCTCGACCTGAAGTGTCCTCGCGAGCGGCCTGCTCTACGTCCTCTTCGCTGCTGCGAAAGGGCAGCCGGACCACAGGGGCCCTGCAGTGCTGGGCCGTTCTGGGTGACGATGCAGCAGGCCATCTGAGGCTTGCCGCGTCTCGCCTCGGCACCCGCGGACCGGCTACTCCCATGCCCCTACCAGGGCACTGTCGGACCAAGCGGCGTACTGATCGACGTCACACCCGTTCTCGTCCTGGCTCTGGCGAACCGGCCGGTGGGATGCTTTGAGGGACGACGCGTCACGGGTCGCACGCGCGCGGGGGAGATTCGTCGTCATGAGCGGCACATGGCTGCCGGTGGGGGGCTACCGATGGAGTCGCGCGGCGAACGCGATGCGCTTGACCTGCTCATGGACTCGCTCCTGTCGGCGCTCGACGACGGTGCGGACGACTCGCGCTGCGCCGTGCACGCCGCGCTGCTGCGGCTGAGCCACTCGGACGCGTGCGCGTGGAACGTCCTGCACATCGGTGATCGGATGGCGTCCGTCGCGACCTACCCGAACTCGCGGCTCGACCCGGCGATGGCAGTCATGACCGCTCGCAGGGCACGGGACCACCCGCTGCTGTGGCACCACGTGATCACGGGCGACGTCGCCGTGCGCAGCCCCGACGAACTCGACCCGGACTGGCGCTCCGGATGGGTGTTCGACTTCCTCCGCTCCACCATGGGCATCACCGAGCAGGTCGCGGTTCCCGTGCGGTTCACCGCGCACGTGCGGGCGTCGTTCGCCCTCGGCCGCGACGGCCGCCCGTACGACACCGCCGAACGCGAGGCGCTGAGCCGCGCCCAGCGACTGCTACGGATCGGGAGCAGTGCGCTGGAGCTGCGCGCGCGCGTCCGACGTGAGATCGACGCGCTCCTCCCCGAAAGCACGGAGCTCAGCAGCCCGCTGTCGCCGCGCGAGCGCGAGGTCCTCACGGCGCTGGCGTCCGGGCGTTCCCGCAGGATCGTAGCCCGGGAGCTGGGCATCTCGCCGCGGACGATGGACAAGCACGTCGAGCACATCAACGCGAAGCTCGGCACCGCTTCGCTGCTCGAGGCGCTGAGCGCCACCACACGTTCGCGCGTCGCCGCGCTGCCGTAGCGCCGTCGAGGAGCCTCGCGATGCTCGCCCCGCGCCGGACCGGCGAAGGGGGGGGGGGGCAAAATTTTACCGACGCTCCCGTCGCGCCGGCCAGTACGCGAAACCGCGTATGGCGTGGCCGGTGGTACGGGCTCCTACCGTGAGGAACGGCACTCAGGACGGGGGCGACGATGCTGCGCTGGCTGGCACACATGGTGGGGTCCACGTTGCTGTTCGGCGGGGAGGATCCCGCGGCCGGTGACCCCTGGTACCACGAGGAGATCTCCCGGGGTGCGGCACTGGATGCAGGCTTCGGCCTGACTGCCGCGGACGACGTCGCCTGGCACACCGACTACGTCGACAGCTACCTCTACAACCCGTACTGGTGGGCGACGGGCGGGATCCCCCGACTCAAGGCGTCGCTGGCCGGGAAGCCGCTGCTGAAGAACCTGCACTTCGACGACCTGTTCGCCCCCGGGCAGGTCCTGACGATGTGGAGGCGCTACACCTCGGGGACGCTCGCGGGCCTCGCGTGGGCGTGGCGCGCCGACGACGTCGGCGCGGCGCGCAACGTGGTTGGGGCTGGCCTGCACGCCCTACAGGATTTCTACAGCCACTCGAATTGGGTCGACGACGAGACTCGACGCACTCGGACGTTTCTCGAGGTCCCCGTCGCGGAGCGCGCAGCGATGCCGCTGTGGACGGGGTCGTACGAGCTGCCCGACCACCTCGGTCTCAAGCCGCACGGCAAGCCTGCGCCCTGGTGCGGCGCCCTGTCGTCGATCAGTGGCGTCATGGACATCGTCTGCCACCCGGCGTCGCCGCTGTCGGACGGTCCGGTCTGCCGGGCGTACCGGGCGTGCCGCGACTCGGCCGAGGCACGTCCGGAACACATTCTCGGTGTCCCGATCCCCGCGGGCGTCTACTACCTCGCGCCGCCGGGGATCGCCCTCGACAGCACGTGGCAGGCCGAGATCGGCGTCCAGGTGCGCGGGCTGACGGACATCTCCGGGAAGGACCTCTTCAAGGCCGCCACCGACCTCGCCCGGTCCACCTCGAGCCAGTGGCTCGAGCTCCTCGGCGCTCGGATGACGAGCCTCGGGGCCGGGGAGTTCTGGGACCAGGTCAGGACGGCGACGCTTCCGGCAGCCGACCGTGAACGGCAGTTCGAGGAGTTCCACCGCTTTCCGTACGGGTTCGCGGCGGTCGGGCCGTACCCGCCCCCCGTCAACGAGCAGGCGGACGAGTGGTACCTCCGGGTGCGGCTGGTCACGGGCCGCGACCCAGGTGCCGGGACGGACTCGGACATCGTGGTCCACGCCGGCGGCCGCAGCGACGTGCTCGACTACATGCCGCGCGACCACCCGCTGCTCGCGTACAACGACTTCGAGTCCGGTGACGACCAGGCGTACTACCTCGGCCCGTACTCCTCCCTGCCCCCCTTCCTCGAGATCGAGAACCGCTCCGCGTCGGTCGGCGATGTCTTCGTCGCCCTCGGGACATCGTTCGTGCGCGCCGTGCAGTCCGCGGTGGAGTCGGTGGCGGCATTCCTCTTCAACCTCATCGGCGGGCCGGCCGACCTCGTCGGCAACACCAAGATGGTGTGGACGCCGGCTCGGCTGGCGGCACTCGCCGACAACGTCACCACTGCCTTCACGCTGCAGATCGACGGTCGCGCCGAGGGCCGGTACCGGGTCTACGGCGACATTAGACGCGAGCGCCGGACCGTGCAGGCCGGGCGTCCGTGGAGCGACTACGTCGTGCGCCTGAACTCCCTCTTCTGCGTGAAGGAGAGCGAGTGGGACCGCGGCACAAGCGGGGACGAGCCGTTCCTGCTCGCGCTGCTGGTGAACCAGGCGCCCGGGCAGGTCCACCGGATGCGAACGGGCGCCTTCAACGACGTCGACACCGGTGAGAGCCGGACCATCGGCCACACGTTCCCGACGGTCCGCGTGCCCGACGAGTACGGGTACCTCACGCTGCCCGTCCAGGTGCTGGAGAGCGACGATGAGTCCGCCGCCGACCGCGACCGTGCTCTCGCGGAGTTCGCTGACGGTATCGCAGTCGGTGCGGCGCAGGAGCGCGAGCGCTTCATCACGACCTTGGGTCGTGCGGTTGCGGCCGACTGGCAGCTGGCCCGCGCGGAGGTGTTCGCCTTCACCCGGGGCACGACTGTCACCGCGGGGACCGCCTACGACCGGACGCTCGACCGGTGGGTGCGCGGAGGGCAGCGCGTGCGCCTCGACCTGCAGCTGACGAATCCGGTGCAGGTCGACGTCGGGCTGGCCGTGACCGGCCCCCAGGTGACGACGATCGACGTCGCGGCACTCGCGTCACAGGCCCGCTGGGTAGGGGCCGAGCTGACTGACACGCTCGGCAACACCCGCAACGAGCAGGTCTTGCCGTTCGACGGCAGTGACGGCGACGCCCGTGGCTTCGTCCGACTCGGCCCGCTCGCGCTCGAGGACGGTCGGACGACGACGTCGCTGTGGACGCACCCGATGTGGGTCGCCAACGGAACGATCAAGGGTTGGCACCCCGACACCCGGCTGCCAGCCCATGCCCGGTTCGAGGCGCTCGTCGGCTTCCGGTCAGGCGCGTTCTTCACCGACGGTGCCAGGTTCATGGTCTTCGAGCACCACTCGCTCCCCGGCGGCGGCCGCGTGTGGAACCCCGTGGTCGACGTGCACAAGGGGTACACGGGGTCGCTGCTGCAGATCGCGGCCGACCTGTCGCACCTCGCCGGGAAGGACGTCGGGATCGAGCTGCGCGTGGACGCCGGACCGTCGTCCGCCCAGGACTGGGCGGTGTGGGTCGACCCGCGCGTGGTGGGCACGTGAACGTCGACCGCAGAGGACCGTCCGGACCGCGGGAGGTGCGATGAGCTCGCAATCCACCGTGTACACGACCGACGGGCAGTGGAAGCTCGAGGCGTACGCCTTCAAGTCGTACCTGGTCGTCTACTCAAGCATCGGGAGCGGCGGCCGTACGTTTCACTGGGAGCGGCAGCGGCGGTGGTTCGACCCCTGGTACCACCACTTCCACTGGGTCGAGCAACCTGTCGAGCAGATCAGTGTGAGCACCACGTACGCCGGCATCCTGCCGCGCACCGTGCCGGGGGCGGCACATCGCAGCGCCTCGGGTGCGGACACGAGCTCCGTCGAGGAGAAGATCTGGGCCGTCGGGATCGGGGTCTCGATCGACGCCACCGCCGGCACCGGCGGCCCGGACTGGGGAACCGCGTCCCCGGGCGGGATGCCCAAGCTCGACGTCCGAGGCGTGCGCGGTCACGTGACGGCCCGTATCGCCGGAGAGACGCTCTCCGCCGACGTGGAAGCCGGCCAGATGTAGTGCCGACCACGTCGGACCTGACCCCGCTCGAAGACCCGGCGTGCCAGACGCGCCGGACGTCGATGATTGGAAGCTGACCGTGCCGAGCCCTTGGTCGCCGACCACCCCGTTGGGGTATGGCGTGTACGCCGCCGGGTTCCTGTACGACCCGGACCAGGACATCATCTACTCCCGCATGGACGCCCCGCAGCGCAGCTTCGGGTACGCGTACGGGTACGACGACGGCGCTCTGGCGATGAGTGCGGTCATCGACTGCGAGCCGATCTTCTTCGACTACGCGGGCAAGCACTGGATGGTTGAGCTGTGGAAGGGGCAGTACGGCCTCGAGACCGGCTGCGAGATCGGCGTGTACACCCGGCCGATCGGGTCCACCGGCCTGGGCTACGCCGTGCTCGACGCCACTGTCGGCCAGCGCCCGAACGACGACGTGCCGTCCCACGACCTGTTCTACGACTGCGCGTCCGACGGGGACCGGCTCCTCCTGAGCGCCAAGCTGCGCCGGAACGGCACGACGTTGTTCACACGCGGCCCTGAGATCCACTGGTGGCTGACGGGGTTCAGGTGGGGTGTGCTGTCGGACCCGAGCGAGCTCAGCGTGGACGTCAGCATCAGGCTGAAGGACGCGGCGATGCGCGACGCGTTCCTGGGCGCGATCGCTGGGCGCCCCTACAGCGACCTCCACGTCGACGGCACGACAGTGTCTTTCACGTTCAGCCGACCGTTCGCCGTGCCGCAGCCGACCAGGCCAGCACCTGCCCTCGCCGCCGTGCGGGCGTCGAACGAGACGATCGTGAGCGCCTACAACTCCTTCGGCTTCCCGAACAACGACCCGAACCAGGTCGATGCGGACTTCCTCAGCGTCGCGGGTCTCGAGCTGCTTCACTTCGGTGACTTCGTCGGTTCTGCGGCGGCGCGTGCGGCCATCGAGAACGGCGTGCCCGGCCCGACGGTGGTCGCGGCGCTCGCCGACGCCTTCGGGATCGCAGGCAGCACCATCGACGCGTGGCTCAACAGCGTCCCGCGGACGCTCTCGAGCTGGGTCGCGGAGGTGCAGCGCACCCTCGCCCTGCCCCTGGACTTCTCGTGCTACGTGATGATCGACAACACGAAGGGCCCCTCGGACCTGCTGTTGACGAGCATCACCGCCGCATTCGGGTCCTACGTCATGAGCCCACCGGCTCGCATCGCGCGCGGCTCGGTCGGCCGGTTCGTCCTTCAGGACCCCAAGCCGAGCGTCTTCGGGTCCGAGGGGACCGTCACGTACCAGTACGCCGACGAGAATCTCGAGATGAAAACCGTGGTCTTCTCGTTTCAGTGCCCGACGGGGTTCGCCGCGAACGCCGCGGCGTCGACCCAGCCGCGGTGGAGGTTCACCGGGACCTCCGGCGAGCCGGATAACCCGAGGACCTCGCCGGTCCCCGAAGGCGGGCACCCGCTGTACGTCGCCTTCGTGATCGGTGGCGGCGCGGCGAGCGAGGGCAGGCATCGTCGGGTGACCTCCACCGCGAAGGACTCCGGCGGAGACATCACGCGCCTGTGCGGCGCGTGGGGCACGGTCAGCGCCGCTCAGGCCATCTTGCAGATCACGAGCGGGACGGTCGCGTACTACACGGGCGCCGGCCCATCCGTCGCGGACGTCCACGTCGTCGACGGGCGGACCGGACGGTACTTGCGCACGGGTCCGGACGCGGACCCGGGCAACAATCTCGACGAGCTCCCGGACTGCTAGGTGTACTCGGCCACGAGATTGGTGACGGGTCTTGATGTGAGAGGAGGACCACCGGCGTAGTGGAGGATGTCGCGTCTTCACCGTAGGCATCGAGTGCGCTCGCCGCAGCAGCGTCGAGGAGGGATAGGCCGGCGTCTATCGTCTCGTGATGCGCGAATCGGCCTTTGGCTCGGTCGGCAGGACAATCGAAACGAATTAAGAGGTGCAAGATGAGCGACGAACCGTTGGGCGATGAAGGGCTCGATATCGGTCTCAGAACTATGGCTAGAGACGAGCCCGGCTTTCGCATCAGCTTCGAAGTTAGAGCGGCCGGTGACCCTCAGAATATCGAGTTCCCCCTCGAGGTGGATAATCGCATCACGTGGTGGAAGTCGCTCGAACTTTACATGGCTCTTATTCCAGGCTACTACTTGCCGATCGGGCGCCGCATCGAGACAAAGAACAGGGCGCGGAGTGCGGAGACGTATGTTCAGCCGTTCAGTATCAGCAAGTTCGGTCGCGTAGGGCTATGGAAGGAGGGCGTTCTAGGCTTTGGCGCTCACGCGATCGATTGGGATTACAACGCATGGGGAAATCGCGGTCGAGAGTTTGTCTTCAGTTGGCATGAAGATTAGCTGGCACGCTCGCAAGGCGGGGAGTGTTCTGCGACGAGGCTGGCCGGCAGGTGACGCACACGCATCTATTGCGGTGGCAGCCAGCCGCGCGCACAGGCGCCCGGCTGGCCGACCTTAAGCCGCGCGCGCAGGCGCCCACTCAAGGTCGGCAAGCAAAAAGAGAGGGGGGATTTCAACGGTCTTGCGATCGCACGATACTGCATAGGGATGTTGCGTGCGCCTAAACTCTTTCCACTGAACGCCAACTTCGGCGCTCTAGAAGGCGAGGCATGCGATGCGAGTGAGATTTGCTTCCGCGGCGGCCGCGATAACTGACGATTCGCGGTCCGACCTCGTGCTTGGCGGGATTGCGTTAGTAGTGGTTCTCGGCTTGATCTCGGTCTTGGTGCACCGCTTCATTATGCAGCACCGCGCAGACGCTGGAGCCGAGGCGAGTATGACGAGACCGGTGTTGGCTGTGCTGTTGGTCGGAACACTCCTAATCCTTGCCGCCGCCTCCCTGTCATTCAACGATGCGGGAGCTCGCAATCTTCTTATTGGCGGCGTGGTCTCTCTCAGCTCAGCGGCGGCAGCCTTCTATTTTGCGTCGAGTAGCGCCACGGAAGCACGTAAAGATTTGCTCGCTGCAACAGGCGGGGCGGCGGCACTGGTGCCGGACCTGATTGGAAAGACGCTCGATGAAGCGCGGGGGGTTATGAGCGCGACCAGCTTGCTGCTAGTTGCTCCGGAGCCACCGCCCGCTGCAGCGAACGCGCCGATTGTCAGGCAGTTGCCGCCTGCGGGTGCGGCAGCCCGTGGCGGGGATGCAATCAGAATCTTCTTCTAGGGCTCACTTTGAGAAAGGTCAAGTTCGGCGCATTTCTTGGCGTATCGGCTACTAATGCTGGCGAGGGCTGGGTGTGCTGCAGAGTTTCGGTTGGCGGTGCGTGCCTGTCTGGGTCGTCTTCCTGCTCAGTTACGCCCCGCCCGTGCGGTGCACATGGAACTCTTTTCATCTGCTCATAAAGTTTGGGCATCGAAGGGCCCCGGCGTGCATATCGGTCCAGCGCCTCGCCGATGGCGGATCCCTCTCGCGTGCTTCGTCACCAGGCCGCCATGGGCGTGCAGATCAGAGACAACGCCATCGTCGACGGATCCACAGGGCCCCCACGTCGGACACCAGCATCACCGTCGTCTCCGCGTCGTGCGCCCACCTCGAGCTCGAGATCGGTCCGATCACGTCACGCGGTGCCATGGGCGGGGACGGGCCCACGTCAGCGGGAAGCGCCGTGACGCTTCAGCCCGACCCGGAAGAGCAGGATGGCGGCCGCCGATTCTGCCGGACCGCCGAGGCGTTCTCTGCCGGCGCGCCGCTGGCGACGCTCGCGGCACGTCTGAACGCGGTCATCTGAAGCAGCCGGGCGCGGCTACGCAGAACGCGTCGGAGAAGGCCGCTAGGCCCGACAGCGGATCGGCTCGGCGTCGACGGCACGCGCCGCGACCGGCGCGTGCCGGCTCACCGGTGCCTGGACGGGAAGCGTCCGGAGAGGGAGGTAGAGCTCTCCGACCTCGGCGAGGATGCGCGCTGGTGCGCGGACAAGTCGCCCTTCGAGGTGTGCACGCACCAGCTCGGGATCGTCCGTCACCTCGTCACCCGTCAGGCTGCGGGCGGGTACATAGATGGCGCTGGTGCGCGCGATTGCCGAGAAGGCGCGGGAGTTCTGATGAGCGACGTCTGTCATGAGGCGTACGCCACCGTTCAGGGTGGCGCCGGCACGACGTGATTGTGGGTCCGACGCGCCCGCGCGACTCGGTCCGGCAAGTGGAGCGATCGCAGACAGCAGACCTGCTGTCGCGGTGAGGTCTGCGCGCACGTCGTCGTCCGGCGGTGCAGAACTGCGCAACCTCGCGAGCGAGGCTGCGAGCTTCTGCCAACGCCGAGCTCGATCGACCAGGCGCGACGTCGCGGGGTTGGCGCCGTGGAACGCAGCGGTATGGGCATGCACCGCAACTCCGAGCACCGCAAGATCGCGAAGAGTCGCGATCGAACGGTTTGAGGCTGCGGGAAGCTCCCACGAGCGCTGACGCACACGGAGGAGGCGGACCGCTAACTCCTCGGTGACGTCTTCGCCGCGCGCTTCCGTCGGCACGAGGCCGACGTCAGGGAGCGCGGCTTCGTCGGCGAGCGGGACGAGTGCAGAGAGCTTTCTGGCCGCGTCTTCGACACGCTCGAAGAGAGGGACACGAACGCGGACACTCGGCCAGGGCACGCCTGCCTGCCCGGCGCGCAGGGCCATCGCTCGTGTCGTGGACGTCACGTCCAAGGCGAGCGCGACGAGGTACGACAGCGCCGCATCGCGCACCGGCAGCGACTCCAGCGTTCGGGCATCGGGAGTGCGTGGCGCCCCAGTGGCATCGTGGTGCACGGCGAACAAATCCGTGGCGGCGCGCAGCGTCTGTGCGCAGCGGCCCCACGCGGCGTGGGGACCGTCGAGGAGCGCCGGGTAGGGCTCAGGGGCGCCGATGGATTCGCTGATCGCTGTCGCCAGTCGGACCGCTGCGACCTCGATGGAGTCCGGATACGGTGCCGCGCGCACACCGGCCGCGCGTCCCGGCGTCAGCACCGCCCAGATGTGCGAGCCGATGGCGGACAGGACGGAGTGCTGATCCGCGACGGCTGCGAGGGCACTCGCGCGATCGTCGAAGCGCACGTCCGTGGACCGGCGCGCATCGTGAAGCTGACCGGCGGCTCGGTCCATCAGCTCGCGGTAGGTGGCGCTGCTCATGGTTGGCTCGCGAGGAGCTGGCGGCGTGCTGAGCAGATCAGCGCGTCCGCGCGGGCGAGGTTGACGGCCGCTACTCCGGTCGGATCGGACGACCGCAGGTGGCGTACGGGCTCGAGTGCTGCGCGCACCAGCTGCTGGACCGCTGGATGCGCAGGGGCCGCGTCACGGCAGACGTCGGCGGGGCCGACGTCTGCCGTCGTGGGGCGGAGCGGCAGGTCGCGATGCGCCTGCTCCAGGTGCTCCTCGGCCGCTCGCAGGTCCGCGGAAACGAGCAGCAGCGGGATGGCATCGATGAACGGCAACGTCTCGGCGAACATCGCCGCAACGTGCGACGCCGCGTGGGTCAGGGTCCACGCGGCGTCCCAGCCCGTGCCCGCGTTGTCGATCAGCGCATGCACAGCTGAAGTCTGGGTCGTCGTCATCGCTCACCGCCCGTGCCGTCGCTACCTCGCCGGCATCCGGGGCCGACATCGACAGGTGGGCGATGCGCGCCACAACCTCAGCGCTCCACCGAGCTCGTCGGCATCGACCGCACGGATCGGTTCGGGTCTACTGTGCTTGGCGAGGACCCGCTGCCCGTCCCCCCGTGGCAGCGGGTCCGCCTTGCGTCCACGCGCACACGGGTGCTCGCCGGACGATCGCGCCGCCGAGCTCCTCGAGCAGGACATGCTCGAGGAGCTCGTGGGAGAGGCTGCGTCGCGAGAGCGTCGGTGAGGCAAGAAGATGCGGGACACCTCTGGCACTCGAGGCTTGGAGGGCACCGCGCTCTGTTGCCCTGGTGCCTCGCCGGCGCGCGACGCCGCGTCTAGGCGGCAGCGCCGCACCCCGCTAGCATCGCATTCGACGGAGGAGGAATCGTGCCGCATCGAGGCGTTGAACAGCTCAAGGATGAGTTTACCGATGTCGACTGGCGGGCGAAGTTCGTCAGAATCGCCGATCTGATCGAAATATTGGGCGATTGCACGATCCCGGACAACTACGTGATATCGGACGCCCTCAACCACTCTATCGTACTTACAGCAGCCGGCTCGACGCTACGAGACCGGCTGGTCCGGAAAGAGGGCGTGCAAGCTAAAGAAGCAAAGTTGATGTGCGCGCTCGCATTGGGACAGAAAGACTTGTTCATCGACATCGAGAAGACGGACTTAAGTCAACTCGTGAGCGCCATTGATCGTGAGATCGTGCGTCGTCGGATATACTTTCCATTCATCTTTGGGCGTGAGTTGTATGATCGATATGCGGAACTGCACGAAGACGAGAAAGATGCGCTGACTGCTGAAGAAACGCTTAGGCTTCTAGAGCCGCTACCCATCGGCGTCTTTCAGTATGGCAATTACACCATCGGTCCTTACGGTCTCCGAGACGCCCCCACGTCGCGGAGCCTGGAATCCACGCGCCGAGTTCCGGCCTATCACTGCGCACGCAACGTTTGCCGAACGATCCATCCAGTGCTGCTTGACACAAGCCGCTCCGCCGCGATAAATCGTGATCGCGACAAGTTCCACGAAATCCTCCAGAAGACGGAGGGCGAGGCGGCCGAATGGTGGCAATTTGCGGCCGAGGTAAGCGGTCTCATGTCGGCGCACTTCGGCGATCAGCGGTCAGCGACTTTGATACCGCTGGTCGGCGACTCTCTATCGCTGCCGGAGCTGCAGACGCTCATGATTGACTTGCTCGACGGGACTCGCGGCGAGGTTCGCGGTTCTCTTGGACCGATCCTAGGTTCGAAGTCCGCGTCCGAAATGACAGGCGGACTGGCGCGCGCGCAACTATTGCAGCTGATGCTGTTTGTTCGCGACGAACTGATCGGAAATTCGCTCGACCGACTCGTGCGGTCCGGGCGCATTGGCGTGCCTTCGGGGGAGATACGGCGCCCCGTCATCGCTGGAGGCATGCGGTCAGGTGCTTTCAGGCTTCGAGCGGAGCTTGGCGAGCACGGTGTCAGGTTTGCATCCGACGATCCCGGCTTCGCGTTGCTGCGTCTTCGGCGCGTTCTCGACCGCCTCTACGTTCGAGAAGCTGCGACGGACGTCGAGGAGTTGGAGTGGCAGCTGCGTGGAATCGACGTGGAGGACGTCGATGAGAGATTGGATCACTTCTTTCAGAGGAGCGAACCAAGGAGTGTCCTCGAGCGAATGGTGCTCGCGCGGAAGACGAACATGATAGCCGCGTGCGAAGAAGTCGGCCTCGAAGATGGCGGCGTTCTCCCCGACGACGAGCTGATCAGCACCCTTATGTGGAAGCTGGGCTTCTCAGTAACTAGCAACAAGGATCCACACGTTGAATTTTGGTCCCGCCATGAGCGGTTGTGGGCGCTGGCGCAGTCATCCGAGATCGGCGCTTCCGAGCGATTTCTTGATTCGGCATCGCCCTACTTCTCGAGGCTTGAAGGAATCCTTCTGGATGCCCTGGCGTTCACGGCATGGGCGTTTCTCACCGATCACACGACGGCTCATTTCCCATTTACGTATGATGATGAGGAAGACAGGATTGCTGGGCTCGCGCTCATGCAAGAGATTGCGCCGAGTCCCGCCGGCTCAGCCGATTACACGGCTGATCGTGTTGATCTAGCAAATCTCGTGAGTGGCTTCAGCGCACTAGGTAGGCGACTGGAGCAATGCGCCGACGATCCGGATAAGTACAGACGTCCGGATGCGGAGTTGCCCGACTATGACGGCAAAACGAGCATCAAGACATTCTTGCTTCGGTCCACCGTGCCTTTCATCGACTTGACTGCTCCGAGCCGGAACAGGATCGTGGCTGGTCTACGCGAAGTCACGCGGATACTCGTAAACGCTGACGTCGCATCAGTCAGAAACGATTACTCTCACTATCGACGAAACAGTCCGGATGTCGCGAAGGTCGAGGCCGCGCTTGAGGCGACCAGGCAGGCGGTGACTCGGATCGAGACGCTAGGCTTCTGCAGGCTGCTATTCGTTCCGAACCGCGTGACTAAGGATTCGTGGGGCCGCAGTCGGCACGAGTTTGTTGGCCCGCGGAGCTATGAACACTTGTTCACGCGTCCAACGCGTTTTGACTGGATGGGGCTGCCTCCGATCACGGAACCAGCGTATCTCGTGAGGGCGGCCAGTATTGGCGAGCCGACTGAGGTGCTCCGATTTAGCCGTCGCTACACCAGCTCGTTCTCCGAGATGTGGACGGGTTACCCCGCGCGACGTCGCACCGCGCGCACGACCTCGTCCGAGCAGCAGCCGGTTGACCACGATGCGCAAGTCGGAGCGCACGTCCCCTAACTCGTGCACTCGTGCAGGCAGCTTCCGACGTTCGTTCGAGGTCGCTTACGTGTGACGCAAGGCCACACGCTACGACGTTGTGCTGTCAACTGCCTACCTTGATGCATGGTGAACGTTGCTGCGCGGGCGGCCACCGCGCACTGCGGTCGGGCCGCGCCATGGTCATGACGATGCGTCGGCTGTCCGCGGGTGCCGGATATCAATACCTTCTGAAGCACACAGCAATTGGCGACTGTGACGGAACCGGCCAACCATCGTTGACGACCTACTACGCCGCCTCAGGCAATCCGCCGGGTCAGTGGCTCGGGCAGGGCCTGGCAGGTATAGGCGACGGTGACGCCAATCTCGATGGTTCGTTGGTCACTGAAGAGGCGATGGCTCAACTGTTTGGTGCTGGTCGCGACCCTCTCTCAGGCGTCGCGCTTGGGCGCCCCTACCCGACGTACATCCCAGTGCGAGATCAAATCGCCGCTCGGGTCGCTGGGCTGCCCGAGGAGCTCGAGGGTGAAGGTCGCACGGCAGCGGTCGACGTGATAACCCGCAGCGAGCTGGCTAAGCCGCGGCACACTGCCGTGGCCGGCTTCGACATGACCTTCACTCCACCGAAGTCGGTTTCCACCTTGTGGGCGCTCGGCGACCGTCGCACCCAGACAGAGGTGCTGGCCGCGCACCGAAAAGCGGTCCAGGACTCGTTGTCCTTCTTCGAGAACGCGGCGCTGTTCACGAGGACGGGTGCGGCGGGTTGTGAGCAGAGACCAACGCGCGGAGCCGTGGCCGCCGCCTTCGACCACTGGGACTCACGAGCAGGTGACCCAAATCTGCATACGCACGTCGTGGTGGCCAACAAGGTTCAGTCACCCGACGGGCGCTGGCTGTCGGTGGACTCGCGAGCTCTGCACCACGCCGTGGTGACGATCTCGGAGCTCTATGACGACCTCCTCGCCGACGAGTTGGCTCGTCGCCTGCCGGTGTCGTGGTCGTGGCGTCATCGCGGGGTCCGTCGCTCGCCCGGGTTCGAGCTCGACGGCACCAATGACGGGTTGATGGCGGAGTTCTCGACGCGTACGACGCAGATCGATGCTGCGATGACGGCCACGATCGGTGACTTCTATGCCGGCCACGGGCGTGCGCCCAACCGGATCGAGATCTTGCGGCTGGCGCCAACACGTCACCCGGGCAACGCGACCCGACAAGCACGTACGCCCGCTGGCCGAGCTCGTCGAGGCGTGGCGCGGACGCGCTTCAGACCGCACCGGCAGGACGCCCGAGGCACTGACTGGCGACGTGCTCAGCCGGTCGCGTGCTGAAACTGTGACGGCCAGGCAGGTTCCGCAACCCGTGATCGATCGCCTTGCCGATCACACGGTGGGGCAGGTGATGGAGCGGCGCTCGACGTGGACACGGTGGAACGTCCTGGCTGAGACGGCACGCACGACACGTGGGTTGCGGATGGCGACGCCTGCCGACCGCATCAAACTGCTCGATCGTGTGTCGGATGCGGCGCTGCGCCGATGCGTGAGCCTCGAGCCGCCAGAGCCGTTCACGCCGTCGGAGGAGTACCAGGGCCCGGATGGGACGTCCGTGTTCACCCGGCCCGGCGAAGCCCGCTACACCCACGCGGACGTCCTCGCCGCGGAGCAGCGTCTACTTGCGGCTGCCACTAACGCCGCAGTGATGCCCGGCGCGACCCCGCGACGGCCGGCGGTCGACCTCCACGCACCGTTGCATCGCGTCGACGGCCGCGCAGTGACTCTTGCCGAGGATCAGATCGCAGCGATCCGCGCTATCAGGTCATCCCAGCGTCGCGTCGATGTGCTGGTAGGCCCGGCAGGAACCGGAAAGACGACCACGCTCGCCAACGTCAAGGCGGTCTGGGAGGCCGAGCACGGGCGGGGAACAGTCTTGGGCCTGGCGCCGTCGTCCACCGCGGCCGCCGAGCTCGCCGCCGCGCTCGGCATCCCTTGCGAGAACACCGCGAAGTGGCTGCACGAGTCGACCGGCAAGGGCGCCCAGCTTCGCGCCGACTACCTGAGCCGCCTCGCCGCCGAGCGCCACGAGACACCACGGCTCGACCTGCGCCGACTACGCACCATCGACACCGCCATCGGCCACCTGACCGGCGAGCAACAACGGTGGACGATGCGCCCCGGGCAGCTCGTCATCGTCGACGAGGCCTCCCTCGCCGGCACCATGAGCCTCGACGCACTGACCACCCAGGCCACCGCCGCCGGAGCAAAGCTGCTATTGGTGGGGGACCATGCGCAACCGTCCGCCGTCGACGCCGGGGGAGCGTTCAACCTGCTCGCCGAGCGCGCCCACCCCGCGACGCTGACGTCCCTGTGGCGGTTCACGCACCGGTGGGAGGCCCACGCCACGCGCGCGCTGCGTGCTGGACTCCGGTCGGTGCTCGACACCTACGAGGAACACGAGCGCATCACCGCCGGCCCCGCTGAAGCGATGTGCGAAGCCGCCTACACCGCCTGGCAGGCTGACACCGAGAACGGCGTCACTGCCATCCTGCTCGCCGCCGACGCGCGCACCGTCGCGAGCTTGAATACCCGCGCGCACAACGACCGCGTCACCGACGGCCTGGTCGCCACGGACGGCGTCATTAACCGCGACGGCACCGTCATTGGCGTCGGCGACCACGTCGTAACCCGCACCAACAACCGCCGGCTGCGCGCCGACGGCGGACACGTCCGCAACGGCGACCTGTGGACGGTAACCGCGAGCTCACCCGACGGAGCGCTCACCGTCACGAGGCTCGCCCGTCGCAGCGACGGCAAGGAACCGCCGGGCACCGTGGTCCTGCCGCCCGACTACGTTGCCGAGCACGTCGACCTCGCCTACGCCACCACGACCCACCGAGCGCAGGGCGTCACCGTCGACCACGCCCACGTCCTCGCGGCACCCGGAATGACGCGCGAGAATCTCTACGTCGCCATGACCCGCGGCCGCCACGACAACCACGTCTACGTCGCCGTCGACGACGTCGACCCGGCCTGCGACTACCTACCCGACACCCACGCCACCCCAGACGGCCGCGACGTCCTCGCCACTATCCTGGCGACCTCCGGGGCGGAGCTGTCCGCCACCCAGACCATCGCCGCCCGGCAGAACGCCGCAACCTCACTCAAGCGGCTCGGCCCCATCCGGGACACGATCGACGCCGACGCCTCCGCACCCCGATGGCTCGGCGTGCTCCGCCACGCCGGACTCACCGAAGCCCTACTCGATGCCATCACCGCCTCGCCGTCCTGCGGCCCGCTGTATGCCGCGTTGGAACGCGGCGCCGTCGTCCACCCGCGAATGGACGACGTCGTAGACGCGCTGCTCACGGTGTCGCCGCTCGAGGACGCCGACGAGCCGGACCATGA
This sequence comes from Cellulomonas cellasea, assembly GCF_006538745.1. Lineage (GTDB taxonomy): Bacteria > Actinomycetota > Actinomycetes > Actinomycetales > Cellulomonadaceae > Cellulomonas_A > Cellulomonas_A cellasea. The sequence continues at coordinate 9,260 of NZ_BJLR01000046.1, read as the reverse complement.
TCTCGCCGCCGCGCTACGCCGCCGCGTGAACGCATGGCTCAGCACCCAGGTCGAGGACCCGCGCGCCCTTCCGACCCACCCGGACACCTCGCACCTGTCACCAGGCGCCCAAGCGACGCTGCGCCAGATCGAGGAGCTCATCGCCGCGCGCATCGAGGCGCTGACGGACCACACCATCGCCGACCCGCCTGCCTGGGTCGTCGAGCTCGGACCGGAGCCCGACGACCCGGACGCACGCCGCGCCTGGCGTGCACGGATTGCCGCGACCGTCGCCCACGACGACCTCGCCAACGGCCCCACCTCCATCCCGGCGTCCGTCAACGCCCCGGGCAGGAGCCCCATCGCTCACCCGAACGAGCTCGAGAAAGGTATGGCCCGATGAACCGCAGACCCGCACGCTCCCAACCCGTCGTCGACGCGTTCTTCCCCCAGGCGGAGCTCCCACAACCGTTCGGACCTGCGGTCCCAATCTGCTGGGCCGCACACGGCCCGGACGACCAGCGGCTCCTGCTCGAAGACCTCGACACCTGGGTCACCTGGCTGACCCACCACTACTCCCTCGACCGCCGTCACATCCCCGAGTGTTGGACGGAGCACTGGGAATTCGTCGAGGAGCTCGCGGCCCTCCATCTCGCCTGGGAAGGTGCCTTCTCCACCACCGCGCACGCCGACGCGCCGCTCGGCTGGCACGAGCGGTTCCACCTTTCTAGAACTCGGCTCACCGAGTGGGTCGCGCGGACAGGGTGCCGGCCCGGCGAACACCGGACGAGCGGCTGACCGGGCGGTCCAACCTGGGTCGAGGAGCGCAGTCCTCATGCCGGTCGGGTCGCGTCCCGATCCAGTCTCGCGTGGGCGGGGCGGCGCTCCCTCAGGTGGAGTGACGTAGGTACGCAAGGACTGCCAGGACCCGGGTGTTCATCTCGGCGCGGGTGATGGGGTCTTCTACCGCGAGGCCGAGTTTGCTGTACACCGAGGCGGCGTACTTCTCGACCGTCTTACCGCTGCAGTGCAGGTGCCGCGCGACGTATGCGTTCGACCGGCCCTCAGCGATGAGAGCTAGCACGTCCCGCTCGCGCTCGGTGAGGCGGCTCAGGGCGTCCGACGCGCGGCGGCGTGCCAGCAGCCGCGAGACCAGGACTGGGTCGACGACGACCTCCCCGCGGGCGACTCGCTCAATCGCGTCGATGAGCACCGTGAGGTCGGCGACGCGTTCCTTGAGCAAGTACCCGAGCCCGCGTGCCTCGTCCTCGACCTCCAGCAGGCGCACTGCGTACGCCGTCTCAGCGTGCTGGGATAGGACGAGTATGCCGATGCCCGGATGGTGCGCACGGATCCACTCGGCCGCGCGGAGCCCCTCGTCTGTCCCGGTGGGCGGCATGCGGATGTCGAGGAGGCATACGTCGGGCCGGACGTCGGCGACCCGGTCCAGTATGTCGGGCAACGAACCGGCGGTCCCGGCGACCTCTACTCCGCGAGCGTTGAGCGCCTGGGCGAGAGTGTCGCGCAGGAGCCCCTGGTCCTCGCCGATGAAGACCCTCACCGCGACGCCTCGGCCGCCGCCACCCGGGGAATGCGTGCCGTCACGACCGTCCCCGACGGCCGGGCGTCTGAGACCTCGAGGATCCCACCCACGGCACCCACCCTGTCCCGGAGCCCGACGAGGCCGGTCCCGGAGCCGGGGTGAGCACCGCCACGACCGTCGTCGGTCACGGAAACCACGAGCTCGCACGCCGACCCTGTCACGTTGACTACGACGACGGTGGCCTCGGCGTGCTTGAGCACGTTGGCGAGCCCTTCGGAGATCACGAAGTACCCTGCTACCTCGAGCTCGGGTGGCCAGCGACGGTCGTCGACGTGCACCACCACGGGCACAGGGCTCCGCTCCGCTAGAACCTCGACGGCACCGGCGAGCCCCTGCTCGGTGAGGACCCTCGGGAAGACGCCACGCGAGAGGTCCTGGACCTCGCCGAGGGCGGTCGAGACCTCGTGCGCGGCGCGTGCGAGTAGCGCGTCGCCCTCGGCCGGGGCGCGCGTGCGGGTCTCCGCGGCCAGGTTCAGCAGCACGAGCACGCCAAGCAGGCTCTGCTGCACTCCGTCATGCAGATTCCGTTCGAGCCGGCGCCGCTCCGCGTCGGTCGCCTCGACGAGCCGGCGCCGCGACGCGCGCAGCTCTACGAGTTGCTCGCGCTGGAGGGCGACGAGCCGGGCGTTCTCTAGGGCGAGCGCCGCGACATCGACGATGCTCGCGACGAACCTCGGGTCGGTCGCGAGTGCGGGGTCGTGCACCAGCACCGCCAGCTCCTCCCCGCGGACGAGGACCGGGGTGACAACCTCGGACGGGCTGTGCACGGGGACCGGGCGGTCTTTCACGTCGAGCAGCGCTCCGTCCGGTCCGCGGAATGCGACCCGGAGCCCCGGGTCGCCGAGCGCCACCGCGAGAGCGTGCTGCATGGCGGCGGGACCTGTCCGGTCGCCGGGCGTAAGGAGCGGCGCGAGGCGTCGGCTTCCCCACGAGCTCCTCGTCACCGAGGCGAGGTAGATGGCCGGGGCCGTACCGGTGAGCGCCGCGGCGCCGATCACGAGGGCGTTCTGGACCCGTTGGTCCGCACTGAGCAGGCTCGCGAGCTCGGTGGCCGCCCACAGGATCGAGGCAGCGGCGAATATCGACCAGATCGTGGCCGAGGGCCGCCGGACGCCCCGCGCGGCCGCGCGGTAGCGACCCACGAAGCGGACAGCAGCAATGATGGTCAGGACGATCGCGAGGGCACTGCCGGTGCGCGCGGCGGCGGTGTTGGGTTGGGAGTCCGACCAGTACCACGGCATCGGAGGATCGTCGACGACGAGCCGTACCCACTGTGAGCCGACCGCGGTCGCGTAGGCGCAGCTCACGACGGCGACATCGACGCGATTCCAGAGGCGGCCGAACGGGGCCGCGAGCGCGACGTGCGCGAGTCCCGCGTACGGCAGGTACGCGAGCACAAAGCCGAGCGCGAACACCGCGGGCACCGTGGAGGAGCGGAGGTCGGCGACGTACCAAAAGACGCCGACGAGGGCCAGAAGGAGGGCGACGACGGCTGGCTGCCGCTGGACAAGCGCGGTCGCCGCCGCGAGCAGGAAAAGCGCTCCGATGAGATGGAACAGCACGTAGGGCGGGCCGGCCGAGCTGAGCCAGTCCCAGGACGTCACGGTGCCGGCGGCCATCGTGGCGACCCCGACGAACACCGCGGCGACCGCAGCGGTCCCCGCCCGGTCCGCGGCGCGCCGCCGCGCGACGTTAAACGGGCTGCCGCCGACGGGAAGCCGGGTCGTTCGCGTCGGCCCGCCCATCGCACTCCCCCTTGCGTTGAGGGATAACCCTCCACGATCGGCGGGATGACACCGTGCCGCGCCAGACCCCCGGCGGACAGTCTGCTCTTAACCGCGGGGTCGTTCCAGACCCCGCCCGAGCAGAGAGGGGTTTCCGATGATCGCTTCACTGGGCGGCAAGTACGCGGAGGGCGTCAACCGGCTGGCGGGGGACCGGCTCGTCGGTCTCGTCGACATGCACATCCACCCGGCCGCGCACCTCGGCTTCGGCACCGAGCTCGTGTACGGCGCGCCCGACGGGGCGCCCGCGGACACGCTGCACGACTGTGGCGGGCACCACGAGTTCCATCCGTTCCAGCTGCGCGGCAACGCTGTCCGCGCCAACGTCGTCGGCACCTTGCGCGCGATGGGGGGCGTTGACGCCACGCCCGGGTACGTCGCGGAGCACGAAGCCCGTGGTTGGCCGGGCTTCCGTACCTGGCCGACCTGGCACGACCGCACCCACCAGCAGGCCCGCGTGGAGTGGCTGGAGCGAGCGTGGCAAGGTGGTCTGCGCGTCGTGGTGGCGCTGGCCGTCAACAGCGCTCTGCTGGCGGACCTCACGGAGACGAAGGGCCCGACGGACGACCGGACCTCGGCGGACCTGCAGATCGAGGCCATCAAGAAGCTCGCGGCACTGAGCGGGTTCATGGACGTGGTCGAGAACGCGCAGGAGCTCCGTCGCACCGTATCGGCGGGGCGTCTCGCGGTGGTGCTCGGCATCGAGGTCGACGCGATCGGCAACTTCTGCGCGCGCCGGCCCACCGGCGCGGGCGCGGACCCGATTCCGCACCCTACGCCCGCGCAGGTCACGGACGAGCTTGACCGGTTGATCGCTGCCGGCGTGCGGTACTTCTTCCCGGTCCACCTGGCCGACAATGCGTTCGGGGGCAGCGCAGTGTACGAACCGCTCCTCGCCCTGAGCACCCGGTACCTCACGGGACGTCACGCGACGATCGAGCCGGCCCCGCCCGTTTCCGGGATCACGGCGCCCTACATTCCGCCGGACCTGGGCTGGATCGGACGCGCCGTGGCCGAGAGGGCGCTCGGCGAGGACCTGCTGCGTGACGTCCCAGCGCCGCCTGCGACTCGCACCGGGCACCGCAACGCGCGCGGCCTCACGGCTCTCGGCGCGGTCGCCGTGCGGCACCTGATGCGACGGGGCGTGCTCATTGACGTCGACCACATGTCGGAGCGGACCGTCGAGGACGTGCTCTCGATCGCGGAGGCCGAGCGGTACCCGCTCGTCGCGGGGCACACCGGCGTGCGTAGCGGGGGCCATGCGACGGAGCGCCACCACTCCGTGCGGACGTTGCGCCGCCTCCGTGCGCTGCGGGGCCTGGTCGGCGTCGGCATCGGCGAAGGGATGGACCATGTCGCCGAGCAGGTCCGGGCGCAGATTAGCAACGGCTACGAAGGCGTCGCGATCGGCTCGGACGCGAGTGGACTCGAGCGCCTCCCAGCGCCCCGCTTCGCCGGACCCGTCCCGCTGGACGCAACGTCGCGCGCCGCTCGCGGGATGGTGGTCTACGCGGACAGCCCCGGGGCCCCGCCCGACGCCCTGACGCGGTGCCGGTTCGGTGAGCGGTCGTGGGACTTCAGCGCCGAGGGCATGGCGCACATCGGTCTGCTCCCCGACCTCCTCGAGGAGCTGTACGTCGCCGGGCTGCTCGGTGACGCCGAGCTCGGTGGGATGTTCTACTCGGCGGAGGCATTCGCTGTGACGTGGGAGGCCTGCCGCAGCGGCGCGCCGGACTCGCGGTGGACTCTCCTCGACGACAATCCCGCGACCGAGCTGGTCGCCGCCGCATGGGGCCGGCTGTTCCAGCTCCACGACAACGGACGGATCTGGGAGTACACCGGCGTGCCGAGGGTCGGTTGGGCCGAGATCGACACCAACCCCGCGACGAAGGCTCTGCTCGTGACCGAGAAGGAGCTGTATCAGCGGCACTCGAACGGCGCGATCTACCGGTACACCGGCACGCCTTACACGGGGTGGCAGCTCCTCGACGGGAACCCGCGCACCGTCCGCCTCGCCGCACGGGGCGAGGACCTGTTCCAGCTCCACGACGACGGGCGCGTCTGGGCGTATACCGGGACACCGCTCACCGGCTGGGCGGAGATCGACACCAACCCGCGCGCCGTCGATATTGTGGGCGCCGACGAGCTCTACCAACTCCACGACGACGGAACCGTCTGGGTGTACCGCAACGTCGCGTACACGGGGTGGAGCCGCATCTGGAGCGGGACACCCGCGCGCATGGTGGCGGCGTCGGGCCGTCGCGTGTGCCTCCTGCTAGAAGACGGCAGCGCGGCGCACGACCAAGGCTCCGGGCAGTGGGTCGCCGTGCGCGGACCGGGGCGGGTGACTGCCGTAGCCGCACAGCCCGACGCCGCGCTCACGCTGCACGACGACGGCTCAGTCTGGCGGCACACGACCGCGGGCTCCGCGCGCCTGAGCGGCGACCCGCGGAACGTCAATCTGACCGCATCGCGCACGCACGTGTACCGCGTGCGCGACGACGGCCACCTCCTGCGTTGGGTTCCCGAGTGGCCGGCGTCGTGAGCAGGCGACGGAGGAGATGAGGTCGAAGTGGATAAGCCCAACGGCAAGCGCTGGGCCTGGCTCGCGCCCGCCGTCTTCGTAGTCGCTTGCCTGGCCTACGCGCTCAGCCAGGGGCTCGTCATCCAGGAAGTGGCAACGCCCTGGGGTGGGTCCGTGACGTTCGGTGAGCGACAGTCCAAGCCGAACAAGGATCCGCTCGCGTCATCCGGCCCCTCGAAGTCGAGCGGCGATGCCCCGACACCAGGCCGCGATCAGCCGCCCCCAGCCGACACGGTTCAACCGGACCCCGCGGTAGGGCCGTGGTCGGCGACACGAGGCGACGTTGTCGTGGAGGTCACGAAGGTCGAGAATCAGGGCGGACACTTGCGCATCGACGCTACCGTGACCAACGGGACCGATGACAGCCTCACGGTCCCGCTCTTCAAGAACGTCACCGCGGTCGACGAAGGCGGCCGCGCCTACGAGGCCGACCCGTTCTCCGGGAGCTGGGTCGAGACCATCTCGAGCGGGCAGTCCCTCAGCGGCACGATTGAGTTCGAGGGCCTGTACGAGGTTGGCCCGGGAGTGCTGGATGTCTCCTTTGCCCGCCTCTACGGCAGCGCAGCGCCAAGTGGTGGCGTCGTCGTGACTGGAATCGCTCGTCCGTAATGCGGCACTTGTGTCGGCAGCACCCGTCTGGAACGGGTGCTCAGCGGAGTGGGGCGGCGCCCTACGCGGCCCACGTCGAGCGCCGCGCGACGCAGCAAGCGGTCAACCGAGCATCGGGCTCAACGGCAGATCTGACGGCGCTGTCCCTGGGCGTCCTTTAGCTGGCGTTCGGAGTGGGTGGGGTCGAGGGCCAGGAACTCCAGGTCGTAGGGGTCGGCGAGGACTTCACGGACGAGGTCCTGCTCGCCGGCGGGGACCGTGGCGGTGAAGTTGTCCGGTGCCTGGCCGACGCGCTCGTACCGGCGGGTGCTGATGTGGTGGGTGAGCACCGCGCGGGACCATCCGTAGCGGGAGGCCTGCTCGGCGTACCAAGTGCGGGCGCCGGGGTCGGGGACCTGGCTCATCAGGACGGTGAGGTGGCCCCACGGGAGTCCTGCAACAGCTGTTGCACGAACGCGGGTGGGGTAGGCCTCGGCCAGGGCGCGCATGTACCAGAGGTTGCGCGGGGACCAGCCGCGCGCGCCAGGGAACTGCGCGGCGAGGTCGGCGGCGAGCCGGTCGATGATCGTCGCGCCCCAGCCCTCCTGCTGCTGGCGCTCGAGGATGAGCTGGCCGACGCGCCAGTAGAGCAGCGTGCGCTCGGCGTTGACCGCCTGCCCCGCGCGGATCCGCGCGGCGCGGACCTCGGTGAGCACGTCGTCGAGCAGCTGGCGGTAGTCCGCGACCGACCGGTCGTCGCCCGGCGTCAGGCTCATGAGCGCGGCGCCGGCTCGGGCTGCCCGGCGGCGGTGACGGGGGTGGCGGGGCGGGGTGGCATGTGGCGGTAGAGGGTGGCGCGGGTGATGCCGGTCTTAACGGCGATCTCGGCCATGGTGTGCCCGGCGTCGCGCAGGTGGATCGCATAGGTGAGCTTGTCGGGGTCCACGACGGTGGGGCGGCCGGTGCGCCGGCCGGTCTTGGCGGCGACGGCGCGGGCGTGGGCGGCGCGCTCGAGCATGTACGTGCGCTCCATCTGCGCGAACAGCGCGAGCAGCACGAGGGCCAGTTGACCCATCGGGTCGGATGGATCCGAGGAGTTGACTTTGATGGGGTCGGCGAGGTTGCGCAGCCCGACGCCGCGGTCGGTGAGGTCGTGGATGAGGTTGAGGGTGTCGCGCACGGTGCGCCCGAGCCGGTCCAGGGTGTGCACGACGATGACGTCGCCCTCGCGCGCGTAGTCGAGCAGCGCGGTCAGGCCGGGGCGGTCGGTGTGAGCGCCGGACTTCTTGTCGACGAAGATCCGCTCGGCCGGGATGCCGGCCGCGGTGAGGGCGTCGATCTGGCGTTCGAGGTCCTGCTTGGCGGTCGACACCCGTGCGTAGCCCAGCTCCATGCGCCGACCGTAGTGGAACTCGTCGCCGTAGCGACCTTGTGCGACGCGCGTTTGGCGAGGGATTTTGGAACGCGACGCGCCGTTACGGCCAGCCGGGGGGAGCGGTGCCCGCGGGTCGTCTCACTTCCAAGGAAGTGAGACGCCGGTATCGGGTGGTCGCTCGGTGGCCGACGTTGCAGGCCCAAACGATGTCGGCGTGCACGCACCGAACTTTCAAGGCCTCCACCCCCCGCCAGGAGACGGAGCTACTTCCTCGGTAAAGACAAGACCGCACACCGATGGCTGAGCTCGGCCTCGAGCAGACGCCCCACCGCGTCGGCAGCTTCTAGTTCCGCGGCTGCGCGCTCCTCCCACGCGGCGAAGAACCGTGCCGCCGCGTCCTCGATCGTCCGGTCACTCGTCGCGCGGGTCCATCTGGTTGGTTGCGGGGTCACCGATCGCCGCATCTTCGTGCAGTGACGGCGCCCACCTGACCTCAATCAGTTGAAGGGGTACAGAACCGAGCGGTAGAACCGTTCTGTCTCAGAGCGAACGCGACGGTGTTCATTGGGTCGGCAAGGACTCCACCTGGAGTACGTGCGCGGGAAGCCTCGCGCCAGGTCGTGGTGCGGACACTCTCGGAGTGAAGAGATGCGTCTGGTGTCCCTGCGGGCGGCGTCTACGGAGCACGGCACGGAGGTGGCGCTGGATTCAACGCCGCTCGTGATACCAGGAGTTCAACGACGAGGAGTCTGGTGCTGTGGACCTTGTGACGATCGAGCGCACCGGCTTCGTATTCGAGCACGCCGTGCTCCGCACGGAGACGCGCAAGTCACCGTGCGGCGACTTGTCTTGGACGATTTCGGGTCAGGAGACGACGACGCACTTCAGCCTGGCCGCCAAGGGCGACGGTGGCGTCGGCCCGGCGGCACCATTGAGGGTCTCGTGGTTCGTCGGCGGAGTCCCCGTCCCACGAGCCGCCACAGGCGCCTTGCCTGGCAGGCTCACCGTGCCCACGAGCACAAGCACGTTCACTGTGCTGTACGAGCTTGCCTACAATCCAGCACGGCTAACGCTCATCGGGCTTGTGAACGAGCGTTACGAGGTCGAGGTCGAGGTCGTAGTCGCAGAGCCGGGCAGCGTTTTCGACCACATCGCGACATCGAAGTTCGAGGCGTTAGGCTGGAGTGCCAGATTAGGGCCTGAGAATACCGCAAAGTTGGCGGCCTGCCTGAACTTTAGATTGGGCCGCGTTGTCGATGAGGCGTGGGCGAACCACACATTCTGGATAGACGACTTCACCGGAGAAGGGCGCAGCAGCCTGCTGCTCTACTTTCCGGCGGACAAGAA
>NZ_BJLR01000045.1 GCF_006538745.1 Cellulomonas cellasea | reverse complement strand
CCGGGGGATGCATCCCCAAACTGTGTGTCCGGAGGGGGACTTGAACCCCCACGCCCGTTAGGGCACTAGCACCTCAAGCTAGCGCGTCTGCCATTCCGCCACCCGGACAGGTGGACCGTGAGAGGACGTCGGGCACTCCCGGCGCTCCCTCAGGTGCGGCAGAAAACATAGCACGGTGCGGCGGTCGAGCATGCATCGGCCCGGGGGGGCACACTGGCCCCGACAGGCGTTTCAGCAGCGTACGGGCGGTTCGGGTGAGATCCCCGAGCGCCCCGGACCGGGAGGTCGGGATGGCCGAGGAGAGCACGTCGAACGACCGCTCCCCCGTCCCGAGCCGTCTCCTCGCGGGAGCCAGCCCGGCGGCGCGCAAGGTCGCCGGCGCGCGACGCAACCCGTCGGTGATCGGCGTCGAGCAGACGGCACCGCACTGGTTGCGGGTCATGGCGGGCGTCGGGTGGCGGCTGCTCGTCGTCGTCGCAGCGGTGGCCCTGATCTTCTACGCGACCTCGCGCGTGCAGCTGCTCTTCGTCGCAGTGTTCATCGCGCTCGTCATGACGGCGGTGCTGCGTCCCGCGGTCGACGTGCTCGCACGGATCATGCCGCGCGGGATCGCGACGGCGCTGTCCCTGCTCGGCGGGATCCTCGTGCTGCTCGGGATGCTGACGTACGTCGGGGTCTCCGTAGCCGGGCAGTGGGAGAGCCTGTCGGTCCAGTTCGGCGAGGGCATCGACGACATCATCGACTTCCTGGAGAACGGCCCGCTGCCGTTCACCGTGACGACCGAGCAGCTCAACGAGTGGATCGACAACGGGCGCGCGTGGGTCGTCGAGCACGGTGGCGAGCTCGCCGGGCAGGCCGCGGCCGGCGCCGGCGGGGTGGTGGAGGTCTTCGCGGCGCTCGCGCTCGCGACGTTCTGCTCGGTGTTCTTCCTCGCGCGCGGCCGTGAGATGTGGGTGTGGTTCCTCAACCAGCTCCCCTCGCGCGTCCGTGAGACCTGGAAGACCGCGGCCAGCGCCGGTTGGTACACGTTCTCCGGCTACACGCGCGGCACGATGATCATCGCGGCGACCGACGGGCTCCTGGCGTTCCTGCTCCTGTCGTTCGTCGGTGTCCCGCTCGCGGCACCGCTCGCGGTCCTCGTGCTCATCGGTGCCTTCATCCCGCTCATCGGTGCCCCCGCGGCGATGATCATCGCGATGATCGTGGCGCTCGCCGCGAACGGCCCGATCCAGGCGGCGATCGTCGGTATCGGGATCGCGCTCATCGGGCAGTTCGAGGGGCACATCCTGCAGCCGCTCGTCATGGGCAAGCAGGTCTCGCTGCACCCCGTCGTCGTCGCGCTCGTCGTGACCGGGGGAACGCTCACGGCCGGCATCCTCGGGGCCGTGATCTCGGTCCCGCTCGTGGCCGTGTTCTGGGCGATCTTCTCGCGGCTGCGGCGCGTCGACCCGCCGATGGAGGACCCCGTGGCCGACGAGGACGAGGCACTGCCCGACGACGCGGAGCGCATCGGCGACTGATGCGCGCCTCGGCGTGGTTCGGCGGTCGAGGTCGGGCTCCTGGTGCGGGCCGCGACGTTCCCGTTCCGGCTCCTGGCGCGGGCGTTCAGCCTGTTCGACTGAGCCCGGTCACCCGGACGTCGACGCGGCGTCCACGTCCGCGAAGCGGTCGAGCACGGCCTCCAGCGCGGCCTCGAGCTCCGCGCGCACGTCCGGCCCGGGCATCCGCAGCGGCGCCGGGACGTCACCGAGCGGCAGGCCGAGCAGCTGACCCACGGCGTGGATGGCACGCGGTCCGCCCGAGCCCATGACGAGGTCGACGAGCGGCGCCAGGTGGTCGAGCAGCGCGAGCGTCCCCTCCGCGTCCCGCCGGGCGGCGAGGTGCGCGACGGCGGCGTACGGGCCGGGCAGGACGCCCGCGAGCGCCGAGTGCCACGTCCGGGCGCCCGCGAGCAGCCCGTGCACGCCGAGCACGTCCCCGCTGTAGCCGACCTCGAGGTCGGCCGGGGCACCGGCGAGGACCGCGGCCGCGCGGGCACGCACGGCGTCGGCGGCGGGCGCACGGTCCTTGACCCCGCCCACGCCGGGCAGCGCGGCGGCCCGCAGGAGCGCCTCGACGCTGAAGTCGTACCGGGTGGTGACGGGGTTGTGGTAGATCCAGACGGGCCGGTCGGCGGCCCCGGCCACGTCGCGCACGAGGCCCAGGACCTCGTCGTCGGTCAGGGGCAGGTAGGACGTCGTCGGCAGCAGGAGCGCGTCCGCGCCGGCGTCCTGGGCGTCGCGCGCGAGCGTGAGCACGTCACGGGTCGCGAGGGCGCCGACCCCGGCCATGACGGGCACCCGCCCGGCGGCGGCCTCGACCGCTGCTGCGACGACCGCGCGGCGCGTCGCGGCGTCGAGGTAGGCGAACGTCCCGACGCTGCCGAGCACGCACACCCCGCTCGCGCCTGCCGCCACGACTCGGTCGACGAGGTCGCCCAGGACGTCGGGGGCGAGCGCACCGTCGGCGCTGCGGGGGGTCGGGACGTAGGCGACGAGCGGGCCGAAGAGCGACATCGGGGCAGCGTAGCCACGGGTTCCGGCGCACCGGAGCGAAATACGGGGCCGACCGTCGTCGCGACGGCTGCGTGGACGCGTCCGCGAGCGCCGGGCGGCGTCGCACGGGAGGATCGCCGCATGCTCCGTCGCCATGGACCGCTGCTGCTGCTCGCCCTCCTCGGCGGAGCGGTGATCGCCGCCGTGGCGTACTGGGGCCTGGGCTGGGAGGCGGACAGGAGCCTGGTGCGCGGCGTCGTGATGGTGCCCGTCCTCCTGCTGGTGTCCCGGTTCTCCGGGCGGCGACGTGCGGCCCGCACCGGCGACGCGCCGCCGCGCCCCTAGTGGAAGTCGCGCGACGAGGACCGCACCCGCAGCGACAGCGGCGCGAGGTGCTCGGCGATCAGGTTCGTCGCGCCGTCGGCCCGTTCGAGCCGGCCGCGCACGACGAGCGCGGGTGACGTGCGCGCGACCCTGCGGAACCGCTGCCAGAGGCCCGCGGAGCAGATGACGTTGAGCAGCCCCGTCTCGTCCTCGAGCGACAGGAACGTCACGCCCCCGGCGGTCCCGGGTCGCTGGCGGTGCGTGATGACCCCGGCGACGGCGACACGGCGCCCGGTCTCGTGGCGGAACGCCTGCTCGACGCGCAGGACCCCCGCGGAGTCGAGCCCGTCGCGCACGAACTGCGTCGGGAACGAGTCGGTCGAGACCCCGGTCGCCCACACGTCCGCGACGGCGAGCTCGACGTCGCTCATCCCGGGCAGCGTCGGGGCGCTCACGCCGACGCTGACGCCGGGCAGCGTGTCGGGGCTCTCCTGCGCGAGCGCGCCCGCGGCCCACAGCGCCTCGCGCCGCGTCGCCCCGAGGCTGCCGAGCGCGCCGCCCGTCGCGAGCGCCTCGAGCTGCGCGGTCGTCAGGCGCACGCGCCGCGCGAGGTCGCGCAGGTCCGCGAACACCCCGTGCTCGCGCCGCTCCGCGACGAGCCGCTCCGCGACGTCCTCCCCCACGCCCCGCACCGACGCGAGCCCCATCCGCACGACGAGCGTGCGCCCGGCCGGCGTGCGCGCACCCACGGCCGCGGTGCCGGACGGCGTCGGGACGAGCGGCGGCTCCCCGCCGGGCGGCGGCGGGGCCGTGCGCTCGACGCACGCCTGGACGTCCGAGTGCTGCACGTCGGGGCGCAGCACCTCGACGCCGTGCCGGCGCGCGTCCGCGACGAGCGACTGCGGGGAGTAGAAGCCCATCGGCTGCGCGGCCAGCAGCCCCGCGTAGAACGCCGCGGGGTGGTGCACCTTGAGCCACGAGCTCGCGTACACGAGGAACGCGAACGAGTACGAGTGCGACTCGGGGAAGCCGAAGTCGGCGAACGCCTTGAGCTTGTCGTAGATCTGCTCGCGCACGCCCGGCGGGATGCCGTTGGCCTCCATCCCGGCCATGAGCCGCGCCCGCATCGCCTCCATGCGCTCGATCGACCGCTTCGAGCCCATCGCACGCCGCAGCTGGTCGGCCTCGGCGGGCGTGAAGTCGGCGACGTCGATCGCCATCTGCATGAGCTGCTCCTGGAACAGCGGGACGCCGAGGGTCTTGGACAGCGACTTCTCGAGCAGCGGGTGCAGGTACGTGACCTTCTCGCGGCCGTTGTAGCGGTTGATGTACGGGTGCACCGAGCCGCCCTGGATGGGCCCGGGGCGGATCAGCGCGACCTCGATGACGATGTCGTAGAACCGCCGGGGGCGCAGCCGCGGCAGGGTCCCCATCTGCGCGCGCGACTCGACCTGGAACACCCCGACGGTGTCGGCGGCGCACAGCAGGTCGTAGACCGCGGGGTCCTCGTGCGGCAGCCCGTGCAGCTCGACGTGCACGCCCTCGTGCTCGCGCACCTGGTCGAAGCCGATGCGCAGCGCGGTCAGCATCCCGAGGCCCAGCAGGTCGAACTTGACCAGCCCGGCGTCGGCGCAGTCGTCCTTGTCCCACTGCAGCACCGTGCGCCCGGGCATCCGCGCCCACTCCACCGGGCACACCTCGATGACGGGCCGGTCGCACATGACCATGCCGCCCGAGTGGATGCCGAGGTGGCGCGGCAGGCGCAGGAACCGCTCGGCGAGGTCGATGACGTGCTCGGGGATCTCGTCGAGGTCGCTCGCGGCGGGCGGCAGGTGCGCGGGGACGACGTCGTGGCGGTCCTTGGTCGGCTCGCCGACGGCACGGTCGGTGTCGTGCACCCGGTGGTCGGGGACGACGGGCCGGTGCGGCTGACCGGATCGCGGGCCGGGCGCCTGACCGGGAACCGGCGCCGGCCCGTGGTCGGGCGTCGCGGACACCGGCGCCGCGCCCTGCCACCACGGCAGCCCGCGGTCGGGTCCGCGCAGGCTCCCCCACCGCTCGATGCTCTTGCTCCACGCGTCCTGCTGCCCGACGTCGTACCCGAGCGCGCGTGCGGCGTCGCGCACCGCCGAGCGCGGGCGGTAGCCGATGACGTTGGCGACCTGCGCGGCGTGCGTGCGCCCGTGCGTCGCGTAGACGTACTGGATGACCTCCTCGCGGCGGCCCGACTCGATGTCGACGTCGATGTCGGGCGGACCGTCGCGCTCGGGGGCGAGGAACCGCTCGAACAGCAGCCCGTGCTTGACCGCGTCGACGGCCGTGACGCGCAGCGCGTAGCAGACCGCCGAGTTCGCCGCCGAGCCGCGGCCCTGGGCGAGGATCCCGTTGCGGCGGCAGAAGTCGACGAGGTCGTACACGACGAGGAAGTAGCCCGGGAAGCCAAGGTCCTCGATGACGCGCAGCTCGTGCTCGATCTGCGCATACGCGCCCGGCACCGTCTCGGCCTCGGGAGGCCCGTAGAGCTCGCGCGCGCCGCGCCGGACGAGCTTGCGCAGCCACGTCGCCTCGGTGTGGCCCGCGGGCACGGGGTACGGCGGCAGGTTCGGGGCGACCAGCGACAGGTCGAACGCGCACTCGAGCGCGAGGTCGGCGGCCGTGCGCACCGCGTCCGGGTGACGGCGGTGGCGCATGAGCATCTCGCGCGCCGAGCGCAGGTGCGCGGTCGGGGCGCCCGGCAGCCAGCCGTCGAGGTCCTCCATCGACGAGCGCGCCCGCACGGCGGCGAGCGCGGCGGCCAGGTCGGCGTCGCGCGGGGTCGCGTAGTGCACGTTCCCGGTCGCGACGAGCGGCAGGTCGCCCGCGGCGGCGAGGGCCGCGAGCGCGTCCGCGAGCTCGGAGTCGAACGGGTCGCCCGTGTCGGTGACCTCGACCGCGACGTTCTCGCGGCCGAACAGCGCGACGAGCCGGTCGACCTCGGCGCGCGCGGCGACGAACCCCTCGGGCGTCACCGGCCCAGCGCCCGCGCGCCCGGTCAGCGCGCGCCGCACCGCGCCCTTGCGGCAGCCCGTGAGCACGAGCCACTGCCCGGCGGCCTGCTCGGCGAGCCCCTCGAGCGTGTAGTGCGCGGCGCCCTTGGTCCCGGTCGCGAGGTGCGCGGTCGCGATCGCCCGGGACAGCGCGCGGTAGCCGTCGGGGCCGCGCGCCAGCACGGGCAGGTGGGTCGCGCGCGGGTCGGGGACGCCGGTCGGGGGGTCGAGCACGTCGGGTCCGGGGCGGGCCCGCCCTGTGGTCGCGCCCGCCCCGGGTGTCCCGCCGGGCACGGGCAGGTGCAGCTCGGCGCCGAACACCGTGGGGAGCCCGACGAGCCGGGCGGCCTGCGCGAACCGCACGACGCCGTAGAGACCGTCGTGGTCGGTCAGCGCGAGCGCGGACAGGCCGAGGCGCGCGGCCTCGTACGCGAGCTCCTCGGGCTGGCTCGCGCCGTCGAGGAAGCTGAACGCGGAGTGCGCGTGCAGCTCGGCGTAGCGCGCGGACCGTCCCGTCCCCGTCATCGTGCGTCACTCCCCCTTGTCTTCCCCTCGTCGGATCCCTGCCGGTGCCGCTCAGTCGTACGTCGCCTCGCACGTCCACACCCCGTCCGTGCACGCGAGCAGCACCGCACGCCCGTCGTCGAGCGTCGCCTGCACGTGCGAGCGCACCCGGACCGCCCCGGTCCACCACCGGTCCGCGAGCGGCCACGGCCCGGCCCAGCCCGCCACCGCCCGCGGGTCCTCCCCGGGCCAGCGCACCGTCGCCGGCTCCCCGCTGAGGACCGCGCGCTCGTCGAGCCGCACGGGCGCGCCCGCCGCGTCGCGCACGTCGACGGGCTGGGGCTCGGTCAGCACGGTCGCGGGCGCCGGCTCGGGCAGCCGCCCGGGCCACGGACGGTCCGCCGGGCGCGGTGCGGCGGTCTGGTCGCCCCACGGGCGCAGGTGCACCTGGTCGCGCAGGTCGCGCCCGCCTTGGAGGGCCACCGTGAGCACGCCGTCGCCGCCGATGAGCCCCTGCACGCGGTCCAGCGCCCGGTGCGCGCGCAGGTCGCCCCCGGACGGCCCGCCCCACAGCCGGCCCTGCTCGGCGCCCGCGGGGGCGACGTCCTGCGCCGCGATGCTCAGGTGCACGAGCGCGGCCGGCGCCGGGTCGTCCGCGGTCAGGTCGCGTGCGCGCCGGCCCGGGCGCCCCGCGAGCGCCCCCGCCGTGAGCCAGCCCTCGAGCTGCCACCGCACGCGGTCGGTGATCCGCGCCGCGGTGAGCCCCCCGAGCCCTCCGAGGTCGGTGCGCCACGTGCGGGCGAGCTCCTCACCGGCGTCGGTGCGGGCCACGATCTGCAGCCGCCCGCACGTCACGGAGTGCTCGAGCAGCCGCGCGTGGAGCTCCTCGGCGAGCCGGCGGCCCGCGAACGTCGCGGCGTCGACGCGCTCGGCGGGCGGGTCGAGCTCGCACGTGACCTCGAGGTCGGTCTCGGGTCGGCGCCGGGCGGGCGGTCGGTCGTCGGCCCCGCGGGCGAGCGTGTGCGCCCACACCCCGGTCCGGCCGAAGCGCGCGTGCACGTCCGCCGACGGCAGGGTCGCGAGGTCCCCGAGCGTGCGCAGGCCGAGCCGCAGCAGCAGGTCGACGAACGCGGCGACCTCCTCGGCGGCGCCGTCCTGCACCGCGGCGTGCACGAGCTCCCCGACGCCGAGCGGCGCGAGGAACCCGCGCGACCCGCCGGGCGGCACGGTGCTCCCGCTGCGGGCGGCGAGCACCGCGGCGAGCAGGCCGTCGGCGGTGCCCACGTGCGCCTCGTGGCCGGTGCGCTCGGCGACGGCCACCACGAGCCGCTCCGCGAGCGCGTCCTCGGAGCCGTGGTAGCGGCTCGCGCCGTCGGCGGGCAGCAGCAGGAGCCCGGCGCGGGCGACCTCGAGCCCCGCGACGACCGTCTCGGCGGCGGCCACGACCGGCTCGAACAGCCGCACGTCGCGCCCCTCGTCGACCGGGAGCAGCACGAGCTCGGGGCAGCAGCCCTGCGCCTGACGCCGGCGCATGCCGCGGCGCACGCCCTGCGACCGGGCGAGCGCCGAGACCGCGGTGACCCGGCGGGCGTCGTGCACCGCGGCGGGCAGGTGCGGCGGGACCTGACCGGCCCGGACCGCGGCGAGCACGGGCCAGTCGGGCACCCACAGGACGGTCGTGCGGGTGCTCATCCGACGAGCCTCAGCGTCGCGGCGGGCGCGCCCTCGGCCTCCGGCGCCACCTCGGGGGCCGGCGCGACCGGCGCGGGGGCCAGCGAGGCGGCGGTGACGCTCGCGTGCGGCTCGACGAGGGCCGGCGCGGGGCGGCCCAGCGGGAGCGCGACGTCGACGCTCGTGCGGACCGCCGCCGAGCCACGCCCGGTCCGCACGACCCGCAGCTCGTGCGTGCGCAGCCGCCCGTCGCCCGTCCCGACCCCGCTCCACCGGCCCTGCTCGGCGGTCAGCACGACGTTGGCGCCGGGCCACGGCGTGCTCGTGAGCAGCACCGACCCGCGCTCGCGCGCCCGGGCCGCGAGCCGGCGCCGGTCGGAGTCGGTGAGCGCGGCCTCGGGGCCCACGAGGACGACGTCGACGCCGTCGAGCAGCGCGGCGACGACCGTGGGCGCGTCGAGCCCGGGTGCGGGGACGACGGCGAGCCGGTCGAGCGCGACCCCGGCCTCGGCGGCTGCGAGCAGGCCCGCGGTCGGCTGCCCGACGAGCGCGGCCCACGCCCCTCCCGCGCAGGCCGAGGCGAGCAGCGCGAGCAGCAGCGACGTCGAGCCGAGCACCGTGACCGTCCCGCCGCGGCGCAGGCCGTCGGGCAGCAGCGCGGTCAGCTCGGCGGGGACCGGGAGCGCGGGGCGCTCGGTCGTCAGGAGCGAGGTGCGGCGCGCGACGGGGACGTGGCCGGCACCGGGCACGGCGTGCGGCGCGTCCGGCACGACGTGCGACAGCAGGTCCGGCACGGCGTGCGGCAGCGCGGCCGGCACCGCGTGCGGCCGCGGCGCCGACGGGACGTCGAGCAGCGCGTCCGGCACGACGGCCGGCGCGTCGTCGTGCACGGCACCACCTCGGGTGACGGGGGCACCGGGCCCGGACGGCGCCGAGGCGCTCGTTCCCCCTGCCGGGCCTGGTGCCCCCGTCACTCCCCCGCCACGGCCGGGCCCCCACCCGGTCGTGCTGCCCCCCGCCCACCCGGCAGCCCCCTGCCCTGCACGTGCACCGGCCCCACGGCCGTCGCCGGCCGTCGCGTCTCCCCCTCGCGACACGACGTCGGCGACCGCGCCGTCGGAACCACCCCGGCCTACCCCGCGCACCACGCTGCGGGCGCCCGTGCGCTGCTCGGCGTGAGCCAGCACGGCACGCGCCAGCGCGGCCTTCTCCTCACGCGTCCCCACGCCCGGCACGATCCCTCCCCGTCTCGGTGCTCTGGGGCACAGCCGGCCCATCTCGCCCTGCGAGCCACCCACAGGACGTTCGAACATGTGTTCGATGCCGCTAGTACACGCTGGTGCGACGGGCGTGTCAATCCGGTCCCCCGGGAGACGGACAAACCTCACCCGGACGGCGTTCTTGCGCCGCGGTCGGCATCATGAGACGGGTCCGAGCACCGTCCGACGCCCCCAGGAGCACCCGTGGCCGTCTCGCTGACCCGCCCCGTCGCCCCCGACCCGTACGCGCTGCTGCCGCCCGTGCCCTCGTTCGAGCTGCGCAGCGACGACCTGGTGCACGGCGAGCCGCTGCCCGACGAGCACGCGGCCCCACCGCACGGGAACGTCTCGCCGCACCTCGCGTGGTCCGGGTTCCCCGACACGACGAGGTCGTTCGTCGTGAGCGTGTTCGACCCGGACGCGCCGGGACCGGCGGGCTGGTGGCACTGGACCGTGGTCGACCTGCCCGCCTCCACGACGTCGCTCGTCCGCGGGGCGGGCGCCGCGGACGCCGGCCTGCTCCCGGCGCCCGCGCTCGCGCTGCGCGGGGACGACGGCGTCCCTGGGTACGTCGGTGCCGCGCCGCCGCCCGGCGACCAGGTGCACCGGTACTTCCACGTCGTGCACGCGCTCGACGTCGAGAGCCTCGGCGTCGGCCCCGACGCGATGCCCGGCGCGGTCGGCGCGATGGTCGTGTTCCACACGCTCGCGCGGGCGGTGCTCGTGGCGACGTACCGGCGCTGAGAGCACCGTCCGGGCCGCCGGCACCGCACGGTCGTTACCCTGACGCCATGCCCGTCCTGACCCTCGGAACCCTGACCTGGCGCCCGGTCGTCGACCACCCCGAGCTCGTCGCCCCGAGCACCGCCGCCGCGATCACCGCGTGGGCCGCGCGGGACGAGCGCGTCGCGGAGCAGGTCGTCGTCGCGCAGATCGACGCCGACCTCGCGGACACCGCCGCGATGACGCAGGCATACGACGTCCCGCTCGCCGTCTCGGCGAACTGCGTGCTCGTCGCCGGCCGCCGCGAGGGCGCCGAACGGGTCGCGGCGGCGGTCGTGCGCGCGACCACCCGTGCCGACGTCAACAACGCCGTCAAGCGGCTGCTCGACGTCCGCAAGGCGTCGTTCCTGCCGATGGACCGCGCGACCGCCGAGTCCGGGATGGAGTACGGCGGGATCACCCCGATCGGCCTGCCCGACGGGTACCGCGTGCTCGTCGACGCCCGGGTCACGGCGCAGGACCCGGACGCCGGGCCGTACGTGGTGATCGGCAGCGGCGTGCGCGGCTCCAAGATCGCCCTCCCGGGCGCCCTGCTCGCCGGCGCCCCGGGCGTCGAGGTCGTCGACGGCCTGGCGCTCGCGTGAGGCGTGCCGCCGACCGCGCCCGAGGGCTGTGGGAGGTCCTCGCCGGGTCGGTGAGCCCGTTCCCGACCGACGGCGGCGTGGCCGTGGCCGTCGCCCCGGACTCGCTGCTGTGCCCGCCGGGCTGGGTCGGCGTCGTCGAGCTCGACGGCTCGGCGCTCGTCACCGCCCCCGACGACGCGACCGCGGAGCGCGTGCGGGTCCTCACCGCGCTGGGCCCGGGCTCACGCACCGACGCCGACGTGGTCCGCGCGCACCTGCCCGTGACGGACGTGCTCGGCCCCGCGCGGCTCGCGTACCTCGACGCCGCGAGCCTGACGACCGTCGAGCTGCGGACCACCCCGGCGGCTCCCGCGGCCGGCGACGCGCACCCGGACCTCCGGGACGTCGTCGAGGTCGACGCGTCGGGCCCCGAGCTGCGCACGCTCCTCGACCGCGTCGAGCCGGACGACGCCGACGAGAGCGGCGTCGCCGAGCTCACCTCACCGGCGTTCGCGCTGCGCCGCGCCGGGGCGGTCGTCGCCGTCGCGGGGTTCCGCGCGTGGCCCGGCGACGTCGCGCACCTGTCCGTGCTGACCGCGCCCGAGGTCCGCGGGCACGGCTACGGCCGGCTGGTGGCCCGCGCGGCGACGGCGGCCGCGCTCGACGCCGGGCTCCTGCCGCAGTGGCGCGCCCGCGTCGAGGCGTCGCAGCGCATCGCCCGGTCGCTCGGCTACCGCGACCTCGGCTCCCAGCTGAGCGTGCGGCTGGGCTGACGGGTCACGGCCGGATGCCCGCAGCCCCGCACCGGCGGCACTCGTACGCGTACCCGCCGCCCTCGTCGTCACGCGGCACCTTCGTCGCGTCGTGCCCGAGGACCCGGCACACCAGCGCCTTGAACGTGACCACCGACGACCTCCTCGCGGGACGCACCACGGACGCGGTGCTCGACGACGTCGCGTGCGCGACGGCTCCCATCGTCCCCGGGCGGCCGCGATCCCGCTGACCGCGCACCCCGGCGACGACGACGGCCGGCAGCCCGGTGGCGACCGTGGACGCGTCCCGACCGGCGCATACTGGTGCCGGTGCGGCGGTGACCCGGCGCACCCACGGGACCGACCGGAGGCCGCAGATGAGCACCCCCACGAGCACCGCCGCCACGGACCGGACGTCCCCGACCGCCGCGCCCGCCGTCGACCCGGACGACCCGCGCGAGCACATCGAGGTCGGCGTGCTGCTCGCCAACGGCCGCCTCGCCGGTCGGCGGTTCGGCTCGCGCGCCGAGGCCGAGGCGTGGGCGCGGCCCGACGAGGGCGACCAGGTCGTCGAGTACAACCTCGTGTGCGAGTGCTCGGTCTGACCCCGTCGACCGTGGGCACCCGAGCCCGCGCGCACCGCTGCCGCTGAGCCTGACATCCTCCCGCGCCGGCCGTCTCACACGTGCGTCAGCGCGTCGCCCAGGACGCCACCGTGCGTCAGCGCGTCGCCCAGAACGCCACAGCCCCCGCCGCGGCCACGTTGAGCGAGTCCACCCCGCCCGCCATCGGGATCCGCACGGTCCGCCGCGCCGACGCGATGGTTTCGGCCTTGAGCCCGTCCCCCTCGGCCCCGAGGATCAGCGCGAGCCGCTCGGGCGGGTCGGCCGCGAGCTCGTCGAGCGTCAGCGCGTCGTCGCGCAGCGCGAGCGCCACGGTCACGAACCCCTCGTCGTGCAGCAGCTCCATGCCGCCCGGCCACGGGTCGATGCGCGTCCACGGCACCTGGAACACGGTCCCCATCGAGACCCGCACGCTGCGCCGGTAGAGCGGGTCCGCGCACCGGGGGGTCACGAGCACCGCGTCCACGCCGAGCGCCGCGGCGCTGCGGAACGCCGCCCCGACGTTCGTGTGGTCGACGACGTCCTCGAGCACCGCGACCCGGCGTGCGCCCGCACCGTCCCGGGCGCCCGCGAGCAGGTCGTGCAGCGCGGGCAGCGCCGGCCGGTGCATGGCGGCGAGCGCGCCGCGGTGCACGTGGAAGCCCGTGATGCCCTCGAGCACGTCGGGCTCGGCGACGTACACAGGGACGCGGCTGTCGTCGCCGGGCAGGGCAGCGAGCATCTCCTCGACGTCGGACGCCCACCGCGGCGCGACGAGCACCGAGCGGGGCCGGTGCCCGGCGGCGAGCGCGCGGCGCAGCACCGTCGAGCTCTCCGCGATGTAGAGGCCCTTCTCGGGCTCGTGCCGCGAGCGCAGCGCGACGTCGGTCAGCGAGACGTAGTCGGCGAGCCGGGGGTCCGTGGGGTCGGTCAGCGTCACGAGGTCGGGCGTCGGCACGGCCCCATCATCCCGCGTCCGGGACGGGCGCCGCTCTCCCGGGCCGCCGGGCGACGCGCGGGCCGGCGAACGCCGCGAACGCACCGACGAGGGCCATGACGGGCACCAGGACGAACGCGCTGTGCGCCCCGAACGCGTCCGCGAGCGCCCCGAGCGCGAACGGTGCGACGCCGATCGCCGCTCCCCCGGCGAACGTCGCCCGGGACTGCGCGCGGTCGGCGGCGCCGCCGGCGGTCGAGAGCAGCAGCGCGATCGACAGCGGGTACTGCGCGCCGTACCCGAAGCCGGCGATGACGAGACCGGTGAGCGCCAGGGCCGGGTCGGTCGCCGTCCACAGCACGGCCCAGCCGACGATCGCGAGCAGGAACGAGCACGCGAGCAGCGTCGCGGGCTCGATGCGCAGCGAGAGCGGGCCGACGACGAACCGGATCACCGACATGCCCGCGACGAGACCCGCGGTCGCGGCGGTCGCGATCCCGGCGGGCGCCCCGGTCTGCTGCGTGATGAGGTCGGCCGACCAGAAGGTCGTGGCGTTCTCGACGGCGAGCGTAGCGACGACGGCCACGAGGTAGCACCACGAGGCCCGGGCCGCGCCGGGCTGCGCCGCACGCGCCGCGTCGCGGTCCGGCGTCGCCCGCGCCTGCGCGTCGTCGACCACCGCACGACCCGCCCCGCCCGGCAGCCCGTCCGCCGGGGCGGCGACCGTGGTGGGTCCCGCGGCTGCGTCCGAGGCCGGGTCGGCGGCGGGCGCGGGAGCGGCAGGCGCCGCGCCCTCCGCCGGGTGAGCCATGACCCCGCGGCGCGGCAGGAACCCGACGACGACGGCCGTGGCCACCGCGAGCAGCCCGGTCACCGCGACGGCCGGACGCCACCCCCAGCCCGCGGCGACGCACGCACCGACCGCGAGCGGCCCCAGCAGGCCGACCGACGAGCCGACGCCGTTCGCCTCGGTCACCGCCGCCGAGCTCGTCCCCCGGTGGTGCAGCACGAGGCCGGCCTGCCCGGCGCTGATCGCGACGTTGGCCCCGAGCGCCATGACGAGCACGCCCGAGAGCGTCCACGCGAACCCCGGTCCGAGCACGAGCACCGCGGTACCGAGCGCGATGAGGACGCCCGCCGCGACGAGCGTCGTCCGGCGCCCGAACCGGGGCAGGAGCCGCGGTGTCGCGAGCGCGGCGAGCACGGCGCCGACGGCCAGCGCGGTGCCGTGCAGACCTGCCTGGGCCTTGCTGATCCCGAGCTCGCGTCCGAGCAGCGGGACGGCGGGGTTGAAGCTGTAGAGGAACCAGCCCCACACCACGAAGTAGCCGTAGAGGCTCCAGGTCAGCCGGTCCCGCCGCAGCCGGACCGGCTCGACGCGGGCGGGGCGGGTGGGCGCAGTCGTCACCGCACGAGCCTAGGTGGCACCAGTGACACGTGCCCGCGACCGAGGTCCCGCGGGCAGCACGCCCGCAGCGGCGCGCCCCTCGGCGGAGCGGCCTCAGCGGCGCGCCCTCGGGAGCGGCCCGAGCGGCGCAGCCCTCAGTCGGCCGACGCCACCGCCGCCGCGAACTGGCTCGCATACAGGCGCGCGTACGCCCCGCCGGCCTCGAGCAGGTCGGCGTGGTTGCCCTGCTCGACGATCGACCCGTGCTCCATCACGAGGATCACGTCGGCGTCGCGGATCGTCGAGAGCCGGTGCGCGATGACGAACGACGTGCGCCCCGCCCGCAGCACGCCCATCGCCTGCTGCACGAGCACCTCGGTCCGGGTGTCGACCGAGGACGTCGCCTCGTCGAGCACGAGGATCGCGGGGTCGGCGAGGAACGCGCGCGCGATCGTCAGGAGCTGCTTCTCCCCCGCGCTGACGTTGCCGCCCTCGTCGTCGATGACCGTCTCGTACCCGTCGGGCAGCGTCCGCACGAACCGGTCGACGTGCGTGGCCTCGGCCGCGGCGACCATCTGCTCGGGCGTCACGTCGTCGGCGCCGTAGGTGATGTTCGCGGCGATCGTCCCGCCGAACAGCCACGTGTCCTGCAGCACCATGCCGATCTGCGAGCGCAGGTCGTCGCGCGTCAGCGTCGCGGTGTCGACGCCGTCGAGCGTGATGCGCCCCGAGCCGACCTCGTAGAACCGCATGAGCAGGTTGACGAGCGTCGTCTTGCCCGCGCCGGTCGGCCCGACGATCGCGATGGTCTGCCCGGGCTCGGCGACGAGCGAGAGGTGCTCGATGAGCGGGGTCTCGTCGTCGTACCGGAACGAGACGTCCTCGAACGCGACGCGGCCGCGCACCGGGGCGGGGACCTGCGCGGGGACGGCCGGGTCGGGGCTCTGCTCCTGCGCGTCGAGGAGCTCGAAGACCCGCTCCGCGGACGCGACGCCCGACTGCAGGAGGTTCACCATCGAGGCGATCTGCGTGAGCGGCTGCGTGAACTGGCGCGAGTACTGGATGAACGCCTGGACGTCGCCGAGCGAGATCGCGCCCGACGCGACGCGCAGCCCGCCGACGACCGCGACGATCACGTAGTTGAGGTTCGCGAGGAACCCCATCGCGGGCATGATCGTGCCGGAGATGAACTGGGCCTTGAAGCTCGCGTCGTAGAGCTCGTCGTTCTGCACGCGGAACGTCTCGACGGCCTCGCGCTGGCGGCCGAACACCTTGACGAGCGCGTGGCCCGTGTACATCTCCTCGATGTGCGCGTTGAGCCGCCCGGTGGCGGCCCACTGCGCGACGAACTGGGGCTTGGAGCGCTTCGCGATCTGCGCGGTCACCACGACGGACACCGGCACGGTCACGAGCGCGACGAGCGCGAGCAGCGGCGAGATCCAGAACATCATGACGAGCACGCCGACGACCGTGAGCACCGACGTGATGAGCTGTGAGAGCGTCTGCTGCATCGTCTGGCCGACGTTGTCGATGTCGTTGGTGACGCGGCTGAGCACCTCGCCGCGCTGCTGGCGGTCGAAGTAGGACAGCGGCAGGCGCGAGAGCTTGGCCTCGACCTCCTCGCGCATCGTGTAGACCGTGCGCTGCACGACGCCGGTCGTCAGGCGGGCCTGCAGCCAGCCGAACAGGAACGACCCGACGTAGACGACGAGCACGAGCACGAGGATCCCGCGCAGCGCCGCGAAGTCGATGCCGACCCCCGGCACGGCGCCGGTGCCGCTCACGAGGTCGGCGAGCTGGTCCTGCCCCTGGGCGCGCAGGCCCTCGACGGCCTGCGCCTGCGAGACGCCCGCCGGGAGCTGGCGCCCGAGCACGCCGTCGAAGATGACGTCCGTCGCGCGGCCCAGCAGCCAGGGGCCGGTCACGACGAGCGCGACCGACGCGACGCCGAGCACGACGATGACCCCGAGCCACGCTCGCTCCGGGCGCAGCACGTGCAGCAGGCGGCGGCTCGACCCGCGGAAGTTGACCGACTTCTCCCCGGGCATGCCCATGGAGCCCATCGGGCCGTGGCCGCGCTGCGCCGGGGCGTTCGCCGGGCGGGCCGGTGCGGCGGCGCTCATGCGGCCTCCTCCTCGCTGATCTGGGAGTACACGATCTCGCGGTAGGTCTGCGAGGACTCGAGCAGCTCGGGGTGCGTCCCGCTCGCGACGACCTCACCGTCCTCGAGCACGACGATGCGGTCGGCGTGCCGGATGGTCGCGACGCGCTGCGCGACGATGACCACCGTCGCGTCGCGCGTCTCGGGGACCAGCGCCGCCCGCAGCGCGGCGTCGGTCGCGAAGTCGAGCGCCGAGAACGAGTCGTCGAACAGGTAGATCTCGGGCCGGCGCACGAGCGCCCGGGCGATCGCGAGCCGCTGGCGCTGCCCGCCCGAGACGTTGGTGCCGCCCTGCGCGATCGGGGCGTCGAGCCGCTCGGGCATCGCCTCGACGAAGTCCCGCGCCTGCGCGACCTCGAGCGCGTGCCACAGCTCGTCGTCGGTCGCGTCCGGCTTGCCGTAGCGCAGGTTCGAGGCGACGGTGCCGCTGAACAGGTACGGCTTCTGCGGCACGAGCCCGATCGCGGTCCACAGCACCTCGGGGTCGAGCTCGCGCACGTCGACGCCGTCGACGAGCACCGCGCCGCCCGTCACGTCGGCGAGCCGCGGCACGAGGTTGAGCAGCGTCGTCTTGCCCGCACCCGTCGAGCCGATGATCGCCGTCGTGCGGCCCGGCTCGGCGACGAGGTCGACCCCGCGCACCACGGCGTTCTCGGCGCCCGGGTAGCGGAACTCGGCGCCACGCAGCTCGAGGTGCCCGCGCCGGCCCGGGTCCGGGGTGCGCGGCGTCGCGGGCGGGACGACCGAGGTCTCGGTGTCGAGGACCTCCTCGATGCGCTCGGCCGACACCACGGCGCGCGGCACCATGACGAACATCATCGTGGACATCATCACGGCCATGAGGATGTACATGAGGTAGCTGAGGAACGCCGTGAGCGCGCCGATCTGCATCTGGCCGGCGTCGATGCGCTGCGCGCCGAACCACAGGACCGCGACGCTCGACGCGTTCATCACGAGCATCACGACCGGGAACATCAGCGCCATGAGCTGCCCGACGCGCAGCGACGCGGTGTACAGCTCGGTGCTCGCACCCGCGAACCGCTCCGACTCACGCCGCTCGCGCACGAACGCCCGCACCACTCGGATGCCCGTGATCTGCTCGCGCAGCACCCGGTTGATCGCGTCGATGCGCTTCTGCATGGCCCGGAACCACGGGATCATCCGCGAGATGATCAGGCCGACCGTCAGGCCCAGGACGGGCACGACGACGACGAGCAGCCACGACAGCGTGACGTCCTCCTGCAGCGCCATGATCACGCCGCCGACGAGCATGATGGGCGCGGTCACCATCATCGTGAAGCTCAGCAGCACGAGCATCTGGACCTGCTGCACGTCGTTCGTCGTGCGCGTGATGAGCGACGGCGCCCCGATCCGCCCGACCTCCCGCGCCGAGAACTCCTGCACGTGCGTGAACAGCCCGCCGCGCACGTCCCGGCCGAACGCCATCGCGGTGCGCGACCCGATGAACACCGCCGCGACGGCGCACACGATCTGCAGCAGGGACACACCCAGCATCACGGCGCCGACGCGCAGGATGTAGGCCGTGTCGCCCCGCGCGACGCCGTTGTCGATGATGTCCGCGTTGAGGCTCGGCAGGTACAGCGTCGCGAGCGTCTGGACGAGCTGGAGGACGAGCACGGCCACGACGGCGCCCCGGTACGGGGCGAGGTACTGCCGGATGAGTCGGACGAGCACCCGTGCATCCTTCGTCGCTGCTCAGCAGGGGTCAAGCGAGTTCCGGGGAGTTCGGCTCAGGGCAGACACGCGCCCGGTGCACCTCGACGCAGGGCGTCGCACCCCGGCGTGCCGGCCGACCGGGTCGACGGGGACGGCTCGGGCGGTGCACCGGCTCGCGGTGCACCGCCCGACCTCGTCACCCCGCGCGGGTCAGCCCTGCGCGGGCGGCCCGTCGTACGGGCGCGGGTCCTGCTCGATCGGCGCGGCCTGCTGCGGGCCGGCCTCGTGCGACGGCGTGGGGGACGCCTGCCGCGGGGCCGCCTGGCCGGGGGCCGGGGCGCCCGGCGCCGCGTGCTGCGGCTTGGTGTACCCGAAGGCCCCCGTCGGGCGCTGACCCGCCTCGGCGTGCGGGTCCGTGGGCTGCCCGCTGAGCGTGCCGGCGCTCGTGGCGTCGGCCGTGGCGATCTCGAGCTCGCGCCGCGCCTGGGCGAGCGCCTCGGCCGGGTCGACGAGCGACGTCGGTGGCAGGTCGTCGCCGAGCGGCGAGGTGCCCGGCGGGCGGGTCGGGGCGGCCTGCCCGTCGCCGCTCGCGAACGCACCCGCGAAGCCCTGGGTGAGCTGGCCGAGCGCACCGGTCAGCTCCGACGGGATGATCCACACCTTGTTCGCCGGGCTCGACGCGAGCTTCGGCAGGGTCTGCAGGTACTGGTACGCGAGGAGCTTGGGGTCGGCGTCCCCGCGGTGCACGGCGTCGAAGACCTGCAGGATCGCGCGGGCCTCGCCCTCGGCGGTGAGGATCGCCGCCTGCGCGGAGCCCTCGGCCCGCAGGATCGCCGCCTGCTTGTCGCCCTCGGCCGTGAGGATCTGCGACTGCTTGACGCCCTCGGCCGTGAGGATCGCGGCACGGCGGTCACGCTCGGCGCGCATCTGCTGCTCCATCGAGCCCTGGATGCTCTGCGGCGGGTCGATCGACTTGAGCTCGACGCGGTTGACGCGGATGCCCCACTTGCCCGTCGCCTCGTCGAGGACCCCGCGCAGCTGGCCGTTGATCTGGTCGCGGCTCGTCAGGGTCTGCTCGAGGTCCATCGACCCGATGACGTTACGGAGCGTCGTGACGGTGAGCTGCTCGATCGCGGTGATGTAGTTCGCGATCTCGTAGACCGCCGACTTGGGGTCCGTGACCTGGAAGTACAGGACCGTGTCGATGCTCACGACGAGGTTGTCGGACGTGATCACCGGCTGCGGCGGGAACGACACGACCTGCTCGCGCAGGTCGACGCCGGCGCGCACGCGGTCGACGAACGGGATGAGCAGGTGCAGGCCGGCGTCGAGGGTCCTGTTGTAGCGGCCGAGCCGCTCGACGATGACCGCGACGGTCTGCGGCACGATCCGCACCGACCGCGCGAGCGCGATGATGGCGAACACGGCGAGCAGCCCCAGCACGACGTAGAAGGCGATGGTTCCTGGGCTGACGGATGACTCGTCCACTGTGCTCCTCGGTGGCTGCGCGAGCGGGCCCGCGCGGGGGTCCGCGGGCTCGGCGAGACCGCGGTGGCGCTGGGATCAGGCGGGCTCGGCGAGCGCGACGACGGCCGTCGCCCCGTCGATCGACGTGACGCGCACCTCGGCGCCGGGCGGGTACGTGACGTCCTCGGCGGCGGTGCGCGCCGACCACACCTCACCCGCGAGCTTGACGCGCCCGCCGAGCTCGGTCGTCGTCGCGACCACGATCGCGGGCCGCCCGACGAGGGCGGCCGCGTTGGTCTCGACCAGCGGCGTGCGCTGACGCAGGTGGCGCAGCAGCCAGGGGCGCAGCGCGAAGAGCAGCAGGACGGACGCGACGATCGCGGTGATGATCTGGACCGCGACGTCGGCCCCCAGGAGCGCGGCGCCCGCCCCCGCGAGCGCGCCCGCGGCGAGCATCAGCAGGATCAGGTCGAGGGAGAGGATCTCCGCGATGGCCAGCAGCGTGGCGCCGCCGACCCACCACAGCCAGGCGTTCATCTGACTCACCGTCTCTCGGGTGCCGGCGACGCGACGGCCCGCGACCGGTGTGGTCACGACCCTGCGTCGTCGGATCGATTCTAGACGATCGCTTTGCCCCGACGTGAGAGAACGCTGATCCGCTCGTGCAGGTCAGGGACGGTCCGACCGGGCCGTCAGCCGGCCGCGCGCGCCGTCCACCGGTCGCCGCTGCGCTCGACCACGAGGTCGAGCCCGAACGCCCCCGACAGGTTCTCCGCGGTGAGCACCTCGTCGAGCGGCCCGCGCGCGTGCACCTCGCCGTCGCGCAGCAGGAGCAGGTGCGTGAAGCCGGGCGGGATCTCCTCGACGTGGTGCGTGACGAGCACGAGCACCGGCGAGCGGGGGTCGCCCGCGAGCTCGGCGAGCGCGGCCACGAGCTCCTCGCGCCCACCCAGGTCGAGGCCGGCCGCGGGCTCGTCGAGCAGCAGCAGCTCGGGGTCGGTCATCAGGGAGCGCGCGATCTGGGTCCGCTTGCGCTCGCCCTCGCTGAGCGTGCCGAACCGGCGGTCGGCGAGGTGCGCGACCCCGAACGCGGCGAGGAGGTCGCCCGCGCGGCTCTCGTCGAGCTCCTCGTACGACTCGCGCCAGCGACCCGTCACGCCGTACGCCGCGGTGAGGACGACGTCGCGCACCGTCTCCCCCGCCGGGATGCGGTCGGCGAGCGACGCGCTCGACAGGCCGATGCGCGGACGCAGCTCGAACACGTCGACCCGGCCCATGCGCTCACCGAGCAGGTCGGCGGTCCCCTGCGAGGGGTGCATGCGGCCCGAGGCGACCTGGAGCAGGGTCGTCTTGCCCGCGCCGTTGCGACCGAGCACCACCCAGCGCTCCCCCTCGCGCACGGTCCACGAGAGCCGGTTCAGGATCGTCGTGGTCCCACGACGGATGGACACGTCCTGCAGGTCGAGCACGTCGGTCATGGGCACCGACCTTAGTCGGCGCGGGCGGGCCGGACGTCACCGGGGCGTGCCCGGATCACGGCGGTCCGCGTCGTACCGTGGTGCGGTGGATCACTCGGTGCTCGCCCTGCCGCGCTCCGTGCTGCTCGCGCTCTGGCTGCAGGAGATCGGCTCGGGCTCGACGCCCGTGCAGCGAGCCGTCGCCGCCGTCCAGGGCGACGACGAGCCGCACACCGTCCAGGTCGGCGAGGGCACCGACCTCGGGGCCGCCGCGACCCTGCCGGACCTCGTCGCCGCCTGGGCCGCGGGCCCCCGTGCCGCGGCCGCCGCCCTGCCGGTCCCCGGCGACCCGGGCGGTGCGCCCGCAGCCGTCGCCGGGCCCGCGGTGCTCGCGGGAGAGTGCGTGCTCGTGCACGGGCTGCACGGGACGTTCGCCGCCGTCCCGCGCGTCGAGGCGTTCGGCAGCGCGTACGAGCCCGGGCACCTCGTCACGTGGGAGGTCGCGCGCGTCCCGGACTGGCGCCCGGCGCTCGTCGGGCAGGTCGGCACGCTCGCCGAGGCCGAGCGGGACCTGCGCACCGCGCTCATCCAGGCGACCGAGGCGCTCGCGTCGCTCGACGTGGCCCGGTGGCGGCCCGACGCGGCCGAGGCCATCGCCGCCCTGCGCAGCGACGTCGACCCCGGCTGGGGCCTGCCGCCGACGCTCGAGGGCCGGCGCGTGCGGGTGCTCGCGAGCGCGGCCCGGCTGCGGGCGATCGTGCGGCTCGCGACCGCGGACGACGGCGGCGCCGTCAACCTGTGGCAGGCCGACCAGCGCTCGACCGCGCTGCGGGAGGTCGACCGGGCGGCCCGCCGCGCGATGTCGTCGGCCACGCACGTGCCCGACGCGTTCTGAGCCCCGGACGCCGCCGGCCGCCCACGCCGTCGTCCACGCTCGCCCGGGCAGCCCGCGGCCGGCGCTGCGGGGCCTGGCACCCGTCGCCGGTGGCCCGACGACCCGCTCAGGCCCCCAGCACGCTCCGGTAGACGTCGATCGTCCGCTCGGCGACCGCGTTCCACGAGAAGTGGTCCTCGACGCGCCGGCGCGACGCGACGCCACGCTCGGCGGCCCGCGCCGGGTCCGAGACGGCCTCGACGAGCGCCGCGCCGAGGTCGGCGACGAACGTCTCGGGGTCGAGCGGCGTCCCGGTGCCGTCCTGCACCTGCTCGATCGGCACGAGCCAGCCCGTGACGCCGTCGTCGACGACCTCGGGGATCCCGCCCGTCGCGGAGCCGACGACCGGCAGCCCGACCGCCATCGCCTCGAGGTTGACGATGCCGAGCGGCTCGTAGACCGACGGGCACACGAACACCGTGCCGGCCGCGAGCACCGCGACGAGCTCGGGCCGCGGGAGCATCTGCTCGATCCACACGACCCCGCCGCCGCGGCGGGCACGCAGCTCGTCGACGAGCCCGGTGACCTCGGCCATGATCTGCGGGGTGTCCGGCGCACCGGCGCACAGCACGAGCTGCACGTCGGGCGGCAGCAGGTCGGCCGCGCGCAGCAGGTACGGCAGGCCCTTCTGGCGGGTGATGCGCCCGACGAACACCACGGACGGTCGGTCGGGGTCGATGCCCAGACGACGCACCACGGCGTCGGCCTCGGCGAGCGCCGCGTCGTCGGTCGGGCGCTGCCAGCCCGCCAGGTCGATGCCGTTGTGCACGACGTGCACCCGGTCCGGGTCGATCGCCGGGTAGCTGCGCAGGATGTCGGCGCGCATGCCACCGCTCACCGCGATGACGCCGGCGGCCGCCTCGAACGCGGTCCGCTCGACCCAGCTCGACAGCGCGTACCCGCCGCCGAGCTGCTCGGCCTTCCACGGGCGCAGCGGCTCGAGGCTGTGCGCCGAGACCACGTGCGGCACGCCGTTGAGGAGACCGCCGAGGTGGCCCGCGAGGTTCGCGTACCAGGTGTGGGAGTGCACCAGGTCGGCGCCCTCGAGGTGCGCCGCGATCTGCAGGTCGACGCCCATCGTCGCGAGCGCCGCGTTCGCGCCGGCGAGCTCGGCCGGGACGTCGTACCCGTGCACGTCTGCCTCTTCGCGCGGACCGTCGAAGCAGTGCACGCGCACGTCGATGCTGCGCCTCAGCACGGCCGCCAGCTCGGCGACGTGCACCCCCGCCCCGCCGTACACGTGGGGCGGGTACTCCCTGGTCAGCAGGTCGACTCGCATCGTGTCCCCTCTCCACCTGATCGGCGGGCCGGGGCCGCCCCGTCCACCGTGCGACACGCTAGTCCTTCGCGGCGTTCACCTCGCCTCGGGAACGGTGGAGGCCTAGGGTCTGTCCCATGGCAGCGCCGCGCGTCCTGGCAATCGTCCTCGCAGGTGGGGAAGGCAAGCGGCTCATGCCGCTGACGGCGGCACGGGCCAAACCCGCCGTGCCCTTCGGCGGCATCTACCGGCTGGTGGACTTCGCGCTGTCGAACCTCGTGAACTCCCACTACCTGCACATCGTCGTGCTGACGCAGTACAAGTCGCACAGCCTCGACCGGCACGTCGCCAAGACGTGGCGCATGTCGACGCTGCTCGGCAACTACGTCGCCCCGGTGCCCGCGCAGCAGCGGGTCGGCAAGCACTGGTACCTCGGCAGCGCCGACGCGATCTACCAGTGCCTCAACATCATCGAGGACGAGCGCCCCGACATCGTCGTCGTGGTGGGCGCCGACCACGTGTACCGCATGGACTTCTCCCAGATGGTCGACCAGCACGTCGAGTCGGGCGCAGAGATCACGGTCGCCGGCATCCGCCAGCCGATCGGGATGGCCGACCAGTTCGGCGTCATCGAGACCGACCCGAGCGACCCGGTCCGGATCGCGGCGTTCCGCGAGAAGCCGAGCGACCCCGTCGCGGTCCCGGGCTCGCCGGACGAGATCTTCGCCTCGATGGGCAACTACGTCATCAACGCCGACGCGCTCATCGCGGCGGTCACGGCCGACGCGGCGGACCCGAACTCACGCCACGACATGGGTGGGGACCTCGTGCCCGCGTTCGTCGAGAAGGGCACGGCGGCGGTCTACGACTTCATCAAGAACGACGTCCCGGGCTCGACCGACCGCGACCGCGACTACTGGCGCGACGTGGGGACGCTCGATTCGTACTACGACGCGAACCAGGACCTCATCTCGATCGAGCCGGTCTTCAACCTGTACAACGACTCGTGGCCGGTGTTCACGGGCTACACGGGCCTGCCGCCCGCCAAGTTCGTGCACGCGGGACCGGGACGCCTGGGCCACGCGGCCGACTCGATCGTCTCCCCCGGCGTGCTCGTCTCGGGTGCGACCGTGTCCGGGTCGATCCTGTCCCCGTTCACGCACCTGCACTCGTGGGCACAGGTGACGGACTCGGTCCTCATGGACGGGGTGCAGGTCCAGCGCTACGCGCAGGTGCACCGGGCGATCATCGACAAGAACGTCGTGGTCCCCGAGCGCGCCCGGATCGGGCTCGACCGTGAGCACGACCTCGCGCGCGGGTTCACCGTGACGGAGTCGGGCATCACCGTCGTGCCCAAGGGCCACGTCATCGAGAGCTGAGGCCGCTCGGGCGCGGCAGCTCCCGCGCCCGTCGGCCCAGCCGGCGGACGGTTCGCCGGCCCGGGCGTCGAGGGCTGAACGCGCGCGACGGCCCGCAGGGGCCCGGGGCTACCCTGCCTCGCGTGACCACCGTGCCTGCCGCCGCCGCCGACGCCCGCCCCGACGCCGACCGCGCGCGGCACCTCGTCGTGATGGACGTCGACTCGACCCTCATCACGGGCGAGGTCATCGAGCTCCTCGCCGACCACGCGGGCACGCGCGCGGAGGTCACCGAGATCACCGAGCGGGCGATGCGCGGCGAGCTGGACTTCGCGGCGTCGCTGCACGCGCGCGTCGCGGCCCTCGCGGGGCTGCCGGTCGGCGTGTTCGACGACGTCCTCGCTGCGGTCGAGCTCTCGCCCGGCGCGGAGGAGCTCGTCGCGGAGCTCGCCCGCCGGGACTGGCCGCTCGGGCTCGTCTCCGGGGGCTTCGTCGAGGTCGTCGCGCCGCTCGCCGCACGCCTCGGGATCACGCGCTTCCGGGCCAACGCGCTCGAGACGCAGGACGGCGTGCTCACGGGCCGGGTCCGCGGACCGGTCGTCGACCGCGCCGCGAAGGCCGACTTCCTGCGCGAGCTCGCGGCGGCCGAGCAGATCCCGCTGGACCGCACGGTCGCGATCGGTGACGGCGCGAACGACCTCGACATGATCGCCGTGGCGGCGTTCGGGGTCGCGTTCAACGCCAAGCCGGTCGTGTGTGCGCAGGCCGACGCGGTGCTGGGCGCGCGGCTCGACGAGGTGCTCGCGCTCGGGCCGTTCGCCTGAGCCTGTCGCGGGCCGCGGCGCGACGTCAGTCGGCGGTGACGAGGCGCAGCAGCCGTGCGCCGTCCGGCTCGAGGGCGGACCACGCGACGTCGGTCTCGAGCACCGAGTAGCTCGCCGTCGGGACCCCGGTGCGCACGCGCAGCTGGGCCGTCTCGTCCGAGCCGGGGCCCGCGAGGAGCGCAGCGGCCTGGGAGACCGTCGGCTCGTGGCCGACGAGCAGCACCGTGCGCGCCTCCGGGTCGACGGACCGCACGAGCTCGAGCAGCTCGCGCGCGCCCGCCGTGTAGAGCTCGTCGCTCACCTCCACGTGCCCGGCGTCCGCACCGAGCGCGTTGCGGGCGACGTCCCACGTCTGGCGCGTGCGGACCGACGACGAGCACAGCACGACGTCCGGCACGAGACCCGCCTCGCGCAGGCTCGCCCCGACCAGCGCCGCCTGGCGCCGGCCCTCGAGCGCGAGGGTGCGGACGTGGTCGTCGAGCACCCCGCCCGGCTCGGCCTTCGCGTGCCGCAGGAGCACGAGCCGCCGGGCGACCGGTGACGTCCCGGCCACGGGCTACAGGCCCATCGCGTGCACGCCGCCGTCGACGTGCACGATCTCGCCGGTCGTCGCCGGGAACCAGTCGGACAGCAGCGCGGCGACGGCGCGGGCCGTCGGCTCCGGGTCGTGCACGTCCCAGCCGAGCGGCGCGCGCTCGGGCCAGCCGCCCTCCATGGCCTCGAACCCGGGGATCGACTTCGCGG
The DNA here is from genome assembly GCF_006538745.1 of Cellulomonas cellasea. Lineage (GTDB taxonomy): Bacteria > Actinomycetota > Actinomycetes > Actinomycetales > Cellulomonadaceae > Cellulomonas_A > Cellulomonas_A cellasea. Next base: position 34,697 of record NZ_BJLR01000045.1, on the reverse strand, counting down.
CGGTCGTGCGGATCGGGCCCGCCGAGACGAGGTTGACGCGGATGCCGTGCGGGCCGAGGTCGCGCGCGAGGTAGCGGGCCGTCGACTCGAACGCGGCCTTGGCGACGCCCATCCAGTCGTACACCGGCCAGGCGTAGCGCGCGTCGAACGTCAGCCCGACGATCGAGCCGCCCGACGTGAGCAGCGGCTGCGCGGCGACCGCGAGCGCCTTGAGCGAGTACGCGGACACGTGCACAGCGGTCGCGACGTCCTCCCACTCCCCGGCGAGGAAGTTGCCGCCCATGACGGACTGCGGCGCGAAGCCGATCGAGTGCACGACGCCGTCGAGGCGGTCGATCCCGAGCTCACGCACGCGGTCCGCGAGCGCGGCGAGGTCCTCGGCCGACGTGACGTCGAGCTGCACGACGGGCGCCTCGGCCGGCAGCCGGCGGGCGATCGCCTGCGTCAGGCGGAACTGGCGCCCGAAGGACGTGAGCACGACCTGCGCACCCTGCTCCTGGGCGAGGCGGGCGACGTGGAACGCGATCGAGCCGTCCGTGAGGACGCCGGTCACGAGGAGCTTCTTGCCGTCGAGCAGACCCATGGGTGCGGTTCCGTTCCGGTGGAGTCGAGAGGGGGTCAGTGGCCCATGCCGAGGCCGCCGTCGACGGGGAGGACGGCCCCCGAGACGTAGGCGGCGTCGGGCGAGGCGAGGAAGTGCACGGCTGCGGCGATCTCGTCGGCGTGGCCGAAGCGACCGGCGGGGATCGAGGCCTTGTAGGCGTCCTGGCGCTCGGCGGGCAGCTCGGCGGTCATCGCGGTGTCGATGAAGCCCGGCGCGACGACGTTCGCGGTGATCCCGCGTCCGCCGAGCTCGCGCGTGATGGAGCGGGCCATGCCGACGAGCCCGGCCTTGGACGCCGCGTAGTTGACCTGGCCCGGTGAGCCGTAGAGCCCCACGACCGAGGAGACGAGCACGATGCGTCCCCGGCGCAGCCGGATCATGCCCTTGGACGCGCGGCGCACGCAGCGGAACGCCCCCGTCAGGTTGACGTCGAGGACCTGCTCGAACTCCTCGTCGGTCATCCGCATGAGGAGCTGGTCGCGCGTGATGCCGGCGTTGGCGACGAGCACCTCGACCGGCCCGTGCGCGGCCTCGACCTCGGCGAACGCGGCGTCGACGGCGGCCGTGTCGCGCACGTCGCCCGTCACCCCGAGCACGCCGTCGGGCAGGTCGCCGCTGCGGTAGATCGTGGCGACCTTGTCGCCGGACGCGACGAAGCGCTCCGCGATCGCGCGGCCGATGCCCCGGTTGGCACCCGTGACGAGGATGCTGCGGGGTCCGTTCTCACCTGCTGGAGTCTGCGGCACGAGATCCGACGGTATCCGACACGCGGGCCGGGCGTCGGTGACGCCCGCGCGCGAGATGGCGCGCCGCCCTTGTCGGGTGCCCACAACGACACCGGACTACCATCGTGAGGTGAGAAGGAAGAGCCGTGAGACGGACGACGTGATCAGCATCACGTCCGCGCCGGAACCGCTCGCTGACGACCTCGCGCGGCGCACCCGCCGGTACCTGCTGCAGATGGGCATCCGCACGCTGTGCTTCGTGCTCGCGGTCGTCCTGTGGGGCGTCGTGCCCGCGTGGGTGTCGCTGCTGTTCATCGTCGGCGCGGTCGTGCTGCCCTACGTCGCGGTGCTGTTCGCGAACGCGGGCCGCGAGCGCGTCGACCGGGCACCGACCTACCTGGACACCCGCGCGATCTCCGCGCGCCCCGAGGACGGCGCCGGTCCGGCCGACCCCGCCGACCACCCGGACCCGAGCAGTCCCCGAGGATCCCGAGGACCCCGATGAGCCTCCTGCAGCCCACCCCCGACGCGGTCGACGAGCTCGTGTGCTCGCGTCGCGGCTGCCGCGCCGAGGCCGCCTGGGGCCTGCTGTGGAACAACCCGAAGCTGCACACGCCCGAGCGCCGCAAGGTCTGGCTCGCGTGCGACGAGCACCGCGAGCACCTGAGCTCCTACCTCGACGTGCGCGGGTTCCTGCGCGGCGCCGTGCCCGTCGGTGAGCTCGAGGTGGCCGGGACGCCGTGAGCCCGCACGTCCGCCGCGCGCTCGCGCTCGTGCTCGTCGCTCTCGTCGTCGCGACCGGCTGCGCGTTCGCGGGCCGCTGGCAGTGGAACCGGCACGTCGCGCGCGACGCGCTCATCCGGGTCGTCGAGCGGAACTACGCCGCGGAGCCGGTGCCGCTCGACGAGGTGCTGCCGGCGGCCGATGCCGCGCTCGCGACGGACGACGTGTGGCGCCGGGCGGTCGTGACCGGGCGCTACCTGCCCGAGGCCACCGTGCTGCTGCGCAACCGGCCGGTCGAGAGCACGCCCGGGTACCACGTGCTCGTCCCGCTCCTCATCGAGGAGGGCGGGGAGCCGGGCGCGGTGCTCGTCGTGAACCGCGGGTTCGTCGGGATGGGGACCGACGGCTCGGCGGCCGTCGACGTGCCCGCTCCCCCGGCCGGGACCGTCGAGGTCACCGTCCGGCTCCGGCTCGACGAGCCGCGCGCGCGTGCGGCGGCGGCCGGCCAGGTCCAGGCGATCTCGGTCGCGCAGGTGCTCGACCAGGCGCCGGACGGGTCGGCGCTCGACGGCCGGACCCCGTACCGCGCGTACGGCGCGCTCGCCGACGAGGACCCGGCGCCCGTCCAGGCCCTCGTCCCGCTGCCGGCGCCGAGCACCGACCCCGGCTCGCACCTGTCCTACGCGTTCCAGTGGTGGACGTTCGCGCTCGGGGCGCTCGTCGGCTTCTGCGTGCTGGCGCGGCGCGAGCTGGTCGACGCGCGCGTCGCCGACGAGGACGAGCCCGACGGGGCAGGGGCACCGGGTCCCGGGGACGACGGCACACCGCCCGCCGCGTCCCGCGCTCCGCGCCCCGCTCGACGCGACCGCGGCCCGAGCGCCGAGGACGTCGAGGACGCGCTGATCGACGCCCAGCTGCGCTGACGTCCCGCCGGGCCGACCGCCGCGCCGGGGCGCGCGTGCGGGCCGGCTCCCCTCCGGCGACGGCCGCCCGGACCGCCTCCCGCTACGCGAGCGAGATCAGGTCGAGGTAGGCCGGGCTCCACAGGTCCTCGTCGCCGTCGGGCAGCAGGACGACGCGCTCGGGGTTGAGCGCCGCGACCGCGCCCTCGTCGTGGCTGACCAGGACGACGGCCCCGGCGTAGCCCCGCAGCGCCGCGAGGATCTCCTCGCGCGACGCCGGGTCGAGGTTGTTGGTGGGCTCGTCGAGCAGCAGGACGTTCGCCGAGGAGACGACGAGCGCCGCGAGCGCGAGCCGGGTCTTCTCCCCGCCCGAGAGCACCCCGGCCGACTTGTCGGCGTCGTCCCCCGAGAACAGGAACGACCCGAGCACCGAGCGCACCTGGGTGTCGGTGAGGTCGGGCGCGGCCGAGCGCAGGTTCTCCACGACCGTCCGGGTGAGGTCGAGGGTCTCGTGCTCCTGCGCGTAGTACCCGAGCTTGAGCCCGTGCCCGGCCTTGACCTCGCCGGTGTCCGGCTGCGCGAGCCCTGCGAGCATGCGCAGGAGCGTCGTCTTGCCCGCGCCGTTGAGGCCCAGCACGACGACGCGGCTCCCCCGGTCGATCGCGAGGTCGACGTCGGTGAAGACCTCCTGCGAGCCGTAGGACTTGCTGAGCCCCTCGGCCGTGAGCGGCGTCTTGCCGCACGGCGCCGGCTCGGGGAACCGGAGCTTGGCGACCTTGTCCGAGACGCGGACCTCCTCGAGCGAGGACAGCATGCGCTCGGCACGACGTGCCATGTTCTGCGCGGCGACGGCCTTGGTCGCCTTGGCGCGCATCTTGTCGGCCTGCGCGAGCAGCACCGCGGCCTTCTTCTCGGTGTTGGCGCGCTCGCGCTTGCGGCGCTTCTCGTCGGTCTCGCGCTGCAGCAGGTACGCGTCCCAGCCCAGGTTGTACTGGTCGAGCTCGCCGCGGTTCGCGTCCAGGTGGAAGACCTTGTTCACGGTCGCGCGCAGCAGCTCGGTGTCGTGGCTGATGACCACGAAGCCGCCCGGGTAGTTCTTGAGGTAGTCGCGCAGCCACAGGATCGAGTCGGCGTCGAGGTGGTTGGTCGGCTCGTCGAGCAGCAGCGTGTCGACGCCCGAGAAGAGGATGCGCGCGAGCTCGACGCGGCGGCGCTGACCACCGGACAGCGTGCCGATCGTCTGCCCGAGCACGCGCTCGTCGAGGCCCAGGTTCGCCGCGATGCGGCTCGCCTCGCTCTCGGCCGCGTACCCGCCGGCCGCCGTGAAGCGCGCCTCGAGCCGGGTGTAGCGCTCCATCGCGGTGTCGCGCGTGTCGTCGTCGGCGCTGGCCATCTGGCCCTCGGTCTCGCGCATGGCACGCACGACCTCGTCGAGCCCGCGCGCCGAGAGGATGCGGTCCATCGCGAGCGCCTCGAGGTCGCCCGTGCGCGGGTCCTGCGGGAGGTAGCCGATCTCGCCGGCGCGCGTGATCTGCCCGCCCGACGGCTGGGTCTCCCCCGCGAGCGTCTTGGTCAGCGTCGTCTTGCCCGCGCCGTTGCGCCCGACGAGCCCGATCCGGTCCCCGGCGGCGATGCGGAACGTCGCCTCCTCGAGCAGCACGCGTGCGCCGACACGCAGCTCGACGGCATGGGCAGTGATCACGGGGGTCCTTCCGGGACCGGCGCGCCGCACGGGAAGCGGGCGCGCCGATGGACTGGGTCGGGCTGTGGTTTTCCTCCGAAGGCCGCACGCCGGTGTTGGACGCGGGCACAAACGCGACCAAGTCTACGACCGGCTAGCGTTGCGCCCGGCCGCTGCACCCGGTCGCGCCCCGCCGACCTCGTCCGGGCGTGCCGCGTCGCAGCGCACCGGACGCCGAGCAGGGCGTCCACGGTCCGGACCCGGTCCACCGCCGGACCCGCACCGCCGCGTACGTCCCGCACAGACCAGCCCAGCCCCGCACCGCCCGGCATCGCTGCCTCCGACACCAGGGAGACCCCATGACCGACGCCTCCGAGCCCACCGCCGTGCGGCCGTCCGGAGCCCTCGCGGCCGGGCGGCCGGCGCTGCCCGTCGCGCGGACCTCCGCGGCGACCGACGTCGCGCTCGTCGCCACGTTCGCGGCCTTCATCGCCGTGTGCGCGATCCTCCCGGCGATCCCGGTGGCGGGGCTCGCGGTCCCCATCACGCTGCAGACGTTCGGTGTGATGCTCACCGGCATCGTGCTCGGCGCCCGGCGCGGCGCGCTCGCCGTCCTGCTCTACGTCGTCGTCGGCCTTGCCGGCCTGCCCGTGTTCTCCGGCGGCGCCGGGGGGCTCGCCGTCGTGGCGAAGCCGTCGTTCGGCTACATCGTGGGCTTCGTCCTCGCGGCCGCGCTCGTCGGCTTCCTGGTCTCGCGGTTCGCCGCCCGGCTCCGGCCCGCGCGGCGGTACTGGGCGATCGTCGCCTGCGCGACGGTCACGAGCCTCGTCGCCATCCACCCGCTCGGGATCGCCGTGATGGGCTGGCGCCTCGACATGTCCCCCGGTGAGGCGATCGCCGCCGGCGCGACGTTCCTGCCGGGCGACGTCGTGAAGAACCTGTTCGCGGCGCTCGTCGCCACGGCGCTGTTCCGCGCGTTCCCCGACCTGCTGCGCTCGCGCCGCTGACCCGGCGGACACGGACCCCGTGACGCCCACCCGATGACGCCCGTCCGATGATCGAGCTCGACGCCGTCACCGTGACCGCGTACGCCTCGCACGACGGCCGGTCCGAGGACGTCGTGACGCTGCTCGGGCCCGTGACGTGCCGGCTCACGGAACGGCGGATCGCGGTCGTCGGCGCCAACGGCTCGGGCAAGTCGACGCTCGCGCGCCTCGTCAACGGGCTCGCGCTGCCGTCGTCGGGCAGCGTGCGGGTCGACGGGCTCGACACGTCCCGCGACGGCCCGGCGGTGCGCCAGCGCGTCGGCTTCGTGTTCACCGACCCCGAGGCGCAGCTCGTCATGCCGACGCCGCTGGAGGACGTCGCCCTGTCGCTGCGCCGGCTCCGGCTGCCCGCCGCGGAGCGGGACGCCCGCGCCCGGGCGGTGCTCGAGCGCTTCGGGCTCGGCGAGCGGGCCGAGGTCCCGGTGCACGCGCTCTCGGGCGGGCAGAAGCAGCTCCTCGCGCTCGCCGGGGTCCTCGCGACCGAGCCGGCCGTCCTCGTGTGCGACGAGCCGACGACGCTGCTCGACCTGCGCTGGCGCCGGGCCGTCGACGAGCTGCTCGCCGGGCTCGACCAGCAGGTGCTGCTCGTGACGCACGACCTCGACGCGGCGGAGCGGGCCGAGCGGGTGCTCGTCGTGGACGGCGGCGCGGTGGTGTTCGACGGCGACCCGCACGAGGGGGTCGCGGCGTACCGGGCGCTCATGTCCGGCCGGAGGCCGTGGTGAGCGCCAGGCGGACGACGAGCACGGCGACGCACCGGTGCACCGCCGCCCGGGCGCGGCCGTGATGGCGAGGCGGGCCAGGCGCGCGGGCCGCCCGCAGCGCGCGCCGTGGGCCGGGCCGCTCGGCCTCTACCACCCGGGCGCGACCGTCCTGCACCGTGCGCGCCCCGGGCTCAAGCTCGCGGGCCTCGCGGTGCTCGGCGTCGCCGTGGTCGTGGCGACCGGCCCGCTCAGCGCCGTCCTGGCCCTCGGCGTCGCCGCCCTGCTCGCGCTCGTCGGGCGCCTGCCACCGCACGTGACGCTCCGGGGTCTCGGTCCGGTGCTCCTCACCGCGGCCCTCGTCGGCGCCTACCAGTGGTGGGCCCGCGGGTGGGCGGTCGCGGTCGAGGTCGCGGTCGACCTCGTCGCGCTCGTGCTCACCGCCGTCGTCGTCACCGCGACGACTCCGTCCGACCGCCTGCTCGACACCCTGACCCGGCTCGCACGCCCTCTCCGGCACGTCGGCCTGCCCCCCGAGACGTTCGCGCTCGCCGTGGGCCTCATGCTCCGGACCGTGCCCGTGCTCGCACGCACCGCGCACGAGGTGCGCGACGCCGCGCGCGCCCGCGGGCTCGAACGCGACCCGCGCGCGCTGCTCGTGCCGGCCGCCATCCGGACCGTCGCGCACGCGCGGTCCGTCGGGGACGCGCTCGCTGCGCGCGGGCTCGGCGAGGAACCGGACGGGCGTCCGTCTCGCCGTGCACGCCCGTGAGCAGCGGTCTACCGTCTGCGCCATGACATTCAGCGAGGGTGGCGGCTTCGAGGGTGGTCGCGTCGAGACCAGCCGCGGCGGACGTGGTGCCGCGGTCGGCGGAGGTGTCGGGCTGCTCGGCATCGCCGTGTTCCTGATCGCCCAGTTCACCGGCGTGGACCTCAGCGGGGTCGTCGGCGGTGCGCAGGGCGGCGGGGCGGCCGAGGAGGTCGGCACGATCGGCGAGTGCAGCGTCGACGAGGCGAACACGACGCGCGAGTGCCGCCTGTCCGGGACCGTGCAGTCGCTCGACGCGTACTGGGCTGCGGCCCTGCCCGCCGCGGGAGTCGAGTTCGTCGCCCCGGGCGTCCGGGCGTTCCAGGACTCGGTCGGGACCGGCTGCGGCCAGGCGTCCGCGTCGACCGGGCCGTTCTACTGCCCGCCCGACCAGAAGATCTACATGGACCTGCGGTTCTTCGATCTGCTGCAGAGCCAGTTCGGCGCCTCCGGCGGCGAGCTCGCCGAGATGTACGTCACCGCGCACGAGTACGGCCACCACATCCAGACGATCACCGGCGTGATGGACCGCGCGGACCGCCAGGGCACCGGCGCGACGTCCGACTCGGTACGCGTCGAGCTCCAGGCCGACTGCTACGCGGGCGTCTGGGCGGGCACGGCCGCGAGCACGGTCGACCCCGACACGGGCGTCCCGTTCCTCGAGCCCATCACCGACACCCAGCTCGCGGACGCACTGTCGGCGGCCGAGGCCGTGGGCGACGACCACATCCAGGAGCAGTCCGGCGGGGGCGTGAACCCGCACACGTGGACGCACGGGTCGAGCGAGCAGCGTCAGCGCTGGTTCACGACCGGGTACAACGAGCGCGACATGGCGGCGTGCGACACGTTCGCGGCGACGGACCTCTGACCCGCGGCGACCGCGCCGGACCGGCCCCCGGCCGCTCGCGCCCCCACGACGACGAGAGCCCGGCACCTGTGCGGTGCCGGGCTCTCGTGCGTCGTGCGGCGGTGCCGGGCGACGCGCACCGCTCCGCGCTCCGCGAAGCGGTGCGCCTCGCGTGGTCGGTCGCTCAGATGTTGAAGCCGAGCGCCCGCATCTGCTCGCGGCCGTCGGGCGTGATCTTCTCGGGGCCCCACGGCGGCATCCAGACCCAGTTGATCCGGAAGCCGTCGACGACGCCGTCGAGCGACTGCCCGGCCTGGTCCTCGATGACGTCGGTCAGCGGGCACGCAGCCGACGTCAGGGTCATGTCGATCACGGCGGTGTTGGTCTGGTCGACCGTGACGCCGTAGACGAGCCCGAGGTCGACGACGTTGATGCCGAGCTCGGGGTCGATGACGTCGCGCAGGGCCTCCTCGACGTCCGCGGCCGTGGTCGGGCTCGCGGGTGCGCCGCCCGGTGTGGTGGCTGTCATGCGTCCTCCTTGGTCCCGGCCGGCGCGGTGGCGCCGGTCCTGATGAGCGCGTCCTGCAGTGCGGCCCAGCCGAGCAGCGCGCACTTGATGCGAGCGGGGTACTTCGCGACCCCGGTGAAGGCGGTCGCGTCGCCGAGACGCTCCGCCGCGTCGTCGTCCAGCCCGGCTCCGCGCGAGCCCATGAGCTCACGGAACTCCGCGGCGAGCGCGTCGACCTCGTCGAGCGGTGTACCGGTCACGAGGTCGTGGAGCACGGAGACGGAGGCCTGGGAGATGCTGCAGCCCTCGCCCTCCCAGCTCAGCGCGGCGACCCGTCCGTGGTCGACGTCGACGCGCAGCGTGACCTCGTCGCCGCACGTCGGGTTGACCTGGTGCGACTCGCCCGTGTGCGGTCCGGCGGCGACGAGCCCCCGGCCGTGCGGCGCGCGCGCGTGGTCGAGGATGACCTGCTGGTACAGCTGCTCCATCGAGCTCATCGCAGCCCCTCCCGCACGCCGGCCACGGGCGCCGGTGCGTCCGTCACCCCGAAGAACGCCCGGACCCCCGCGAGTGCTTCCCGGAAGACCTCGATCTCCTCGAGCGTCGTGTACACCGCGCCGCTCGCGCGCGTCGTGGACGCCACGCCGAACCGGCGGTGCAGCGGCTGCGCGCAGTGGTGGCCGACGCGGACGGCGACCCCGGCGTCGTCGAGCACCTGACCGACGTCGTGCGCGTGCACGCCGTCGACGACGAACGACACCGCGGCGAGCCGGTCCCGGGTGTCCGTCGGGCCGACGACCCGCACCCCGGGCACGGACGCGACCGCGTCGAGCAGCGCCCGGGCGATCTCCGCCTCGTGGGCCGCGACCGCGGGCATCCCGAGCTCCTGCAGGTAGCTCGCGGCCGCACCCATCGCGACGGCCTGCGAGACCATCTGCGTGCCGGCCTCGAAGCGCTGCGGCGGCGGCGCGTACGTCGTGGTCTCCATCGTGACGACCTCGACCATCGAGCCGCCGGTCGTCACGGGCGGCATCGCCTCGAGCAGCTCGCGCCGCCCGTACAGCGCGCCGACGCCCGTGGGGGCGAGCATCTTGTGGCCGGAGAACGCGGCGAAGTCCACGCCGAGCGCCGCCAGGTCGACGGGCAGGTGCGGCACGGACTGGCACGCGTCGAGCACGGTGAGCGCCCCGACCTCGCGGGCCCGCGCGACGAACGCCTCGACGTCCGTGACCGCGCCCGTGACGTTCGACGCGTGCGTGAACGCCAGCACCCGCGTGCGGTCGGTGACGACGGTCGCGAGCTCGTCGGTCCGCAGCCGCCCGTCGTCGTCCACGCCGATCCAGCGCAGCGTCGCCCCGGTGCGTGCGGCGAGCTCCTGCCACGGCACGAGGTTCGCGTGGTGCTCGAGCTCGGTCACGACGATCTCGTCGCCGGCCCCGAGCGCGAACCGCCGGGCGTCCGCGCCGCCGCGGCCGAGCGACGCGTTCTGCATCGCGTAGGCGACGAGGTTGAGCGCCGCGGTCGCGTTCGACGTCCAGACGAGCTCGCCCGGCGAGACACCGACGAACGACGCGACCCGGCCCCGCGCGTCCTCGAACGCCTCGGTCGCCTCCTCGGCGAGCTGGTGCGCTCCGCGGTGCACCGCGGCGTTGCGCTGCGCGTAGAAGTCCTGCTCGGCGTCGAGGACGACCTCGGGCTTCTGCGACGTCGCCGCGGAGTCGAGGTACACGAGCGGGCGGCCGTCGCGCAGCGTGCGCGTGAGCAGCGGGAAGTCGGCGCGCACCGCAGCGAGCTCGCTCGCGCCCAGCCGGCGCTCCTGGGTCGTGGTCACGTCGTCCGTCCTTGCTGGGTGTGCGACCGGCCGCGGGTGACGGCCGGTGCCCGCCGGTGGGCCCGCCCGCCGGAGCAGGGCGGGACCACCGGCCGGGAGGTCACGCGGTGACGGTGCCCGTCGGCAGGAACCGGTCGTAGCCCTCGGACTCGAGGCGCTCGGCGAGCTCGGGCCCGCCCTGCTCGGCGACCTTGCCGTCGACGAAGACGTGCACGAAGTCGGGCGTGATGTAGCGCAGGATGCGCGTGTAGTGCGTGATCAGCAGCACGCCGACCTCGCCGCCCGAGCGGACGCGGTTGACGCCCTCGGACACGATGCGCAGCGCGTCGACGTCGAGACCGGAGTCGGTCTCGTCGAGGATCGCGAACTTCGGCTTGAGGAGCTCGAGCTGCAGGATCTCGTGGCGCTTCTTCTCGCCGCCCGAGAAGCCCTCGTTGACGTTGCGCGTCGCGAACTCGGGGTCCATGCGCAGCAGCTCCATGGCCGCCTTGACGTCCTTGGTCCACGTCCGCAGCGCGGGCGCCTGGCCGTCGATCGCGGTCTTCGCGGTGCGCAGGAAGTTCGTCACCGAGACGCCCGGGACCTCGACGGGGTACTGCATCGCGAGGAACAGGCCCGCCTTGGCGCGCTCGTCCACGCTCATCGCGAGGACGTCGGCGCCGTCGAGCGTCACCGTGCCGGCCGTGACCTCGTACTTCGGGTGGCCCGCGAGGGAGTAGGCCAGCGTGGACTTGCCCGAGCCGTTGGGGCCCATGATGGCGTGGGTCTCACCGCTGCCGACCGTCAGGTCGACACCGCGCAGGATGGGCTTGGGGCCCTCCTTGGTCTCGACGCTGACGTGCAGGTCGCGAATCTCTAGCGTGGCCATTCTCAGTTCTCCTCGGAGGATCCGTGGGGGGCGTCGACGTCCACGAGCACACGCTCGCCGTCGACGGTCAGGGGGTAGACGGGGACGGGGCGCACGGCCGGGGGGCTGAGCGGCTTGCCCGTGGTGAGGTCGAAGCGCGAGCCGTGCAGCCAGCACTCGATGGTGCGGCCCTCGACCTCGCCGTCGGACAGCGAGACCTGGCCGTGCGAGCAGATGTCGGAGACGGCGTGCAGGCCGCCCTCCTCGTCGCGCACGACCGCGACCTCGACGGGGCCCTTCTCGCCCTCGAGCTCGAGGCGCAGGGCGCAGCCGACGGCGACGTCCTCGGCGTAGCAGGCGAACTGTGCGCTCACACCTGCTCCTGCTCGCGCACCTCGACCGGGGTGAGGTCCGTGTCGCCGGTCGGCAGGGTCGCCTCGGCGCCGAGCACGCTCATGCTCTTCTCGAGCTCGGCCTCGATCGACTCGAGCAGGCGCTCCTCGACCTCGGGCACGCCGATCGCGTGGATGAGCTCGGCGAAGAACCCGCGGACGACGAGCCGGCGCGCGTCGGGCTCCGGGATGCCGCGCGAGCGCAGGTAGAACAGCTGCTCGTCGTCGAAGCGCCCGGTCGCGCTCGCGTGCCCGGCACCTTCGATGAGGCCGGTCTCGATCTCGAGGTTCGGCACCGAGTCGGCCCGCGCACCGTCCGAGAGGACGAGGTTGCGGTTGAGCTCGTACGTGTCGGTGCCCTCGGCCTCGGCGCGGATCAGCACGTCGCCGACCCAGACCGTGTGCGCGCCCTCGCCCTGCAGCGCGCCCTTGTACGTGACGCGCGAGCGGCACGAGGGGACGTTGTGGTCGACGAAGAGGCGGTGCTCCTGGTGCTGGCCGGCGTCCGCGAAGTACAGGCCGATCATCTCGATCGAGCCGTTCTCCCCCGCGAACTCGGCGTCCGGCGTGATGCGCACGACGTCGCCGCCGAGCGTGACGACGATGTGCTTGACCGTCGCGTCGCGGCCGACCTTGATGCGGTGGCTCGACGCGTGCACCGAGCCCTCGGCCCAGTCCTGGACCGACACGAGCGTCAGGTGCGCGCCGTCCTCGACGACGACCTCGACGGTCTCCGCGAGCGACGCCGGGCCGACGTGGTCGATGACCACGAGCGACTCGGACAGCTCGCGGGCGTGCACGAGGATGTGCGACGCGGTCGTCTTGGCGGCGTCGATGCCCTCGACGCGGACCATCGTCGCGGTCGACGCCACGGCCTGCGGCGGAACCGTGAGGATCGTCGCGCGCTGGAACGACGCCCACGCCGTGGCGGCCGTGCGGTCGCCGGGCTTGCCGGCCTGGCCGAGGCGCACGTCGTCGCGGTCGACGACCTCGACCGTGACCTCGGGCGCCTCGACGACAGTCGTGATCACCTTCGGGCCGGTCAGCTCGTCCGCGAACAGCGGGGCGAGCCGGTCGACCGGCGCGAACCGCCACTCCTCCTCCCGACCGTTCGGCACGGGGAACTGCGCGAGCTCGAACGAGCTCACGCGCTCCGCGCGCGACGACTGCGGCGTGCCGCCGACCCCGTGGCGGTGCGCCCCGTCGGCGACGGCACGCGAGTGGTCGGTCGTGAGGCCGCCGGGCGTGCCCGGGGTCTCCTGGTCAGTTGTGGTGCTCGTCATCAGCCGACGGACCCTTCCATCTGCAGCTCGATCAGGCGGTTCAGCTCGAGGGCGTACTCCATGGGCAGCTCACGCGCGATCGGCTCCACGAAGCCGCGCACGATCATCGCCATGGCCTCGGTCTCGGCCATGCCGCGGGACATGAGGTAGAACAGCTGGTCCTCGCTCACGCGCGAGACCGTGGCCTCGTGCCCCATCGAGACGTCGTCCTCGCGGACGTCGACGTAGGGGTAGGTGTCCGAGCGGGAGATCTGGTCGACGAGGAGCGCGTCGCACAGCACGTTGCTCGCGCTGTGGTGCGCGCCCTCGAGCACCTGGACGAGGCCCCGGTACGAGGTGCGCCCACCGCCGCGGGCGACCGACTTCGACACGATCGACGACGACGTGTGCGGCGCGGCGTGCACCATCTTGGCGCCCGCGTCCTGGTGCTGGCCCTCGCCCGCGAACGCGATCGACAGCGTCTCGCCGCGCGCGTGCTCACCCATGAGGTAGATCGCCGGGTACTTCATCGTGACCTTCGAGCCGATGTTGCCGTCGACCCACTCCATCGTCGCGCCCTCGGCGGCCGTGGCGCGCTTGGTCACGAGGTTGTACACGTTGTTCGACCAGTTCTGGATCGTCGTGTACCGGACCCGGGCGTTCTTCTTGACGATGATCTCGACGACCGCGGAGTGCAGCGAGTCGCTCGAGTAGACGGGGGCGGTGCAGCCCTCGACGTAGTGCACGTACGAGCCCTCGTCCGCGATGATCAGCGTCCGCTCGAACTGGCCCATGTTCTCGGTGTTGATCCGGAAGTAGGCCTGCAGCGGGATCTCGACGTGCACGCCCGGCGGGACGTAGACGAACGAGCCGCCCGACCACACCGCGGTGTTGAGCGAGGCGAACTTGTTGTCGCCCGGGGGGATCACGGAGCCGAAGTACTGCTCGAAGATCTCCGGGTACTCACGCAGGCCTGTGTCGGTGTCGACGAAGATGACGCCCTGCTCCTCCAGCTCCTCCTGGATCTGGTGGTAGACGACCTCGGACTCGTACTGCGCGGCGACGCCGGCGACGAGGCGCTGCTTCTCCGCCTCCGGGATGCCGAGCCGGTCGTACGTGTTCTTGATGTCGTCCGGGAGGTCCTCCCAGCTCGTCGCCTGCTTCTCGGTCGACCGCACGAAGTACTTGATGTTGTCGAAGTCGATGCCCGACAGGTCCGAGCCCCACCAGGGCATGGGCTTCTTGTCGAACAGGCGCAGCGACTTCAGGCGCGTCTTGAGCATCCACTCGGGCTCGTTCTTGAGCGCGGAGATGTTGCGGACGACGTCCTCGTCGACGCCGCGGCGCGCGGTCGCGCCGGCGGCGTCGCCGTCGTGCCATCCGTACCCGTAGGTGCCGATGGACGCGATGGCCTCGTCCTGGGTGAGGGGGGTGCTCACGGGGTTCTCGGTGGACGCACTCATGCGTTCGGTCCTTCCACAGGGGCAGGGGGCGTGGTGATCGGAATGTTCGTGGTGCACACGTGACCCCCGGCGGCGAGCGTCGAGAGGCGTTGCACGTGGACTCCGAGGAGACGCGAGAACGCGTGCGCCTCGGCCTCGCAGAGCTGCGGGAACTCGGTGGCGATCTGCTGCACCGGGCAGTGGCCCTGGCAGAGCTGGACCGCCCGTGCGCCCGGTCCGGGGCGCGCCGTCGCGGCGTACCCGTCCCGGGCGAGGCCGTCGGCGAGGGCCTGGGCACGCGCCTGGACGTCGGGCCCCGCGGCGGCGACCGCCGCGGAGTGCCGGTTCTCGAGGTCGCGCACGCGACGCTCGGCGAACTCCTCGAGCGCGCCCGGGCCCGCGACCTCGGCGAGGAAGCGCAGCGCCTGCGCGGCCAGCTCGGGGTAGCGGTGCGAGAGCGCCGCCTGGCCCTGCGCGGTCACGACGTACCGGCGGGCGGGACGCCCGCGCCGGGCGGGCGCGGGGGTGCTCGACTCGTGCACCGCGATCTGGGCGGTGCCCTTGAGGACGTCGAGGTGGCGCCGGATCGCGGTGCCGGTCAGGTCGAGCTCCGCGGCGAGCTCGGCCGCGGAGACGGGACCGTCGGCGGCGACGAGCTCGAGGATGCGGCGGCGGGTCCCGGCCTCGTCGACGGGCCCGGACGGGACCGACGGGAGGGTGGTGGTGGACGTCGCGCCGTGCGGGGCGGCGGAGGCGGCAGCGAGCGTCCGCGGGGTCGACCGAGGCTCACGCGTCGCGGGCATCGTCGCGCTCACACACCACCTCCTCCGGGTCTCGATATTGCCAACATCCTTGTTGCCGAATTCGTTCCGTGCAAGCAAGGTGACCCTCACCACGACCGCCGCCGGGCGCGTGGTGGGCCCGCACGCAGCACCTAGACTCCCTGCGTGCCCGAGTCCCCCGCCGTCGAGATCCGCGGCCTCGTGAAGCGCTACGGCTCCCGGGCGGTCGTCGACGGGCTCGACCTCGTCGCGGACGCCGGTCGCGTGACCGCGGTCCTCGGGCCCAACGGCGCCGGCAAGACGACGACCGTCGAGTGCTGCGAGGGCCTGCGCTCCCCCGACGCCGGCACGGTCCGCGTCCTCGGGCTCGACCCGCTGGCCGACGCCCGTGCGCTGCGCCCGCGCGTCGGCGTGATGCTCCAGGACGGCGGGCTGCCGACCGGCGTGCGCGCGCTCGAGATGCTCGAGCACGTCGCGCGCCTGCACGCCCGCCCGCGGGACGTCGGCGAGCTCGCCGAACGGCTCGGGCTGGGCGGCTTCGCGCGCACGACGGTCCGGCGGCTGTCGGGTGGGCAGCGCCAGCGGCTCGCGCTCGCCGCCGCGCTCGTCGGGCGTCCCGAGCTCGTGTTCCTCGACGAGCCGAGCGCCGGGATGGACCCGCAGTCGCGGCGTGCGGTGTGGGAGCTCGTGCGCGAGCTGCGCGACGAGGGCACGTCCGTCGTGCTCACGACCCACCTCATGGACGAGGCCGAGGACCTCGCGGACCGCGTCGTCGTCGTCGACCACGGCGCGGTGATCGCGCAGGGCTCGGTCGCGGGGCTCGTCGCGTCCGGCAGCGACCGGACGCTTCGGTTCACAGCACCGGCCCCGCTCGACGCGGCCGCGCTGGGCTCCCTCGCCGAGGCGCTCTCCGCACGACCCGGCGCGGGCGCCGCGCGCGCGGTGCGCCCCGCCGCCGACGGCGGTGACCTCGACTACGTCGTCACCGGGGACGTCGACGCCCGCACGCTCGCCGACCTGACCGCGTGGTGCGCCGGCCGCGACCTGCTCCTGAGCCGGATGACCGTCGGCCGCCGCACGCTCGAGGACGTCTTCCTCGACCTCACCGGACGGAGCCTGCGATGAGCCCCGACGCCCGCCCGGCACCGACGGGGACCCCGTCGTCGGAGCCCGCACCGCCCGGCACCCCCGCGGCCGATGCGACGCGCACCGCCCCCGCCGCGGCCCCCGCCCTGCGGCGCGTGCTCGCGCAGGCCGCGTTCGAGACGCGCATGATCCTGCGCAACGGCGAGCAGCTCCTCGTGACGGTGATCCTCCCGGTCCTCGTCCTGGTCGGGCTCGCGCGCACCGGGTTCGTCGACCTCGCGACCGACGGCGCGTCGCGCATCGACTTCGTCGCGCCCGGCGTGCTGGCCCTCGCGGTGATGAGCACGTCCTTCACGTCGCAGGCCATCGCGACCGCGTTCGACCGGCGCAACGGCGTCCTGCGGCTGCTCGCCACGACGCCGCTCGGGCGCGGCGGGCTGCTCGCGGGCAAGGTGCTCGGGGTGCTCGCGGTCGAGGTCGTGCAGGTCGTGGTGATCGGGGCCGTGGCGGTCGCGCTCGGCTGGCGGCCCGAGCTCGCCGGCGTGCCGGCGGCGCTGCTCGCGCTCCTGCTCGGCACCGCGGCGTTCACCGCGCTCGCCCTCGCGCTCGCCGGGGCGCTGCGCGCCGAGGCCGTGCTGGCGACCGCCAACCTCGTGCTCGTGCTGCTCGCGGTCGCGGGCGGGGTCGTCATCCCCGCGAGCCAGCTCCCCGGCTGGCTCGGCGACGTCGCGCTGCTGCTGCCCTCGGGCGCGCTCGGCGAGGCGCTGCGCGCGGGGCTCGTGCGCGGCGAGCTTGCCGGGGGCTCGCTGCTCGTGCTGCTCGCCTGGGCGCTCGCCCTCGCGTGGGGCGCCCGGCGGCTGTTCCGCTGGCACTGACCGCGGGTCCTCCGCTCGCCTCGCGGCCCCCGGGCTCGTCGCCGCGCTCCGCGACCGGCAGGCCGGCGGGCGGCGCGTGACCCGGCTGCCGGCGTCGCCCATCTCACGTCCGCACGAGGCCGCAGCCGGGGTGGCCGACGGCCGCGCCGCCGTACCCTGGAGGACGTGAGCACCGCGCCCGTCACCGCCCCGCCCGTCCGCCGTGACCCGCTGGCCCGCTGGCGGACGTGGACTCGCCCGGCGCTGGTCGCGAACCTCGTCGCGCAGGTGGTCATCATCGTCACGGGCGGCGCGGTCCGGCTCACCGGCTCGGGCCTCGGCTGCTCGACGTGGCCGCAGTGCGAGCCCGGTGAGTTCACTCCCGCGCTGCACTCCGCGAGCTCGATCCACCCGTTCATCGAGTTCGGCAACCGGACGCTGACCGGCGTCCTCGGCGTCATCGCGATCGCGGTCGCCGCGCTGGTGTGGACCGACCTGACGCGCTCGCCGGGCTACCGGCGGCTCGGGATCCTGCCGCTCGTCGGCGTCGTCCTCCAGGCCGTGGTCGGCGGCATCATCGTGCTGCTCGAGCTGCCGCCCGCCCTCGTCGGGCTGCACATGATCATCTCGCTCGGGCTCGTCGCGGCGTCGACCGCGCTCGTCGTCCGCCACCGGCAGGGCGACGGTCCGCCGCGTGCCGTCGTCGGCCCGCGCGTGGTCACCCTGAGCCGCGTGCTCGTCGGCGTCGCCGTCGTGATGCTCGCGCTTGGCATCCTCGTGACCGGGTCCGGCCCGCACGGCGGCGACGAGGAGGTCGCGTACCGGTTCGCGTTCGACCCGGTGCTCGCTGCGAAGCTGCACGCCGCGTCGGTGTGGGCGTTCCTCGCGCTGCTGACCGCGCTCGTCGTCGCCCTGCTCCGCAGCGCCGCGCCCCGGCGTGCTCGCCGTGCCGGCGTGGTGCTCGTCGCCGTGACCCTCGCCCAGGGTCTGATCGGTTATGTGCAGTACTTCACGGGCCTGCCCGCGCTGCTCGTGGGTGTGCACATGCTCGGCGCGGCGCTGCTCGCCGCGGCGCTGACCGCCTTCGTCAGGGAGCTGCGTCCGCGGGCGTGAGCTCGTCCCACCCGCGCGCGCGCGCCGCTGCCGCCGCGAGGATGCCGACGACCGCCGACGGGCTGCGCAGCCGGCCCGCGAGCACCGCCGCGACGGCGTCGTCGAGCGGGACCCACACGGGGACCATGCCGGCCTCCTCGTCGGTGCGCTCGAACCGCTCGTCGTCCGGCACCGGCGAGAGCCCGCGCGCGAGGAAGACCAGGATCTCCTCCGACGAGCCCCCGGGTGTCGTGTAGAAGTCGACGAGCGCGTGCCACCGCTCGGCGCGCAGGTCCGCCTCCTCGGCGAGCTCGCGCGCCGCGGTCCGGACGGGCGGCTCGTCCGCGACGTCCCGCAGCCCGGCGGGCGGCTCCCACAGCTCGGAGCGCACCGGATGCCGGTACTGGCGCAGCAGCAGGACCCGGTCCTCGTCGTCGACCGCGATGACCGCGACCGCGCCCGGGTGGTCGACGTACTCGCGCAGCACCTGGGTCTCCCCCAGGTCCACGACGTCGCCCACCAGGTCCCACACGCGACCCTCGTGGATCAGCGTGTGCTCGGTGACAGGGCGCGGAGCCGCGCGGTCGGCGACCTCGGTGAGGTCCTGGTCGTCCCCGGCGCGCGGCTCCGTGCTCGTCATGTCAGTCCTCGTCCGTCCCGTGCTGCGCGAGCGCCGCACCGATCAGGCCCGCGAAGAGCGGGTGCGCGCGGTTCGGGCGCGACTTGAACTCCGGGTGCGCCTGCGTCGCCACGAAGTACGGGTGGGTCTCGCGCGGCAGCTCGACGAACTCGACGAGCGACCGGTCGGGCGAGACGCCCGAGATCACGAGGCCGGCCGCCTCGAGGCGGTCGCGGTAGCCGTTGTTGACCTCGTAGCGGTGCCGGTGACGCTCCGAGACCTCGGTCGTGCCGTAGGCCTCCGCGACGACCGACCCCGGGGTCAGCACCGCGTCGTACGCGCCGAGCCGCATCGTGCCGCCGAGGTCGCCCGCGCCGTCGACGATCGCGAGCTGCTCCTCCATCGTCGCGACCACCGGGTCGACGGGGTCGGTGTCGAACTCCGACGACGACGCACCGGGCAGCTCGAGCACGGTGCGCGCGAACTCGATGACCATGCACTGCAGGCCCAGGCAGATGCCGAGCGTCGGCACCTTCTGCTCGCGGGCCCAGCGCAGCGCGCCGAGCTTGCCCTCGATGCCGCGCACGCCGAACCCGCCGGGCACGAGCACCGCGTCGACGCCCTCGAGCGCGAGCTTGGCGCCCTCGGCCGTCTGGCAGTCGTCCGAGGTGACCCAGCGGATGACGACCTTGGCGTCGTGGTGGAACCCGCCGGCGCGCAGCGCCTCGGTCACCGAGAGGTACGCGTCGGGCAGGTCGATGTACTTGCCGACGAGCGCGACCTCGACGCGGTGCGCGGGAACGTGCACGCGCTGCAGCAGCTCGTCCCAGCCGCTCCAGTCGACGTCGCGGAACGGCAGGCCGAGGCGCTGCACGACGTAGGCGTCGAGGCCCTCGGAGTGCAGCACGCGGGGGATGTCGTAGATGCTCGGCGCGTCCTTGGCGGTCACGACCGCCTCGGCGTCGACGTCGCACATGAGCGCGATCTTGCGCTTCGTGGCCTCGGGGATGTCGCGGTCCGCCCGGCACACGATCGCGTCGGGCTGGATGCCGATCGAGCGCAGCGCGGCGACCGAGTGCTGCGTCGGCTTCGTCTTGAGCTCACCGCTCGGGCCGATGTAGGGCACGAGGGACACGTGCAGGAAGAACACGTTGTCGCGGCCGAGGTCGTGGCGCACCTGGCGGGCCGCCTCGAGGAACGGAAGCGACTCGATGTCGCCGACCGTGCCGCCGATCTCGGTGATGATCACGTCCGGCGCCTGACCCTCGGCGGGGTCCGCCTGGGCGCGCATGCGCAGCTTGATCTCGTCGGTGATGTGCGGGATGACCTGCACGGTGTCACCGAGGTACTCGCCGCGTCGCTCCTTGGCGATGACCTGCGAGTACACCTGGCCCGTCGTGACGTTCGCCGAGCCCACGAGCTCGACGTCGAGGAAGCGCTCGTAGTGGCCGACGTCGAGGTCGGTCTCCGCCCCGTCCTCCGTCACGAAGACCTCGCCGTGCTGGAACGGGTTCATCGTCCCGGGGTCGACGTTGAGGTACGGGTCGAGCTTCTGCATCGTGACCTTGAGGCCACGGGAGCGCAGGAGTCGTCCGAGTGAGCTGGCCGTGAGGCCTTTGCCCAGAGAGGAGGCGACGCCTCCGGTGACGAAGATGTGCCGGGTCGTGTTGTCCGACCGCCCGGAGAGTCGATTTGCGCGCTCTGCCACGGGCTTCCACTCTACCCGACGCGGGCGCCAGACCCGGACGGGCGGTCGGCGCGTCCCCGACGGGCGGCAGGGTGGGTCCGACGGGCGTCAGCGGTGAGGGCCTGGCGGGCGGTGGCGGGCGCCGCCGTCGGAGCCCCCCGCGTCGAACCCGTAGACCCGCACGAGCTGGGCGACGACCTGCGCGACGTCGGGCAGCTCGGCCGACCGTGCCGACGCCGCCGCGCGGAGCTCCTCGCGCCGCCCGTCGTCCGACAGCACCGCGCGGACCGCCTCCGCGAGCCGCTCCGCCGACCCGACCGGGACCAGCACCGCGGCGTCGCCCGTCACCTCACGCGTGCCCCCGGCATCGGTCGCGACGACGGCCGCGCCGACGCGCAGGGCCTCCTGGACCGCGATCGGCTGGCCCTCCCAGACCGCGGTCGAGACCACGACGTCCGCGGCGGCGAGCAGGTCCGGCACGTCGTGGCGCCGACCCAGCAGCCGGACGGGGAGGTCCTCGCCGCGCACGCGCGCTGCCAGGGCGGGCTCGAGCGGACCGTCCCCCGCCACGACCCACACGAGCGGGAGCGCGGCGCGCAGGAGCCCGGCTGCGTCGAGCAGCGTGTCGAGCCCCTTCTGCGGGGCCAGGCGCGCGACGGTGACGGCGAGCGCGGCACCGTCGGGCACGCCGAGGTCCGCCCGGACGTCCTCGCGCGACCGCCCGGGCGGCGGGGTCGTCGGCGCGGGCACGAGCGCGCGCTCGGCGCGTCGGGCACCACGAGCACCGGCGCGCGCCACGAGGTCGCCCGAGACGCCGAGCACGACGTCCGCGCCGCGCGTCACGACGATCTCGAGCACGCCGGACACCACGCGGACCGCGCGCCCGCCCACGGGCAGGTTGTGCAGGGTCACGACCGACCGGGGCCGGACGCCGCGCGGCAGCGTCCGTGCCGCGAGCACCGCGAGCGCCCCGGCGCGCAGGCCGTGCGCGTGCAGCACCCCGGCCTCGCGCACGAGCCGCCGCAGCTCGAGGACGGCGCGTGCGTCGGCGGGACGCGGGCGGTCGGTGATCTCGACGGCGCGGAACGCCACGGCGTCGGTGCCCGTGCCGGTCCCGGGCAGGACGGTTGCCTTGACGGCCGCCGGCCCCACGACCTGGACCTGCAGCCCGTCGAGCTCGTCGCCGCCCGCGGACAGCGCGGACGCGATCTGGGCCACGTGGCGCGCGACCCCGCCGGCGCTCGACCCGAGCACCTGGACGACCCGTCGGCTCATGCACCTCTCCCGTCGTTCGTCGTGCGTGCGGACCGCGCGGCCCCGCGGACGTCGAGCGAGCGCAGGATCCCGCGGTCGAGCCCGAGCACCACACAGGCGGCGAGCACGAGCGCGACGACGCCTCCCCCGGCGCCCGCCGTGAGCCCCGCGACGACGCCGTCCCCCACGAGGGCGAGCACGCCGTCGGCCACGAGGCGGCCCAGGACCCCGCCGACCACGCCGCCGAGGGCGAGCACGAGCAGCGTGCGCGCGACGCCGTGCAGCGCGTCCCGCCCGGCGGCCCGGCGCAGCTCGACCAGCAGGGCCGCACCCGCGACGAGCATCCCGACCGCGTTGCCGGCACCGAGCGCGAGCAGGGTCGCCGGCGTCTGGCGGTCGGGGACCACGAGCAGGCAGGCGACGAGCGAGGCCACGACGACGACGAGCCAGCCGAGCGCCGCGGCACGCACCGCCGCCCTGCCGCGGTCGAGCGCGTAGAGCGCGCGCGAGACGTGGAACAGCAGCGCGTAGCCCAGCAGCCCCGGCGCCATCCAGCTGAGCGCCGGGCTCATCGCGGCGAGCAGCTCCGGGTCGCCCTCGTCGGCGACCCCGACGAACAGGCTCGCGACCGCGGGGGCGGCCGCGACGAGGGCCGCTGCCCCGAGACCCGACGCGACCAGCACCGCGCGGGTCGTCTGCGCCGCGAGGCGAGCGAAGCCGTCACGGTCGGCCTCGCTCGCACGCTGGGCGAGGCGCGGGAACGTCGCCGTGGCGAGCGGCACCGCGAGCACCGCGTACGGCAGCACGTAGACGGCCTGCACGTACAGGAAGACGGCGGGTGTGCCCTCCGGTCCGGCGGTCGCGAGCGCGAGCACCACGAGCACGGCGCCCTGCTGCGCGACGAGCGCGCCGACGCCCGCGAACGCGAGACGGCGCACGTGCGCGGCGACGCCCTCGGGGAACCGCAGCGTCGGACGTAGTCGGACGCCCGAGCGCCACACCGGGACCAGCAGCGGCAGGCTCATCGCCGCGACACCGGCGGTCGTGCCCCACGCGAGCCACCCGAGCGCCGCGCCGGGCACCGCCGACGGGTCGGTCCCCTCGCCACCGGCGAGCGCCCCGTACGCGAAGTACGCGACGAGCACGACGAGGCTCGACAGGACCGGCACGAACGCGGGCCAGAAGAACCTGCGCTGCGCCTGCAGCACGCCCGCGAGCGCCACGGCCACGCCGTAGAGCGGCACCTGCACGGCGAACACGACGACGAAGAACCGGACGAGGTCCTCCTGGCCGGGGTCGTCCGACAGGTCCGCCACGACACGGGCGACGGGGCCGGCCAGGAGCGCCAGCAGGACGCCGAGCGGCACGAGCACGAGCAGGACCCAGCCCAGCACCGCGGACGCGATCCGGTCGACGTCCTCGCGCGCGCCGCGGGCGAGCGGTCCGGCGAGGACCGGGACGAGCGCGCCGGCGAGCGCGCCGCCGGCCGCGACCTCGAAGATGACGTTCGGCAGCGTGTTCGCCGCCGCGTACGCGCCCGCGACCGAGTCCGCGCCGACGTTGCCCGCGAGCGCGAACGTCCGCGCGAAGCCCAGCAGCCGGCTGAGCACGGTCACGACCGCGATCATCGCCGCCGCCCCGGCCAGCCCGGCGACGAGCGCCCGGAGCCGCGGGCTCACGCGCCGGTGCCCTCGACCCGGACGGGAGCCGCCGGCCGCCGTCCCCACGCGTCGACCTCCCGCAGCACGGGCGTGCGGGCGATGACCTCGGTGAAGCTGATGCGCTCGCTCGCGAGCGTGAGGGCCACCAGCCCGGCCAGCACGCCGCAGCGCACCGGGCGGCTCGCCTCGAGTACCACGGCCGTGCCGAGCGCGGCGCCGAGCGCGTTGGCCCCGCCGTCACCGAGCATGTCGCGCTCGGCGAGGTCGGCCTCGAGCCCGGCCGCCGCGGTGCCGAGGACCGCCGCGGCGAGCCCCGCACCGGGGCCGCCCGCGAGCACGACCGGCGCCGCCACGATGCCGACGGCCTTGAGCGCGCGCCCGGGCCGCAGGTCGAGCAGGTTGACGAGGTTGGCCGAGGCGGCGACGAGCGCGCCGGACACGAGCACGTCGAGGCCCCAGCCGCCGGGCGACCGCCGAGAGCCGTCCGAGCCGCGCACCGGGGTCGCGATCGCGGCCGCGAGCACCGCACCGGCGCCGATCCCGAGGACCTTGAGCCCGCCCGTCGTCACGCGCCCGCGCGCGAGGGCGCCGAGGTGACCCCGCAGGCCCTTGGTGCGCTCGGTCGTGTCCTCCGTCAGGTCGTCGACCACGCCGAACGACGCCGCCGTGCCGGTCGCGACCGTCGCCGCGAGCGCGCTCCGCACGCTGCCCGCCCCGACCACGCCCCCGACGAGCGCGCCCGCGGCGGCCGCCGGTCCGGCGAGCATGCTCACGGGCTCGCCGCGGTGGTTGGTGCGCGTCCAGCGCGCGGTCCCGCCCGGGACCTCGTCGAGCAGCCCGCGGGCCACGAGGGTCGCGGACGCCGCGCCGA
This sequence comes from Cellulomonas cellasea, assembly GCF_006538745.1. Classification (GTDB taxonomy): domain Bacteria; phylum Actinomycetota; class Actinomycetes; order Actinomycetales; family Cellulomonadaceae; genus Cellulomonas_A; species Cellulomonas_A cellasea. Next base: position 10,472 of record NZ_BJLR01000045.1, on the reverse strand, counting down.
CGGCCCCGAGCACCCGGCGCAGCGGCCCGACCGTCATCCGCCGTTCCCGGCGGCGTTCGGGTCGGTCGGCGCCACCGAGGTGGGCGTGCGGTCGACGGGCGCGAGCACGACGGGCTGCGGGAGCACGGTCTGCTCCTCGCCGAAGCCGTAGTGGTCCGTCGTCCCGCCGATGCGTGCGTTGAGCGCGAGCGCGACGGAGATCTGACCGGGGGCCTGGTCGGTGCCCGTGACGGTCGTGAGCCGGTCCGCGAGCTCGGGGTCCGCGAGCACCGCGTCGGTGAGCGTCGCGGCGTCGCGCGGGGCGTCCGCGAGCACGGCGCCCTCGGAGCGCTCGTGCGCCGCCTCGAGGATCGCGAGCTGTGCGGACGTCGTGGTCTCCTGCTCCTCGCCGCCGGGCGTCCCGGTCGCCGCGGCGGCCTCGTCGTACGGGCTCACGACCACCACGGCGTCCGCGGCCGTGACGACGGGCTCGGTCACCGCGATGAGCGCCTGGTCGCCCTCGTCGAGCAGGTCCAGCAGCGTCGACGCGGACTCCGAGAGCGTGTCGGGCGACGTCGGCGAGGCACCCGTCAGCCCCTGGGCGAGCGCCTGGGCGAGGATCGTCTCGTCCTGCGCGTCGTCCGCCGGCGCCGGGTTCAGGTACTGCACGAACGTGCCCGCGAGGGCCCGGCGCATGCTGCGCAGCTCCTCGTCGGTCCACACGTCCGTGACGGTCGCGTGGGCGGTCAGGGTCGCGCCCGCGTCGGTGAGCGCGGAGTCGATCGCCGCGGCGCGCTCGGGGTTGATCTCGCCGAGCTGGACGACCGCGACGCGGCGGCCCTCGAGCGTCCCGTCGACGAGCTGCGGGCCGGCCGCGCCGATCCACGACGACGAGTTCGCGAGCCGCGCCTGCGACGTCTCGAGCTCGGTGCGCAGCCCGTCCTTCTCGGCGCGCAGCGCCTCGACCTGCCCGGTGAGCGTGTCGCCGATGGTCTCCTTGAGCGGACCGGCACCCAGCGCGATGCCGACCGCGAGGGCCAGGAACACCGAGATGAGCGAGACGATGTGGTAACGGAAGTCGATCACGTGAGGATCTCTCGGTCGCAGGCGGGCGGCGTCAGGCTCATTCCTGGGGTTCCCCCACGAGCGAGCCGAGCCACGAGAACAGGTCGTCGAACCGCGCACCGGCGAGACCGGCGAGCGTCTGGCCCGCGGCGGTCGACGCTAGCGCGACGGTGAGGGCCAGGAGCCCCGCGAGCACGAGCAGCACGAGCTGCACGTTCGAGATGCGGTGGCGGTACAGGCGCGAGACACCCTTGGCGTCGACGAGCTTGCCGCCGACGCGCAGGCGCGTGAGGAACGTGCTCGCCATCCCGGAGCGGCCCTTGTCGAGGAACTCCACGAGCGTCGCGTGCGTGCCGACCGCGACGATGAGCTCGGCGCCCTTGTCGTCCGCGAGCAGCATCGCGACGTCCTCGCTCGTCCCCGTCGCCGGGAACACCACGTGGCCGACCCCGAGCTGCTCGACGCGCGCGAGGCCCGGCGCGCGCCCGTCGCGGTAGGCGTGCACCACGACCTCGGCGCCGCACAGCAGCGCGCGGTCCGAGACCGAGTCCATGTCGCCCACGATGAGGTCCGGGGTCCAGCCGGCGTCGAGGATCGCGTCGGCACCGCCGTCGACCCCGATGAGCACCGGCCGGTACTCACGGATGTACGGCCGGAGGGTGACGAGGTCCTCCTTGTAGTGGTAGCCCCGCACCACGATGAGCACCTGGCGGCCGTCGATGTCGGTGTCGATGTCGGGCACGCCGACGCCGTCGAGCAGCAGGTCGCGCTCGCGCCGCAGGTAGTCCATGGTGTTCGCCGCGAACGACTCGAGCTGGACGGACAGCCCGGCCCGCGCCTCCTCCATCGCCGCGGCCACGGTCTCCGTGGTCTGCAGCACGCCCTCGGCGATGAGCGTCTCGCCGTCGTACACCGAGCCGTCGAGCACGCGCACGGCGCGGCCCTCGGTGATCGCCATGACGTCCGGACCGAGGTCGTCGACGAGCGGGATGCCGGCCTCGAGCAGGATCTCGGGCCCGAGGTTCGGGTAGCGGCCCGACGTCGACCGTGCGGCGTTGAGCACCGCGGCGGGACTGCACGCGACGAGCGCCTCGGCCGAGACGCGGTCGATGTCCAGGTGGTCGATGACCGCGATGTCGCCGGGTCGCAGACGCTTGGTCAGCGCCTTCGTCCGGGGGTCGACTCGGGCCGGACCGCCGAGTCCGGGCTCGTCAGGCAGGGAGGCGCGCTTGCGCAGGGGAACTCTCATCGCCCGTCATCGTCCCACGCCGGAGAGCTCCAGGAGCTCAGCCGCGTGCGAGCGCGCCACCTCGGAGTCCTCCTGGCCCGAGAGCATGCGGGCGAGCTCGCGGACACGGTCGGCGCCCGTGACGGAACGCACGTCCGACTCGGTGACGACGTCGACGCCGTCGGCGTGCGACTTGGTCACCACGAGGTGCTGGTCCGCGAACGCGGCGACCTGCGCGAGGTGCGTGACGACGAGCACCTGCGAGTCCCGCGCGAGCGCCGCGAGCCGGCGGCCGACCTCGACCGCGGCCTTGCCGCCGACGCCGGCGTCGACCTCGTCGAACACGAAGGTCCCGGGCCGGTGCGCGCCCGAGCCCGGGGACGTCGCGAGCGCGACCTCGATCGCGAGCATGACGCGCGAGAGCTCACCGCCCGACGCGCCCTTGCCGAGCGGGCGTGCGGGGGCGCCGGCGTGCGGGACGAGCAGCATCTCGATGGCGTCGAGCCCGTGCGGCCCGGGCTCGGCCGCGGGAGCCACGTCGACGACGAGCCGGGCACCGGCCATCGCGAGGCCCGTGAGCTCCTCCGACACCGCGTCCGCGAGCACGCCTGCGGCCTTCTGGCGCGCCTGCGTGAGCTGCTCGCCGAGCTCCGCGAGCCGCGCGTCCAGGGCGTCGCGCTCCGCCTCGAGCTCGGCGACGCGGTCGTCCCCGCCCTCCAGCTCGAGCAGCCGGCGCCCGGAGACGTCCGCCCACGCGAGCACCTCGGCGACGTCCGCGCCGTAGCTGCGCGTGAGCGTCCCGAGCTCGGCGCGCCGGCGCTGCGCCGTCTCGAGCCGGGCCGGGTCGGCCTGGAGGTCCTGCACGTACGACGAGAGGTCGGCGGCCGCGTCGGCGATCAGGTACCCGGCCTCGGCGACGCGGGTCGCGAGCGCGCCGAGCGTCGCGTCGTGCTCGCCGACGTTCTCCAGCAGGCGGCGCGCGTGGTCGATCACGGCGCTCGCCGAGCCGTCGGCGGTCGCGTCGTCCTCGCCGACGAGCGCGGTGTGCGCCCCCGACGCGGCCGAGCGCAGGTCCTCGGCGTGCGAGAGCCGCTCGACCTCCGCGGCGAGGTCGACGTCCTCGCCGGGCTGCGGGTCGATCCGCTCGACCTCGCTCAGCCCGAGCCGCAGCAGCTCCGCCTCGCGGGCCCGGTCCTGGCTCCGCTCGACGAGCTCGGTGAGCTCCGCGGCGACCGCCTGGCGGGCGTTCCACGCCTCGCGGTACCGCTCGAGCGTCGCCGCATGCTCGGGGCCCGCGAAGGCGTCCAGCGCGGCCCGCTGACGCGACGGCGAGCGCAGCCGCGCCTGGTCCGCCTGGCCGTGCACAGTCACGAGCGCGTCCGCGAGGTCCGCGAGCACGCCCTGCGGCACGGAGCGGCCGCCGAGGAACGCGCGCGAGCGCCCCGAGCTCTCGGGCGTGGCGGCGCCGACGGTGCGCAGCACGACGAGCGTCCCGTCGTCGTCCGCCTCCGCGCCGGCGTCCTCGGCCCGCCGGAGCACGACCGAGCCCTCGGGCTCGACGATGCGGCCCTCGACGGACGCGCCGCGCTGCCCGGTGCGGACGACCGCCGGGTCGGCCTTGCCGCCCAGCAGCAGCGACAGGCCCGTGAGCACCATCGTCTTGCCCGCGCCCGTCTCGCCCGTGAGCACGGTCAGGCCGCGCCCGAGCGTGACGTGCGCGCGCCCGATGACGCCCAGGTTCTCGATCCGGATCTCCTCGAGCACGGTCAGCCCTCGTGTCCGTCGGTGGCGAGGGCTCGACGCCCTCCGTTCGGCTTCTCGCCGCGCCAGCCCTCGACGGGCAGCGCGAACTTGTTCACGAGCCGGTCCGTGAACGGCGCGTGGCTCAGGCGCGCGAGGCGCACCGGCACCGGGCTGCGGCGGACCTCGACGCGCGACCCCACGGGCAGGTCGGTGCTGCGCCGCCCGTCGCACGTGACGACCCCGCTCGCGGGCGAGCGGCCGAGGATCTCGACCGCGAGCACGCTCGACGGCCCGACGACGAGGGGGCGCGCGAACAGCGCGTGCGCCGAGAGCGGCACGAGGATCATGCCGTCGACGTCCGGCCACACGACCGGTCCCCCGGCGGAGAACGCGTGCGCGGTCGAGCCGGTGGCCGTCGCGAGCACGACCCCGTCGCACCCGAAGGACGACAACGGCCGGCCGTCGACCTCGATGACGACCTCGAGCATCCGTGCGCGGTCGCTCTTCTCGAGCGCGGCCTCGTTGAGCGCCCAGCCGACGTCGGGCGCTCCCCCGCCCGGGGTGTGCACCCGCACGTCGAGCGTCCCTCGCTCCTCGACCGTGTAGGCGCCGTCGGCGAGGCGGCGCACGGCCTCCACGATGTCCTCGCGCTCGCTCTCGGCCAGGAACCCGACGTGCCCGAGGTTGACCCCGAGCAACGGCACCCCGGTGCCGCGGGTCAGCTCCGCCGCGCGCAGGATCGTGCCGTCCCCGCCCAGGACGACCGCGAGGTCCAGGTCGTCGACGGACGGCGGGGTGCCGTCGTCGTCCGCGATCACCGGCACGAACCCGGCGGCCTTGAGCGCGCGCACGGCCTCGTCGGTCGCGGCGACCGCCTCGGCGCGACCGCCGTGCGTGACGACGAGCACGCGGCGCGTCACGGCGCACCCCCGTCCGCCACGGCGGCCTCGACGCGCCGCACGAGCTCGGAGTCGGTCAGCCCGGCCTCGGCCGACCCGGTGCGGGGGTGGCCAGCCTGGGCCGTGGTCGTGCTGCTCCGGGTGCCGGACGCCTCGGCGTGCCCAGCGGCCCCGTCGGGCTCGCCAACGCGGTGCAGCCACACGAAGAACTCGACGTTCCCGCTCGGCCCCGGCAGCGGGCTCGCGCAGACGTCGACGACGCGCAGCCCGAGCGCGACCGCGGCGCGCGCGACGGTCAGGACGGCCTCGGCGCGCAGCCCGGGGTCGCGCACGACACCGCCCGAACCGAGCCGCTCGCGGCCGACCTCGAACTGCGGCTTGACCATGACGACGAGGTCCGCGCCGTCAGCGGCCACGCCGGCGAGCGCCGGGAGCACGAGCGTCAGCGAGATGAACGAGAGGTCCGCGACCACGAGCTCCGGCGGCGGCACCAGGTCCCCGGGCCCGAGGGTGCGGACGTTGACACCCTCGCGCGACTCGACGCGCGGGTCGGTGCGCAGTGCCTCGACGAGCTGACCGTGCCCGACGTCGACGGCCGCGACGCTGCGGGCGCCGCGCCGCAGCAGCACGTCGGTGAACCCGCCCGTGCTCGCGCCCGCATCGAGGCACACCCGGTCCTCGACGCGCAGGCCCGCGGGGACCCACCGGTCGAGCGCGCCCGCGAGCTTGTGACCCGCGCGGGAGGCGTACCCGGGGTCGTCGGCGGCGGACACGGTCACCGACTGCTCGTCCCTCAGCGCCGTGGCGCTGCGGGAGGTCGGCACACCGTCGACGGTGACCCGCCCGGCCGCGATCAGCTCACCCGCGTGGCGGCGCGAGCGCGCCAGCCCGCGGCGCACCAGCTCGAGGTCCAGACGTGCGGTCGTCACGCTCAGCCCTCGGTGTCCGCGAGGCGGTCCTGCAGCGCGGTGTGCACGCCGTCGAACACGGCGACGTGCTCGCGCAGGGGCGCCTCGTCGAGCGTCGCGAGCAGCGTGAGCGCCTCGTCGACCGCGTGGTCGCCGGTCCCGCCGTCGGCCGTGGCCGAGCCGTCCTCGCCGTCGCGCTCCTCCGCGGCCGCCCGGGCGGTGCGGACGCTCGCGGGCGTCGGGCCTGCGGGTGCTCCACCGGCGAACGCCGCGGCGGACGGCAGCGGCACCGCGCGCGCCGTGTCGACGTGCTCGTCCATGTCCGTCCTCCCGTCGTCGTCGCACCGCGTCGCCTGACGCGCCACCCCGGACCGGGGACACGCTACCTTCCGGCGCTGACCTCGCCCGGTTCCCCCACACCCAGGTCCGGCACCGAGCCCGCATCCAGCGTGAGACCGGAGTCGACGGCGTCCCACGCCGCCGCGCACGCCGCACGCACGAGGTCGACCACATCATCCCCCGGCTCCGGCGCGCGGTGCAGGTCGAGGCGCCCGTCCACGACGCGTGCGGCGGCCCCCCGGCAGACCCACCACCCCTCCGCCGAGCGCTCGGGCAGCGGGTGCGGCTCGAGGAGCGAGCGCAGGTCGGCGCCGATGAAGTGCGGCCGCTCGCCCGGGGCGGCCAGGACGTCGTCCCGGGCCGAGCTCACGCCCGTCAGGACGTGCAGCCCTGGTATGTCCCCGGCGCGGGCCCCGGCCAGGTCGGTGTCGAGACGGTCACCGATGACGAGCGGCGACGACGCCCCCGCACGGGCGATCGCCATGCGGTACATGTCCGGGGACGGCTTGCCCGCGCTGTCCGGCGTGACCCCCGTCGCCGCGCGCACCGCGCCGACGAGCGAGCCGTTGCCCGGGGCGAACCCGCGCGCGGTCGGCAGGCTGAGGTCGAGGTTGCTCGCGACGTGCCACGCACCGCGCTGCACCGCGTACGCCGCCTCGGCGAGCTGAGCCCACCCGAGGTCGGGCGCGAACCCCTGCGCGACGGCAGCGGGCTCGTCGTCCGCCGACTCCACGACCGTGTAGCCCGCGGCGGTCACGGCGGTGACCAGCCCGGCTCCGCCGACGACGAGCACCTTCGCCCCCTGCGGCAGCCGCGTGCGCAGCATCTCCGCCGCGGCCTGCGCCGCGGTCATGACCTCGCCCGGCTCCGCGGGGATCCCCAGCCCCGTGAGCTGCTCGGCCACGGACTCCGGCTCGCGCGAGGCGTTGTTCGTCACGAACACGAGCCGCAGCCCGCGCAGCCGCGCGCCCGCCAGCCCTTCCGCTGCGCCGACGATCGGCTCGTGGCCGCGGTACGCGACCCCGTCGAGGTCCACGAGCGCCAGGTCGTGCGCCTCCGCGAGCGGGACGTCGCTCCCGAGCAGCCCGCGGCTCACGCGTCCCCCTCGCGCTCGGGCTCGTCGGCCCCGGTGTCGGTCGCGACCGCCGCTCCTCCGTCGGGAGCCTGGTCCGCACCGTCCACCGTGCCACCGTCCGGCACGTCCTCGCCGTCGACCTCGCCCTCGCCCGAGTTCCCGTCGGCCCCGTCCGCGTCGTCGGCCTCATCCATGCTGTCGGTCTCATCCGTGCTGTCTGTCTTGTCCGGGCCGTCGGTCCCGTCGGTCCCGTCGGTTCGGTCGGTTCCGTCGGTCTCGTCGGCCCCAACGGTCTCGCCGGTCTCGCCGGTCTCGTCGGTCCCGTCGGCCCCAACGGTCTCGTCGGCCCCAACGGTCTCGTTGGTTCCGTCGGTTCCGTCGGTTCCGTCGGTTTCGCCGGTCCCGTCAGTTCCGTCGGTCCCGCCAGTCTCGCCGGCACGATCGACAGCGACGCGCTCGTCGGACCCGTCGGCGTCCTGGTCCCCCTCGTCGATGCGGCTCGCAGCGGGGTGCTCGTCCGCGGGGCCGCCGGCAGCAGAGCGGCCGTCCGCGGCGCCAGACTCGCTGCCCGCGGGCGCGTCCTCGTCCTCGTCGAGGTCGAAGACGACGACATCGTCCTCCTCCTCGTCCGCGGCGCCCGACGCCTCGTCGAGCTGGGACTGCGTGTACCCCGCGAGCACGTCGCGCGCCTCGTCGTGACGCCCCGCGGCCTCGTACGCCGCGGCGAGCGCCTGGGCGACGCGGACGGCCACGACGCCCGACGCGTCCCGCACGGCAGGAGCGCGCAGCACGGCGATCGCCGCCTCGGGCTCACCGAGGTCGAGCCGCGCACCGCTCACGACGATCGCGAGCTCGAGGGACTCGGCGGGCGTGAGGCCCTCCGCCTCGGGGCTCGCGGCGAGCACGAGCGCCCGCTCGGGACGTCCGAGCCCTCGCTCGCAGTCGGCCATGATCGCCAGGTGCTCCGACGAGCCGTTGAGCCGGCGCACGGTCCGCAGCTCACGCAGCGCCTCGGCGAACCGTCCGGTGCGGTACGCCGCCAGACCGGCCGCCTCCCGCACCACGTCGACGCGCCCGGCACGGCGCACCGCGGCCTGGGCGTGCTCGTACGCCAGCTCGGGGTCGGAGTCCAGCAGCCGCCCGGTCATGACCAGGTGGAGGCCGACGTTCTCCGCGTTCTCCTTGCTCAGCGTGCGCAGCCGCGCGCGCACGGCCCGGTCGAGGTCCGAGAAGGCGATGTCCTCCGGCAGCTCGGGCGCGGGTACGCGGTCCGGCTGCGGCGGACGGGTCGGCCGACGGTCGTCGTCCCCGAACCTGCTCGACGGCTCGTCCCCGCGACCCCACGGGCGTGCGGCACCGGGCCGCTCCCCGCCAGGACGCCCCGGACGGTCACCACCGAAGCGGTCGGACCGCACGCCGGACGGCCGGGCCGTCCGGTCGGCCGACGGGCGCGCCGGCCGGTCCGTCCCCGGACGCCCGCGATCGGCACTCCCGGACCTGTCCTCGAACCGCCCGCCCCGCTCGGCACCCGCCCCGTACGAGGGCCGCTCACCGCGCGACGGCCGCTCACCGTACGACGAACGCTCCTCGCGCGCCGCGTACGGACGCTCGCCCGCGGGCCGCTGCCCGCGCTCGCTGCGCGACGAACCCTCCTCGCGCGCCGCGTACGGGCGCTCGCCCGCAGGTCGCTGCCCGCGCTCACCGGACCACCCACGCTCGCCTGAGCGCCCGCGGTCCTCGAACCGCGGACGGTCGTCGGACCGTGCCCGGTCGCCCGTGCGTGCACTCTCCGCACCCGACCGGTCGCCTGCAGCCCGCGCGGCACGGTCGTCCGAGCCGTGGGCGGCGTTGCGCGACGAGAAGCCCCCGCTGCTCGCCTGACCGGCACGAGGGGCGGCGCCGTACGAGCGTGCGCCGGACGCCCGCTCCCCCGGTGCACCGCTCGGCCGACGATCACGGTCCCCACCGGCACCCGCCGACGAGGGTCGCTGGCCGTACGGTCGGTCCTGGCCGCGATCCGCTCGCTGACCGGCACCGGCTCCGTATGCCGGACGCTCCCCCGTCCCGCGCTGCGGTCCACGAGCCTGCTCGTCGCGCGGTCGCTCGTAGCCGCGGTCGCTCCCGCGCGTGGCGCCGGCGCCCGATCCGCTCTGCCCGAACGTCCGACGGTCACCCTGCTGCGGGCGGTCCGTGCGGCCGCCCGCGACACGCGGTCCCCCGCCCGAGCCTGACCCGTACGACCGGGGCCCGGCGCCGGAGGAACGCTGCGGACGGTCGTCGCCGGAGCGGGCCGGCCCCGAGTCTCCACGCGGAGACCAGGAGCGTTCGCCGGAGCCACGGTCCGGACGGACGTACCGTTCGCTCGAGCCGCCGGCCGCACCGGCACCCCCGGCGCCGCGCGAACCGGCACCCGAACCGAACGACCGCGCGCCGCCAGGACGATCACCCGCGGGACGCTGATCACGGTCACCGGCGCCGCGCCACGAGGATCCGCGCGAGCGCGCAGAGTCGGGGAACCGCGACGGACCGCTGTCACGTCGCGACTGCCCCGCGCCGGCAGCGCCGGCACGCTCGCCGGCGGACGACTGCCGCCCCCAAGGCCGCTCCCCGCGCGCATCAGATCCACGGTCCGGGCGATCGCCGCGGCCGTAGCCCCCGGGCCCGCCGGTCGTCGAGGACGTGCGCGCGGGACGGTCCGTGCTGAACGGACGCTCCGGTCGCCCGGTCGCGGGCCGGAAAGGGCGCGACGACCGGTCATCGCGTGCACCGCGACCCGGGGCTACACGGTCGTCCCGCCCAGCTCCGCTCGGAGCAGACCCCTCGCGACGATCACCGGTCGGTCGACCAGCAGCGCCGTACGGACCATCGCCTCGCCCGCCCGCACCACCCGCGGGCCTGCCTGCGGAACGCGGGCCACCGGTCGCCGACCCGCCGAACGGGCGGCCACCGCCGGAGCCGGCACCCTGGGGCCGCTGTGCTCCGCGGCCGCCGGTGCGGTCGCGGTCCGAGCCTCGGCTGCGATCGTCGCTGTTCATCTATGGACTTCCCCTCATCGGACTGCAGACGCTCATGATCGCACCCGCGGCGCGACCGGGCCACACAGCGCGACCGGCTCGCGATTCCGCCGCGCTCGCCTCAGAGGGGCGCGGGTCGCCGATGCGGTCGTGCGGGTGGTGGATGCTCGAGGACCCCTGCGGCCGACGGCCTGCAGCGACATCGAACATGAATGGTCAGGG
>NZ_BJLR01000044.1 GCF_006538745.1 Cellulomonas cellasea | reverse complement strand
CGTGGCGTTGAGGGCCAGGAGGTTGGTCTGCTCCGCGATGCTCGTGATGGTCTTGACGACGTCACCGATCTCCGACGACGAGACGCCGAGCCGGGCGACGGTCTGGGTCGTGTGCGCCGCGACGCCGGTCGCGTCCGAGGCGACCTTGGCGGCCTGGTTGGCGTTCTGCGCGATCTCGCGGATCGAGGCGCCCATCTGCTCGGCGCCGGCGGCGACGCCGTGCACGTTGCGGTTGACCTCCTCGGCGGCCGCCGCGACGACGCCGGCCTGCGCGGACGTCTCCTGCGAGCTCGCCGCGACCTGCGCGTTCGACGACGCGAGGTCCTGCGCCGCGGCAGCGACGGTCCGCGCGGTCTCGACGACCCCGCCGAGCGTCTCGCGCAGCGACGCCTGCGCCGTCGACAGCGACGCGGCCATGCGGCCCGTCTCGTCGCGGCCGGGCACGTCGGCGCGCACCGTGAGGTCGCCCTGCGCCATGGCGTCGAGCGAGCGGTGCACGGCCTGGATGGCCTTGCTCGTGCGGCGCGCGACGGCCACCGCGAGCGAGCCGGCGACGAGCGACCCGAGGACGAACGCGATCGCGAGCACCACGATGGTCCGGTCGACCTCCGCGCGGCTCTCGACCAGGATCGCGTCGACCTGCGAGTCGATCTGGCCCTGCGCGAGCGCGAGCGCCCGGCCCGCCCACATCGGGTCGGCGGCGACGCTCGCGCCGATCGCCTGCTCGAGCCCGTCGACGTCGCCCGCCTCCGCGAGCGGGGCGAGCGTCGCGTCGCGGTAGGTCAGCCACGCGGCCCACCGGTCCTGGAAGTCCGCCCACTGCTGGGTCTCGGACTGCGGGAAGTCCGCGACGGCCGCGATCTGCCGCTCGACGTCCCGGTCGTTCCACGCCTGGCTCTCGGCGAGCTGCAGGCGCGTCACGTCGTCCGCGGCGCCGGCCTGCTGCCGGACGAGCAGGTGGCTGCGGGCCTGCGCGGTGCGCAGCTCGGCCATCGCGGTCTGCAGCTGGCCCGTGAGGCCGGACATCTCCTCGAGGTTCTGGCCCGCGCGCCACAGCGCGACACCGCCGGCGCCGCCGACGAGGCCGAAGACCCCGACGAGCACCAGCATCGCGACGGTGATCTTCGTGCCCACGGTGCGGTCCCAGAACCAGGACGCCCGTGGGGAGCGAGCGGTCCCGGGGGTCGTGCCGTGCGGGTCGGTCGTCGGTCGTGCCACGTCAGCTCAGCTCCTGCGCCGTGTAGTAGCCGCCGTCCACCAGGACGGCCTCGTAGTTCTCGCGGGTCACGACCTGCGGGGTCAGCAGGTAGGACGGGACGACCTTCACGCCGTTGTCGTACGACGTGACGTCGTTGGTCTCGGGCTCGGCGCCCTCGAGCAGCGCGTGCACCATGGCGACCGCGACCTCGGCGAGCTGGCGGGTGTCCTTGTAGACCGTCGCGTACTGCTCCCCCGCGACGATCGAGCGCGCCGAGTCGATCTCGGCGTCCTGGCCGGTCACGGTCGGGAACGGCTGCGCGTCCGTGCCGTAGCCGATGCCGCGCAGCGACTCGAGGATCGCGCGGCTGATGCCGTCGTAGGGCGACAGCACGCCGTCGAGCGTCACGCCGGTGCCGGTGTAGGCGGGCAGCAGCTCCTGCATGCGCGCCGTGGCGTTCTTCGGGTCCCACGCGGGCGTCTCGATCGTCGCGAAGTCCGTCTGCCCCGAGGGCACGACGAGCGTCCCCGCGTCGAGGTACGGCTGCAGCACCGACATCGCACCCTCGTAGAAGACGGTCGCGTTGTTGTCGTCGGCCGAGCCCGCGAAGAGCTCGACGACGAACGGCCCGGGGGCGCCCGTGGGCCGGCCCGCCTCGTCGACCACGCCCATGCCCTGCAGCAGCGTCGTGGCCTGCTGGACGCCGACGCGCTGGTTGTCGAACGTCGCGTAGTAGTCGACGTCGGGCGACTCGCGGATGAGGCGGTCGTACGCGATGACCGGGATGTCGGCCGCGGCGGCGTCCGCGAGGACGTCCTTGAGCGCGACCCCGTCGATCGAGCCGACGACGAGCGCGTCGGCGCCCGCGGCGATCATCGCGGAGAGCTGCTCGACCTGCGTCGGCACGTCGTTCTCCGCGTACTCGAGCGACACGCCGTAGCCGAGCGCCTCGAGCTGGCTCCGGACGTTCTTGCCGTCCCCGATCCAGCGGTCCGACGTCGTCGTGGGCATCGCGACCCCGACGAGCGGCACCTCGGCCGCGGCGCCGGTCGCCTGGCCCGCGCCGCAGCCGGTGAGGGCCAGCGCGAGGGTGGTCAGGCCGGCGGCGCACCAGAGCGTGCGGCGGCCTGCTGCGGATCGTGCGTGTGGGTGCGTCATGGTCCTCGGTCCCGGTTCGGTCAGTACGTGAAGGCGGCGGTGCGGCCGCGCAGCTCCTCGGAGAGCCGCGCGAGCTCGACGACGGAGTCGCTCATCTGCGCGAGCACGCGCGAGCTGGTCTCGGCCGCCGACGCGACGCCGGTGACGTTGGCGGCGATCTCGCCGGAGCCGGCGGCGGCCTCCTGGACCCCGCGCGACATCTCGGTCGTCGTCGCCGTCTGCTCCTCCACGGAGGAGGCGATCGTCAGCTGGTAGTCGTTGATGGAGGCGATGATGTGGGTGATCTCCTCGATGGCCGCGACCGCCTGGCGGGTGTCCACCTGGATGGCCTCGACGCGCTGCGTGATGTCCTCGGTCGCGAGCGCCGTCTCGCGCGCGAGCTCCTTGACCTCGCCCGCGACGACCGCGAAGCCCCTGCCGGCCTCGCCCGCGCGGGCCGCCTCGATCGTGGCGTTGAGCGCGAGCAGGTTGGTCTGCGCGGCGATGCTCGTGATGACCTTGACGACGTCGCCGATCTCCGACGACGAGACGCCGAGCCGCGCCACGGTCCGCGTCGTCGTCTCCGCGACGCCCGTCGCGTCGGTCGCGACCTTGGCCGCCTGGTTCGCGTTCTGCGCGATCTCGCTGATCGACGCGCCCATCTCCTCGGCGCCCGCCGCGACGACGTGCACGTTGCGGTTGACCTCCTCGGCCGCGGCCGCGACGACGCCGGCCTGCGCGGACGTCTCCTCGGAGCTTGCGGCGACCTGGGCGTTCGCGGCGGCGAGCTCGTGGGCCGCGCCCGCGACGGTGCTCGCGATCTCGACGACGCCGACGAGCGTCTCCCGGACCGCGGCCTGGGCGACGCCGAGCGCCTCCGCCATGCGCCCGAGCTCGTCGCGGCTGCGGACGGGGGCGGGCACCGTGAAGTCGCCGCGCGCCATCGCCTCGAGCGACGCCTGCACCTCGCGCGCGGCACACCGGATCGACATCGCCGTCTGGTAGCCGAGCGCGACGACGACGACGAGCGCGATCCCGAGCGTCACGACGAGCCCGGTGACCGCGCGCTGCGACTCCGCCTCGGCCTCCGCCGCGACCGACGTGAAGTACGCCGTCGTGTCCGCGTCGAGCGCCTCGAGCGTCGCCTCGAGCCGGTCGATCAGCGGCTGGCTCACGTTCTGCACGAGGCTCGAGTAGTACGGGGTGTCGTTCTTCAGCGCGGCCGGCACGAGCTGGACGTCGCGCACCTTCATCCACTGCGCGTACGCGGTCTTGAAGTTCTCCCACGTCTCGCCCCCGCCGCCCACGGCGTCGAGGTCGGCGATCGCGGACTGCAGCGCGGCGTCGTTCTCCTTCTGCCGCGCGAGCCACTCGTCCTGGAGCTGGTCCTTCTCGAACGCGGCGAGCTGCGCGACGATCAGCCGCGCGGTCGTCACGTCCTGCTGCACCTCGGCGCGGCTCGCGACGAGCGTCTCCTGGAGGTGCGCGAGCTCGCTCGTGCGGGCGGTGATGCCCTGCATGGTCACGACCGCGGCGGCGCCCGCGGCGGCGGCGACCGCAGCGAGCAGCAGGATCGAGGTGAGGATCTTGGTGCGCACCGACCGGTCGCGCACGAGCGAGCGGACGACCGGGACGGGCCCGGCACCCGGGACGACGTCGGCGGGCTCGCGGCCGGCAGTCGGACTGCGCCGGGCGAGCAGGTCACCCCCGCGGCGCAGCAGCGCCCGCGGGTCCCGAGTCGTCGTGCTCATGCGTCCGTGCTCCTCGTCTCAGCATCCATGCCTGACGTGCACATCGGCCGGACACGCGCCCAGTTGAACGGTCGTCCGGGTGGACTCGCTCAGGTGGCGGTGGCCGCGTCGACGTCGAGCACCAGCAGGAGGTCGCCCTCGAGCTTGTACGCACCGAGGATCAGCTCGCGGAGCTCCGCGTCGAGCGTGTCCGGGGGCTGCTCGAACCGCTCCGGGCCGACCTCGACGACGTCGCCGATCTCGTCGACGAGCAGGCTGATCGGCTCCCCGGCCACCTGGACGACGACCATCATCGGCTCCGCGTCGTCGGCGAGCGGCGCGAGGCCGAGCCGGGGACGCAGGTCGATCGTCAGGACCACCTGGCCCCGGAGGTTCACCAGCCCCGCGGTGCCGACCGGGGCCAGCGGGACGCGCGTGCGCACGTGCGAGCGCAGCGCCTCCTGGACGCGCGTGACGTCCACCCCGTACAGGCTCCCGCCGAGCGTGAAGGTCACGTACTGCACGGTCACACCCCTGCCGTCTCGAGCTCGGACGCGCGCCGCTGCTGCGGCACGACGACGTCGTAGAACGCCGGGTCGGCGGCCATGACCGCGGCCCGGACGTCGAGCAGCTCGGTCACCCGCTCGTGCAGGACCGTCGAGCCCGTCAGGCCCGCGTCCTCGATGTCGCTGTGGCGCGAGACGTCGTCGTCGATGATGTCGACGATCTCGTCGACCACGAGCCCGACGCTGCGGCCGGCCCGCGTGTAGACGACCAGCAGCAGCTCGTCCTTGCGGGCGCTGTCGAAGACCCCGAGCACCCGGTCGAGCCGCGCGAGCGGCAGGATCGTCCCGCGGTACTGGATGACCTCGCGGCCGCCGACGAGCTCGACCTGGTCGATGCGCACGTGCTCGAGGCGCGCGACGGACGCGAGCGGCATCGCCACCCGGCGGCCGCCGCCGATGCCCGCGACGAGCAGCTGCTCGACGACGCGCTCGGCGACCTCCTGCGTCGCGCCGCGGCGCTCGCGTGCGTGCTGCTCACCCTCCGCGACGAGCGCGCGGCGCGCGATCGCCTGGACGTCGAGGATCAGCGCGACCGCACCGTCGCCGAGCACCGTGGCGCCCGCGTAGATGCCGATCGCCTTGAGCCGCGCCGAGAGCGCCTTGACGACGATCTCCTCGGTGTTCAGGACCCGGTCGACCAGCAGGCCGAAGCGCTGGTGGTCGGCCTGGACGACCGCGATGACCGTCGAGGACCCCGGCTCCACCGGGATGCCGAGCACGTCCGCGAGCGACACCAGCGGCAGCAGCTCGCCGCGCAGGCGGTACACCGCGGCGTTCTGGATCCGCTCGATCCCGGCGCCCGCGCGCTGGCCGTCGAGGGCCACGAGCTCGAGCAGGCTGACCTGCGGGACGGCGAACAGGTCGCCGCCGCACACCACCGTGAGCGCGGGCATGATCGCGAGCGTCAGCGGGATCCGCAGGCGCCAGACCGTGCCCTCGCCGAGCGTCGAGTCGACGTCGACGGTCCCGCCGATCGCCTCGATCTTGGTCCGCACGACGTCCATGCCGACCCCGCGGCCGGACACGTTCGTCACGGCCTCGGCCGTCGAGAAGCCGGGCAGGAACAGCAGCTGCATGAGCTCGGGCGGGGTCATGAGCATGACCTGCTCGGGCGTGCGCAGACCGCGCTGGACGGCCTTCGCGGCGACCTTCTCGGTGTCGATCCCGCGGCCGTCGTCGGCCACCTCGACCACGACCTGGCCACCCGCGTGGTACGCGCGCAGCGTCAGCAGGCCACGTGGCGCCTTGCCCGCGGCGACGCGCTCCGGCGGCGACTCGATGCCGTGGTCGACCGCGTTGCGCACGAGGTGCGTGAGCGGGTCCTTGACGGCCTCGAGCAGCCCGCGGTCGAGCTCGGTGTCCCGGCCGACCATCTCGAGCTGGACCTCGCGGTCGCACGCGGCGGCGAGGTCGCGCACGACGCGCGGCATCTTCGACCACACGTGGTCGATGGGCTGCATGCGGGTCTTCATGACCCCCTCCTGCAGCTCGCCGGCGATGAGGTTGAGGCGCTGCGCGGAGCGGACCAGGTCGACGTCGGAGCGGTCACCCGCGAGCCGGCTGATCTGGTTGCGCGAGAGCACGAGCTCGCCGACCTGGCGCATGAGGGCGTCGAGCAGCTCGACGTCGACGCGGATCGAGGTCTCGGAGCTCGCGGACGTCGGCGCGAGGGCGGACGCGGCGGCGGGCTGGGCTGCCGCGGCCGGCGCGGGGGCGACGGCGACGGGTGCCGGGGCGGCCGCGGCCGGTGCGGGCTGCTCGGGCGCCGGGGCCGGCTGCGCGAGGGCGTCGGCCGCTGCGGGCGGCTCGGCTCCGGCGGAGGCTGCGACGCGCGCGGAGCGGGGGGCGATCACGCGCGACGGGTCGGCGGCGCGCACGGCCGGCTTCCCGGCGGCGGGCGCAGCGGCGGGTGCGTCGGCGGGTGCCTCGGTGGCGGGGGGCTCGGTGCCGGCCGCGGCGTCGGCCACGGTCTCGACGGCCGTGGCGGTGTCCGACGGCGCGGCAGCGGGCTCCTGCGCGTCCGAGCCGTCACGCCCGGCCTGCAGCCGGCCGACCGCGTCGAGCACGCCGTCGATGTCGACCGCGCCCTCGGTGCTGTCCGCGGCGATCGCGGTGAGGATCTCGCGCACGACGTCGACGAGGCGCAGGAGCACGTCGGTCGTCGCCTGGTCCATCGAGCGCTTGCCGTCGCGCAGCTCCACGAGGAGGTTCTCCCCCGCGTGGGTCACGCGCTCGAGCCGGCCGTAGGCCAGGAAGCCCGCGGTGCCCTTGATCGTGTGGATCGTGCGGAACACGCTGCCGAGGAGCTCGCGCGACCCCGGGGACTCCTCGAGGGCCACCAGGTCCTGGTCCAGCTGGTCGAGGTTCTCGTGACTCTCGACCAGGAACTCACGGACGATGTCGTCCATGTCTTCCACTGTTATCTCCCACCCGTGACCGGCGGCCGTCCCGCCTGACGCACCGCCCATCGGTCGGCTTCGCCCGGACGTGAGCAACCGGGACGGGTGAGGGCGCGACCGCTCGGCGCGGGTGCACGCCGGCCGCCGGTGGAGCCGCGCCAGCACCGGGAGCGGCCCGTCGTCGGTGAGAAACGTTTCAGACCTCCCCCGATCCCTTCGGTTCGGACACGGGACATGCGAATGTGAGCGACTGAACGCCGGTCGAGACCGCCCCGTCGAAATCGATATCCACCGGTGGAGGGGGCGTCCGGCCCGGCCGTACCCGCCCGTCGACGACGACGGGCGCCCTGAGAGAGAGGTACGCATGAGGACGACTCCACGACGCGCCCGCCACGGCCGGCGCACGTTGGTCGCGGCGGGCCTGACGCTCGCCACGGCACTCGCCGGACTGGTGGTGACGGCGCCCGCGCACTCCGCGGGCAGCACCCTGGCAGCGGCAGCGCAGCAGAGCGGCCGGTACTTCGGTACCGCGATCGCGGCGGGTCGGATGAACGACTCCACGTACATCACGATCGCGAACCGTGAGTTCGACATGATCACGGCCGAGAACGAGATGAAGATGGACGCGACGGAGCCGTCGCAGAACCAGTTCAGCTACGCCAACGGCGACCGGATCCTGAACTGGGCGCTGCAGAACAACAAGCGGGTCCGCGGGCACGCGCTGGCGTGGCACTCCCAGCAGCCGGGCTGGATGCAGAACATGTCCGGCACCCAGCTGCGCAACGCGATGCTCAACCACGTGACCCAGGTCGCGACCCACTACAAGGGCAAGATCTACGCCTGGGACGTGGTGAACGAGGCCTTCCAGGACGGCTCCTCGGGCGCGCGT
>NZ_BJLR01000043.1 GCF_006538745.1 Cellulomonas cellasea | reverse complement strand
GGGGAACAAGAAGGCCGCCTACACCGCGACCCTCGACGCCCTCAACGGCGGCGACCCGGTCGACCCGACGCCCGATCCCACGCCGACCACTCCCCAGCCCACGGGCGGGACCGGGGCCTGCAAGGTCGTCTACGCCGCGCCGAGCCAGTGGCAGAGCGGCTTCACCGCGAACGTCCGCATCACCAACAACGGCCCGGCCGTCAACGGCTGGACGCTGAGCTGGACGTTCCCGGGCAACCAGACGGTCACGAACGCCTGGAACGCCGTCGTCACGCAGAACGGCACCCAGGTCACCGCGAAGAACGCCGCCTACAACCCACAGATCCCCGCGGGCGGCACCGTCGAGATCGGCTT
This sequence comes from Cellulomonas cellasea, assembly GCF_006538745.1. Classification (GTDB taxonomy): domain Bacteria; phylum Actinomycetota; class Actinomycetes; order Actinomycetales; family Cellulomonadaceae; genus Cellulomonas_A; species Cellulomonas_A cellasea. Next base: position 60,456 of record NZ_BJLR01000043.1, on the reverse strand, counting down.
CAACGGGTCGTTCAGCGGCAGCAACCCGGCACCCACGAGCTTCACGCTCAACGGCGCCGCCTGCACCGGGTGAGCACCCACGCCGTCCCGGTCACGCAGCCCGCTGACGCGGGCGACGCGGCCTGACGGCACGGCCGGCCGCCGCCCCCACCCGGGCGGCGGCCGGGCACCACCTCGTGGTCCCCGGTCCCCGGCGCGGATCCTCGCGCCGGGGACCACCCATGGGGGACGTCCTGGCCGACCCACCTCCCTCGGTGGGCACACCGGAGAGAGGCACGCATGAGAAGCACAGCACGCGCCCGGCGCGCGGTCGTCGCCGCCGGCCTGACGCTCGCGACGGCCGTCGCCGGGCTCGTCCTGACCACCCCGGCGCACTCGGCGGCGAGCACGCGCGCACCGGCCGCAGCCGCGCCCGCCGGCGGGTGCACGGTCGTCTACACCGCACCCAGCCAGTGGCAGTCCGGCTTCACCGCGAGCGTCCGGGTCACGAACCACGGACCGGCGGTCGACGGATGGTCCCTGACCTGGACGTTCCCCGGCAACCAGACGGTCACGAACGCCTGGAACGCCGTCGTCACGCAGAGCGGCGCTCGGGTGACCGCCCGGAACGCCCCGTACAACGCGCGGATCCCGACCGGGGGAACGGTGGACCTCGGCTTCAACGGCTCGTACAGCGGCAGCAACCCGGCGCCCACCGCGTTCGCGCTCGGCGGCACCCCGTGCACCGGCCCGGGTCCCGTCGTCACCCCGACACCGACGGTCACCCCGACACCGACGCCGACGCCCACGCCGACCGTCTCCCCGACGCCCACGGCCACCCCGACGCCGACCCCGACCCCGACCGCCACGGCGCCGACGGGCACCCTGCCGTCGAGCTTCCGCTGGTCGTCGACGGGCGCGATCATCTCCCCGCAGCGGGACGCGTCGCACGACCCCGTCGCGATCAAGGACCCGTCGGTCGTGTTCGCCGAGGGACGGTGGCACGTCTTCGCGTCGGTCGTCCAGAACGGCGGCTACAACCTGGTCCACACGAGCTTCGCCGACTGGTCGCAGGCCTCGTCGGCGCCCCACACCTACCTCGACCGGTCCGCGATCGGCCCCGGCTACCGCGCGGCCCCGCAGGTCTTCTGGTTCGAGCCGCACCAGCTGTGGTACCTCGTCTACCAGACGGGCGCGGGCGGCTCGTACTCGACGACGCGGACGATCTCGGACCCCTTGTCGTGGTCGGCGCCGAAGAACTTCTACGCCGAGCAGCCGCAGATCATCCGGGACAACATCGGCGACGGCTACTGGGTCGACTTCTGGACCGTCTGCGACACCGCGCGGTGCCACCTGTTCTCGTCGGACGACAACGGCCACCTCTACCGGTCCGAGACGTCGCTCGCGAGCTTCCCGAACGGGTTCACGAACACCGTGATCGCGATGGAGGACGCCAACCGCTACCGCCTGTTCGAGGCCTCGAACGTGTACAAGATCGCCGGTCAGGACACCTGGCTCCTGGTGCACGAGGCGTTCGACTCCGGCGGCAAGCGCTACTTCCGGTCGTGGACCGCGTCGTCGATCGCGGGGCCGTGGGCCGCGCTGGCGGACACCGAGGCCAACCCGTTCGCGCGGGCGAGCACCGTGACCTTCCCGGGCGGCGCCTGGACGCGCGACATCAGCCACGGCGAGATGATCCGCTCGGGCACCGACCAGACGATGGAGATCAGCGCCTGCGACCTGCGGTACGCCTACCAGGGCATGGACCCGGCCTCGACCGCCGAGTACAACGACCTGCCCTGGCGGATCGGGCTGCTGACGCAGACGAACTCGGCCTGCTGAGCGCCCGGCGGCCGGGACCGTCCCGACCGCCGCACGCACCCCAGCCCAGGACGGCCCCGAACGCCCCGACCGCCGGCACCCCGCAGGCGGTCGGGGCGTCGCTCAGTCGCCCTGGAGCGCGAGCGCCGCGCCGAGGAGCCGTGCGCCCTCGTCGAACCGGCCCGGGTCCGGCCCGGCGTACCCGAGCCGCAGGAACGGCCCGGTGGGCTCGGCGGGGAACCACTCGTCGCCCGGCGCGACGAGGACGCCGGCGCTCTCGCAGTCGCGCACGAGCCGCGCGAGGTCCGTGCCCGCGGGCAGCCGTAGCCACAGGTTGAGCCCGCCGGCCGGCACCGCGTCGAGGCTCGCGCCGGGCACGTGCTGCTCGAGCGCGCGGACCAGCAGGTCGCGGCGCGTCCCGAGCTGCTGGCGCAGGTGCCGCAGGTGCGTCTGCCACGCGGGCTGCGTCACGACGTCGAGCGCGACGGCTTGGAGGACGGGGCTGACGTACATCGACTCGGCCTGGGCGTCGGCCAGGAGCCGGTCGCGCGCCGGGCCGCGCGCGACGACCGCCGCGACCCGCACCGCGGGCGAGACGCTCTTGGTGAGCGAGCGCAGGTGGACGACGTGCCCGCCGTCGTCCCGGGCGGCGAGCGGCGTGCTGTCCCCGGTGATGGCCAGGTCGTGGGCCCAGTCGTCCTCGACGAGGAAGGCGCCGTGGGACCGGGCGACGTCGAGCACCTGCTCCGCGCGGTCGGCCGACCATCGGGCTCCCGTCGGGTTGGCGAACGAGGGCTGGCAGTACAGCGCCCGCGCCCCGGACTGCGCGAACGCCCGGTCGACGACCTCGGGGTCCGGCCCCGCCGGCCCGCTGGGCACGGGGACGAGCCGGACGCCCGCCTGCTCGGCGGCGAGGATCGCGCCCCAGTAGGTCGGTGACTCGACGACGAGCGGCCGGCCGGCGCCCACCACCGCGCGGAAGACCGCGCTGAGCCCGCTCTGGCTCCCCGGCAGGACGAGCACGTCGCCGGGCAGCGGCGGCGCCACGCCCGGGGCCGACGCCGCGCCGAGCTCGGCGGCGAACCAGCGGCGCAGCTCGGGCAGGCCGGCGACCGGGGCCCGGCTCAGCGCGACGTCGCCGCGGGCCGCACGGCCGAACGCGCCTCGCACGAGACGGTCGGGCAGCAGCGCCGGGTCCGGGTAGCCCGAGTGCAGCGCGATCGCGTCCTGCGGGGCGACGCGCAGCGCGGCGGACAGCTGCGGGCTTCTGGTCCGGGGGCTGCCGAGCGCCGCGGTCTGCCACCCGTGGTCGGGGGTCCGCGCCGCGGGCTGCGCGCGCACGAACGCCCCGACGCCCGCCCGCGTCTCGATGCTGCCGCGCGCGGCGAGCGTGCGCAGGGCCTTCTGGACCGTGACCGGGCTGACGCCGTACCGCGCGACGAGCGCCCGGGTCGGGGGCAGCCGGCTGCCGGGCGGCGCCTGCGCGACCCAGGCGGTCAGGTCCGCCACGATGCGGCCAGTGCTACCGTCGGTCATGACGAATCAGAGTAGCGCTATCGCCCCGCCCCCGATAGCGCTTCCGCCCCGGCCCGCCGGTCTCCTCTGGGGGCTGCTCGGCGTCACCGCCTTCTCGCTGACGGTTCCGCTCACGCGCGTCGCCGTCGCGGACGGCCAGATGTCGCCGCTCTTCGTCGGGGCTGGGCGCGCCGTCGTCGCGGCCCTCATCGCGGGCGCCGCGCTCGCCGTCACCCGGCAGCCGCTGCCGCGCGGACGCCAGTGGGGTCAGGTCGCCGTCGTCGCGGCCGGCGTCGTCGCCGGCTTCCCGCTCCTCACGTCGTTCGCGCTCACGTCGACCCCGGCGAGCCACGGCGTCGTCGTCATCGCGCTCCTGCCCGCGGCGACCGCGATCGTCGCGGTCCTGCGGACCCGCGAGCACGTCTCGCCCGTCTTCTGGGCCGCGACCGCCGCCGGGGTCGTGGCGGCGCTGGTGTTCGCCGCGCTGCACGGCGGCGGGCTCGGCGGGCTGCACGCCGCCGACCTCCTGCTGCTCGGCGCCGTGGCCGCCGCGGCCGTCGGCTACGCGGAGGGCGGGCTGCTGGCGCGGAGCCTCGGTGCGTGGCAGACGGTGTCGTGGGCGCTCGTCCTCGCCTCGCCGGTCATGGTCGCCCTGACGGCGACCGCCGTGCGGGCGGACGTGCCCCGGGGCGACACCGCGCAGTGGGCCGCGGTCGGCTACCTCTCGGTCGTGAGCATGTTCCTCGGCTTCGTCGCCTGGTACCGCGGGCTCGCGATCGGACCGATGACGCAGGTCAGCCAGGTCCAGCTCACCCAGCCCGTCCTGAGCCTCGCCTGGGCGGCCGTGCTGCTGCACGAGAGCGTCACGTGGACCACCGCCGTGGGCGGCGCGGCGGTCGTGGCCTGCGCCGGGATCGCCGTCCGGACCCGCGCGGGTGCTACTCCGCGCGCTCGGTCCCCGCGTGCGGCTCCGCGCTCGACGCCGCCTCGGGTGCCGGGACCGGCGTGACCGGCGGACGTGCCCCCGCGGCGGGCGGGCGGGGCACGAGCTTCTGCAGCGCCTCGGCGTCGGCGTCGGTCACCGCGCTGGCCTCGACGTTGGCGGCGGTGACGGCCTCGATGACCTCGGCCCGGTGCACGCGCACCGAGCGGGGGGCGTCGATGCCGAGGCGCACACCGTCGCTGCGCACCTCGATCACCGTCAGGACGATGTCGTCCCCGATGAGGAGGCGTTCGCCGACGCGACGGCTCAGGACCAGCATGAGTTCGACCCTACCTGCCGGAGCCCGGGGCGCTCCCGCGGAGCGTCGGGTGTCGCGCGGTCAGTCCCAGCGCGCGTCGCGCCCGAGGTGCTGGCTCAGGGCCGCGGCCCACGCGACCCGCGTCGCCGGGATGCCGTCGATCCACGCGACCGGGACGGGCAGGTCGAGGACCGTGCCGGGCTCGGTCGTCTCGAACAGGCCCCGCACCGCGAGCACGTCGACGGCCCGCTGCGCGCCGACCTCGCCGAGCCAGCGCTCGCAGTCGCGCGCCTTGTCGCGTGCGTCGACGACGCCCCACACCTGGTCGGCGTCGAGCGCCGCGAGGATCGCCGCGGCGTGGCCGCGGTCCTCCGGCTCGGGCCCGACGCCGAGCACGACGAGCGCCACGTCGCCGGACTCCCCGGACCGCGTGCGCCAGCGCTCGGCGGCGGCGGGGGTCGTGAGCCGCCGGCCGCGGCCGGGTACGTGCTCGACCTCGCCGGCGAGGACGATGCCGGCCGGCGCCTGACGCAGGCGCTCGGCGAGCTGGCCCGCGACGGTCATCGCGTCCTCGCCGCGGCCGACGACGACCACGACCGAGCCGCGCGTGCGCACGAGGTGCGGGGCGTCGGGCACGTGCGCGAGCAGCCCCGAGAGGGTCGCGGGTGCGCCCGCGGGCAGGTCGGCGAGCAGGCGCGCGGGGACGCCGAGCCGGACGAGCGCCTCGCGCGAGCCTGCCGCCGCGGGGGTGGCGACCGCGTCGATCACGGATGCGTCGATCACGGGCGCGGGGACCGGCGCCGCGGGCAGCACGACGGGGACGACCGCGTCGTCCTCCGTGCGTCCGGGGACGGCCGGCGGCGCGAGCGGGGAGAACACGCGCTCCGCGGGCGCCGGGACCTCGACGTCCGCGGGCAGCGGCTGGCCGCCCGCCATGGCCCGGACCTGCTCGAGCACCGACGCGAACGACTCGGCGCCGGTCGAGACGCGCGGCACACCGTCGTCCACCGGCACGGACCCCGCCGCGGCGCCCGTGCTGAGCGACGCCGGGTCGTCGGCCTCGGCGGCCTCCGCGGCGGCGAGGAGCGCGTCGATGCCGACCGGGCCGGCCGCCGCGGGCTGCGGTCCCTGGCGCAGCGCGCGCGGACGCGGGCGCGGAGGCTCGGGGACCTCCACGGTCAGCTCGTAGCGCTCGCGCGCGAAGAACCCCGCGACGCCGCCGGTGCGGATGCGCTCGGCGCGCACGATGCGGGCGCCCGGCCCGAACTCCTCGCGCACGTGCACCATGAGCTCGGCGAGGTCACCGCCCTCAAGAAGCAATCGCGTGGACACCGGTCACCACCCCGACGGTCTCGATCCGGATGCCGGCGCCCGTGACCTCGGAGTACGAGAGGACCGGGAGCCGCGGGAGGCCGAGCAGCACGAGCCGGTGCATCGCCGGGCGCAGGGCCGGCGCGCACACGAGCACGACGGGGTTCCCGCTCGCCTCGGCGGCGGCGACGGCGTTGCCGAGCTGGGCCAGGATCGCCTCGAGGCGCGCCGGGTCGACGAGGATCTGCGACCCCGCGTCCGACGGGCGCAGGTTCTCGACGAGCGACTGCTCGAGGCCCGGGTCGAGCGTGAGGACGCGCAGCGCGCCGCCCGCGGTGTACTGCGCGGTCAGCGCCGGGCCGAGCGCGCCGCGCGCCGCCTCGACGAGCTGCTCGGGGTCGGTCGTGACCTTCGCGCGCAGGGTGAGCGCCTCGTAGATGCGGGACAGGTCGCGGATCGCGACCTCCTCGGCGAGCAGGCCCTGCAGCACGCGCTGGACCTCGCCGAGGGACATGAGGCCGGGCACGAGCTCGTCGACCACCGACGGGTTGACCTGCTTGACGCCCTCGGTCAGGACCCGCACGTCCTCGCGGCCGAGCAGGCGCGGGGCGTTCTGCGTGATGATCGCGCCGAGGTGCGTGATGAGCACCGAGACGCGGTCGACGACCGTCGCGCCCGCCATCTCCGCGGCGTGCCGCAGCTCGGCCGGGACCCACTTGCCCGCGAGGCCGAACACCGGCTCGACGACGCTCTGCCCCGGCAGCGACCCCAGGTCGTCGCCGAGCGCGAGCACCCGGCCACCGGGCGCCTCGCCGCGCCCGACCTCGACGCCCGCGATCCGCACGACGTACGTCGCGCGCGGCAGGTCGACCGAGTCGCGCGTGCGGACCGGCGGCACGACGATCCCGAGGTCCATCGCGATCTTGCGGCGCAGCCCGCGCACCCGCACGAGCAGGTCCTGGTCCGGGCCCGAGCCGACGAGGTCGACGAGGTCGGGCGCGAGCAGGATCTCGAGGGTGTGCACGCGCATCTGCTCGATGAGCTGCTCGGGGCTGTCCGCGGACGGCGCGACCGCCTCCGCGGCGACCTGGACCTCGCCCGCGGCGGCCTCACGCTTCTCGGCGGCACCGAGCCGCTGCGCGGCGATCAGCAGGCACGCGCCGACCAGCACGAAGGGCGGCTTGGGCATGCCCGGCAGCAGCGCGAGGCAGATGGCGCCGACCCCGGCGATGAGCAGCGCGGGGCGGCTCTGCAGGAGCTGCTTGGACGCGGCGGACCCGAGGTCGCCCTCGGCGGTCGCGCGCGTCACGACGATGCCGGTCGCGACCGAGAGCAGCAGCGCGGGGATCTGCGTGACGAGGCCGTCGCCGATCGTCAGGAGGCTGAACCGCTCGAGCGACTCGGGCGCCGACATGCCCATCTGGACCATGCCGATGACGAAGCCGCCGACGAGGTTGATGACCGTGATGATGATGCCCGCGATCGCGTCGCCCTTGACGAACTTCGAGCCACCGTCCATGGCGCCGTAGAAGTCGGCCTCGGCGGCGACGTCGGCGCGGCGGCGGCGGGCGGTGTCGTCGTCGATCAACCCGGAGTTGAGGTCCGCGTCGATCGCCATCTGCTTGCCGGGCATCGCGTCGAGGGTGAACCGCGCCCCGACCTCGGCGACGCGGCCGGCGCCGTTGGTGATCACGACGAACTGGATGACGACGAGGATCAGGAAGATCACGAGCCCGATGACGAGCGAGCCGCCGACCACGAAGTGCCCGAACGCGTCGATGACCGCGCCCGCGTACCCGTCGCGCAGCACGAGGCGCGTGCTCGCGACGTTGAGCCCGAGCCGGAACAGCGTGAACACGAGGATGAGCGACGGGAACACCGAGAAGTCGAGCGGGCGCCGCACGTACATGCTCGTCAGCAGGATGACGAGCGACGCGGTGATGTTGACGGCGAGCAGCACGTCGAGCATCGCCGCGGGCAGCGGCACCACGAGCAGCAGGACGATGCCCACGACGCCCGCGGGCACCGCGTACTGGGTGATCGACCGGTTCTTCATGCGCTGACCTTCCGGGGTCATGAGGTCGCGCCCGCGGTCGCGGACGGACGGGGTTCGGGGGTCGACGGGCTCGACGGGCTCGTGGACGGGGCGCCGCGGGCGGGCCGGCGGCGCGGGTTCGCGGCCTCCGGCGGGAGCTCGCTCGGGCCGGTGGGCAGGCGGTGCTGACCGAGCGCGGCGCCGCGGCGACGCAGCGCCATGACGAACGCGAGGATGCGGGCGACCGCCGTGTACAGGTACTCGGGGACCTCCTGGCCGACCTCGCACGCCGCGTGCAGCGCACGGGCGAGCGGGATGTCCTCGACCATCGGGACGCGCTTGTCGGTCGCCTCGGCACGGATGCGCGTCGCGACCGCCCCGGCGCCCTTCGCGACGACGCGCGGTGCGCCGGTGCCGGGCTCGTAGCGCAGCGCGACGGCGACGTGCGTCGGGTTGACCAGCACGACGTCGGCGTCGGCGACGGCCGCCATCATGCGGTTGCGGCTCATCGCCATCTGCTTGGAGCGGATCGCGCCCTTGAGCAGCGGGTCGCCCTCGGTGCGCTTGTTCTCGTCCTTGATCTCCTGCATCGACATCCGCGTCTGCTTGCGGTTGCGCTTCATGACGACGATCACGTCGAGGACCGCGAGCGCCACGCCCGCCACGATGCCGCCGCGCAGGAGGTCGGTCACGCCGCCCTCGGCGACGCCGAGGAGCTGGCTCACGGAGAGCTGGCCCGAGCCCATCAGGACGGGGACGAGCGCCTGGACGCCGGCATAGAGCACGAGGCCGACGACCGCGGTCTTGAGCAGCGTCTTGGCGCCCTGCCACAGCGACTGCCCCGACACCATGTTCTTGACGCCCTTGAACACGTTGAGCTGCTTCATGTGGACCGTGACCTTGCGGGGGTGGATCCCGCCCTGGCCCGCGGCGACGGCGATGGTCACGACGACGACGAGCGCGAGGATCGGCAGCAGCGTCGTGCCCATCGAGCGGCTCGCGTCGGCGAGCGCCTGCACCGCGAGCGCCGGCTCGGGGTTCGCGGCGACGTCCCGCACGGCCGTGAGCTGCGCGACCGCGGCGTCGCCCCCGCGCTCCAGCACCATCGGCAGCGCCACGGCGGCGGCCCCGAGGCCGACCCAGGCCGACAGGTCCTGGGACCGGGAGAGCTGGCCCTTCTTGCGGACCTCCTTCATCCGCTGCGGGGTGGCCTTCTCGGTCTTCTCCCCGCCGTCCCCGCCGCTCATGCGGACACCCCGAGGACGGTGCGCACCGCGGTCGAGACGAGGCCCTCGATCTGCCCGGGCATCGCGAGGTACGCGAAGCCGGCGAACGTGACGGTCATCAAGATCTTGAGCGGGAAGCCCAGCGCGAACGCGTTGAGCGCCGGCGAGACGCGCGTGAGGAGCCCGAGCCCGACGTCGGTGAGGAAGAGGATGACGACGAGCGGGCCTGCGATCTGCAGCGACGCGAGGAACATCTGCGTGAGGCCCTCGGTGACGGACCCGGCCATGACCCCGAGGTCCAGCGTCGCGCCGAGCGGCAGCGCGTCGAACGTGCGGACGAGGCCCGCGAGCACCATCTGGTAGCCGTTCGTCACGAACAGCAGGACGAGCGCCGTGAGCTGGTAGAGCCGCGCGAACTGGGCGCCGCTCGTCATCTGCATCGGGTCGAACGCCGCCGCCATCTGGAAGCCGCCGAACAGGTCGATCAGGGTGCCCGCCGCCTGGACCGCGGAGAAGACGAGCGCGACGAGGAAGCCGAGCCCGCCGCCGATCACGACCTGCACCACGAGGTCGCCGACGAACGCGGGCGTCGACGTGGGCGCTCCCCCGGCGGCCTCGAGGCGCGGGGTCACCGCGAGCGCCAGCCCGAGCGCGAGCATCGCCTTGACCTGGCCCGGGATGGCACGGTGCGCGAACGGCGGCGCGATCACCAGGAACGCGGCGATCCGCACGCTCGCGAGCATCGCGGTCTCGACGGTCGCGAGCGGCAGCGTCATGCCCAGCGGCTCCACGGCGTCAGCCGCCCAGCAGCGCGGGGATCCGCGCGTACAGGTCGTTCGTGAAGGAGACGAGCTCGGAGATCATCCAGTGGCCCGAGACGAGCAGCGCGGCCGCGGCGGCGAGCGCCTTGGGCACGAAGCTGAGCGTGACCTCCTGGATCTGGGTGATCGACTGCAGCAGCGACACGACGAACCCCACGACGAGCGCGGTGACGAGCACCGGGGCGCAGAGCTTGGCCGCGAGCACGAGGGCGTCGAGCCCGATGTCGAGGACGGCGTTGGTGTCCACGCTCAGCCCCCGCCCATGTACGAGCCGATGAGCGCGGTGACGACGAGGCCCCAGCCGTCGACGAGCACGAACAGCAGCAGCTTGAACGGCAGCGAGACCATGACGGGCGGGAGCATCATCATGCCCATCGACATGAGCGCCGAGGAGACGACGATGTCGATCACGAGGAACGGCACGAAGACGACGAACCCGATGATGAACGCGGCCCGCAGCTCCGAGAGCATGAACGCCGGGATCAGCGTGAGCATCGGGACGGCCTCGGGGCTCTCCGGGTTGGGCTGGTCCGCGGCGCGCGTGATGAGCGCGAGGTCCGACTCCCGGGTGTGGTCGAGCATGAAGTCGCGCAGCGGGCCCGAGCCGACGTCGACGGCCTGCGTGAACGTGAGCTGGCCGGCGAGGTAGGGCTGGACGCCGAGCTCGTTCACGTCGCCGACGACCGGCGCCATGATGAACAGGCTGAGGAACAGCGCGAGGCCGGCGATGACCTGGTTGGGCGGGACGCCCTGGAGGCCGAGCGCGTTCCGGGTCAGGGCCAGGACGACGAAGATCTTCGTGAAGCTCGTCATCATCAGGAGCAGCGCCGGCACGACCGAGAGCAGCGTGATCGCGAGCAGCACGACGATCGAGCTGCTCGGCGTGCCGTTGACGCCGTTGATGTCGACCGACACCGTGTCACCCGCCGAGCCGCCCGGGTCGACCGGGGCCGTGGGGGCGGCCGGCTGCTCGGGCGGGGTCGGCGCGGCGTCCGCGGAGCCCGCGCCGACGAGCAGCAGCACGAGCGCGAGGGCCGCGACGAGCAGGAGCACGACGGCGCGACGGCGCGCGGGGGTCAGCGGCACGACGGCGGCGCGGGTGGCCGCGGCGGCGCGCGGGGCGGTCGGGTTCACCGGCGGACCGTGCGTTCCTGGAGCGAGGTGACGGCGCGGCGCCACGTCGCGGGCGACAGGATCGAGCCGTCGAGGGCCGAGCCGGCGGCCTGCGTCGGGACCGCGGGCGCCACCGGACGGGCCGGGACGGGCGCGGCGGTTCCCGGGGCGGGAGCCGTGGAGCGGGCGGCGGCGGGCGCGGCGTCGTCCGCCGGGGCGCCCGCGGGGTCGGCCACCGGGACGGCGGCGGCGGGTGCCGTCGAGGACGCCGCGGCGGGGGACGTCGATGCGCCGGCGAGCAGGGCGTCGATGTCGAGCGGGGCACGCAGCAGCACGTCGCCCGCCGCGGGCGGCGTCACCGGGACGTCCGCGGGCACCGCGGCGGCGGTCGGGCGGCCACCGCGGCGCGCCGCGACGAACGCCGTGAGCGAGGCGGGCAGCGCCGTCCCGGCCGGCCGGGTCGCGACCTCACGGCCGGACGCGGGCGCGGTGTCGAGCACCGGGGCGAGCTCGGTGAGCATCGTGACCTGCTGCTCGCCGTAGCCGAGCAGCAGGCGGCGGTTGCCGACCGCGAGCACCGCGACGCCTGCGTGCCGGCCGAGCGACTGCCGGCCGACGACCTGCAGCGACGGCCCCGCGGGCAGACGGCGGCCCGGCGTCGCCCCGACCTTGCGCGCGACGACCCAGATCAGGCCGACGACGCACAGGAGCGAGACCAGCACGCGCAGCAGCAGCACGGGACCGTCGTCCATCAGAGGGTGCCCTGCTCGCCCGCGACGATCTCCGTGATCCGGATGCCGTAGTCCTCGTCGACGACGACGACCTCGCCGCGCGCGACGAGCCGGCCGTTGACCATGATGTCCGCCGGGCTGCCGGCGGCGCGGTCGAGCTCGAGCACCGCGCCGGGCGTGAGCTCGAGGACCTGCCGCACGGGCAGGCGCGTCCGGCCGAGCTCGGCCGTGAGCGTCATCTCGACGTCGTAGAGCACGTGCATGCTGGCCCGCTGCGCCGGGACGCCGGGGACCTGCACGACCGCGCTGGGCTCGGCGCGCACGCGCAGCGCGAACCAGGCCTGCGCGACGCCGTCGCGCTCGAGGGCGAACAGCAGCGCGTCGTCGGCGACCGCGGTCCCGGCCGGCTCGGTGCGGGCCGAGTCGAGCACGCCGGCGCCGAGCACCGCGCACGCGCCCTCGAGCGCCGGGCGCAGCGCGTCGGCGAGCGCGAGCGGCGCACCGCCCTCGGCGCCCGCGAGCAGCGCACCGGCGACGGCCTCCTCGGCGACGAGCACGAGGTCCGCGCTCGGCGAGCCGACGAACGACGCGACGACGGCCGTGGCGGTCGGCGCGGGACCCGTGCCGGGACGCGCCGGGACGGCCGTCAGCGGGGTGGTCGCGGGCACGAGCCGGGCCACCGCGGTCGCCGCGGCGAGCGCGGTGTCGGTGAGCGTGGCGGTGGGGTTCATCAGTGGTTCTCCTCGACGGTGACGACCATGCAGGCGAGCCGGGAACCGTTGTTCCCGGCCGCGGCTCGTGCGAGCACGACCCCGTCGACGACCACGTCCAGCGGCTTCGTCGTGGGGTGGGACAGGGGCAGGACCTCGCCGACGGTGAGGCCGAGGACGTCGCGGGGGCTGACCGTGACGGGCGCGAAGCGCACCGAGACGTCGACCGGGACCTCCTGCACCGCGGCGTCGAGCTCGACGAGGGCGAGGGCGTGCGCGCGGCGCTCGTCGGCCGTCCGGGCGTCGGTGCCCTCGTTGGCGCGCAGCGACGCGAGCAGCAGCTCGGCGGGGAGCATGAAGGTCGCGGTGTCCTCGCGCTCCCCCGACGCGAGCGTGAACGTCGCGACGAGGACCGAGTCGGACGCGCCGACGGCCTGGACGAACTGGGGGTTGTACTGCACCGAGCGCACGCTCACGTCGAGCGGGAGCAGCGCGGCGAACGCGTACGACAGGTCGCCCAGCGCGTGCTGCAGCAGGTCGCGGACCAGCGTCAGCTCGATCTCGGTGAGCTCGCGGCCCTCGCGCTCGTCGCCGACGCCGTTGCCGCCGAGCAGGTAGTCGATCCACACCATGAGCGCGCTCACGGGCATCTGCACGACCGCCGTCTGGCGGGTCTGCTCGACCGTGCACAGCACCATCGCGGTCGTCGAGGGCAGTGCCCGGACGTACTCGTCGTAGGAGAGCAGCGCGACGCCGTCGAAGGTCACGCCGGACATGACCCGCAGGCGCGCGGTGAGCTGCGTGCCCCACTGGCGGGCGAACGTCTCGAAGGCCATCTCCAGCAGCCGGGCGTGCTCGCGGGCGAGCGTCGTCGGCCGGCGGAAGTCGTACGCCTCGGGCTCGTGCGCGCGGTTGCGCCGCTGCGCAGGGCGCACTGAGGTGGCTGGGGTGTCCTGGACCGTCACGAGAGCACTCATCGGCGGTCCGCGCCGGGATGTGAGGAACTCGTTGAGCCGGCTGGGTGAACATCTCCGCCCACGGCCCGTCCTGGGCCGACGCGTACGACGGAGCGGTGCGGCGCCCTCCATGGCGCCCCGAACGACCCGGCTGTGGCAGCCGGGGGCAGCAGCGGTGCTACTGCGTGACGTAGTTCGTCAGGTAGAGGTCCATCACCTCCCCGTGGTAGGCCTCCTCGATCTCGGCGAGCAGCTCGGCCTTGAGCGCGTCGCGGGTCGCGGGGTCGGAGACGGCCGCCATGTCACGGCCGGAGAACTTGGCGATCATCAGGTCGACGGCCTTGGACGGGTCCGGCTCGCCGTGGCCGCCCGCGTCGATGGTCATCTGCAGCCCGAGGCCGATGCGCAGGTAGTGGCCCGCGGCGAGGTTGACGCTGATCGGCTCGACGGTCAGGACCGCGCCCGGCTCGGGCTCGGGCTCGGCGTGCGCCTCGCCCTCCGTGGCGTGACCGGGCCCCATCAGGAAGTACCAGGCGGCGGCGCCGCCGAGCACGAGCACCGCGGCGAGCACGATGATCAGGAGCTTCTTCTTCCCGCCCTTCGCGGGGGCCTCCTCCTCGGCGGGGGCCGGCGTCTTCGCGCCGATCTTGCCGGCCGGGTTGCGGGCCCCGATCTTGCCGGGGGACGACATCACACGCTGCTCGATGGGCATCTCTACCCCTCCGTTCCGAGGACGGCCGGCAGCAGGTTGCGGACCTGCTCCGGCGCGCTGCTGAGGATGACGAGGTCGACACGGCGGTTCGCCGTGAGCGCCTCGGGGCCGTCGCCCGCCACGAGCGGGCGGGCGTCGCCGAAGCCGACGGCCATGATGCGGTTCGCGGGCATGCCGTCGGCCTCGACGAGGTGCCGGAGCACCTGCGTCGCGCGGTCGGACGACAGCTCCCAGTTGGTCGGGTAGCGGCCGGACACGGGCACGGTGTTGGCGTGCCCCTCGACCGAGACGTTCTCCGGGATCGCGACGAGTGTCGGGCCCGAGACGTCGAGCACGCGCGCCGCGGTCGGCGTGAGCACGGCGCTCGCGGCGGCGAAGAACACGTCGTCGGCCACGAGGCCCATGACGAGCCCGCGCTCGTTGATGCGGAAGCGCACGGTGTCACCGAGCCCGTTCGCGGCGAGCTGCGCCGCGAGCTGGTCGCGCAGGCCCTGGAGCCGCGCCGCCTCGGCCTGCGCGGCCGCGAGGACCTCGGGGTCGACCCCCGGCGGGTCCGGGTCGGCGGCGACCCGCGGGGGCGACGGGTTCGCGCCCTGCTGGCCGAGGCCCGCGTCCGCGTTCACCATCCCGGCGGTGCCCTGGGCGGCCGACGTCTTCGGCTCGATGCTCTGGCCGTCGAGCGTGCCCGACGTGCCGTCGAGGATCGACGGGTTCGAGCTCGTGTTGAACCCGGCCGCGAGCGAGTCGCGCAGCTCGACGTACTTCTGCTGGTCGACCTGGCTGATCGCGAACAGCACGATGAACAGCGCCATGAGGACCGTGATCATGTCGGAGTAGCTCACGAGCCAGCGCTCGTGGTTGACGTGCTCCTCCTCGTGGCCGCCCTTGTGCCTCCGCCGGGGCGCGCTCTTGGTGGCGTGCGCGCTCGAGCCGTGGCTCGACGTCCCGCCCTTCGGGCGCGTCGCGGCGGGGGCGCTCACGCCGCTGCCTCGCTCGGGGCCTGCTCGGGCAGGAGGCTGCGCAGGCGCTCGCCGACCAGTCGCGGGTTCGCGCCGGCCTGCACCGCGAGGAGCCCCTCGACGGTGACCTCCATCTGCGTGCACTCGAGGTCCGAGATGCGCTTGATGCGCGCACCGATCGGCAGCCACACGACGTTCGCCGAGAGGATGCCCCACAACGTCGCGACGAACGCCGCCGCGATCGAGTGGCCGAGGGCCGAGGGGTCGGACAGGTTCTCGAGCACGTGCACGAGCGAGATGACCGTGCCGATGATGCCGATGGTCGGCGCGTAGCCGCCCATGTCGGCGAAGTACTTGGCGTGCACGCGGTCCGCGGTGCGCTTGGTCGCGATCTTGTCGTCCAGGATCGTGCGCAGGTCCTCGGGGTCGGTGCCGTCGATCGCGGCCTGGAGCCCGCTGCGCAGGAACTGGTCGTCGATGTCGCGCGCGGCGTCCTCGAGCGCGAGCAGGCCCTCCCGGCGGGCCCGGTCGGCGAGGTCGACGATCGTCTCGACCGCGGCGGCCGGGTCCGGGGCCTTGCTGCGCATGGCGCGCGGGACCGCCTTGAACGACGCGACGACGTCCTTCATCGTGTGGCCGGCGACGCCGACCCCGATCGTGCCGACCCAGACGAGCAGGAGCGGCGCGGGCAGGAAGATGGACATCGGGTCGGCGCCCTCGAGGAGCAGCGCGCCGAAGATCGCGCCGAACGCGACCACGATGCCGATGAGGCCGGCGGGATCCATCAGCGGTTCCCCCTCGGGCGGATCGGGACCGGCTGGGCGAGGGGCGCGTCGTGCGCACCCGTGCGCGGTGCCGGGGTGGCGGTGCGCGAGCCGACCTCGTGGAGCGGCGCGTGGGTGGCGTCGGCGGCGGGACCGGTGTGCAGGTCCTGCGCGCGGGCCAGGAGCTGGGCGCGGTGCTCGCGGATCGAGTCGATGACCTCGGCCATCGACTCCTCGACGATGTACTTCGTGCCGTCGATGAGGGTGAGGATGGTGTCCGGGGCGCTGTCGATGCGCAGCAGCAGGTCCGGGTTCACCCCGAACTGCGGCCCGTTGAGGCGCGTCACGACAATCACAGCCACCGTCCCTGGTTCTCTTCGTCGTCCGGCCCGTCCATAGGCCTTGTCGTCGTTCTCTGCCCTGATCGGCACGGGGTCCCGCTTTGTGAGGCGTCCCGCCCGGGGGCTGCCCGGCGACGCGCGCCTCCTACGCGCGCGGCCGTCCGTCCGTCCGGGGTGCGCGCGCGCGGTCTCACAGGAGGGCCGCCTCGCGCGTGAACAGAAGTTGACCGCGGCGTCACACGCCGCGCGCGGACCGGCAACGTGCGTCCGGTGTGCTGGCACCGCCCGCACCGGCCCCGGGCTCGACGCCGAGCCACCGGGGCGTGGACGTCGATGCCGCTGCGCCGTGCAGCGCCGCTCGCAAGGAGACCCAGATGACCTACGTGAAGCCGCCCGAGCTCGCGACCTCGCTGGTCGACACCGGAGCGATCAAGGTCCACATGTCGACGCGCGACACCCTCGTGCGGGCGTTCATGGGCGGCGCGCTCCTGACGCTCGCGGCCGCCTTCGCGGTCAAGATGACCGTCGACACCGGGCTGCCGGTCGTCGGGGCCGTGCTGTTCCCCATCGGCTTCGTCCTGCTCTACCTGCTCGGCTACGACCTGCTGACCGGGATGTTCGTCCTCGGCCCGCTCGCGTGGGTCGCGAGACGCCCCGGCGTGACCGCCCGCGCGGTGCTGCGGAACTGGGGGCTGGTGTTCTCCGGCAACTTCCTCGGCGCGCTCATGGTCGCGGTGCTCGTGTCCGTCTTCGTCACGTTCGGCTTCGACACGACGATCGACGACGCGGCGAACCCGTTCGCCGCGTACGGCCAGAAGCTCGCCGCGATCGGCCACGAGCGGACGCTGGGCTACGAGGCCCACGGCGCCGGCGGGTGGGGTGCGGTCTTCGTCCGCGGGATGCTGTGCAACTGGATGGTCTCGACGGCCGTCGTCGGCGCCCTGCTCGCCAAGGACGTGCTCGGCAAGGTGGTCGTGATGTGGCTGCCGATCATGCTGTTCTTCGCGATGGGCTTCGAGCACTCGGTCGTCAACATGTTCCTGTTCCCCGTCGGCCTCATGCTCGGCGCCGACTTCACGTGGGTCGACTACGCCCTGTGGAACGAGATCCCGACGGTGCTCGGCAACCTCGTGGGCGGGCTGCTGCTCACGGGCGCCGCGATCTACCTCACGCACTACAAGGCGGCGCCCGAGCGCACGGACGCCGGTCGCGAGGACGCCGCGGACGTCACCCGCGACGCCGTCGACCTGCGCGTGAGCGCGTCCCCCACGCCCGGCGCCTGACCGGCACCTGCCCGGCACCTGTCTGGCACCGAGCCGCCCTGCCCCGGGGAGCACGGACGCAGGGCCCCTCGCGCCGCACGCGAGGGGCCCTGCGTCGTCCACCACCCCGGGACCCGGGGGTCGTCGGTCAGCGCTTGAGGTTGACGAGCTCCTGGAGCAGCTCGTCGGACGTCGTGATGACGCGTGAGTTCGCCTGGAAGCCGCGCTGGGCGACGATGAGGTTCGTGAACTCGCTCGACAGGTCGACGTTCGACATCTCGAGCGCGCCGCCCGCGAGGCTGCCGCGGCCGCCCGTGCCCGCGGCGCCGATCTGCGCGTCGCCCGAGTTGACGCTCGTCCGGTAGAGCGAGCCGCCCGCCTTGGACAGGCCGGCCGGGTTGGTGAAGCTGCCCATCGCGAGCTTGCCGATGGCCTGCTTGAGCCCGTTGCTGAACGAGCCGGTGATCGTGCCGTCCGCGGCGAGCGCGAACGACTCGAGCGTCCCGGCGGCGTAGCCGTCCTGGCTCTTCTTGGCGATCGTGTCGACGCCCGCGAAGCCCGAGACGGTGCTCAGGTCGACCGTGACCGCGCCGACCGCGAACGTCCGCGGCGACGTCAGGGCGCCCGTGGTGGCGTCGAAGACGAGCGGCGTCGTCGGGTACGTCGACGTGCCGTCGGTCGCGGACATCGTCCAGCCCGCCGCGCCCTTGGTGAACGTCAGGGCGAGCTCGCGCGCGTTGCCGGTCTCGTCGAACAGCTGCACGACGCGCTCCAGCGAGGTGCCCACCGCGGCGTCGGCCTTGAGGTTGCCGCCGAAGACCGCCTCGGTCGACGCGTTGGCCTCCATGAGCCGGCCCGCGGGCACGCTCAGGTCGCTGACCGGGCCGTTGGTGTCGATCGTCCCGCCGGGGCCGGCGAGCCAGCCCTGCACGAGCGCGCCCTCGCCGGGGAGCACCATCTGGCCGGTCGCGTCGAAGTCGAACGACCCGGCGCGCGTGTAGAACGTCTCGGCGCCCTTGCGAACCATGAAGAAGCCGTCGCCCTGGATCATCATGTCGGTGCTGCGGCCCGTGAGCTGCGAGGCGCCCTGCGTGAAGTTCGTGGTGATGCCGGCGACCTTGACGCCGAGGCCGACCTGCGCCGGGTTGGTACCACCGTTGCCGGCCTGCGCGCCGCCGGCGTTCTGCACGACCTGGCTCAGGGTGTCCTGGAACTGCACCTGCGAGGCCTTGAAGCCCGTGGTGTTGACGTTGGCGATGTTGTTGCCGGTCACGTCGAGCATCGTCTGGTGGCTGCGGAGGCCCGAGATGCCGGAGAAGAGCGAGCGGAGCATGGGAGGTCCCTTTCGGTGGTGGGTGCGACGCTCGCGCGTCAGGAGGCTGGGGTGGTCGTGGGCGTGGTGGGCACCGCGGGTGCGGTGACGCTCGCGACCGAGTCGAGGGGGACCTCCATGTCCCCCACCTTCACGGCGGGTACGGCGCCTGCGTACGAGACGGCCGAGACGGTGCCCGTCGCGACCTTCCCGTCGGCGCCGGTGTACGTGACGTCCTTGCCGACGAGGTTCGCGGCGGCCATGCGCATCTGCAGCGAGAAGCTCTCGCGCGAGGTCGTGGTGAGCTCGATCAGCTGCTCCATGGTCGTCATCTGGGTCGTCTGGGCCATCAGGTCCGAGCTGTCCATCGGCGAGCTGGGGTCCTGGTTGCGGAGTTGGGTGGTGAGAAGCTGCAGGAACGCCTGCTTGTCGAGCTCCTTGGTCGCGGCCTTGGCGGGCGGGGTGGCGCCTGCGGCCTGCGCTCCGTAGGCGGAGGACACGTCGATGGTCATGGTGCTCCCTGGTCAGGCGAGGAGGTCGAGCGTGCCGGCCGGGTTGGCGGGCGACGCGGGTCGGGCGGGGACGTCGGAGGCCGCGTCGGACGGGTCCGAGCCGGCGCGGGTGGCGGCGGAGCGCGCGGCGAGCGCGTCGCGGCGGGCGTCGGCCTGCGCGCCGGCCTGCTGGCCGGGGTCGCGCGAGCCGAGCTGGAGGTCGGCGTCGAGGCCGGCCGAGGCGAGGTCACGGCGCAGGTCGGCGAGCGAGCCCTTGAGCGCCTCGCGGGCCTGGTCGGTCGCGCCGAGGAGCTCGATGCGGACCGCGTCCGGGGTGATGTGCGCGACGACGCGGACCGGCCCGAAGTGCTCCGGGTCGACCGCGAGCGTGAGCACGTGCTGCCCGGCGCCGAGGCCGCGCACCGAGGCCAGGCGCGCGCCGAGCTGCTCGGCGAGCGGGACCTGCGGGGCGGGGGCCGGTGCCTGCTCGGTGCCGCGCGCGGCGGCCGGTGCGGCCGTGGCCGCCGCGGCGTCGGGGGCGACGACCCCGCCGACCGCCGGGGCGACGGGCTGGGGGGCGGGGGTCGAGGCGGTCGTGAGGGTCACCGGGAGCGCCGCGGCGTCGCGGACCGTGCGCGGGTCCGCGGTCGGCGCGAGGTCGGCGGTGGCTGCCGCGGCCGGGGCGGCGGGGCCGGCGGTGCGGGCGGCCTCCGGTGCGGCGGCGGGTGCGGGCGCCGGGGACGGTGCGGTGCCCGACGCGGAGCCGTCGGCCGTCGGGACGGTCGCGGGCGCGGTCGCCGGGGTCCCGGGCGCGGTGGGCGCGGGTGCGCCGGTCGCCGGGGTCGCCGTCACGGACGCCTGCCCGGCGGCGGCCGCTGCGGCAGCCGAGGCCGTGGTCGCGGTCGCGTCGGTCGCCGGTGCCCCGAGCAGGTCGAGCGCGCCGGTCGCCGTGCCGGTGGTCGCCGTGCCGGACGCCGTGCCGGTCGCCGTGGCGGTCGCGGCGGACGTCGCCTCGGCCGCGGCGACGGCGAGCTGCAGCGCGGCGGCGGCCGCGTCGAGCGGGGTCGGCGGCGTCACGACCGGGCCGCCGTCCGCGATGGCGGTCGCGTCCGGCGCACCGGCGCCGTCCGCCGTCCCGGCCGCGGGGGCCGCGGGGGCGCTCGCGGAGGAGTCGGCCCGCGCCGCGTCGTCGGGACGGCCCTGGGGCTGACCCGAGCGGGTCGCTGCGCCGGTCCGGGCCGGGCCGGGCTCCCCCGCCGGGCGCGTGCTCGGGTCGGGGCGCGCGGACCGGTCGCCGATCTCGCTGCGCAGGACCTGGTCGAACGCGTCGCGCGGCGCTCCCGCGCTCGTGCGTGCGGGGCTGCGCGTGCTGCTCGTCGCGGTCGACGCGGGCGCCCCCGCCATCGTCAGCGCGGTCACGCGGTCACCCCCGCGAGGCGTGCGGCGAACGCCGCGGCGTCGGCGGCGGCCCCCTGGGCGGTCGTGGTGGCGCTCACCGGCGCTGCTCCTTCTGCTGGCAGGACCCGGCGGATCGCCGTCGGGGTCGTGTACACGTCGCGGACGGTGACGTCCTGGCCGGGCTTGGGCGCGTCGACCATCCGGCCGTCGCCCACGTAGATGCCGATGTGCGTCCCGCCGCCGAAGACGACCAGGTCGCCCGGCCGCGCGTCGTCGAGCGAGGCCACCGGGGTGCCCAGGGTCATCTGCTGGCGCGCGGTGCGCGGGACGTCGGTCACGCCGAGGTCGGCGAGCGACCGCAGCACGAGGCCCGAGCAGTCGAGGCCGCCCTCGGCGAGCGACTCCCCACCCCACACGTAGGGCGTGCCGACGTACTTCGTCGCGGCCTCGACGAGGCTCGCGCCGGTCGGACCGGACGCAGTGGCCGCAGCGGCCGGCGCCGCCGGGGCGGAAGCGGCGGTGGCCGCGAGGCCGAGGGAGCCGGCGTCGACCCCGAGCGCGGCGAGCGCGGCGGCGAACGTCGCGTCGGACGTCCCGGTCCCGGGGCCCCCCAGGCCTGCTGTGCGGGTGGTCGGCGCGACGGCCGGCAGGACGGCCGACGTCGTGCGCGGCACGACCGGCTGCGGCGCGACGAGGCGGTCGAGCTCGCTCATGCGGGCCTGGACGGCGGCGATCCCGGTCACCGGGTCACCTCCGGGGTGCCCGCCCGCAGCGCGGCGCGGCGCGCGGCCTGCCCGGCGACCTCGTCGAGCACGAGCTGCTCGGCGCGCTCGTCCTCGGCGCGGACCTCGGCGTCGTGCTTCTCCTCGAGCTTCTCCAGGGCACGGGCGCGGGCCTTGGCGCTCGCCCAGACCGCGTGCGCCTGGTCGACGCCGTCGTCCGCGACGCGGACCTCGACCGTGCGCTCGGCGAGCAGGCCGCTGAGCGACACGCGCGCCGCGACGGCCGCACGGAAGTGCAGCTCGTCGGAGTGCGCGGGCATCGCGGCCGAGCCGAGCTGGACCTCGGTGTCGTGCCGGCGGGCCTCGGCGCGCGCCCGCAGCCGGGCGGCGTCGGCGAGCTCGACGGCGGCGCGCTCCTCGGCCGCCGACCGCAGGCGCAGCAGGCTCGCGAGGCGGAAGGTGCGGCTCATGACAGCGGCCCCATCGCGGCGACGAGCGCGGCGAGCCGCTGCCACGAGTCGTGCGACCCGGCGGCGTCGGCGAGGTCCTGCTGCAGGAACGCGTCGATCGCCTGACGGTGCGTCACGGCCGCGTCGACGAGCGGGTTGCTGCCCGGGACGTACGCGCCGACGTCGAGCAGGTCCTGCGCCTGGCGGCGCGCGGCCATGACCGACCGCAGCCGGGTCGCCAGGTCGCGCTGCTCGCGCGTCGTGACCCGGGACGCCACGCGGGAGATCGAGCCGAGCGCGTCGACGCTCGGGAAGTGGCCCTGGACGGCGAGGCGGCGGTCGAGCACGACGTGGCCGTCGAGGATCGAGCGCGCGGCGTCGGCGATGGGCTCGTTGTGGTCGTCGCCGTCGACGAGGACGGTGTAGATCCCGGTGACCGAGCCGCTCGACGCCGTGCCGGCGCGCTCGAGCAGCTGGGCGAGCAGCGCGAACGTGCTCGGCGGGTAGCCGCGCGTCGCGGGCGGCTCGCCGACCGAGAGGCCGATCTCGCGCTGCGCCATGGCGACGCGGGTCAGGGAGTCCATCATCAGCACGACGTCGCTGCCGCCGTCGCGGAAGTGCTCCGCGATGCGGGTCGCGACGAACGCGGAGCGCAGGCGCACGAGCGGCGGCTCGTCGGACGTCGCGACGACGACGACGCTGCGGGCCAGGCCCTCGGGCCCCAGATCGTCCTCGAGGAACTCGCGGACCTCACGCCCGCGCTCGCCGACGAGGGCGATCACGGAGACCTCGGCGTCGGTGCCGCGCGCGACCATCGACAGCAGGCTCGACTTGCCGACGCCCGAGCCCGCGAACAGGCCCATGCGCTGGCCGCGGCCGACCGTGACGAGCGTGTCGAGCACGCGCACGCCCAGGTCGAGCGGGGCGTCGACGCGGGCACGCTCGAGCGGGTGCGGCGCGGTGCCGTTGACCCCGACGTACGCGTCGGCGCGCAGCGGGCCCTTGCCGTCGATGGGCCGGCCGAGCCCGTCGAGGACCCGCCCGAGCAGACCGTGGCCGACCGGTGCCGTCAGCTCGGCGCCCGTCGGGCGCACGCGCATCCCGGCGCGCAGGCCGTGCGTGGGGCCGAGCGGCATGCAGCGCGCGGACGGGCCCTGCGCGGCGACGACCTCGGCCGGCACGCGCGTGCCGTCCTCGAGGTCGATCTCGACGAGGTCGCCCACGGCGGAGCCGGTCCCGGCGATCTCGACGGTGAGCCCGACCACGCCGCGCACGGTGCCGACGACCTCGGGCGCGCTCGCGCCGAGCGCACGGTCCCACGCGGACGTGACGGCGTGCGGGGCGAAGCTCAGCGCGCTCATGCGAGGTACCCCCGCTGGTGCGGCAGGACGTGGCCGGCGGCGGCGTGCTCGCGGCCCGCGGCGGACAGGGCGGGCGCGGACCCGACCTCGGCGAGCAGGACGGCGCGGGCACGGTCGAGCGCGGCGTCGATGCGCCCGTCGAGGTACCCGTCCGGGTGCTCCCCGACCGCGTCGCCGGGGGCGAGCGCGGGGTCGGCGACGACCTCGACGCCCGCCGCGGCGGGGACCCCGCCGGCGGCCTGGAGCGCCGCGACATCGCGCGGGTGCAGACGCACGGTGTGCACGCCCGGGACGAGCGGGTGGCCGAGCACACGGGCCAGGGCGGCGCGGGCGGAGCGCTCGCCGTCGGTGAGCTCGGTGCCGAGCACCGCGGCGGCGAGTTCGAGCGCGGCGGCGTGCAGCCGGGCCTCGGCGTGCGCGAGCACGGGCGCGGTCCGGGCGGCGGCGACCTGCGCGGCGCGCCCGAGGGCGTCGAGCGCGGCGGCGTGCTCCGCGGCACGGCGGGCGTCCTCCGACGCGCGGCGGGCGGCGACGTGCTCGGCCTCGACCTGCGCGGCGCGGGCGGCCTCGGACGCCCCGGCGGCGAAGCCCGCGGCGTACCCGGCGGACCGGGCCCGCTCGCGCTCGGCCTCGACCGCGTGCGTGGCGGTCGCCGAGGAGACGCGCTCGAAGACGGCCGGCACGGGCGCCGAGGGGGCCGTGGGCACGGACGGGGCCGTCGGGGCGCCCGTCTGCGCGGTGAACGCGGACCGGGCGACCGGCGCCTCGGACTGCGCAGCGGCGGACGGGCGCAGCACGGCGCCGAAGAGGTCAGGCAACGTACTCGTCCTCACCGTCGCGGCGGATCACGATCTGGCCGCTCTCCTCGAGCCGGCGGATCGACTGCACGATCTGCGCGCGCGCGTCCTCGACCTGCGAGAGGCGCACGGGCCCGAGCAGCTCGATCTCCTCGACGAGGTTCTCGCGCGCCCGCTCCGACAGGTTGCGCAGGATCTTGTCGCGCACCTCGGTCGAGACGCCCTTGAGCGCGATCGACAGCTCCGAGGTCTCGACCGAGCGCAGCACGAGCTGCATCGCGCGGTCCTCGAGCAGCACGATGTCGCCGAAGACGAACATCCGGCTGCGCACCTCGTCGGCGAGCGCCTCGTCGCGGGACATGAGGCCCTCGAGGATGAGCTTCTCCGTGGTCGGGTCGGCGCGGTTGATGATCTCGACGAGCGGCTGGACGCCGCCGATCGCGGACATCTCCGTGGGCGTCAGGACCGTCGAGGCCTTGCGCTGCAGGTTCTCGGCGATGACCTTGACGACGTCCGGCGAGGCCCGCTCCATGAGCGCGATGCGGTGCGCGACGTCGCCCTGGAGCTCGCCCGGCAGGCCCGCGAGGATCGCCGACGCGTGCTCGGGGCGCAGGTGCGCGAGCACGAGCGCGACGGCCTGGGGGTGCTCGTTGCTGATCAGCGAGAGGACCTGGCGCGCGTCGGCGTTCTGCAGGAACTCGAACGGCTGGCCGGCCATCGTGGTCTGGAGCCGCGCGAGCATGCCCGCGGCGAGCTCGCTGCCGAGCGAGGACTCGAGCAGCGCCTGCGCGTACGCCATGCCGCCGCCGACCCCGGGCCCCACGACGGACACGTCGTAGAACTCCTCGAGGACCTCGTCGGCCTGGCCCTGCTCGACGCGCTCGAGCCGCATGATCTCGGCGGTGAGCGCCTCGATCTCGTCGGTGTCGAGCTGCGCCATGACGCGGGCGGCGCGGTCGCGGCCGAGCTGCAGGAGCAGCATCGCGGCCTTCTGGGTGCCGGTCAGGGTCGCGGACATCAGCGGCGACCGCTTCCGGACGTGGTGAGCCAGCCGCGCAGCAGGTCGGCCACCTCGGCCGGCTGCTCGTCGGCGAGCGCGGAGATCTCGGCGCGCTTGACCGCGAGCGCGTCGGGCAGCTCGGGCACCGTGTCGCCCACGGGCAGCGCCGGGAGGCCGTCGCCGGCGCCCTCGATGCCGATCGGGTCGGGCTCGCGGATCGGCAGGAGCTCGCCGATGTCGAGCGACTCACGGCGGCTGCGGCGCGACCGGCGGGCCGCGGCGATGATCAGCGCCAGCACGACGAGCAGCACGACCCCGGCGATGGCGGCCTGGCGGATCAGCGTCTCCTGCTGCTCCTTCTCGGCGAGCCGGTCGGCGGCGGCGAGCGCGTCCTGCGCGGTCTCGGCGGCGCTCGTGTCGAAGAGCATCTGCTGCACGGCGATGGTGTCGCCCCGCGCGGCGTCGATCCCGGCCGCGGCGCTCAGCGTCGCGGTGAGCGCGGCGAGGTCCATCGCGGCGGTCGCCTCGGCGTCGACCACGACGGCGAGCGACTGGCGCTTGACGCTGCCCGGCGCGGTCGTCGTCTGCTCGGTGACCTTGTCGATCGCGTTCGTGACGTCCTCGCTCGTCGAGGTGTAGGTGCCGTTGCCGGCCTCGCCCGACGGGACGGCGATGTTGTCGGGGCCGAGCACGCCGGTCGCGTTGCCGCCGCCGGTGCCCGTGTACTCCTCGGTCGTCGTGGACGACGCGAGCGGCGGGGTCTCGGGCTTGGCGGTGAACGACTCGCTCGTGCGCTGCGTCTGGTCGTAGTCGAGCTCGGCGGTCATCGTCACGGCGGACTTGCCGACGCCGACGACCTGGTCGAGCAGCGCCTGCACGGCGCCCTTGACGCGGGCCTCGTACTCGCCGGTCTGCTGGCCGGACATGCCGCCCGTGGGGTTGGCGCCGACCGTCGAGAGGACCTTGCCGGCCGCGTCGATCACGGCGACGTCGGTCGTCTTCATGCCCTCGATGCCCGCGGACACGAGGTGCACGATCGCCTGGACCTGGTCGCCCGAGAGCTCGACGCCGGTCTTGGTGCGGATGAACACGGACGCCGTGGGGTCGGCCTTCTCGGAGACGAAGACGCTGTCCTGCGGGAGCGCGAGCTTGACGGTCGCGGCCTCGACGCCCTGCATCGCGCCGATCGTCTTGGCGAGCTCGCCCTCGAGCGCCCGCTGGTAGGTGACCTCCTGCTGGAACTCCGAGGACGTCATGCCCATGTCGTCGAGCAGCGAGTAGCCGCCGCCGTCGGTGTTCGCGGGCAGGCCCGCCGCGGCGAGCTTGAGGCGCATGCCGTAGAGCTTGTCGGCGGGCACGAGCACCGTGCCGCCGCCGTCGGTCAGGTCGTAGGCGACGCCCTCGGCGTCGAGCTGGTCGACGACCGCCGAGGCGTCCGTGGCCGAGAGCCCCGTGAACAGGGGGCTCAGCGTGGGCTTGGCGGCCCAGCTGCTGAGCGCGACCGCGCCGAGCACGAGGACCGCGAGGCCGATGAGCGCGAGGGTGCGCTGCGCGAGGGAGAACTGCTTGACGGCGGCGGTGAGCTTGCCCAGCGCCCCGGTGAGCTGCGCGGGCATCAGGCCTGCATCCGCATGATCTCGGAGAACGCCTCGACGGCCTTGTTGCGGACCGCGGCGGTCAGCTCGAGCGCGAGCTTCGACTCGGCGGCGGCGATCGTGTAGTCGTGCACGTCGTCGAGGTCACCCGTGACGGCCTTGACCGAGAGCTCGTTGCTCGTCGACTGGAGCTGTTGCAGGTTGTCGATCGAGCCGAGCGCGGAGGCGAAGCCGGCTCCGCCGTCGGTCGAGGCGCCGGCGTCGACGCCCGTGGCGCCCGTCGGGCCGGAGAGGTAGCCGGTCGCGGCGACCGGGGAGACGCCGGCGGAGATGCCGGAGATCGCGGGGATGCTCATCAGGAACGTCCGATCTGGAGAGCGGCCTCGTAGGTGGCCTTGGCACGGTCGACGATGGCGGCGTTGGCCTGGTAGCCGCGCTGCGCCATGATCAGCTGGGACATCTGGGACGACATGTCGATGTCGGGGTAGCGGACGTAGCCGCCCTCGTCGGCGAGCGGGTGGTCGGGCTCGTAGACCATGCGGCCCTCGGCGTCGCCGAGCTCGATGCCCGCGACCTGCACGCCGCCGCCGTTCGCGGTGGGGATCTCGCTCGCGACGACGTACTTCGCCTGGTAGGCCGCCTCGTTCGACGAGCGCACCGTGGACATGTTCGCGAGGTTGTCGCTCACCGCGTCGAGCCACTTGCGGTACACGGTCAGTCCGCTGCCGGCGACGCCGATCGCCCCGAAGATCGTCATCAGCTCGTCCTCATCGCGGCGCGCACGCTCGAGAAGGTGCCGTCGACCGCCTGGGTCGCGAGCTGGTAGCGCAGGTTGGTGTCGACGTTCAGCAGCGTCTCGGCGTCGAGGTTGACGTTGTTGCCGTCCTCGCGCGTCGGCTCGAGCGAGCGGGCGACGCCCGCGACCGTGGCGTCCTTCGACCCGGTCCCGACCGCGCGGCTCAGCTCGGCCTCGAACTGCACGCGCTTGGCCTGGTAGCCGGGGGTCTGGATGTTCGCGACGTTCTCCGCGATGGTGCGCTGACGCAGCGCGAGGCCGTCGAGCGCGCTGTTGAGCGCGACGTAGCCGACGGAGTCGAACATGCCCATGCGGGGTACACCTCACCGACGATGGTGCTGGGGGTCGGCCGATCCGTGGCCTGCTGGGTGAGCGATCCGTGCTCACGCCTCCCATCGGGTTCCACCCGGGTGACCTGAGGTCTTTTCCCCGGTCAGGCCGGGCTTCACCCTCTCCTCACCCGGACGGTCGAGCCGCGTCGCTCGGGTTGTCCCGCGGTGTCCGGGTGCGGCGCAGCGCCCTGGCACGACGACGCGCACCGGAGTGCGGGACTCCGGTGCACGGGCGGGGTGCGGTGGGGCTCAGCCCTGGGTGTCGAGGTACACCGGCACGGCCGGCGGGCGCTCGCGCATCGCGTCGACGGCGACGAGGTGACGGCGGCTCAGCAGGGCGGCCGCGGCGGTGCGCCGGGCGACGTCGAGCTGGCGGTCGAGCAGCGCCTGGGCGCGCTCGACGAGGGGCGCGGGCAGCGGGCCCAGCCCGGTGGGCGGCACCCACTGCTGCGAGCGCAGCTCGACGGGACCCGCGTGGTCGGCGCGCAGGAGCGCCTCGGCCTCCGCGACGTCGAGCTCGAGCTCGGTCAGCGCGTGCGACCAGGCCGCGTCCCACGCGGGAGCCGTCACGGCGTGGAGGCCGGCGTGCATCCCCGCAGGGGCCGCGATCCCCTGGTCAGCCGACACCGAGGACACCGAGCCCGGTGCTGGCGCCCGGCTCGGCGCCGAAGCGCTGGGTCGGCACGACGGGGGCTGCCGGAGCGGTGGCGAGCGACGCCGCGGCCTCGTGCCACGCGTCGCGCAGCGGGGCGATGATCTCGCGGCACGCCGCGGCCCTCTCGGCGCTGCCCGTCATGGAGGTCTCGATGAGCTCCGAGAGCAGGAACGTGTAGATCGACATGAGGCCCGGGCCGCCGTCCCACGCGCCCACGTCGAGGCTCGAGATGAGCTCGGCGAGGATGTCCTGCGCGTGCGCGAGCTGCTGGGTCGCCTCGACCTTGTCCCCCGCCTGGAGCGCCTTCTCGGCGCGCTCGACGTCGAGCACCATCCGGTCGTAGAGCATCGTGAGCAGACGCGAGGGCCCGACCGTCGCGACGGTGTCGGCGAGGTACCGGGAGCGGACGTCGTACATGGCTGTGTCCTTCGGTGGTCGGGAGGCGGTCAGCGGGAGCCGGACAGCGACGAGAGCTGGCCCGCGAGCCAGGAGGACTGCGACCGCAGGCCCGAGAGGCTGACCTCGAGCGAGGCGTACGTCTTCTGCAGCCCGGCGCGGCGCGTCGCGAGGCGCAGGTCCCAGTTGGCGATCTGGTTGCCGAGGTCCTTGACGACGCCCTGCTGGCTGGTGATCTTGGCGGTCAGGCTGCCGTCGACCTTGTCGGACGCCTTGGTCGCGACGTCGGCGACGCGCTGGGCGAGCCCCGAGATGACCTTCTCGACCTTCGCGGGGTCGGCGGCCAGCGCCGCGGAGAACTTGGCCTCGTCGAACGTGAACGTGCCGTCACGCCCCACGACGATGCCGACGGTGGTCGGCGAGACCCCGTCGACCGGGTACGACGCGGCCGTCTGGAGCTGCTGCGCGAGGCCGCGGACCGCGGAGTCACCGCTGAACAGGCCACCCGTGACGACGCTGCGGCCGTCCTCGCCGGTCTTCGTCGTCGTGGAGGTGCGCGAGGTGACGTCGGACAGGACGACGCCGAGTGCGCCGACGAGGCCGGACGCGAGCTTCTTCACCGCGGCGTCGTCGCGTGCGACCGTGAGCGTGACCGGCTGCTCGTCCGCCTTCGTCAGCGCGGAGACGGTGAAGCTCACGCCGTCGAGCACGTTCGCGAACGTGTTGGTGGTGGACTTCACGGCCTTCTCGGCGCCGCTGCCGGCCCAGAGCAGGACTTCCGCGTCACGGGCCGTGCGCAGGTCGTTCTTCGCGACGGGCACGGACGCACCGGTGAGGGTTCCGGCCGCGCCGGCGAAGACCTCGAAGTCCTTCGTCGCGCCGGTCTCGGAGCCGGTGAGCTGGATGCGGTAGGTGCCGTCGACCTTGACGGCCACGGCCTTGACCCCCGCGGCGGTGGTGGAGTTGATCGCCTTGACGACGTCCTCGACCGAGTCGGACGCCGCGGTCACGGTGACGTCCTTGGCCGTGCCGGTCGTCGAGTCGGCGTCCGTGCGGATGGTGAACGTGGGCGGGGTCCCGGTGAACGCGCCCGAGGCGCCGGGGAAGTCGAGGATCGACACCTGGTTGCTCGCGAGCGAGGTGACCTTGAAGCTCAGCTCCGAGGGCAGCGCCGTCGCGGTCGTCGTCGCGGTGACGGACGTCGCCGAGGCGGTCGCCTTGTACGCCTGCCACGAGACGGGCTTCGTCGCGGTCGTCGCAGCCTCCGCGAGCGAGGCGACCTTGGTGTTGAGGGACTGGAGCGCGGTGACGAAGCTCGTCGTACTCGTCTGCTTGGTCTTCAGCAGCGTCTGCGGCATCGCCTCGGCCTGCATGAGCTGGTTGATCAGGCTGGTCGTGTCCAGACCGCTGACCATCCCGTCGATGCCCATCGACACCATGAGGTTCCCCGTCCTTCGTGCTGAGCCGGCCGGCAGGCGGTGCTGGCGACCGGGCGGTCCTGGATGCGCGACCGGCGGCGGGCGGACGGTTCGTCCACCCACCGCCGGTCGTGTGGTGCTGTGCGGGCTGCGCGGAGGGTCACCCCGCGTGGTCAGCCCTCAGGTCACCGCAGGAGCGAGAGCACGCCCTGGGGGATCTGGTTGGCCTGCGCGAGCATCGACGTGCCGGCCTGCGAGAGGATCTGGGCCCGCGTGAACGAGACCATCTCCGACGCCATGTCGGTGTCGCGGATGCGGCTCTCCGACGCGGACAGGTTCTCCACCGCGACGTTCACGTTCTTGATCGTGTGCTCGAAGCGGTTCTGCAGCGCACCGAGGTTGGCGCGAGCCGTGGAGACGCTGCCGATCTGCGAGTCGACGAGCTTGATCGCGGCCTGGGCGCCCGCGTTCGTGCTGAAGTCCAGCGCGCCCGCACCGCCCGCAGCGCCCGTGCCGGTGAAGCCGGTGGCGTTCGGCGTGGTGCCGATGTCGACCGTCGCACCCGTGACCGACTTGACGTTCAGGCCGGTTGCGACGCCCGTGGCGTCACGAGTGACGGAGGCGACGAGCTTGCCGGAGAAGGTCTTGTCCGCGTTGAGCGCGTCCGCCACGTCCTCGACCGTCTTGTAGTCGCCCGCCGCACCGAGGGTCACGGAGACCTCCGACGTCGTCGTGCCGTCGGTCGTGCTGAAGGTCGTCGCACCCGTGACGGCCTGGGCACCGGCGTCCGTCAGCGCGAAGGTCGCGCCCTTGTTGCCGACCGAGAGCGCCGAGGCGATCTGCGAGACGTTCGCCGTCGACAGGTCGACCTTGATCTGGCTGTTCGAGTCGCCGTCCGCGCCGACCTGGAAGTTCAGGGTGCCGGCCGAGCCGTCGAGCAGCTTGGTGCCGTTGAAGTTCGTCGACTTGCCGATGCGGTCGAGCTCCGAGACCAGGCTGGACGCCTCGGTCGCGATGTTCGTCCGCGCCGCCGTGTTGTTCGAGTCGTTCGCGGCCTGGACGCCCAGGTCACGCACACGCTGGAGGATCGAGTGGACCTCCGTGAGCGCGCCTTCCGCCGTCTGCACGACCGAGATGCCGTCCTGCGCGTTGCGAGCCGCAACCTTCAGGCCGCCGACCTGCGAGCGCAGGCCCTCGGAGATGGCGAGACCGGCAGCGTCGTCGGCCGCACGGTTGATGCGGAAGCCCGAGGAGAGCTTCTCGAGCGACTTGCCCAGGTCGTTCTGCGTGTTGCTGAGGTTGCGGTACGAGTTGACCGCCGCGATGTTCTGGTTGATCGAGAGACCCATGATGGAACTCCTCCTTGATTCGGGTCGAGATGCTGGCCGTCCATGGCCACACCGTGCTCATCGGGGGGCCTCCCCCGCTGATGAGAGGTTCGGCAACGAAAATCCCCCGTTCACCCTCTCGGCCTACCGGCCGGGTGAACGGGGGATCTCGTCGTGCAGGTCAGAGCTGTGACAACCCCGGACCGTGGTGGTGCGGGCGGGTCAGGACGCGGTGCTGAGCGAGCGCTGCTCGGCGGCGACGCTAGGACGCTGCGTCGGGACGGACGGGCTGAGCGTGACGCCGGCGGCCGAGGCCCCCATCGCGGCACGCGCGGCGACGGCCGCGAAGTAGCCCTGGCGGCGACGCTCGGCGACGCCGTCGGGACGCTCGGCCTGGGGCACCAGGTCGGGGTCGAGGCTCGCGTTGAGCCCGTCGCGCAGGAGGCCGAGGGCCTCGGTGCGCAGCTGGCTGATGCGGGACTGGGTGACGCCCAGCTCCTCGGCGAGCTCGGAGACGGGCCGGTCGTGGAAGAAGAGCTGCTCGACGACGACGCGCAGGCGCTCGGGGAGCGTGTCGACGCCGGCCCGCAGGTAGCGCAGGCGCTCGTTCGTGAGGAGCGACTCCTCGGGGCCGGGCGACTTGTCGCTCACGAGCTCCGCGATCGGGTTCACCGTCGAGTCGATGCTGAGCACGCGGCGCTCGGCATCCTGGCGGGCCTGGTCGACGCTCGCGACGTCGGTACCGAGCGCGGAGGCGAGCTCCTCGCGGTTCGGGGTGCGCCCGAGCGTCGCGGTGAGGCGCTCGCTCGTGCTGGCGAGCTCACGGGCACGGTGGCGTGCGCCGCGGGTCGCCCAGTCCATGGACCGCAGCTCGTCGAGCAGCGCGCCGCGGATGCGCAGGGCGGCGTAGCGGGCGAAGGGAACGCCGGTGGTCGGGTCGTAGGCCCGGGCGGCGAGGACGAGCGCGAGGTGCCCGGCGGAGGCCAGGTCGTCGCGGCTGACGGTCGGGGGGACGCGCATGAGGACCTCGGAGACCTGGTAGCCGACGAGGGCCAGGTTCGCGACGACGAGCTCGTCCGTGGGGTGTCCGCTGGTGGTTGTCACCTCACGTATTTCGGGGTCCCTGAGCCCCGGCTTGAGCCCGTGTGAGCGCTCAAGTGGGGGCACCGAGGCAACCGTCGAGAACGAATCGGACGATGTGGGTGAGCGAATCGCCCATCGCTGCCCATAGGTTTCCCGCTGCGCCATCCGAGTGTGACTCAGATCACACCGATCCACCCGGGTGAGGGCCCTGACCTGGACGGACGTCCAGGACCGGCTCGCCGCACCTGCCCACGATCGTCCGGTTCAGGCGCCGCCCGTCCGGCCTCGCGCGCGCCCACGCGAGAAGCAAGGACGCGGCCCGTGCGCCGCACGCCGGCCGTCACCGCTCGCAGGTGTCCACGCGGTCCGCGAGAGATCGCGCCGGAATCGTCAGCATGCGGGCACGCCGGCCGATAGAGGAGCCAGAAGCACCCGAACCCCTGCGCCGGAGAGCGCACGAGAGACGTGAGAGGAGGTCCGCCCCGTGGCCCTTGCCCGACTGTCCGACGTCCTGTGGAAGGAACGGCACCTCCTGGAGCTCCTGCTCTTCAAGCTCGAGGAGGAGCAGCTCGTCCTCACGAGCGGGCGCACCCGCTGGCTCGGTCACGCGACCCGCGAGGTCGAGACCGTGCTGGAGCAGATCCGCGACGCCGAGCTCGGCCGCTCGGTCGAGGCCGACGAGGTCGCCGCGCTGCTCGGCATGGAGCCCGGTGCGAGCCTCCTCGAGATCTCCCAGCACGCTCCCCCGCCGTGGGACGAGCTGCTGCGCGCGCACCGCGACGCGTTCGTGACCCTCACCGCCGAGATCGGCCAGCTCGCCGACGGCAACCGCGAGCTCCTCGCGATGTCGCACCGCGCGACGCAGGAGACGCTCATGACGATGCAGGACACCGTCCAGACCTACGACGTGCAGGGCATGGCCAGCACGCCCCACGACCGCAGCGCGCAGCTGCTCGACCGGTCGTTCTGAAAGGGAACCAGTGAGCACCTTCTCCGGACTCGGCACCGCGCTGAGCTCGCTCATCGCCCAGCGTCAGGCCCTCGACGTCTCGGGCCAGAACGTCGCGAACGCCAACACCGTCGGCTACACGCGCCAGCGTGCCGCGATGTCGGCGCTGCCCGCGGCCAGCGTCGCCTCGATGTTCTCGACGTCCGACGGCGTCGGGCTCGGCGTGAACGTCACCGGGGTCTCGCGCCTCGGCGACGCCTTCCTCGACGCCCGCGTGCGCACCGAGACGGCCGGCGCGTCCTACCTCGCCGCGCAGTCCGCCGCCTACACGCAGCTCGAGAAGAGCGTCGGCGAGCCGTCGACGACCGGCCTCGCCAAGCAGCTCAGCAACCTCTGGGGCGCGTTCGGCGACGTGTCGAACACCCCGGACAAGGACTCCGCACGTGCCGTCCTGCTCGAGACGGCGCAGGCCGTCGTCGACCGCGTCGCGTCGCTCTACGACGCCGCGGAGTCGCAGTGGTCCCACGCACGCACCACGACCGCGGGCCTCGTCGACCAGGTGAACACGACCGCGGCGAACGTCGCGGACCTCAACGCGCGCATCCTCGCGATCACGAACTCGGGTGCTGCCGCGAACGAGCTCCTCGACCAGCGCGACCAGCTCGTCGTGCAGCTCTCGGGTCTCGTGGGCGCGACCACCCGCACGCGCCCCGACGGCCAGCTCGACGTGTACGTCGCCGGGAACACGCTCGTCGACGGCGCGAAGGCCAAGACGCTCGAGGTCACCGGCGCGACGACGTTCGCGCAGGCGACCGGCGGCGCCGCGGTCACGGTCGGCTGGGCCGGCAAGCCCGGCCTGTCCGTCGGGCTCGACGGTGGCCGCGTCGCGGGCCTGCTGTCGGTGACCGCTCCCCCGGGGACGCCGGCCGGCTCGGGCGGGATGCTCACCGAGGCCGCCGCGTCGTACGACGCGCTCGCGACCCGGATCACGACCCAGGTCAACGCGCTGCACTCGACCGCGACGCGCGCCGACGGCACGACCCCGGGCGGTGCGTTCTTCACCATCGACGCCGGCAAGCCCGCGGCGCTCGGACTGCGCGTGGCGATCACCGACCCGAGCCACGTGGCGGTCGGCAACCCCGCGAAGGGGCCGCTCGACGGCTCGGTCGGGGACGCGCTCGCCAAGCTCGGCACAGCGAAGGACGGCCCCGACGCAAGCTGGAGCGCCACCGTCGTCAGCCTCGGGGTCCGCACCGCGAGCGCCGCCTCCCGCGCGAACGTCGCCGAGACGTCCCGCGCGTCCGCCGCGGCGCAGCAGCTCTCCCAGGCCAGCGTCGACACCGACGAGGAAGCCGTGAACATGCTCGCGTACCAGCGCGCGTACGAGGGGGCCGCCCGGGTCCTCACCGCCATCGACGAGATGCTCGACACACTCATCAACCGCACCGGCGTGGTCGGGAGGTAGCACCGTGATCAACCGCGTGACGCACCAGACGGTCCAGCGCTCGACGCTCGGGAACCTGCAGCAGAACCTGTCGAAGATGGCGGACCTGCAGGCGAAGATGTCGAGCGGCAAGAACATCAACGTCCCCTCGGACGACCCCGCCGGGGCCTCCGACATGCTCCGCCTGCGCGGCGAGCAGCGGGCCCAGACGCAGTTCGCGCGCAACGCGGACGACGGCAACGGCTGGCTCACGACGGTCGACTCGGCGCTCACGTCGTCGCTGACCTCGATGCGCCGTGCACGCGACCTCGTGGTCCAGGGCGGCAACGGCGGGCTCGGCGCCACGTCCCGAGAGGCCCTCGCCGCGGAGGTCGACGGGCTGCGCGCGGCGCTGCTCGAGCAGGCCAACACGTCCTACCTGGGGCGGAGCGTGTTCGCCGGGACGTCCGACGCGGGCGTCGCGTTCACCGACACCTACGTGTTCACCGGCACACCCGGGTCGGGTGTCGAGCGCCGCGTCGCGGAGAACACCTCGGTGCGCGTCGACGCCGACGGTGCCGCCGTGTACGGGGAGGGGGCGAGCTCGGTGTTCGCGCTCCTTGAGACCGTCTCCGCGACCCTGCGCTCGGGTGGCGACGTCACCTCCCACCTGGCCGCGATGGACTCGCGCTTCGAGTCGATGCTGACGCAGGTCTCCGGAGTCGGTGCGCGCCAGAACCGCGTGCAGGACGCGCAGAGCACGCTGCTGGAGACCCAGCAGTCCACGAAGGCCCAGCTGTCCGCGATCGAGGACGTCGACCTCGCGGGCATCATCCTCGAGCTCCAGATGCAGGAGGTCGCCTACCAGGGCGCCCTCGGAGCGGCCGGCAAGGTCCTGCAGCCGACACTGATGGAGTTCCTGCGATGAGCCAGACCACCGTGACCGAGCACCAGGCGCACCCGTTCACCGGCGTGCACGTCCCCACCACGCTGCACCTGCGCGAGCCGCTGCCGGGCCTGCCCGGGCACACCGAGTTCGACGTCACGTCGCTCGACGACATCGGCGTCCTGCACGCGATCCGCTCCGTGCCCGCCGCGGGCGCGCAGCCGGTGCGCCTGTTCGTCGTCGTGCCGCAGCCGTTCTTCCCCGACTACGCCCCGGCGGTCTCGACCGACGCCGTCGCGGCCGTCGGCGGCCCCGCGGAGCGCCTCGTCCTGCTCGTCGTCGTGCACCCCGCCGACGGCCCGCACCCCGCGACCGCGAACCTGCTCGCGCCGCTCGTCGTCGACCCGGTCACGGGCGCCGCCGTCCAGACCGTCGTCGACGAGGACTGGCCGCTGCGCGCGCCGCTCGCCTGAGTCGCCCGAACGGCCCCTCACCGGGGACCGTCGCCTGCCGATGGGCAGGGCGACACACCTCTCTCGATCCAGGAGACCAGTCCATGAGCGTCATCGACGACCCGGGCACCCCCACGCGCGTGAGCGAGATCAGCGTGCTGCGGCAGCCCGTCGTCTACGTCGACCGGTCCGTCTACGGCTACGCCGTCCGCGTCGCCGCGCTCGACCCGGCCGGCGAGGCCGTCCCGGAGCACGAGATCGCGGGGTTCGCCGACGCCGAGTACGCCCGGCTCGACCTCCCGCGGCTCGCCGGTGACCACGTCGTGTTCCTGCGCGCCACGCCCCGCATCCTGCTCGGCGACGTCGCGCTCCTGCGCCCGTCGTCCGGCGTGGTCCTGGAGGTCACGCCCGAGCTCACCCACCTCCCCGACGTCGCCGGCCTCGTCGCCGTCGCGCGCCAGCGCGGCTTCGGCATCGCGCTCGCCGACTACACCGGCACGGTCGCGCAGGACGCCCTGCTGGACCAGGCGGACTTCGTCAAGATCGACATCGGGCGCGGCTACGACCGGCTCGCGATGCTCGTCGCGCGGGCCCAGGGCTCCGGCGTGCTCGTGATCGCCGAGCGCGCCGACAGCCGCGAGCGCATCAAGGCCGGCCTCGACCTCGGCGTCGAGATGCTCCAGGGCCCGATGTTCGAGCGCGACCCCGAGGTCGTGGGCCGCAGCCTCACCGCGGGCGAGCTCCAGTGCCTCGAGCTGCTGCAGCTCCTCACGCAGAACCACATCGACCAGGCCGCGGTCGTCCGCACCGTCGGGTCCGACCCCGAGCTCGCCATGCGCGTCCTGCACCTGGTCAACGCGAGCACGTTCGCGCTGCGCCGCAAGGTCGACTCGGTGCACCAGGCCGTCGTGCTCGTGGGCCCCCACCAGCTCTCCGCGGTCGCGATGGCCTCGCTCATCGACGCGCAGCCCACGACGATCGGCCCGCTCTGGTCGATCCTCACGCGCGCGCTGTCCTGCCGGGCCGTGACCGGGGCCGACGCCGCGTACACCGTCGGGCTGCTCTCCGCCGTCGGGGCGCACCAACGCATCGCGGTCGACGAGCTCGTCGAGCGCACCGGGGTGTCCGCGGACGTCGCCGACGCGCTGCGCAGCTTCTCCGGCCCCTACGGGCCCGCGCTCGCCGCGGTCCTGGCCCTCGAGGAGAACGACATCGAGGGTGTTCGGGCGACGGGCCTCGAGCCCTACGACGTCGCTCAGGCGTGCCTCGCGGTCGTTCCCGAGGCGCTCGCGACCGCGACGGCGCTCGCGGTCGCCGCCCCGGCCTGAGCCGACCGGCCGGACCGGCGTCGCCCTGACGCCGCCCGGGTACGGCGAAGGCCCGCGGCACCTGCACGACCCAGGACACCTCCTGGTGGTGACGGCGGCCCGGCACCTTGCCCGCGGAGCGGCGGGACCCCCGTAGCCTGGGGGCGTGCCCTCGCTGATCGAGCTCGTGCTCCACCCCGACCGCCGCAAGCCCGCCCCCGAGCCCGCCCCGGTGAGCCTTGGGCCGGCGTTCGTCGTCGGCAGCGTGGGGTGGCTCGTCGCGCTCACGGTCATGGTCCTGTGGCCGGGCGTCGAGGTGACGTCCGCGGTCATCGCGACCTGCTTCGTGGGCGTGCTGCTCGGCGGCCTCGGGCTGCTCTGGGCCCGGCGCCAGCGCTAGCCGGCGCTCCCCGGCCCCGCGGCCGCACCGCGGGACGGCGGTCCCGCGGGACAGCGACCGTCCCGGGCGGTCGCAGCCGGCCCGACGGGGTCGCCCGCGGGCGGTCCGACCGGGTGGGCTCGCGCGCAGCCCGACCGGGTCGCGTCCGGGCGTCCGGGCGCCGTCAGGGCGCGGGGTCCGCCGCCTGCTCGACCGCGATCTCGTCCGCACGCCCCGGCTCGGTGAGCACGATCTCGACCGCGTGCCGGTCCGCCCAGCGCCCGGCCGCCTGCGCGAGCCCCCGCGCCAGCGCCGCGAGCTGCGTCGCGTGCACGACGGCCCGCGGCCCGGTCCCCTCGACCCACCAGTCCACGGGCACCCCGTCGACCCGCAGCTCGTCGTGCTCGACCCAGGTCGCCGGCGCCTCGGGCAGCAGGCGCAGGACCGCCTCGGGGGTCGGCACGACGTCACCGCCCTGCCCCGCGTCCGCGGGCCCGTCCGTGTCGACGACGCCGTCCGCCAGGTCGGACGCGAGCGGCAGCCCGAGCAGCGCCGCGAGCGCCGCGGCGGGCGTCGGCCCCTCGGTGCCCTCAGGTGCAGGGCCGTCGGGGGCGGGGCCTGGCACGGGTGCCGGGGCCGGGGCCGCGGCCGGGACGAGCGCCGCGACGTCGGTGCGCTGCCACCACATCGGGGAGTCGGCGACGGCGGCGTCGTCGGCGTGCACGACCGCGACGCGCGTCGGCCCGACCAGCGCCGGCACGAGCTCGACCTCGTCGCCCGGGCCGGTGCCCGTGCCCGAGCGCCCGTCCGCGAGCGCCGCCCACGTGCGCCAGAGGCCCGCGGCGACGGCCAGGGTCACCGGGGAGCCCGCGGCCCCGAGCCCGTCGAGCACGTGCCGCCACGCGCCCGGGTCCAGGCCGTCGAGCGAGCCGACGCCGCCGAGCGCGCGCTGCACCTCCGGGTCGATGCCCGCGAGGACGTCCGGCGGGGCGGGCAGCAGCCGGGTCAGGGCGTCGTCGTGCGCGCCGCCGACGGCGAAGGG
This sequence comes from Cellulomonas cellasea, assembly GCF_006538745.1. GTDB lineage: Bacteria > Actinomycetota > Actinomycetes > Actinomycetales > Cellulomonadaceae > Cellulomonas_A > Cellulomonas_A cellasea. The sequence goes on along the minus strand of NZ_BJLR01000043.1, from coordinate 21,388 downwards.
TCGCCCGAGCCCGAGGTCCGCGCGCTCGCGCAGCCACCACGCGGTGTACGACGGCGCGCTGCCGGCCGCGGACCCCTCGGCCCGCACCGGGTCGAGCAGCGCACCGCGCAGGTCCGGGCGCCCGGCGAGCCGCGCGAGCACCGCGGGCCACTGCCCGGGCCCGACGGCGTCGAGGTCCGCGACGGCGCGCACGTCGGGCACGTACGCGCCCGCGCCGAACACGTCCGCGAGCACCTCCGCGTAGTCCTCCCAGGCGTCGAGCGACCCCGCGGCGAGCGCGTCGGCGTCCGAGGACGCGAGGTCGACCGCCCCGGCGACGACGTCCCCGACGTGCACGACGACCAGGTCCTCGCGCACGCCGACCGCGACGAGGACGTCCCGCCCCCAGCGCTCGACGAGCTCGACCTGCACGGGTGCGAGGACGCGGTCGTCGAGCAGCGTCGCCGCCGTGGAGCCCGGGACCACGAGACCGTGCGCGGGCGTGGGCTCGCCGTCCGCGGCGGGGAGCGTGAGGAGCCCGAGCCACGGGGCGACCGCGGCGAGCGGCCCGGCGCCGGCCGGGGTGTCCCCCCGCTCCGCCACCGCGGAGGCGACGAGCGCGAGCACCGCGTCGGTCACGTCGCTCGCGAGCGCGAGGTCGTCGTCGTCGGCCTGGTCGAGCACCGCCTGCCGCACGGCGGTGTGCGCGAGGAGGCCCGCGGCGTCGGGGGTCGTCGCGCCGAGCCGCGCGAGCAGCGGGTGCTCGGCGTCCGGGTGCACGACGCGCAGCCCCCACCGGCCGAGGACGCCGAGCGCGTCGAGCACGTCGGGGCGGCGGTCCGCCTCGTCGAGCAGCACGAGCCCGCGCGCGCCGCGGACCACCCGGCCGTCGGCGAGCGGCACCGGCAGCGCGCCGAGGGCCTCGCGGGTCGCCGGGTCCTGCGCCGCGCCGTCGAGCGCCGCGTACAGGTCCCGCCACTCCCCCGGCTCCGCGCCCCGGACGGCCGGCAGCTCCTCGACGAGGTCGGCGAGCGGGCGGACCTCGACGCCGAGCGTGCGCGCGGCGGTCTCGCTGCCCGGCCGGAGCAGCACGAGCCCGCGCGCGTGCGCCGCGAGGGCGCGGACGGCCGCGGGGTCGCGCCCGACCTCGCCCTCGACCGCGACCGCGCGCCCGGGCTCGACGAGGCCCGCGCCCGGCACGTCGCCCCGCACGCGGCTCGCGTCGCCCCGCGTCCCGTCGGGCGCCGGCCCGTGCCCGTGCTCCGACGACGTGCTCGCGTCCGACGGGACCGCCTCGTCCTCGGATCGCCGCCCGGACCCGCCCGGTGCAGGGACCGCCGCGGCCCCCGAGGGCAGCAGCGGCGTGCGGGCCAGGCGCTCGACGACGAGCCGGCGGAGCGTGCCGTCGAGCGACCCGGCCGGCAGCCCCGTGGGGACGAGCGCGAGCGGGTCGTCGCCACGCTCGGCCGCGCCGGACGCGAGCATCGCGTAGACGTGCGCGGCGTGCGCGAGGACGGCGTCCGTGAGCGGGCCCGGTGCGACGTGCCGGCGCGACGGGTCGAGCGGGAGCGTCGCGATCAGCAGCGCGGGCAGCGTGCACGGCTCGTCGGTCGGCGTCGGGGCGTGCACGACGGGGGTCCACGTCGCGGCCGCCGGCGGCGGCCCACCGGACGCGAGCACGTCCCCCTGCCCGGCGTGCGCCGCGGAGCGTGGGACCGCCCACGTCACGCGCCAGCCGCGTGCGGTGCGCTCCTCGACCGGGCGGTCCGCGAGCAGCGCGAGGTCGAGCTCCCCGTGCGCGGACGCGACGTGCCAGCGCTCGTGCAGGTCCGCGACCCGGCGCACGGGCCGCGGCGCGCCGTCGTCCTCGACGAGGATCTCGACGAGCCCCGGCAGCGCCAGCAGCAGCGGGTCGCCCACCGCGGCGAGCAGCGCACGGACCTCGTCGGCCGCGACCTCGTCGCGCAGCTCGAGCACGACCGCGGTGTCGTAGCCCGTCGGCGGCGACCCCTCGGCCGGCAGCGGGAGCCGCAGCGCGGGCAGCGAGCCGTCGCGTCGGCGCACCTCGTCCGCCAGCGCGGGCACGTCCGCCGACGCCTCCGCGAGCAGCCCGACGGTGTCCGCGAGCGAGAACCGCACGCCCCCGCTGGTCGAGAGCACCGAGACCTCGTCGGCGACCGCGCGCACCGCCGCGAACCCCACGCCGAACCGCCCGACGACCGCCGGCCCCCGCCCGAACGGCTGGGCCGGCGCGACGTAGCCCTCCCGCTTCGCCGACGCCCGCATCGACGCGAGCGACGCGACACCAGCCTCGTCGAGCGGTGCGCCGGTGTTCGCGGCGATGAGCACCGACCCGTCGGGCGTCGACGCGAGGCGCAGCAGCAGGCGCCCGGGCACCCCCGCACGGGACGCCGCGTCGGCGGCGTTCTGGGCCAGCTCGACGAGCACGCGGTCGCGGTAGTAGCCGCGGGCGTGGTCCTCCTCGGTGTTGGCGTCCTCGCGCAGGCGCGCGGGCGAGGCACGCCACGCCTCCAGCACGGCCGCGCGCAGCGCAGCGGTGCCGAAGGCGTCCGGGCTCACGGTTCGGGGCTCGGCTCGACCGTCTCGGTGGCGGGCTCCGCGGGGACGTCCGACGGGGCGACGGTCTCGTCGGCCGGCGCGGTCTCGTCGGCCGGAGCGGTCTCGTCGGCCGGAGCCCCGGCGGTGGACGGCTCGTCGGTCGGGTCGCCCGGCTCCGGGTCGGCCTCGGAGCCCAGCTCGGCGAGGTGCTCACCCGCGAGCGGGTCGGTGTCGGCGGCGGGCTCGTCGGTGGCGTCCGCCGCGTCGGCCGGCTCGGTGTCCGCGCCGAGGACCGCGTCGCCCGACACGACCGGGACGACCTCGGGCGCGTCGACCGCAGCAGAGTCGTCGGCGGCCTCGTCGGCCGCCGTGTCGGCAGCCGCCGTGCCGTCGACCACCGTGTCGTCGACCGTCGTGTCGTCAGCCGTCGTGTCGTCAGCCGTCGTGTCGTCAGCCGTGGCCTCGACCGCCGTGTCCGCGGCAGCCGCGTCGACGTCGGCGCCGTCCGCCACGCCCGCCACCGCGGCGGCCGGAGCGAGCTGCACGACCTCGACGTCGTGCTCGTCCAGGTGGTGGTCCGGCGCGGGCCACTCGCTGGCCTGCGGCTCGGCGTCGGTCTCGGAGTGCGCGCCGCAGCCGTGGTCGATGCTCACGACCGTGCCGTCGTCGGGCGACCACGCGTTGGTGCAGACGCCGAAGATGGTGCCGAGCGAGCCCTGGAGCGGCACGAGGAAGCCGCAGCTCCCGCACGCCGCGGCGGACGCGAGCGACCCGGGGGACGTCGGCCCGTGCGGCCCGGCGTACCAGCGGTTCGCGGCCTCGTTCCGGCCGTCGGCCGACAGGACGCGGGCCCGCGCGAGCGCGAGCTCCTCGATCGCGACGGAGTCGAGCTCCTCGTCACCGGTCGGCGTCCACCCGGGCTCGAGGCGCGGGTCGTCGGCACGGAACGGCAGGACGTCGCCGGGACCGATGTCCCCGGGGCGCAGCCGGTCGGACCACGGCAGCCACTCGGGCGCGAGGATCGCGTCGTCCCCCGGCAGCAGCACGGCCTCGCAGACGGTCGCGGTGCGCGAGCGGGCGACGCGCGCGAGCGTCACGGTCCAGACCCAGCCGCGGTAGCCGCGCGCGGTGCACGCGAAGCGGTGCGAGACGAGCCGCTCGCCGTCCACGACGTGGCCGAGGTGCTCGCCGACGTCGCCCGCCTGCTCGGCGAGCTCGACGGCGGCCTGGCGCGCGAGCTCGACGGCGGAGCCCAGCACGGCGTCCTTCGTGGCGGCGGCCATGTCAGCCCTCGAGGTTGTCGGCGACGGCACGCAGCAGCGACGCGTACTTCTCGCCGGCGGCCTTGTCGGGGTAGCGGCCACGGCGCAGGTCGTTGCCGACCTTGTCGAGGACCTTGATGAGGTCCTCGACGATGATCGCCATGTCGTCGGCGGGCTTGCGGGTCGCCTTCACGACCGACGGCACCGGGTCCAGGAACTTCACGGACAGCGCCTGCGGGCCGCGTCGCCCGTCGGCCACGCCGAAGTCGACCTTGGTGCCGGGCTTGGGCGCGGTGACCCCCGCGGGCAGCGCCGAGGCGTGCAGGAACACCTCGTCACCCGCGTCGCTGGCGATGAAGCCGAAGCCGCGCTCGGTGTCGAACCACTTGACCTTGCCGGTGGGCACTGCAACCCCTGAGGTGTCGATGGATGTCGTAACGCTCAAGGCTACCTGCCCGTGATGTGCTCGCGGCACCCGACGCCCCCGGGCGGGGCCTGCGGCGGACCGGCCCGCACCGGGCACGCGACGGCCGCAGCCGGCGCTCAGTCGTCCCAGCCGTCGGGGCGCTCGACCGGCGAGAAGACCGTCGCGAGCAGCGCCCGCGCTTCCTTGACCCCCGTGAGGTAGGCGTGCGAGACGTCGAGCGCCGTGAAGGGCGCCCCGATCGCCGGCGTCGTGTCGACGTCGACCGCCTGGAGGTACGCGGCGAGGACGTCGCACGCACCGAGGGCCTCGGCGCTCGGGCGGGCGCGGTGCAGCGCGGGGTCGAGCTCGCTCACGGGCACCCGCAGCAGCTCCGAGACGATGCGCACGAGCTCCTCAGTCGACGCCTCGAGCGGCGCCCCGGGGGCGAGCAGCTCGGCGGCGCGGGTGCGGGCGAGCGAGCGCAGCGGCAGCTCGTCGTCGTGGTGCCCGGCGGTCACGAGGATCTCGAGGATGAGCATCGCGCGGAACCGCTCGCGCCCGAGGAGCACGAGCGCCTGGTGCAGGTTGCGGACGGGGCGGCCCGCGCCGGCCGCGGAGTTCACGACGCGCAGGACCTTGAGCGCGATCGACGGGTCGGCCGCGGTCAGGCGCGCGACGACCCGGAACGACACCTGCGGGTCCCCGAGCCGGATGAGCAGGCGACCCGCGACGAGCGCGTGGTGCGCGAGCGCCGGCCGCGTGAGGACGACGGGCCGGCGGAAGAACCAGCCCTGGAACAGGTCGAAGCCCGCGGCGTGGGCCGCCTCCAGGTCGGCCTCGGTCTCGACGCGCTCGGCGATCAGCGTCACGTCGGGCCACTGCTCGCGCAGCTCCGCGGCGAAGTCCGCGAGGCGGTCGCCGAGGTCCTCGATGTCGACCTTGACGTAGTCGCACAGCTCGAGCAGCGGCGCGCGGTGGTCGCCGGGCACGTAGTCGTCGAGCGCGATCGCGAAGCCCTGCTCGCGCAGCGCCCGCACGCCGGCGAGGACCTCCTCGTCGGCCGGGACCCGCTCGAGCACCTCGAGCACGACGCGGTCGGGCTCGAGCGCGACGGGCAGCGAGCCGACGACGAACGAGCGCGGGACGTTGACGAACAGCAGGCCGTCCCCGGCGACGTCGCTCACCCCGAACTCGCCGAGCGTCGCGGAGATGACGGTCGCGGTCGCCTCGTCGTCGTCGATGCCGGGACGCACGCCCGAGACGGTGCTGCTCGCGGTGGGCCGGAACAGCAGCTCGTGGCCGACGGGCCGCCCGACGAGGTCGTGGATGCCCTGCCGCGCGATGCAGACCTCGTGGGTGCGGCGCGGGTCGACCCGAACCGGCGCCTGCGTCATCCCTGGACTCCTGCACGTGGGCTGCGCGCCGGGGGTCGGCGCTCCCGGCGACGTCGGCCGGTCCTCCTGTCCATCGGCGCGTGCGGGGACGGGTTGAGGACGTGGCGCGGCCGGATGTGGTGCCCACGTATCGTGGAGCGGATGGCCACGTTCAGTGCGTACCTGCGCTCGCGGAGCGACGAGGAGCTCGTCGCGCTGCTGCTGCGCCGCCCTGACCTGGCCACCCCCTCGCCGTCGACGCTGTCCTCGCTGGCCGCGCGGGCGACGAGCCGCAGCAGCCTCGAGCGTGCGCTGGCCGGGGTCGACGCGGCGGTGCTGCAGGTCGTCGAGGCCGTCGTCGCGCTGCACGGCCCGTCGGACCCCGTGACGGCGGACGACGTGCTGCGCGCGCTCGGGGCGACCGACGCCGCCGACGTCGCGCTCGTGCGGGACGCCCTCGACCGCGCGCGGGGGCTGCTGCTCGTGCGTCCGGACGCCCCGGACGTGCCCGACGACCCGGACGCGCGTGCGGGCACCGGTGAGGCGGCTGCCGGTGCGGGCGCCGGGGCCGGTGCCGGTGCCGGTGGCGGTGGCGGTGCCGCGAGCGCGCCCGACGACGACTCACCGCTCGTGCCCGCGCCGGGCCTCGCGGAGCTGTTCGGGCCCTACCCCGCCGGTCTCGCCCGCCCGTCGGACGCCGGCGACGGCGCGGACGGCCCCGCGGCGCGCCCGGGGACGGTGGGGGCGCTGCTCCGCGAGGTGCCGCCGGGCGCGCGCTCGGTGCTCGACGCGCTCGCGTGGGGTCCGCCGGTCGGCGTCCTGCCCGCACCGCGCACGCCCGCGCGCGAGGCGGTCCAGTGGCTGCTGGGCCAGGGCCTGCTCGTGCCGGGCGACGCACGCCACGTGCTCCTGCCGCGCGCCGTCGCGCTCGCGCTGCGCGAGGGCCGCACGCACCGCACCCTCGCGCGGCACCCGGCGGTGCCCTCGGGCGGGGTGGGGGGCGAGGGCGGGTTCGCCTCGCGCGCCGGGGCGCTCAGCCCCGAGGTCGTCGCCGCGGAGTCCGGCCGCGCCGCCGAGCAGGTCGTGCGCCTCGTCGCCGGGCTCGTGCGGGCGTGGGAGATCGAGCCGGCCCCGGTGCTGCGGGCCGGGGGCCTCGGTGTGCGCGAGCTGCGGCGGGTCGCGGGGCGGCTCGAGGTCGACGAGACCGAGGCCGCCCTCGTCGTCGAGCTCGCCGGCGCCGCCGGGCTCGTGGTCGACGACGAGGAGGAGACGCCGTCGTTCGCGCCGACCGCGGCGGTGGACGAGTGGCTCGCGGCGGAGCTGCCGACGCGCTGGTCGACGCTCGCGCGCACGTGGCTCTCGACCGCGCGGGCGGCGTGGCTCGTCGGCACGCGCGACGACCGCGGCGTCGTCCGTGCCGCGCTCGACCCGGAGCTCGTGCGCCCCTGGGCGCCCCGGCTGCGGCGCTCGGTGCTCGGTGTGCTCGCGGACGTGGCCCCCGGGGTCACGCTCGACGCGGCGCAGGTCCTCGACCAGCTCACGTGGCGCACACCCCGCAGCGTCCCGCCCGAGCACGCCGTCGCCGCGACGCTGCGCGAGGCGACGCTGCTCGGGGTCGTCGCCGCGGGGGCCCTCGCGCCCGCGGGCCGCGCGCTGCTGACCGCGGTCACCGGCTCGGACGGTGGCCCGGGCCTCGTGCTCGAGCGGCGCGCCGGACCGGTCGCCGACCCCGTCGCGGAGGCGCTCGCGGGCGCCCTCGGGGCGACGGTCGACGAGATGCTCCTGCAGGCCGACCTCACGGGCGTGATCCCGGGCCGGCCGTCGCCCGCGCTCGAGGCGCTCGTCGAGCGCGCGGCGCGGGTCGAGTCCCGCGGCGGCGCCCTGACCGTGCGCTTCACGCCCGAGAGCGTGCGTGCCGCGCTCGACGCCGGGACGACCGCCGACGAGCTCCTCGCGGACCTCGCCGCGCACTCCCGCGGGCCGGTCCCGCAGCCGCTCGAGTACCTCGTGCGCGACGCCGCGCGCCGGCACGGGCGGCTCCGCGCGGGCGCGATCAGCAGCTACGTGCGCGCCGAGGACCCGGCGCTGCTCGCCGGACTCGTCGAGGACACCCGGCTGGCGCCGCTCGGTCTCGTGCGGCTCGCGCCCACCGTGCTGGGCTCGCAGGGTTCGACGCGCGAGCTCCTCGCCGCACTGCGCGACCGCGGCCTCGCGCCCGTGGCCGAGGGGGCGAACGGGCAGATCGTGCACGCCGAGCGGGTCGTGCGCCGCGTGCACGGCCGCAGCCGCCGCCTCGCCCCGGTCTCGCCCGCGCACCCCGCCGACGACGGCGCGCCCCCGAGCGCCGCACGCCGCGAGCGCCTCGCCGCGCTCGTGCCCGACCTGCGCCGCGCCGAGGAGGTGCAGCGGGCCGCGCGCGAGGCCGACCGCCTGGCGCAGGCACGCGCGCTCGAGCTCCGGGAGGCGCAGCAGCGGCTCGTGGACGCCGAGCGGGCGAGAACGGCGTCGGACGAGCGGGCGGCCGCCCAGGGCGTCGACGGGCCGGGCACCGGCTCCGCGAACGGCACCATGTCCGCCGCAGCACGGGGCGCGTCGTCGGGCACAGCGGGCGGCGCGTCGTCGGGCACCGCGCCCGGGACCTCGGACGCGGCCGCCCGCGCGTCGTCGGGCAGCACCGCGGCCGTGCCGCCGAGCACGGCGCCCGGCACGGCGGGTGCGCACCACGGCGAGGGCGTCACCGGCCCCGACGCCGGCAACGTGGGCACAGCGGCAGCGGCCGCCCGGTCCACCGGCACCGCGTCGACGACGCGTCCGGCCGGCGAGCCCGCCGAGGGAACAGCCGACCCCGCGACGGCGTTGGGGATCTTGCGCGAGGCGGTCGCCGACCGCGCCCAGGTGTGGGTCGAGCTCGTCGACCACCACGGGGTGCCGCAGCGCCGGCTCGTGCGGCCGCTGCGGGTCGACGCCGGCCGCCTGCGCGCGGTCGACGCGGCGAGGGACGCCGAGCTGACCGTCGCGGTGCACCGCATCGCCTCCGTGACCCGGGTGCCGTCCGCCCCCGAGCCACCCGCCACCGAGCACACCCTGCCCGACACGAGCACGCACGACGAGCACGACCCGCCGGCCCCGCCCGGCGCCCCGACCGAGGAGACGCATGACTGACGGCCCCCTGATCGTGCAGAGCGACAAGACGCTGCTGCTCGAGGTCGACCACGACCAGGCGGAGGCGTGCCGCCGGGCGATCGCGCCGTTCGCCGAGCTCGAGCGCGCCCCCGAGCACGTGCACACCTACCGGCTGACGCCCCTGGGCCTGTGGAACGCGCGCGCCGCGGGCCACGACGCCGAGCAGGTCGTCAACGTCCTGCTCGACTACTCGCGCTACCCGGTGCCGCACGCGCTGCTCGTCGACATCGCCGAGACCATGGCACGGTACGGGCGGCTCCAGCTCGTCCAGCACCCGGTGCACGGGCTCGTCCTGCACGCGCTCGACCGGGCCGTGATGGCCGAGGTGCTGCGCTCGAAGCGCACCGCGGGGCTCGTCGGCGCGCGGATCGACGACACCGACGTCGTCGTGCACCCGAGCGAGCGCGGCCACCTCAAGCAGGTGCTGCTCAAGCTCGGCTGGCCCGCGGAGGACCTCGCCGGGTACGTCGACGGCGAGGCGCACGCGATCGCGCTCGACACGTCAGGCCAGTCGAACCTCGGTCCGGACGGTCAGCCGAAGCCGTGGGACCTGCGGCCGTACCAGAAGCAGGCCGTCGAGGGGTTCTGGCACGGCGGCTCGGGCGTCGTCGTGCTCCCCTGCGGCGCGGGCAAGACGCTCGTCGGCGCGGGGGCCATGGCGCGCTCGCAGACGACGACGCTCATCCTCGTGACCAACACGGTCAGCGCCCGGCAGTGGCGCGACGAGCTGGTCAAGCGCACGACGCTGACCGCCGACGAGATCGGCGAGTACTCGGGCGCCCGCAAGGAGATCAAGCCCGTCACGATCGCGACCTACCAGGTGCTCACGACCAAGCGGAAGGGCGTCTACACGCACCTCGAGCTGCTCGACGCCCGCGACTGGGGCCTCGTGCTGTACGACGAGGTCCACCTGCTGCCCGCGCCGATCTTCCGCATGACCGCGGACCTGCAGGCGCGCCGCCGCCTCGGCCTGACCGCGACGCTCGTGCGAGAGGACGGGCGCGAGGACGAGGTGTTCAGCCTCATCGGGCCCAAGCGGTTCGACGCGCCGTGGAAGGACATCGAGGCGCAGGGCTACATCGCGCCCGCCGACTGCGTCGAGGTGCGCCTCACGCTGCCCGAGCGCGACCGGATGCTCTACGCGACCGCCGAGCCCGAGGACAAGTACCGCCTCGCCGCGACGGCACCGGGCAAGAACCGGGTCGTCGAGCAGCTCGTCGCGCGGCACGAGGGCGAGCCGACGCTCGTGATCGGCCAGTACCTCGACCAGCTCGAGGAGCTCGCCGACCACATCCAGGCCGACGTCATCACCGGCGCGACCTCGGTCACCGAGCGCCAGCGCCTGTACGACGCGTTCCGGGCGGGCGAGATCACGAAGCTCGTGGTCAGCAAGGTCGCGAACTTCTCGATCGACCTGCCCGAGGCGTCGGTCGCGATCCAGGTGTCGGGGTCGTTCGGCTCCCGCCAGGAGGAGGCGCAGCGGCTCGGCCGGCTCCTGCGGCCCAAGGGCGACGGGCGGACGGCGCACTTCTACGCGGTCGTCGCGCGCGACACCGTCGACCAGGACTTCGCGGCGCACCGCCAGCGCTTCCTCGCGGAGCAGGGCTACGCGTACACGATCCTCGACGCCGAGGACCTCGCGGCGGGCGAGCCCGCGGCGGACTGACCCCGCCCGCCCCTCGGGGGCGCGGTCGCCCCGGTGCACCCGCACCGGGGCTGCCGCGCCGCACGGCTGCCGGGCCCGCGCCTCACCGCCGGCGCGCCGGAGCTGGCGGCGTCACCCCGCCGCGCGGGCGCCGACGAGGCTCCCGACGAGCTTGTCGAGGGTCTGCTCGAGGCCCGCGAGGGACATCTGCTGCGTCGCCTCGGACGTGTAGCCGTGCTCGGTGACGGTCAGGCGCGTGCCGCCCCCGGGCAGATCCTCGAACGTCAGGACGTGCGGCACCGGGACGGGGATCCCCGGCGGGAGGCCGAGCTCCGTGGGGTCGACGACGCGGCCCTCGGCGTCGCAGAACTCCAGGACGAACGCGAGCCGGTGCGGGGCCTCGACGGCCGAGCAGGTCCACAGGTTGTGCATGTCGTGGCCGTCGGGCGAGCGCATCGTGACGCGCGACGAGCCACCGACCCGCACGTCCATGACCGCCTCGGGGCACGTCCAGCCCGCCGGTCCCCACCAGGCGCGGACGCCCTCGGGCTCGGTCCAGGCGGCCCACACCTGCTCGACCGGCGCGGCGACCGTGCGGCTCGCGACGACGTCGAGCCGCCGCGCCGCCGGGTCGACGGGCGCCGCCGCGTCGGCAGACCCCTGCGCCCCCGCCGACGCCTCCCGCACGACCGCGTCGAGCCGCTCCGTCGCGTCGCGGATCCCGGACTCCATGTCGGTCGGCACCCACCCGTCCCGGTCCTCGACCGACTGGAACAGGACGACGCTGGTCAGCGTCGTCGCGCCGTCGTGCTCCGTGAACGTGTCGGTCGTGAGCTGCAGGTAGCCCGGGCCGCCCTGCTCGAGCTCGAACGTCGCGACAATCCGCTCCCCGGCGACGACGTCGTGGTAGACCCCGCGGAACGCGTACTCGGTGCCGTCCGTGCGGTTGGTGGTGACGTAGCGCCAGCTGCCGCCGCGGCGCACGTCCATCTCGTCGACGCGGGTGTCGAACCGCGAGCCGCCCCACCACGCAGGGACGCGGGCCGGGTCGGTGTACGCGGCCCAGACCAGCGCGGCGGGTGCGTCGAACGTCCTACGGATGACGAGGTCCTGCCGGCCGGGCTCGATGATCAGCTCGGTGTCAGTCATGGTCTGCCCCTCGGGTGTCGCGCTGCAGTCGTCGGATCTCGCGGTCGAGCAGGTCCAGCCGCTCGGCGAAGACGTTCCGGTACCGGTCGAGCCACTCCGACGCCGTGTCGAGCTGCGCCGGCTCGAGCCGGCAGGGCCGCCACTGCGCCTCACGGCCCCGGCTGATCAGACCCGCCTGCTCGAGCACCTTGAGGTGCTTGGACACGGCGGGGAGCGTCAGGTCGAACGGTTCCGCGATCTGGTTGACGGTCGCCTCCCCCTCGGCGAGCCGGGCGAGGATCGCGCGGCGCACCGGGCTGGCGAGGGCGGCGAACGTCAGGCTGAGCGGATCGGCAGTCACACCGCTACTGTACCGCTCGGTTAATTTTCCACTTGGTAAACTACGCGCGCGGTCGTCGGGGTGTCAACGCCCTGGCCGACGCCGCCACAGGCTCCCGCGCGTCGCGACCGCACCTCGGAGCGACAGCGACCGGACACACGCGCACCCCCGGCCCACGAGGGACCGGGGGTGCGCGACGCACGTGCGGGAACGGTCAGACGAGCTCGGGCATCGTGTCGGCGCGCTCGTTCACGAGCAGCGCGAACGCCTGCGCGACGGCCCGCCCGCCCGCGGCGACCTCGTCGGCCCGGCGGTCGTACTCGGCGCGCAGCGCGGCGGCGTCGACGTCGTCGTGCGTCGCCGCCCACGCCGCGAGCAGCTCCGGGCCGGCCTCGGGGTGGAACTGCAGGCCCCACGCGGACCCGACGCGGAACGCCTGGTACGGGTACGTCGCCGACGACGCGAGCCACGTGGCACCGCGCGGGAGGTCGACGACGGCGTCCGCGTGCATGCTCGGCTGCGGGGTGCTGCGGCGGTCGTCGGCCACGTCGAGGTCCTGCAGCCCGTCGAGGATCGGGTCGCCGACCGCCTCGGGGCGCCACTGGACGTCGATCACGCCGGCCTCGCGCCCGGGAGGCGCGGCGACCTGGAGGCGTCCGCCGCGCGCGACGGCGAGGAGCTGCGCGCCGAGGCAGAGGCCGAGCGTCGGCACGCCGGACGTCGAGGCGTCCGCGAGGAGCGCCCGCACCGCGGGCAGCCAGGGGGCGACCTGGTCGTCGACCGCGGACATCGGGCCGCCGAGCACGACCAGGCCGTCGCCGACCTCGTCGGCCGACGCGGGCACCGTCTCGCCCGCGTAGGCGTGCACGGTGCGGAGCTCGACGCCGGTCAGCCAGTCGGCGAACCGGTCGAGCGGGACCTCGGGGCTGTTCTGGATGACGGTCACGACACGCGCGCCAGAGGTGGCGGGGACACCGGGAGTCTGGTAAGTCACGCGCCGACGGTACTCCCGGCCCCGCCGAGGACGTAAACCCGCACGTCACGCCGTGCACCGTTCAGGTGACCCGGCTCACGCGCGTCCGACATGTCCGCTGCGCCCCGGATCCGGGCCAGGGGGTTGCGCACCGACCGGTCGTCCCGGGCCCGCAGAACGCCCACCCCGCCGCCCAGCCAGGGGTCGACGACCACGACGGAGCCACCGGCGTGCGCCCGACCTGCCGCCCACCTGCACCGACACCTCCGGGCGAACCGGCCTCCCCACGTTTGCACGCCCGCCCCGCCCGGTCGAGGATCGACGGGTGAGCCACCGTCGCGTCCCGGACCCGTCCGCCTCCACCCCCGAGCTCACCCGCGCGGCACCGGCCCCGTGGATCACCCGCGCGGCGGCCGCCTGCGCGGTGCTGCTCGGCCTCCTCGCGGCCCTCGGCCCCGCGTCGCCCGCGGCCGCCGTCGAGCCGCTGAACGTGCCGAGCCGCATCACCGACCAGGTGGGGGCGCTGACCGGCAGCACCGCCGAGGTCGAGGCGAGCCTCGACCGGTTGTCCCAGGACACCGCGTACGACCTCTTCGTGGTGTTCGTCGACGGGTTCTCCGGGCGGGAGGGCGAGCAGTGGGCGCGCGAGACCGCGGCCGCATCGGGCCTCGGCGCGGAGGACGTGATCCTCGCCGTCGCGGTCGACGACCGCCGCTACGGCATGTGGGTGCAGAGCGCGGGCGAGATCACCGAGGAGGAGGCCACGCGCGTGCGGGTCGACCTCGTGGAGCCCCGGCTCGCCGCCGGTGACTGGGGCGGCGCGGCGGTCGCCGCGGCGGACGGGCTGCGCGACGCGGCGCTCGGGACCGGCACCGCGGCCTCGGGCGGGGGCGGCGGCGGCTTCGGCACGCTGCTGGTCATCGGGCTCGTCGTCGTCCTCGGGATCCTCGTGGTCCGCTCGCTCGTGCGCCGCCGCTCGGCCGCCGGGAAGGCCGGTGCCCAGCCCGCGGGCGCGGCGCCGCAGGGCCTCGCCGCGCTGCCGACCCCCGAGCTCAACCGCCGGGCGAGCCAGGCGCTCGTCGCGATCGACGACGCGCTCACCACGTCGGCGCAGGAGCTCGGGTTCGCGCAGGCGCAGTTCGGGCTCGAGGCCACCCGCCAGTTCGGCGCCGCGCTCGAGGAGGCCCGGGCCCGCGTGTCCGAGGCGTTCCGGTGGCGCCAGCAGCTCGACGACTCGACGCCCGAGACCGAGCCGCAGGCGCGGCAGATCATGATCGCGATCATCGAGACGTGCCAGGTCGCGGCCGACTCGCTCGACGCGCACACCGACGAGTTCGAGAAGATGCGCGACCTGCAGGCGCGCGCCCCGCAGGTGCTCGACGACGCCGAGCAGCGCGCGACCGAGGTGGCCGCGCGCGTCGAGCCCGCCCGCGCGACGGTCGCCCAGCTCGCGACGACGTATCCGGCGGCGGCGCTCGCGTCGGTCACCCCCAACCCGGACCAGGCGTCGGCCCTGCTCGCGGGGGCGCACGAGTCCGTCGCCCGGGGCCGCGAGGCGCTCACCGCCGACGACCGGGGTGCCGCCGTCGGCGCCGCCCGCGCCGCGCAGGACGCCGTCGCGCAGGCCGTCACGCTGCTCGACGCGGTCGACCGCGCCGGCCAGGACCTCGCCCGGGCCGGCACCGACCTGACCGCCGCGATCGCCTCGATCGGCGCGGACTTCGCCGACGCCGAGCGCCTCGCGCCGCGCGAGCCCGCGGTGCAGGCCGCGGTCCAGGCCGGCCGGGCGGCGGCGTCCGCTGCGGAGGCCGCGCGCACGGGCGGCGACCCGCTCGCCGCGCTGCGGGACGTGCGCGCCGCCGAGGCCCGCCTCGACGAGACCCTCGAGCCGTTCCGGGAGCGCGCCGAGCACGAGGCCCGGGCACGCGCGCAGCTCGACGACCAGCTCGGGCGGCTCGCGTCGCACATCCGCGCGGTGCACGACTACATCGAGACCCGCCGCGGCGCCGTCGGCCCCGAGGCGCGGACCCGGCTCTCCGAGGCCGCCCGCCTCGCCCAGCAGGCGCACCGTGACGCCGCGACCGACGCGACGGGCGCGCTGTCCCTCGCGCACCGGGCCGGGGAGCTCGCGAACGAGGCGCAGCAGCTCGCGCAGCTCGACGTGCAGGACTGGGAGGACCAGCGCCGCCAGCGCTCCGGGTACGGCGGCTTCGGCGGGGGCGGGTCGAACGTCGGCGGGATGGTGCTCGGCGGCATCCTGCTCGACTCGCTGCTGCGCGGCGGGGGCGGCGGCTTCGGCGGCGGGGGCTTCGGCGGCGGGGGCTTCGGCGGAGGAGGCGGTGGCGGCGACGGTGGGGGCTTCGGCGGGGGCGGTCGCTTCTGACGGACCCGACCGACCGCGAGGACGGCACGACGCAGGACCAGGCGCGACGACGACCCACCGGGGCGCGTCGCACGACGAGAGGGACGCACGATGACCGAGAAGCAGACGATCCTGGGCCGCATCACGACGCTGGCCCGCGCCAACATCAACGCGATGCTCGACCGGGCCGAGGACCCCGCGAAGATGATCGACCAGCTGATCCGCGACTACACGAACAACATCGCCGAGGCCGAGGAGGCCGTCGCCCAGACGATCGGCAACCTGCGCCTGGCAGAGGCGGACCACCGGGAGGACGTCGCCGCGGCCGCGAGCTGGGGGCAGAAGGCGCTCGCCGCGTCGTCCAAGGCGGACTCGCTCCGTGGGGCCGGTGACGCCGCCGGGGCCGACAAGTTCGACAACCTCGCCAAGGTCGCGCTCGGCAAGCAGATCGCCGCGGAGCAGGAGGCCAAGGACGCCGAGCCGCTCATCGCGTCGCAGACCGAGACGGTCGAGAAGCTCAAGGCCGGGCTGTCGGCGTCGAAGGAGCGCCTCGCGGACCTGAAGACCCGCCGGGACAACCTGGTCGCCCGCCAGAAGAGCGCCCAGGCGCAGTCGCAGCTGCAGGACGCCCTCGGCTCGATCAACGTGCTCGACCCGACGAGCGAGCTCTCGCGCTTCGAGGACAAGGTGCGCCGCGAGGAGGCCCGCGTCCAGGGCCACGCCGAGCTCGCCGCGTCGTCGATCGACGCGCAGTTCGAGGAGCTCGAGGCGTCGGGGCAGAACCTCGAGGTCGAGGCCCGGCTCGCCGCCCTCAAGCGCGGGTCCGCCCCGGCCTGACGCACCACCGCTCCCCCGCCGACGCCCGCGCGCCCTGCTGCTCCCCGAGCGGCCGGACCGCGGGCGTCGGCGCGCCCGCTGCGAAGGCCCCGCAGCACGGGCTGCGCGCTGCGGGCCGGGGCGCGCGTCGCCGGACCACCCGAGTGGGCATGTGCCGCACCGGCCGACGCCACGCCGTCCGCAGCGCCCTCCCAGGTCGCTCCCAGCCCCGCGCCGCACACTGGGACCATGACCGGGACCCCCGCGCAGCCCGAGGCCCGCCTGCTCGTCGTCGACGACGAGCCGAACATCCGCGAGCTGCTCGCGACGTCGCTGCGCTTCGCCGGCTTCGAGGTGCACGCCGCGGCCGACGGCGCCTCCGCGCTGCGCCTCGCCCGCCAGGTCGAGCCCGATCTCGTCGTGCTCGACGTGATGCTCCCCGACATGGACGGCTTCACGGTGACCCGGCGGCTGCGCGAGAAGGGCCAGCACGTCCCGGTCCTGTTCCTGACCGCGCGCGACGACACCTCGGACAAGGTCACCGGGCTCACGGTCGGCGGCGACGACTACGTGACGAAGCCGTTCAGCCTCGAGGAGGTCGTGGCCCGGATCCGCGCGGTGCTGCGCCGGACCCACCCCGGCGACGTCGACGAGTCGAGCATCCTGCGCGTCGGCGACCTCGAGCTCGACGAGGACAGCCACGAGGTGCGCCGCGCCGGTCAGGTCGTCGACCTGTCCCCCACCGAGTTCAAGCTGTTGCGCTACCTCATGCTCAACCCCGGCCGGGTCCTGTCGAAGTCGCAGATCCTCGACCACGTGTGGCAGTACGACTGGGGCGGCGACGCGAACATCGTCGAGTCGTACATCTCCTACCTGCGCCGCAAGGTCGACCAGGTCACCGGGCCGGGCGGGCAGCCCGTCGAGCCGCTCATCCAGACCAAGCGCGGCGTCGGGTACCTGCTGCGCCGCGTCGCGACCCCGTGAGCGCGACGCCCGCCGGCGCTCCCGCCCCGGGCCGGTCGCGCACCGCCGGTGAGCCGCAGGCGGCCGCCGTGCCGCAGGCGGCCGCACCCGAGCCGACGACCGGGCCGGCGCCGGCGCCGGCGCCGGGCGAGGAGCCGGTGCCGGGCGAGGGGCCGACGGCCGAGGGCGCCGCCCCGTCGACCCCCTCCCGGTCCGCGCTCGTGGCGGACCGTGCCCGCGGCGCCTGGCTCGGCGTCCCGCTGCGCGCCCGGCTGGTCGGGATCATCACGGCGCTGCTCGCGGTGGGGCTGATGATCGCGGGGCTGACGACGGCGACGCTGCTCGAGCGCTACCTCGTCGGGCAGGTCGACCGGCGCCTCGCGACGGAGGCCGAGTACCTCGCGCAGCGCGAGGCCGACAGCCTGTTCGGGGACGCCCGCCCGGGCGCCGCCTCGTTCGTGCCCACGGACTACGTGCTGGTCGTGCGGGACGTCCTCGGTGGCCGCACGATCTCCGGCCGGGACACGACCTACCGGGAGTACGGCGTCCCGGCGCCGCCCGAGCTGACCCCCGCCGAGGCCCGCGCGACCGAGCGCCGCCCCTTCGACGTCCCGAGCAGCCGCCCCGGGTCGTCGTGGCGGTTCGTCGCCTTCTCGATGTCGACCGGCGGCGAGGCCATCGGCACCGTGAGCGTCGGCCTGCCGCTCGGCGACGTCCAGCGCACCGTCAAGCGCATCACGCTCCTGCTGCTCACGAGCGGGCTCGGCATCATCGTGCTCGGCGCGCTCGCCGGGAGCTGGGCGGTCCGCCGCTCGCTGCGCCCGCTGCGCGAGATCGAGTCGACCGCGGCGTCGATCGCCGCCGGGGACCTGTCGCGGCGCGTCCCGACCGCCCCGGAGACCACCGAGGTCGGCCGGCTCGGCGCCGCGCTCAACGGGATGCTCGCCCAGATCGAGAGCGCGTTCGCGGACCGCACGGCGTCCGAGGCCCGCATGCGGCGGTTCGTGGCCGACGCCTCGCACGAGCTGCGGACCCCGCTCGCCGCGATCCGCGGGTACGGCGAGCTCTACCGGATGGGCGCGCTCACCGAGAGCGACCAGGTCGACGACACCTTCCGGCGCGTCGAGGAGTCCGCGACCCGGATGGGCGGGCTCGTCGAGGACCTGCTCGCGCTCGCACGGCTCGACGACGGCCGCCCGATGCACCTCGCCGACGTCGACCTCGCGGTCCTCGCGGCCGACGCGCTGAGCGACCTGCACGCGCTCGACCCGTCGCGCGCGACGGCGCTGCTCGGCCCCGACGGTGCCCCGATCCGGTCCTGCGTCGTCGCGGGCGACGAGCGGATGCTCCGCCAGGTCGTGTCGAACCTCGTCGGCAACGTCGTGCAGCACACGCCCGCAGGAACGCCGGTCGAGCTCGCGGTCGGCGTGGTCGGCGACCGGCCCGGCGAGGGCGTGCTCGAGGTGCGCGACCACGGCCCGGGGATCGACCCCGAGCACGCCGCGCGCGTCTTCGAGCGGTTCTACCGGGTCGACGCGAGCCGCACGCGCGGCGGGACGGCCGGCGGGGGCACGGGCGGTGGCGCGGGGCTCGGCATGGCCATCGTCGCCGCGATCGTCACGGCGCACCGGGGCGAGGTGAGCCTCGCGCAGACCCCGGGCGGCGGGACGACGGTGCGCGTGAGCCTCCCGCTCGCGGAGCCGGGGGACGTCGGGGACGAGCACGGGGACGACGCCGGCGAGGCGGGCACGGAGCCCGACGACGCACGCACGACGGCCACCTCCGCCCACGACGAACACTGACGTCGAGGCGTATGCCGTCGCGCGGCACCGTGGTTACGATGTCGGGTCCGAAGCAAGGGTCACCGTTCGTGAGGCTGGTCATGGGCGTCTACGACGCACCGCAGTGGTTGCTCTCCGCGTTCGTCCGCAGCGCACTCGGGGCCGGAGCCACCGCTCCGCCGGAGGAGATCAAGACAGCAGGGGTCGCCCTGGTGGACCGCTGGTCCTCCAAGGGACGCGACTTCCACAACCTCAAGCACCTCGTGGACGTCCTCGCGCGCGTCGACGAGCTCGCCGCCGAGACCCACGAGCCGGAGCTCGTGCGGCTCGCGGCCTGGTACCACGGGGCGATCTTCGACTCCGCGGACGCCGCGGCGTACGCGAACCGGGGCGGCGAGGACGAGCTCGCGAGCGCGCGCCTCGCGCTCGAGGAGCTCACGGCGCTCGGGGTCTCCGAGAAGCGCGCCCGCCGCGTCCACGACCTGGTGGTAGCGCTCCGACGTCACAACACCGACGCGTCGGACTTCGACTGCGCCGTCCTGTGCGACGCCGACCTCGCGATGCTGGCCGCCGAGCCGCAGCGCTACAAGTCCTACCTGCACGACATCCGCGCCGAGTACGCGCACCTGCCCGTCGAGCACTACGTGCGGGCCCGGGTGAACATCGTCCGCAAGCTCCTCGGCCGCACGAGCCTGTTCGTCAGCCCGCTCGGTGCGGCGTGGGAGGAGGCGGCGCGCCAGAACCTCGGCGCCGAGCTCCAGCGGCTCGAGAAGGAGCTCGCGAAGATCGACGCCGCGAACGCGGAGTCGGGCACGGCGCCCTCGGACGGGCACGCGCCGGCAGCCGCCGAGGCGGGGGCGCCGGGCGAGGGCGGGACGACGCCGTCCGGCCAGGGCGACGCGACGGCCCCGGGCACGGGCACGGGCGCACCGGTGGCCGGGGAGAGCGCGTCGGGCGTGCGCACGTCGGTCGCCGCTCAGCCGCCCACAGCCCGCCGCTGACGCGCGGCGCCGACGCCCCTCGGGCTGCGGCGCTCGACCGCGACGTCGCCTGCGTAGCGTCCGGACCTCCACGAGCACAGGAGGACGAGATGAGCAGGTACGAGGTCGACAGCGCGCTGGTCGCGCAGGCAGCCGCCGGGGTGCAGGCCCGCACGACGGCCGTCCGCGGCGAGGTCGCGGCGATGCAGCGCCAGCTCGCCGAGCTGCAGGGCGCCTGGCGCGGCGGCGCTGCCACGGCGTTCGCCGGCGTGATGACCGAGTGGTCCGCGACGCAGGCGCGCGTCGAGCAGTCGCTCGACCACATCACTGCGGCGCTGTCCGCCGCCGCCCGCACGTACTCGGACGCGGAGGACCAGGCGTCGCGGCTGTTCCTGCGGTGACGCCGTGGCGGGAGGCGGGACGGTGCACCACGCACCTCCCGCCCTCCGCCGGAGCGCTGCCCTCTCGCCGGGACCGGTTCACACAACCCTGTCGCGTGCGCAAGGGTTGTGTGAACCGGCAGAAGCACCGATCCGCTCGACGACGCGGCCGCTCGCGTCGTCCACAGATGTCGGACGAGCAGTGACCGGCCCGCCCCGGTTTCGCTAGGTTCGCGGGCATGCCTTCGCCTCGTGCGGCCGACGACGCCCGCCGCCCTGCTCGACGCCTCCGCCGCTTCCGACGGGCGGATGCCGCGGCTGTCGGCGCCGTGGTGGTGCTGGCGGTGTCGCTGACGGCGTGCACCGGCGAGCCTGCGGCCGAGCCGACACCCACGCGCACGGCGAGCGCGAGCCCGACAGCGGAGCCCACGCCGACGCCGACCACCACGCCGGAGCCGGAGCGGCCGACCGCGATGGACGACCCCGGTGTTGACGGAGCGGTCGCCGCGGCGACGTACTTCCTGTCGCTGTACCCGTACGTCTACAACACCGGCGACCTCACGGCGTGGAAGGCACTGAGCCACCCGGAGTGCGTCTTCTGCGCGAGCGTCTCGTCCAGCGTCGACGAGATGCACGCGCTCGGTCAGCGGCAGGAGGGGACCGAGCTGACACTCGTCCCGCGTGAGAGCGCAGAGGTCGAAGCCGGTGTCTGGTTCTCCGTCCGGCTCGATGTTGCCCAGGGCGAGTGGACCGTCGTCGGGTTGCAAGGAGAACCAGTGCGCAGCGGGCCCGCACAGAACTACGCGTTCACGCTCGCGGTGGTACGCGACTCTGAGCGCTGGGTCATCCGTGCTGCTGAGGCGACTCCGAGCGCATGAACGCACCGAGGGCTTCCCGCCTGGGCCCGGCGGTCGGTGGGATTCTTGCCGCGACCGCGCTGTCTCTTCTCGGCGCCGGCGTCGCTCATGCTGATGAGATCGGTGCGGTGGCGCAAGACAGTGCCATCGATCTGAACGCGAAGAGAGCTGCGGCTCAAGAGAGCGGGTGGTTGTCCGCGAAGGCGTCCGGCGTCCCGGCGGCGAGGTTGGTGGAGTACGCCCGTGCGGAGATGTGCGACGTGTCCTCGCAGTTCCTCACCTCGACCCTCGACGGCGCGTGCGACCCCGGCGACGGAGCGATCACCCCACCGGACTGCGGCCCGGGCATCGCCCCGCTGCTCCCCCTGTGGTCCCGCACCCGCACCACCGCAGACGCACCG
>NZ_BJLR01000042.1 GCF_006538745.1 Cellulomonas cellasea | reverse complement strand
TTCTGAGGCCCACCCACACGCTCGACCCGAAGGAAGCCTGATGCCCACCGCGGAGGAGCTGGCTGCCGCCCGACTGATGCTGTCGCGAATGGGCGTCACGGTCGATGACCTCATGGCCGGTGACGTCGCGTCGGTGAGCAATGTGCCAACGGTCGCCGAGTTCCTCATCAAGGTCGAAGCGCTGACGAACAGCACGAGCCGTCGCACGATGGAGAGCTACTGGAAGAAGCTGGGGACCCGGCTGGGTTCACGGCGCCTCGACGAGGTCAAGCCGTCCGACATCCGAGAGTTCATGAACTGGTGCCAGGAGAACGCCGTCTCACGGGCCAACGGGACGAACGGGACAGGTGCGGCTCGAAACGCTCTGTCCACCGCCCGCTACGTGTGGAAGCTCGCGATTGAGGACGGTCTGGTTCGCACCAGCCCTGCTGCCGATGTCGCCCAGGTGAAGCGCACACCTCGACTCCGACCCGCTCTCGATGCGTCCGAGCTGGCTGACCTCGCCTCCGTCGCCTCCGAAAGCGGGGACGACCCCGAGCTCGACGCACTCCTGCTGCGCTTCCACTGGGAGACCGGCGCACGACGCGAGGGCGCCATCGGTCTCACCATCGGCGCACTGGACTCGCGTCGGTCGACCGTCCGACTGTTGGAGAAGGGCCGCAAGACGCGCGAAGCACCCATCACAAGTGAGCTGATGCGAGCGCTCGGCGCCCATGTTCGTGAGCGTGGTGGGGACAACCAGCCGGCAGCCGCCGAGGTCTTCCGCTACCGCCGTGGCGGTGCCCTTACCCGCCGCCGCTACAACACGCTTGCGGAGCGCTGGCAGGAATCGTTGGAGTGGGCAGCGTCTCTGGGTGTCTCCATCCACTGGGTCCGGCACACCGCATTGACCGAGACCGAGCGTTGCGCCGGCGAGGCGGTCGCTGCACTGCTTGCCGGGCACACGGGCACGACGACGACCTCCGGCTACACGGTCGCAACGCTGCCCGAGGTGGCTGAGGCGCTCCACCAGCGAACGGGCACCCCACACCCGCTGTGCACCCCCGTCTGCCGCGACGCACAGGCGCGGAGCTGAACCAAGGCGTGGGGAGCGGGCGAGACGCTCGCGGGGCCCCTGGCCGGCGTGGGCGCGCCAGCGTCCACGCGCGCGAAGCGCGGCACCGGCCGGGGTGCGTGCAGGCGCGCTCGGTCCCCACGCCGGGCCGGCGCAGCCGGCCCCTTGGTAAGACATCGCGGAGTTTGCTTCCGTTCGATGGCGGAGCAACCTCCTTGCGCTATCGGCCCTTGCCGACACGGTTCGGGGTACAGCAACCCCGCTGCCCGTGACCTTGGAGACTTCCCATGCTTCTGCCCATCGACACCGCCCGCCTTCACGCCGTGCTCGCCGCAACCGCCGGTGAGGCCCGCCCTGCTCAGCGCTACGAGGGCTCGGGCGCAGATGCCCGCGCCGTCGGCCAGGCCACGAACGACGCCGGCGTCCCGCTGTGGCAGGTCGAGGCCGTTGTCGCCGGGCAGGACGGCGCCGAGACCATTCGCGTGCGCATCCCTGCCATGACCGCGCCGAACTTCCCGGCCCCGCTGGCCCAGCTCACCATCACGGGTCTGACCGCACGGGTGCTGCGCGACGGGCGCGTCTCCTACTCCGCCGACTCTGTGGTTCTCGCGCCGAAGAGCGGCGGTCACCGCGAGGGCTGACCGGCACTCGCGCCAGGGGACAGGGCCCGGTCCACAACCACGGGCCGGGCCCCCTTCCCGCACCGCACTTGTCGGTCGTACCACCACCGCCACCCCGGCAACAACGCCTCTGACCCCGGAAGTACCCCGATGACCGAGACCAATACTCCGGCCGGCGACGCCGGTACCGCGGCCGTGCTGGCCGTTCTTGCTTGGCGCCTGCTGCGCTTGGTGTTCACCCCGTTCCATCGACGGGTGTGGGTCTACGCCTGCCTGGTGCTTGGCATGGCCGAACGAGCGCACGGCGCCGGCGTCCTCGGCGCAACCGCGCTGGCCTCGCCTCTGGCGTGGTGGCTGCTGCGGACCAGCTGGGCGCCCGCATCGGCCTGGTACGCCGCCCGGGAGACGGAGCACCGGGCGGGCCGCTACTCACGCGAGCGGTCTCAGGCTGCACGGGCGGTGCTCGCGCACCTGAACCTCGACGCTGAGGTCGTCGTTGCCTCGTTTCCGTTCGGTGATGAGCTGACGGTGCGAATCCCGCACGGTGGCACCCGCGCGCAAGTGCTGAACGCCGCGCCTGCGCTTCGCGAGGCGCTGGGCTACCTCACGCTGAACGCCGCCGATGACGACGCGCCCGGCGTCGTGAAGCTCAACGGCGTCACACGCGACCTGCTGTCCGACCCGCTGGAAGGTCCCGCCCCGGTCGCAGCCGACGGTTGGGAGGCCGCCGCTGGCAGTTGGGTCACGGTCGCTCTGGACCGCAACGGGAAGGACGTCGAGCTGCCGCTGTTCCTGCCGGCCGCCGGTGGGCTGCGCTACCTCATCGCCGGGGCATCCGGCTCTGGCAAGTCGTCGTGCCAGACGCAGCTCACGGTTGCCGCCATCCGTTCCGGCGCCCGCGTGTGGTTGGCCGACCCGAAGCAGACCGAGATGGCGGGCTTTCGGCCGTGGGCCGAGCGGTATGCGACGACGCCCGACGGCATCGTCGAGATGCTTGAGGCGCTCTGCGTCGAGATGCGTGCCCGTCAGGGCGCCCTCGCGGGTCAGTTCCAGAGCTGTTGGACCCTCGCGGACGGCCCCGTCGTCCTGCTGGTCGTGGACGAGCTGAGCGCGGTCACGATGTGCGGGGACAAGAAGCTCAAGGAGCGCGGCCTACGTGCCCTCGAGGACCTCGCCGCGCGCTCGCGCTCGGCCGGCATCACGCTCATCCTGACGACGCAGCAACCCACGACCGATGTCATCCCGTCTGTCATCCGGTCGAACCTCGACATCCGCATCGGGCACCGCGTGATGACCGCGACCGTGAGCGACGTCATCATCCCCGGCAGCGCCCGCGACGGGCTCGGCGCCCCGCACGACATCCCCGGCAGCTACGACCGTTCCGGTCGCCTGACCTGCGCCGGTGTGTTCTACCTCGACGGCATGGGCCCGCGCACGCTGGCCCGCGCCTGGTACATCCCGCAGGCCGAAGTGCCCGACATACTGACGGGAGCCGGTGTCCTGCCAGTCGTCCGGCCAGCCCAGGAGGCATCGCGTGACCGGGCGCCGTCGCCCACGTCGTCCGCCGGCGAGCCCGATGCCGCGCGGCCCGAGCGCCGCCCTCGTCGACGCCGGACCCCGGCACCCGGAGCCTGAGCGTCCATGCCATCCCGGCACCCTTGAGAAGGCCACGCGCACAGGCCCGGTGCCGGGGGTTTCACCACGCCCTGGCGGCCGTGACCCAGCGCTTCTGCCAGCGTCGCCCGGATACTGGCGCGACCGCCCGGCGCGCGCACGGTGCGCGGGGTGCGCACCACCGATGACCCCACCGCCCCCACGCCCGAGCCGGCTGCCCGCCGCCGGTCGCGCTACAAGACCCGCGCGGCCATCCAGCAGCTCATGGACGAGCATGGCTCGCAGCGACGCAGGTTCTGCGGCCACACCACCGGTGGAAGTGTTCAGGTGCGACACACGCCCGGAGCCGGCGGACTTCGTGGCGTCCAGCGCTGCGGCTCCGTATGGCTGTGCCCCACCTGCGCAGCCACTATCGGCCAGCACCGCGCCGACGAGCTGAGCAAGGCCCTCGACACCTGGCGTGCGGACCCCAGCCACGACGTCGTGATGCTGACCCTCACGATGCGCCACCACCAGGGCCACACCCTCGCGCAGGTTAGGGACGCGTACCGCTCTGCCTGGCGCGCCGTCACCTCTGGCAGGGCCTGGACCCGCACTCGCGAAGCCGCCGGCGTCGTCGGGTACACCCGCTCGACCGAGCTCACCGTCGGCGCCAACGGCTGGCACCTGCACGCGCACGTCCTTCTGTTCCTCGACCGTCCTCACGCCCTTACGCGGCTGGCCGTTGAGGCGTTCGCAATGAGCGCGTTCGACCGATGGGCCGCCAAGCTCGTCGCGGCCGGCCTGCCCCGTCCCATCGCCAGCAGCGGTGGCCTCGACCTGCGCGCAATCCGAGAGGGCGGAGCTGATGGGTTGGCCACCTACCTCGTCAAGATGGCCGCCGCCGCCGACGACGCAACCGGCTGGGTCGAAGAGGACTCCCACCGTCTCCCACGCGCCGGAGAGCCAGGACGGACGGCTGGCCAGCAGCTTGCCACCGAAGCCGTTCGCGCGGACCTCAAGGCCGGCCGCCGCGAGAACCGCACGATGTGGCAGGTCATCTCCGACTATCTCGCCCACGGCGAGGTCTCCGACCGCGACATCTGGCGCGAGTACGAAGCCATCATCCCCGGCACGCAGATGCTTGTGTGGTCCCGCGGACTGCGAGCGGCCATCGCCGCGCTCACCGAGGACTTGCCCGCCGCAGAGCTGACCGACCAGCAGGTCGTTGACCGCGACCGTGAGGGCACCACTCTGGGGATGCTGGACGCGACCGCCTACGGTCACGCCCTGCGCGTCGCGCCGGACGTCATCGCCGATGTCGTGACCGCCGCCGGAGCAGCAACGCCCGCTGAAGCGCTGGTCGGGGTGCAGGCCGTCCTTGCGCGCTACAACGAACGTCTCGACGCGGAGGCGGCGCCGCAATACCTGCGGCTTCACCTCGACACCGACCCCGCGCGCATCCATCGCCTCGACGAGGGCTTTCGACGCCTTGAGAGAGAGCACGCGACGACATGACCCGTGCGACTTCGAGCCGCCCCGACACCGTCCGTGGCATCACGGCACCCTCGCCGCCGAGCCAAGGAGGCCCCATGCGGGAGCAGCTCGCACCCCAGAAAATCCATCCCGGAAGGCGAGTGAGGCCACCGCGAGCGCAGACACGCACAGCGGGCGGCCGCCAACGGACGTCCGTTGGCCACGGTCAAGGCGCGCTCATCGGCGAAGTCGGTGCTGCCGCGCTTCCGCCAGCGCCCGAGTCGCCCGCCTACAGCCGCTCCGCTCGCGGCCGAGTCTCAGCAGTTCTGGCGTCCGCTGTTGCGTTCACCGTCCTGCTCGCTTGTGCCACGGCCGTTCGCGCCTTCTCGGCACCCATGCCTCCCGATGCGATGTACGTGGCGTGGCTGGTCACGCCCCTCGCCGCCTTGCCCTTGGTCATGTGGGCCGGTGGTGCACCGCTCAGCGCCATGCCGCTCGCCATCGTGCTCGCGTCCGGGCATCTGACCCTGCTGGTCGTTGCAGCTCGCCGCCTCATCCCGCGAGGTCGTGGTCTCACGGCGTCGAGCCGTCCGGCTCGTTGAGCAGACGCTGCCGCGACCCCTGGGGCCCGTCCCCTGTGTACGTGCTGTTCGGGGGATGGCCGTCCTGGCCGCGCCGGTCAGGGAGAGGAGCGACGCAGCGCGCGTAGCCACGTACGGCTATGCCGAAGCACGTACCGTAGACAAAACGCACGTACCCCTGTAGGGTTGCACGTACTGGCGCCGGATGGGGTCAGGACAACCGGCTCCGGTAAGCGGTGCCAAGACGAAATGGAGAGAACAATGGGCAACTACAAGGGTGAGCCGCTGGTCGTGGTCCGGCACCTGCGCGAGGTCGACGACGCCGGCGTCACGCACTTCGAGGGCATCTTCACGGGCAGCTGGTTCGAGGACGCCGAGAGCCGGGATTTGCTCAAGCTCGAGGGGAACATCCGCCCCGACTGGCAGACCGGCAAGATGGGCGCCAAGACGAAGCGCAAGGTCGAGCGGTGGGTCGAGGAGCTCCTCGCCAACAACGCCGTCATGGGGAACCTCAGCGTCCGGCTCGACCCGAGCTCCGCGGAGTACGAGGTTGAGCGGGACGAGGACGGCGACTACACGCTAACCCTCTGGTCCGGGGCCTTCGACACGGGTGTGGACTCCCAGTCGCGCATCACGGCCATCCTGAGGGCGGCCCGGAACGACCTCGGAACCTTCCGCGGTGACACCAAGTTCGCGACGCGCATCTGGATTGCGGACGACGAGCTGGCGGCGCGGGTGGGGTCGGACTACAACACGCGCGGCGACAAGGTGAACGACACCGCGGCCAAGTTCGCCTACCAGGACAACGCCGAGAAGCGCCTCGCGAGGGCCTTGCTCAGCGGCAGCGCGCACCTCGGCATCGACAACATCGAGGTGCTCAAAAACACGGTCTCGGCTTCGAGCTCGAAGCTCGTCGCCTTCAACACGCTCACCCAGGCGATGGAGAGCTACTGGCATGGGGACCCGGTGAACCCGGCCGAGGAGGCGCTCCAGGCCAAGTTCCTGGTCGACTTCTGGGACGCCCTCGTCGACATCCGCCGCGAGTTCGGGCGACTGGGCAAGACCGAGCGCCAGAGCCTCCGTGGCGCCTCGATGGCTGGCACGGCGCTCTCCATCCACGGTGTCATCGCGGTCGCTGATGCGGTCTACCAGCAGGGGCTCGATGCTGCCAAGGTCCTGGCGCCGCTCGCGGAGCCGGTCTACCAGAACGGCGAGGCGCTCGACTACTTCTCGTACGACAACCCCGTCTGGACGAAGCTCGGCGCGCTCGTGCCGTCGACCGACAGCAGCGGCGTCGAGAAGCTCACCCTTCGCATGAGCTTCCAGACCCGGAAGTCGGTGGCGAACGAGCTCCTGCGGCGCGTCGGCGTCGTCGGGGAGGACTGAGGCGTGACCGGGTGCCCCCAGGTCAAGTGGGGGCACCCGGCGACCGCCCGAAGATTTGGGCGGTACACTTCAGTATGCAGTCCGGAGAAGTGGGGATGAGTCCCCACGAGAGGGGTTCGCTTCCCCCTCCGGACACTCGTTGAGACAGCGACGAACACGGCCTGACCTGCGGAGACGCGTGGTCGGGCCGTTGCTCGTCCCATGGTGCGCCCTCCCGTCAGGGCAGCAGCGGGCGCACGGCGCTCCAGGCCCGCACGTCCGCCTCGAACCGCGGCACCGGTGCATGGCGGGCGATCGCGAGCCCGGGGGTCAGCAGGTTCTTCACCTTCCGGAGCTCGAGGATCTGTGGGAGCGGGAGGTCCCGCCAGTGCACCGCGCGGCGCCGTGACTCGTCGGCGGTCATCGGCAGCGAGCGGAACAGCCGGTCGAGCATCGCGTCCGGGTCCAGCAGCGCGACGTCCGCGCGCGGTCGCGTCCGGGCGAGCATCGCGGCGCTGTTGTTCAGCCGTCGGGTGAGGTGGGCGATGTCGTCCTCGAGGCCGGTCGCGTGCACGGCCGCTGCGGCATGCTCGACCGCACGACACCGGACCGCCCAGTCGCGCGGCTCGGCGTCCGCATCGGCTGCGAGCACGAGCGCGTTGATCTGGAACGCGACCCCGAGCCACTCCGGCGGGTCGAGCGCGTCGACGGGCGGCTCGCCGGCCGCGAGGAGGCTGCTCAGGGCGGGCAGGTCGAGCGCGACGAGCTCGGCGAAGGTGGTCATGAGGTCGATGATGTCCGACCTGGAACCCGGCGGTCGGCGCCGGACAGGCCGGGTGAGGCGGGTGGATCGCCCCGGCCGGTCTGAGTTGGGCGGCACGAGCGCAGACGAGCACGAGACGCAGCCTTATCCATCTTTACGCCAGTATGAAGTGATAGCGTCGAACCGTGGCAACGGATGGTGCGCGACGGGTCGTGATGCCGTACTGGCCGGCCGCTCGCTTCGAGGAGCACCCCTGGCGCTCGTCCCTGCCGCCCGAGCTGCTGTCCCGCTCCGCTCGGGAGCAGATGTCCGAGCCGTACCGGGCTGCCGTCACGCCGGAGATCGCCGACGTCGAGGTCCGCCTGCCGCGTGAGACCGCTGCTGCGGCCGAGGAGGCCTCGGTCCTGGTCCGCGCGTTCGACGTCGAGGTCGGCCACGACATCGCGCCCTTCGCCTCGATCCTCCTGCGCTCCGAGTCGGCGTCCTCCTCGGAGATCGAGAGGCTGACGTCCGGCGCGAAGCAGATCGCCCTGGCGGAGCTGGGGGAGGACGCCAAGCGGAACGCGACGCAGATCGTCGGCAACGTCCACGCGATGCAGGCGGCGATCCGGCTGTCGGAGCGGCTCGACGCCGGGTCCGTCCTCGAGATGCACCGGGCGCTGATGCAGGACGCCGAGCCCGACATCGCCGGGAGGTGGCGCACCCAGCAGGTGTGGATCGGGGGCGGCGGCTACTCGCCGCACCGGGCGGCGTTCGTGCCTCCCCACGCCGACCGCGTGGTCCCGGCGATCCACGACCTGGTCGCGTTCATGGCCCGGGAGGACGTCCCCGCGCTGCCGCACGCCGCGCTCGCGCACGCCCAGTTCGAGACGATCCACCCGTTCCCCGACGGCAACGGCCGCACCGGTCGGGCGCTCGTGCACTCCCTCCTGCGCAAGCGGGCCCTCACGCGGTCCGTCACGGTGCCCGTCTCGGTTGGTCTGCTCGTGGACACCCGCGCGTACTTCGACGCTCTGACGGCCTACCGGCTCGGCGACCCGGCCCCGATCGTCGACACGATGGCCCAGGCGTCGTTCGACGCGGTCGCCAACGGTGGCGTCCTGGTCGAGGAGCTGCGTGAGGTCCGAGCCGGCTGGGTGTCGAGCATCCGGGCGCGGTCCGACTCGTCCGTGTGGCCGCTCGTCGACCTGGTCCTCCGTCAGCCGGTCCTGCACACCGGGCTGGTGCAGCACGAGCTGGGTATCACCCACACCAACGCGATGAAGGCGATCGGGCGGCTCGTCGAGGTGGGGGCGCTGGCGGAGGTGGGGGGTCGTCGCCGGTCGATCCTCTGGCAGTCCGCGCAGGTGCTCGACGCGCTCGACGCGTTCGCGGCACGCGCCGGCCGGCGTCAGCTCGGCGCACCCTGAGCCCGGGCTGCGGCAGGGCGACGCCCGTCGACGGGTGCCCCACCGGCGACCGTCCTAGCGTGGCCGTGAGCCGGTCGCCCGGTCCGGCCGCCCGAGGGAGGTGCCGCGTGCAGGTCGAGGTCGAGCACGTCACCGCGCTGCGGTTCGACGACGGCGCCCCGGTGCGGGCGGCATCGGCGGTCGTGGCGTTCGGGGGAGGCTGGCTCGTCGCGCAGGACGACGCGACGCACGCCGCGTGGGTCCGGCCGGACGGCGTGACACCGGTGCGGGCGCTGCCGCCGGTGCGCGGGCTCGACACGTTCGAGGAGGAGCGCGGCACCAAGGCGCTCAAGCCCGACCTGGAGGCGGCCTTCGTCGTGCCCGGCGACCTGCTCGTCGACCTGCCCGGCGGCGACGGCGCCGTGGTGCTGCTCGGCTCGGGGTCGTCGCCCGCGCGCGTGCGGGGCTGCCTGCTGCGGCCCCCGGGTTCGGCCGACGCCGAGCCGCTGGTCGCGGACCTCGCGCCGCTCTACGCCGCCGTGGCCTGCCGGCTCGGGGTCGACGCGGACCTGCTCAACCTCGAGGGCGCGTGCGTCGTGGGCGACGTGCTGCGCTGGTTCCAGCGCGGCCTGCCGGACGCCGGGGTGCCCACGGCGAGCGTCGACGTCGACGTGCGCGCGCTGCTCACGGCGCTCGCGGGGGAGGCCCGCCCGGCCGACGTCCCCGTGACCGGCGAGCGGCGGTACGACCTCGGCAGCGTCCGCGGGGTCGGGCTCGCGGTGACCGACGCGGTCCTCCTCCCGGACGGGGCCGTGCTGGTCAGCGCCGCGGCCGAGGACACGCCCGACCCGCGCGACGACGGTCCCGTCGTCGGGTCGGTGCTCGCGGTGCTCGACGGCGGCGTCGTGCGCGATCGGGTCGACCTGCCGCACGTGCACGGCGGGGTCGCCAAGGTCGAGGGGCTCGGCGTCGTCGAGCACACCGGCGACGGCGCGCGCCTCCTGGCGACGGTCGACGCGGACGACCCGACGGAGCCCTCGCTCGCGGTGGGGCTGCGCGTGCGGTGCTGAGCCGCGCGCCGGGCCGCCTCACCCCCGGCGCGCGCGGGTCGAGTCACGGGCCCCGGCCCGCGCCGCCTACGCTGTCCGGCGATGACCACTCGTGCCGTAGCGGCCTACCTCGGAGCCGTCCGGGCGTTCCAGAACCCGATGCTCGACCTGCTGCACAAACGGCACGCACCCCTCGTCGTGTCCCTGCTCTCGGTCGTCTTCACCGCGGAGCGCCCGAGCGTCCCCGTCGCCGACGCGCACACCGAGATCGGCGACGCGCTCGAGCAGCTGCGCGCCGCGGGCCACGGCGACGACCTGCCCGTGGGCACCGCGCGCGAGCTGTGCCGGCAGTGGTCCGACGCGGGCTGGCTCGTGCGCCACGTGCTCGAGGACGACGTCGAGGTCTACCGGCTGTCCGCGCACGCCGTCGGCGCGCTCGAGGTCGCCGGGCGCGCGGGCGGCACCCGGGCCCGGGTCTCGCAGTCGCGGGTGCGGACCCTGCTCGACGCGGTCGAGCGCCTCGCCCAGGACGCCGACCCGGACGTGCTCGTGCGCCTCGCGCGGCTGGACTCGGAGATCCGGCGGCTGCGCGCCGAGGTCGCGCGCATCGAGCGGACCGGAGCGGTCGACGAGGTCGACGAGGAGCAGCTGCTCGAGGAGGCCGAGAACGTCCTGCACCTCGTGCGCGAGCTCCCGGCCGACTTCGCGCGCGTCGCGGAGTCGATCAAGGCGATGCAGCGCGACGTCGTGACCGCGCTGCGCCAGGACGAGCGGCCGACGGGTGACGTGCTGCGCGAGTACCTCGCACGCGGCGAGCACGTCATGGAGTCGACGTCCGAGGGTCGCGCGTTCGCCGGCGCCCTGCGCCTCATCGGCGACCCGCAGCGCCTCGACGAGCTCGCGACGCACCTCGACGTCGTGCTGCGGCACCGGTTCGCCCGGCGGCTGCCCGCGCCGCAGCGCACCGAGCTGCGCGAGATCGGCCGGCGCATCGAGCAGGGCCTCGACCAGGTGTTCACCGCGCAGCGCGAGGCCTCATACGTCATCACGACGCAGGTCCGCAACCACGACCCGCTGCGCGACCGCCAGGTCGACGAGCTCCTGCGCGACGTCATGACCGGCCTCCAGGCGTGGGTGCCCGACGCGCGGCGCGGGCAGTCCGTCGAGCCGCTGCGCCGACTGCCGGTCGCGGAGGTCGACCACCTGCGCCAGACCGCCGGCGACCTGCGCCCGCCCCAGGCGCCCGCGCCGCTGAGCGACCGGGACGACGACGACGCGGACGTGTCCCAGGACGAGGTGCGCGCCTGGGGAGGACCCCGCTACGCCGAGCTCGACGCGCACCTCGCGGCGCTCGCGGACGGGTCGGGGGAGGTCGACGTCGCGGCGGCGTTCCGCGCGGCGCCCGACGCGATGCGACGGCCCGTCGACCTGCTCGGCCTGCTGGAGATCGCGCACCGGTACGGCATGACGGAGACCGGCGAGGTCGCCTACGTCGACGCGGTCCGCCCCGACGGGACCCGGCGACGGTTCGCGTTCGAGGGCGTGACGACGACGGCGGCCACCGCGTCCACGACGGAGGAGACCCATGGCTGAGACGACCGACGCGCCGCCCGACGCGGCCCCCGAGGTGCCGGTCGCCGGCGCTGCCCCCGCGGCCGACCCTGCGACCGACCCCGGCGCGGAGAACGGCTTCATCGCGCCCGTCCCCATGGAGGAGGACCCCGCCGAGCTGTTCGCGGGCGACTCCGGGACGCTCGACGCCGAGGTGCGCACAGTGCTCGTCCGCCTCCTGCAGCGCCGCTTCCTGACCGCCGAGAGGAACCGCGCGCAGTGGCGGACGCTGCTCGACCACCAGCAGGTCATCGAGTCGCGGCTGCACGACCTGTTCGTGCACCTCGTCGTCGACCACGAGCGCGGCGTCGCCTACAAGAAGCAGGTCCGCTCCGCCGAGCTCGACGTGCCCGTGCTGCTGCGCGACGACGCCTACAGCCGCGCCGAGACCCTCGTCCTGGTGCACCTGCGCACGGTGTTCCAGCGTGAGCGCGGCGCGGGGGAGACCTCGGTGCGCGTCGACGTCGAGGAGCTCGAGCAGACGGCCCTGACGTACTTCGACCCCGACGACACGAACGTCGCGACCCGCCAGCGGGAGATCCGCGCGGCGGTCACGCGCCTCGCGAAGGACGGGCTGATCGAGGAGGAGTCGGAGGGGCGCTACAGGGTGACCCCGCTGGTCGAGGTGGTGCTGAGCAACGAGCGGCTCGCCGAGCTGCGCGACTGGCTGCGCGCGCAGGCGGCGCACACGGGTGAGGACGGCGCGGCATGACGATGGTCGACACGCTCTTCGGGCTCGTCCCGGTGACCTCGACGGGCCAGCAGTGGGTCGCCCGCGACCTCCAGCTCGTCAACTGGGGCGGGTACGACGGGCACCACCGCGTGCGGCTCGCGTCCACCGCGACGCTGCTCTCGGGCGGCTCCGGCTCCGGCAAGTCGACGCTCATGGACGCGTACATCGCGCTGCTCATGCCCCACACGACGCCGTTCAACGGCGCGTCGAACGGCGGGGTCGTCGGGCGGCCGCGCGGCAAGGACCAGCGCAACGTCCTGTCCTACGCGCGCGGCAAGGTGGACGAGGCGCGCACCGAGGACGGCACCCGGGAGAGCGTGCTGCGCGGTGACGGGCGCGACACCTGGTCGGCGATCGCGATGACGTGGGCCGACCAGGCGGGGCGCGAGCTCACTGCCGTGCGGGCCTGGTACGTGCCGGCCGCCGCGCGCGTGCTCGACGACGTCGTCGCCGTGCGGGCGACCTGCGACGGGCCGTTCGACCTGCGCGACCTCGAGCCCGCCGCCGCGGACCGGCTCGGCCGCGCGGCCGTGACCGCCGCGGGCCTCACGCCGTTCGACACCGACCGCGAGCTCACCGCCCGGCTGCACTCGACCCTCGGCATCGGCGCCACGGGCGACGGCAACAAGGCGGTCGCGCTGCTCGGCCGCATCCAGGCGGGCCAGCAGATCACCACGGTCGACGCGCTGTACAAGGCGATGGTGCTCGAGGAGCCCGACACGTTCGCGACCGCCGACGCCGTCGTCGAGCAG
This sequence comes from Cellulomonas cellasea, assembly GCF_006538745.1. Classification (GTDB taxonomy): domain Bacteria; phylum Actinomycetota; class Actinomycetes; order Actinomycetales; family Cellulomonadaceae; genus Cellulomonas_A; species Cellulomonas_A cellasea. The sequence continues at coordinate 36,499 of NZ_BJLR01000042.1, read as the reverse complement.
TTCGACAAGCTCACCGGCACGCGCGACCAGATGATCACCGCGCGCCAGCAGGTCAAGGCGCTCGAGCCGATCCGCGCGCACCGCGCCGACATCGAGGCGGCCGCCCGGCGGCTGCGCGTCATCGAGCAGGCCGGGTCGTTCGACGACGGGACGTCCCCGGCCGCGCTGTGGCGCCACGAGCGCCGGCTCGGGCTGCTGCGCGCGGTCGAGCAGGACCTGCAGCGCCGTCACCAGGACGCGCAGCGGCTCGCCGCCGAGACCTCCGGGCGCGTCGACGCGTCGCGCTCCGAGCTCGACGGCGTCAAGGAGACGCTGTGGGCGTCGGGCGGCGACCGGCTCGCGACCGCGCAGCGCGAGCTCACCGGCGCGCAGCAGCGCCTGGACCGCGTCGTGCGGGCGCGCGAGCGGCTCGACGGCGTGGTGGGGACCGCGCTCGGCGCCGCGCCGGCCTCGGCGGAGGAGTTCGCCGCGCTCGCGGAGCGGGCGGGGGACGCGCTCGCGGACGGGGACACGAAGGCCGGTGCGCGCCGCGCGTTCGGCGACGCGATGGCGGAGAAGAAGGACGCGAAGGACGAGCTCGCCGGGCTCGCGGCCGAGCGTGCGCGCGTCGAGCGGCGGCAGGGCAACATCCCGGGCGACCTGCACCAGGCGCGCGCTGCGCTCGCGCAGGTCGCGGGGCTCACGGTCGAGGACCTGCCCTTCGTCGCCGAGCTCGTCGAGGTCCGCACCGAGCACGAGCCGTGGCGCGACGCGTTCAACCTCGCGCTCGGCGGCTTCGCGACGCTCCTGCTGCTCGACGCGGCGCACCTGCGCGCCTTCCGCGCGGCGATCGACGCGGTGCCCACCGCGCGCCGGATCCGGTTCGAGGGTGTGCCGACGGGGCTCGAGACCGACGTCGCGCTCGACCCGCGCACGCTGCCCGGCCGCCTCGACCTGCGCGCCACGTCGTTCACCGGGTGGCTCCGCAGCGAGCTCGGGAGCCGGTTCGCGTACGTGTGCGTCGACACCCCGGGCGAGCTCGCGCAGCACGCCAAGGCGCTCACGCGCGCCGGTCAGGTCTCCGACGGGCGGCAGGGCGCGCACGGCGGGCAGAGCCGGGCCAACGTGCTGGGCTTCACGAACACGCGGCTGCTCGGCCACCTCGACCAGCAGATCGCCCGGGCGCAGCAGCGGCTCGAGCTCGCCGAGGCGCAGGTCGTCGCCGCCGAGGGGCAGCTCGACCGGCACGAGGTCGAGCGGCGCGCGTTCGAGGCGCTGCGCGAGGTCACGTGGGACCAGGTCGACGTCGTGACTGCTCAGGGCGAGGTGGCCCGCTGGTCGCAGGTCATCGAGGACGTCACGTCCGGCAACCCCGAGGTGACCCGGCTGCAGCGTCGCGCGACCGAGCTCGAGACGGCGATCCGCACGCTCACCGAGGAGCTCGGCCGGACCAAGGGCGCCGCGCAGGAGCTCGCCGAGCGCTGGTCGGCGACGACCGACGACGTCGACGCGGCGCAGCGCGCGCTCGACGAGGCCCGGACCGGCGGCACGACGGTCGCACCCGGCGCGCGCGCGTACCTCGACGCGCTGCTCGGCGGCGAGGTCGGCAGCGGCACGGCGGCCGAGATGGCGACGCCGGCCGGTGCCCTCGCCGCGTTCGACGCCGTGGTGGCGCGCGCGAGCGACCTGCTGCGGTCGGACCGCCAGGCGGCCCAGGGGGTCGTCGGGACCGCGCGGGACGCGCTGCGGCGCACGTTCGAGACCTTCGTCGAGCGCTGGCCCGACCCCGACCTCGGTACCGACCCCGACGCGTCGTACGCCGACTTCGCGCGCCTGCTCGCCGAGCTCGAGACGCACGGCCTGCACGAGCTCGAGGGGGAGTGGCGCACGAGCCTCCTGCGGCTGTCGGGCAACGACCTCACCGACCTGCACAACGCTCTGAGCCGCTCGGTCCGGGAGATCAAGGAGCGGATCCGGCCCGTCAACGAGATCCTCGCCGACCTGCCCTTCGCCGACGACGGCCACCGGCTGCGCATCGACGCGCGCGACACGCAGTCGACGGTCGTCGCCCGGTTCCGCAAGGAGCTCCGCGACCTGCGCGAGGTGCTGCAGACCGAGGCGACGGACGCCGAGCGCGAGCGCCGGTACGTCCGGATGGCCAAGGTCATCGACCGCATCCGCCGGACGTCGCCGGACTTCGCCGACCTGGTCGACGTGCGCCGCCACGTGCGGCTCAGCGCCGAGAAGGTCGACCTCGAGGGCCGGCACGTTGCGCTCTACGACCACATCGGCGAGAAGTCCGGCGGCGAGTCCCAGGAGCTCGTCGCGTTCATCGTCGGCGCCGCGCTGCGCTACCAGCTCGGCGACGCCGGGGCCGACCGACCCCGCTACGCCCCCGTGTTCCTCGACGAGGCGCTCATCAAGGCCGACGCGCGGTTCACCGGGCGGGCGATCGGCGCGTGGCGCGGGCTCGGCTTTCAGCTCGTGATCGGCGCCCCCAACGACAAGTTCGGTGCGCTCGAGCCGCACGTCGACCTCAAGTACGTCGTGCTCAAGGACGCCACGGGACGCTCGCGCACCAAGCTCGTCGCGGGCGTGCCGGACGGGACCGGCGCCTGACCGCGTGGCCCCGAGGAGGCGGGCGCCTGACCGCGTGGCCCCGAGGAGGCGGGCGTCTGACGCGCGGCCCCGACCGTCGATCGTCAGCCGCCGCCGACGTCCGCGGGGCTGCGCCGGCGCCGGGACGCGACGAGGAACGGCAGCGCGAGCAGGTTGACGACCGCCCCGATGAGGTAGGTCGGTCCGTACCCCCACACGTCGGCCGCCCGGCCGAGCGCGGGCTGCACCACGACCCCGCCGGCGCTGCCGACGAGCGAGTCGAAGGACAGCACCGTGGCGCGCTGGGCGGACGGGACGAGGTCGTTGAGGTACGCCTGGCGCACGGGCGTGACGGCCGCGCCGGCGACGCCCCACAGCACGAGGAGCGCGAGGGCGAGGCCGAAGCCGTCGACCACGCCGAGGAGCGCGAGGGCTCCCGCGCCGGCCGCGGTGCCCGCGAGCAGCACCGTCGTGCGCCGGCGCACGAGGCGCCGCACCCGGGTCGCGAGCGTCCCGCCGAGGATCTGCGACCCCGCGATGACGGCGGCCGCGAGACCGGCGACGGCGTACGCGTCGGGGTCGCCGTACAGCGCGAGCAGGAACGGCTGCATCGCGTAGAAGGCGTACACGCCGACGCCCGAGACGAACGGCGCCGCGAGCATGAGCCAGCGCACGGGCGGGTTGCCGAGGCCGTGCTGGAGCGACTGCGTGAGGATCGCGCGGACCGCCTCCCCGGGCCGGGCGTGCGCGGCGGGCGTGAAGCCGAGGTCGCGCATGAAGACGGCGGCGATGACGAGCATGACGAGCAGCACGCCCGCGCGCACCAGGAACGGCACGCCGAGGTCGGTGACCTGCGCCAGGGCCCCGCCCGCGACCGAGCCGACGAGCATCGCCACGCCGCCGGCGACCTGGCCGCGCGCGAACACCGGCTCGAGCTCACCGGCGTACCCCGTGGCGCGCAGCGCGTCGACCAGCCACGCCTCGACCGCGCCCGAGAAGAACGTGAACCCGAGCCCGAGCAGCACCGACACGACGGCCCACGCCCAGAACGGGCCCTCGACCCGCCACAGACCCCAGTACAGCGCGGTCGACGCGGCCAGCGTGACGGTCCCCAGCAGGTAGGAGGCGCGCCGCCCGCGGGAGTCCGCGACCACGCCGGTCGGCACCTCGAACAGGACCATGCCCGCGGTGAAGAACGCGTTCGCGGCGAAGGCCTCGACGTTGCTCAGGCCGGCGTCGAGCAGGAACAGCGTGTTGATGCCCCAGATGAACGCCGCGGCGAGCGTGTTGCCGACGACGAGCGCGAGGTAGGTGCGCTGCACCCGGCGCGCGAGGGGCGTCATCGGGCGAGCCTGTCACCGCCCCGGCGTCAGGGCCAGACCCGGGCGTGCGCCCGGAACTCCTCGGGGTCGCTGTGCACCGGGATGACGCACACGAGATGCCCGCCCGGGACGCGCAAGGTGCGGCAGTCGAGCCAGCGCCCCACCTCGACGGCGCCGAGCGCGAGGAGCCGGCCGGTCTCCGCGTCGAGGTCGTCCGTCTCGAAGTCCAGGTGGTAGCGCGGCGCGTCGTCGACCGCCTGGACCGCGGTCACGAGGCCGGGGACCGCGTCCGGGACGGCGGTGAACTCCTCCTCGTCGGTCTGCGGCCGGATCGGCCCGCCGAGGGCGGCGGTCCAGAACGTGGCTGCTGCCTCGGCGTCGTCGTGGTGCGCGTCGACGAGCAACGTCGAGATCCTGCTGCGGTGCATGGGCCCTCCCTCGCGCGAGCGGTCGGCGGAGGACGACGACGGTACCGGCGCAGGTGCCGGGGCGCCGCAGGCGGCGGCCTACCCCTCGTCCGTCGTGGGGTCCGCAGCGCCGGGGGACGACGCCGTGTATCCGCGGCCCGGCCAGTACGCCCACTCCTCGAAGTGCTCGACCCGGCCGTCGTCCGCGAAGCGCAGCACCCACAGGTCCCGATACTCCTGCGGCTCGTCGCCGCCGTAGCGCACCTCGGCGCGCACGACGGCGACGGGCCAGGCGACGGCGACGGGCTCGGCGCGCATCGTGAACGGGGTGTCGTCGGACCAGAAGTCCCGGATCGCCTGCCACCCGACGAGCGGCGGCTCGTACGGCGAGCGCAGGTAGTGCGCCTCGGGCGTGAACAGGCGCTCGACGGCGGTCACGTCGTCGTCGCGCCACGCGCGCTCGTAGCGCCCGACCCACTCCATGACGGATGCGGCGTCCATGGTCGTATCGTCCTGCGACGCCCGGGCGCCGACAAGGCGTCACGGCCGAGGCCGTGACCCGCACCCGGTCCGGCGGCCCGGCGAACCGGCGGCTCAGGCGGACGTCGGCACCACCAGCGGCCGGCCGAACACCGTCCGCACGCCGGGCGACCACAGCACCGAGTCGGGCTCCCGGCCGGCGAGCCCGCCGAGGCCGGCGGCGGCCACGAGCGAGTCGTCGAGCTCGTGCAGCGTCGCGGTGTGCAGCGGCCACGGGCCGTGCTCGTTCGGCACGTACAGCAGCCGACCCAGGTGCCGGGTGTGCAGTCCCCAGCGCGCGGTGAGGAACTGCGCGAGCACGTCGGGCTCGGCGATCCGCGCCCCGGGGGTCACGACCACCCGGCCGCCCGCGCCGCGCGGCCCGGGGGCCAGCCGTGACGTCGTGTAGGTGAGCCGCTCGCCGTCGGACCGGATCCGCATGCGCGCCCACACGTACGGCAGCCCGAACGCGAGCCGCGCGCCCACCACGACGGCGAGCCGGGCCGCGTCGAGCGAGCGGAAGACGACGCCCCGACGTCCCTCGGCGTCGACCGAGTAGAGCCGCACGTTCGTCTCCGCGAACGTCCCGAACCACGGCACGCCGGGCCCCCGGCCGAGCCCGGCGTCGGCCAGGCGGAACGGCACGAGACCGACCCAGGTGGCCCCGTCGTGCACGTCGGGCGTGGTGCCGCGCGGCAGGAGCGGGGCGACGAGGGCCGGGTCGACCCGCCAGTGCACGAACGCCAGGTCCTCCCAGCGCTGCGACAGGATCGCGCGGCCGTGCAGGCCGGGGGCGTCGACCGAGACGGGCAGCGGGGGCACGGGTGCAGGGGTCACGGGGACCAGCGTGCACCGTCGGTCCGGGGACGGCCCGCGGTCAGCCCTGCTCGTCCCGCTGCACGAGGTAGACGCGCCCGTCCGGTCCGAGGACGCGGGTGAGCTCGGCGTGCAGCTGGTCCTCGCGTGCGGTCTCGTCCGCGCTGGCCCGGCGGCCGGGGCGGTCGTGGCCGAGCTCGGGCGGGCCGAAGAAGCGCAGGAGGTAGCGCTCGGTGAAGCGCATGCCCCAGGAGCGGCGCGGGCTGTCGGTCACGGCGGGTCTCCCGGGGTCGGCGGTCCCGGCTCGCGCGCCGAGACCGGTGGGACCAGATCGCTGAGTGCACGAACCATCAGTGCACTCAGCATACCCCGGGCGCGGGCTAGACTCAGGCACCGTGACGACCTCCGCCGCGGTGCCGACGGACCTGCTCGCGCTCGACCGGCAGGTCTGCTTCGCGCTCGCCGTCGCCGCGCGCGAGGTCACCGCCGCGTACAAGCCGCTGCTCGAGCCGCTCGGCCTCACGCACCCCCAGTACCTCGTGATGCTCGCGCTGTGGGAGGCGAGCCCGGTCCGGGCCGGCGACCTCGCGCGCCGGCTCAGCCTCGAGCCGGCGACGCTCTCGCCGCTGCTCAAGCGCCTCGAGACGCGCGGCCTCGTGACACGCGCGCGCGACCCCCGCGACGAGCGGGCGCTCGCGGTGACGCTCACCGCGCAGGGCACCGCGCTGCGCGCCGAGGCCGAGCGCATCCCGCCGGCGGTCGTCGAGCGGCTCGGGATGGGCCTCGACGAGCTCGAGCACCTGCGCGACTCGCTCACGTCGCTCATCGCCGCGGCCCGCTCCGGCGCCTGACGCGTCGACGCCCGGCCGGCCGGTCAGCTCCCGTCGGGCGCGGCGAGCGGTCCGTCGAGCACCTCCGGCAGCTCCACGGCTGCGTCCGCGCACGGCGCCCGCAGCAGCGTCAGCGTCGCCCAGCCGTCCGCGAGCAGCCCGGCGTCGGAACCGGCCGCGGCCTCGTCGTCCGTCGCGCGGTAGCGCACCACGAGGTCGCCGGCGTCGTCCGCGCGCACGCTCGCCTGGACCGCCCCGAACGGCGCGAGCGTCGCCGCCCGGACACCGCGCAGGGCGTCCGCGGGCCGGTCGGGCACGTTGACGTTGAGCACCCCGTCCCCGGCGTCGCGGCCGACGAGCCACCGCAGGCCGCGCGCCGCGACGACGCCGGCCGTCGCCCAGTGGCGCGGGTCCGGTGAGTCGAGCGACACCGCGAGCCCGTGGATCCCGAGCGTCATCGCCGACAGCGCGGCCCCGACGGTGCCCGAGTGCAGGACGGCGTGGCCGGTGTTCGCACCCCGGTTCACGCCCGAGAGCACGACGTCGGGCCGCGGCCCGAAGCCCTCGTACGCGGCGAGGAACGCGATGAGCGCCGGGGTCGCGTGCACCGCGAACGACGGGACGTCGCCGTCCACGCCCGGTGCCGTGCGTCGCTCGACCCGCAGCCGGCCGCCGTGCTCGACGCCCACGAGCGACGTCCCGGAGCCCGACGCCTCGGCGGCCGGTGCCGCGACCGTGACGTCGTAGCCCGCGTCGCGGGCGACCGCGACGAGCACCGCGAGCCCGGGGGAGGAGATGCCGTCGTCGTTCGTGACCAGTGCGCGCATGGACCCACCCTGGCACCGGGCGGCCGGAGGGGCCCGCCTTTGCGGGCGGTCCCCGGGCAGGTCATGGTGGTCACGGAGGTGGTCGGGGTGCGGGCAGGCGGACCAGGAGCGCAGGACGACGCCGCGTACGACGTCGTGGTCGTCGGGGGAGGCCCGGCGGGTCTGAGCGCCGCGCTCGTGCTCGCCCGTGCCCTGCGCAGCGTCGTCGTGGTCGACGCGGGCGAGCCCCGCAACGCCCCCGCCCACGGTGCGCACGGCTTCCTCGGGCACGACGGCATCGCCCCGCTCGACCTGCTGGCCTCCGGCCGGCGCGAGGTGCGCGCGTGCGGCGGCGAGGTCGTGGCCGGCCGGGCCGTGACCGCCGGTCCGGCGTCCGACGGGCTCGCGGTCCACCTCGACGACGGCCGGGTGCTGCGCGGGCGGCGCCTGCTCGTGACGACCGGCCTCGCGGACGAGCTGCCCGACGTGCGCGGCCTGCGCGAGCGGTGGGGCCGCGACGTGGTGCACTGCCCGTACTGCCACGGCTTCGAGCTGCGCGGTCGGCGCCTCGCGGTGCTCGCGACCGACCCGTCAGGTGCGCGCGAGGCGCTGCTGCTCGGCCAGTGGAGCCCCGACGTCGTCCTGCTGCGCCACACCGGCCCGGAGCCCGAGGAGTCGCTCGCCGAGCAGCTCGAGGCGCGCGGCGTCGAGGTCCGCGACGGCGTCGCGACCGAGCTCGTCGTGCAGGACGACCGGCTCGTCGGGGTGCGCCTCGACGCCGGGGCGGTGGTCCCCTGCGACGCGCTCGTCGTCGCGCCGCGCCTCGTGCTCCGGGACGGGCTCCTGGCCTCCCTCGGGATCCTGCCGGGGCCCGACGGCGTCGTCGGCGTGGACGCGGACGGCCGCACGGAGGTCCCCGGGGTCCACGCCGCGGGCAACGTGGTCGACCCCACCGTGCAGGTCGTCGGCGCGGCCGCGGGGGGCAGCGCCGCCGGGATCGCACTCAACGCCGACCTCGTCCAGGAGGACGTCGGGCGCGCGGTCGAGGGCCGCCGGGCGGCGGCGCGACGCTGACGCGGAGCACGATGCGCGCGTCACGGGTGCGGGCCGGCGAGGGGCCCGCCCGCGGCGCCCGCGGGACGCTCGTGTGGCACGGTCACCCGTTTGCCGCGAAGATGTTGCGGCACATGTCATCGGCACCAGGAGCTCTCATGTCTCGAACCGACCGCCAGCAGCAGCCCGCGGCCGTGAGCACGTCGACCGGATCGAGCGCCTCGCCGATCTACGACGCGCTCGTGGGCGAGCTGGGTGACCCGGCCACGGCCGGCACCTCGCGCGACTGACGCACGCTCCGTCGACGGACCGGGAACGGGCCCGGTCCTCGGCGGACACGCCGCCCGGTGCACGCCGGCGCGGCCCGGCACGGACCGTGCGGGACCCGGGCGCACCGCCGCGCCGGGGTCTCCCGTCCGGGTCGTCGCGCGCCTCGCGCGGGACGAGCGGAATAAAGCCTCGACCCTGAGCGCTGAGAGGGTCATGATCGAGTCTCCCGGTCTGCGCGGCGGTGTCAGCATCCCGCCGCGAAGGATCGGCCCGGACACGGAGAACGCTCCCCTCGTGAGGGGTGGACGGACGTGGTCCGGGTGGCTCGTCACCGACGGCCCCCAAGCAGGCCCGGGGCGGTTCAGGTCGCGCGTGAAGAGGACAAGCGGGCGCGACGGACGGTGACGTACAGATGCTGACCGGCGGCGACGGCCCCGGACCTGCGGCTCAGCCCAGGTCCGGGGCCGTCTGCGCGTGACCCGCGCGCGCACCGACCCCGTCCCGTAACATCCGGAGCACCGAACCCGCACGTCGAGCGCACCCACGAGGAGCCGTCGATGAGAATTGGTGTCCCCACCGAGGTCAAGAACCACGAGTACCGGGTGGCGGTGACGCCCGCGGGCGTCGACCAGCTCGTCCGGGCCGGGCACGAGGTCGTCGTCCAGACGGGAGCCGGGACGGGCTCCGCCATCGACGACGAGGACTTCCGCGTCGCCGGCGCGCGGGTCCTCCCGACCGCCGAGGAGGTGTGGGGGACCGCGGACCTCGTGTGCAAGGTCAAGGAGCCGGTCGCCTCGGAGTACCCGCTCCTGCGGGACGGGCACGTGCTGTTCACCTACCTGCACCTCGCCGCGGACCGGCCCGCGACTGACGCGCTCCTCGCCGCGGGCACCACGTCCGTCGCCTACGAGACGGTCCAGCTCGCCGACGGGGCCCTCCCGCTGCTCGCGCCGATGAGCGAGGTCGCCGGCCGGCTCGCGACCCAGGTGGGCGCCTACCACCTCATGAAGAACGAGGGCGGCTCGGGCACGCTGCTCGGCGGGGTCCCCGGGGTCGCCCCCGCGAGCGTCGTCGTGATCGGGGGCGGGGTCGCCGGCCGGCACGCCGCCGAGATCGCGCTCGGCATGCACGCCGAGGTCACGGTGCTCGACGTCTCCCTGCCGCGCCTGCGCGACCTCGACGCCGCGTTCGCCGGGCGCGTCCGGACGCTGGCCTCGAGCGCCTACGCGATCGCGCGCGAGGTCGCCCGCGCCGACCTCGTCGTCGGTGCCGTGCTCGTGCCAGGTGCGCGCGCCCCCAAGCTCGTGACCGACGAGATGGTCGCGACGATGCGCCCCGGGTCGGTGCTCGTCGACATCGCGGTCGACCAGGGCGGCTGCTTCGAGTCGACGCGCCCGACGACGCACGCCGACCCGACGTTCCCCGTGCACCGCAGCGTCTTCTACTGCGTCGCGAACATGCCCGGCGCGGTCCCCGTGACGTCGACGCGCGCGCTGACGAACGCGACCCTGCCGTACCTCACGGCCCTGGCGGACCACGGCTGGCGCGGTGCGCTCGCGGCCGACCCCGCACTCGCCCGCGGGCTCACGACGCACGCCGGGGCGCTGCACAACGCGGCGGTCGGCGCGGCGCACGGCTACCCGGTGCAGCCGGTCGACGCGGCGCTGGGCACCGCGGCCGGCTGATCGCGGCCCGCCCGCACCTGACCCCCGGCCCGCCCGCGCCCGACCCCCCGGCCCGCCCGCGCCTGACCCCCGCCCGCCCGCGCCTGACGCGGCGCGGGAACGGGCGGCGGGCGGCGGGCGCTCCACGCCGCCGTGTCGGCGCCCGGGTGCACGCTCGTCGCATGACGCTGACCCAGTACCTCGTCGCCGCGAGCGTCGACGGCTACATCGCCGACCCCGAGGGCTCGCTCGACTGGCTGTTCCAGTTCAACGACACCGAGGGCCTCATGGCGCACGTCGACACGTTCGTCGCGGGCACCGGGGCCATCGCGATGGGCGCGGCGACGTACGAGTTCATGCTCGGCCAGGGCGGGCCGTGGCCGTACTCGGACCAGCGCACGTGGGTCTTCACGCACCGCGACCTCCCGGTGGCCCCCGGGACCGGGGTGGAGCTGACGCGCGACCCCGTCGAGGACGTCCACGCGCGGATGGTCGAGGCGGCCGCGGGCCGCAACGTGTGGCTCGTCGGCGGCGGGGACCTCGTCGGGCAGTTCGCGGCGCGCGGGCTGCTCGACGAGATCTGGCTCGGCGTCGCTCCCGTCGTCCTCGGGGGCGGCACGCCGCTGCTGCCGCACCGGCTCACCGGGCGCCTCGAGCTGCTGGCGGTCACGCACTTCCCCGACGGCTTCCTCGAGCTGCGCTGCCGCGTCCCGCCCGCGGACGGCACGCCTCCGCAATGACCGTGCGGACCACGCGGGCCGCGTGCCAGGGTTCCGCATGGACAGAGTCGAGCTGACCGACGACGTGGTGGTGCTCCGCGCACCGGAGCCCGCGGACGTCGACCGCATCACCGAGCTGTGCCAGGACCCCGACGTCCAGGAGTGGACGGTCGTCCCGTCGCCCTACACGCGGGCCGACGCCGCGGGCTTCGTCGAGCACGTCGTCGACGCCGGGTGGGCGACGGGGGCGGAGCTGACGTGGGCGGTCCGGGACGCCGCCACGGACCGACTGGACGGGATGATCGGCCTGTCCCTGGCCCCCGGCGCGTCGGCGGAGATCGGCTACTGGCTGGGGCCGGACGCGCGGGGCCGCGGCGTCATGACGCGCGCGGTCCGGCTCGTCGTCGACCACGCGCTGCGGCCGGACCGCCTCGGGCTGGACCGGCTCAGCTGGAGCGCGGTCGTCGGGAACACCGCGTCGCTGCGCGTCGCCGAGCGTGCCGGGTTCCGGGTCGAGGGCACGGTGCGCGGGTTCGTCCTGCAGCGAGGCAGCCGCCGGGACGGCTGGGTCGGCACGCTGCTCGCGGGCGACCCGCGGCCGTGAGCCGCGCGACGGGGCCGCGGTCCTCGGCTGCACCCCGACGGCGACGAGCCGAGCCGCGGTCCACGACGACGCCTACGGGCGGGTTCCCGGTGCCGCGTCGCACCCGTCGGTCATGATGGTCCGCATGACCGACACCACCCTCGACCCGGCGAACCCCTTCGCGTCGGCGTCGACCCTCCCGTACGGGCTGCCCGACTTCCGCGTGATCCGCGAGGAGCACTTCCTGCCCGCGATGCTGGCCGGCATGGCCCAGCACCGAGCCGAGGTCGAGCGCGTCGCGACCGACCCGGAGGCGCCCACGGTCGAGAACACCCTCGAGGCGCTCGAGCGTGCGGGGCGGCTCCTGCGGGTGTCCGCGACGGCGTTCTTCAACCAGTCGAGCTCCGACTCGACGCCGGGCCTGGAGGCCGCGGAGGAGCACGTCGCCCCGCTCCTCGCGCAGCACCACGACGCGATCTACCTCGACCGCCGGCTGTACGCCCGCGTGCGCGCGCTGCAGGACCAGGTCGAGGCCGGCGAGCTCGTGCTCGACCCCGACACCGCCTGGCTGCTGCACCGCACCGCCGTCGCGTTCGTGCGCTCGGGCATCGAGCTCGACGACGCGGCGCAGGAGCGCCTCCGGGCGCTCAACGGCGAGATCACCTCGCTCGAGACCGCGTTCGGCCGGATCCTGCTCGCGGGCACGAACGCCGCCGCGGTGCTCGTGACCGACGAGGCGGAGCTCGACGGGCTCCCCGAGGACGCCCGCGCCGCCGCGGCCGAGGCGGCGCGCGGTCGGGGCCACGAGGCGGGCTGGCTCCTCGAGCTGCAGCTCCCGACCCAGCAGGCCCCGCTCGCGGTGCTCCGGGACCGCGGGCTGCGCGAGCGCGTCCACCGCGCGTCGGTCGGCCGCGGTGCGACGCGCGACGAGCACGACACGCGCGCGACGCTCCTCGCGCTCGCGCGGCTGCGGGCCGAGCGCGCACAGCTGCTCGGGTACGCGCACCACGCGGCGTACGTCGCCGAGGACGCGACCGCCAAGACGGCCGAGGCCGTCGAGGCGATGCTCGCGCGCCTCGCGCCGGCCGCGGTCGCGAACGCGCGGGCCGAGGCCGCCGACCTGCAGGCCGCGCTCGAGCGCGACGTGCCCGGCGCGACGCTCGAGCCATGGGACTGGGCGTACTACGCCGAGCAGGTCCGCAAGGAGCGGCGCGCCCTCGACGACGCGCTGCTGCGCCCGTACCTCGAGCTCGAGCGCGTGCTGCGCGACGGCGTCTTCCGTGCGGCGGGCGAGCTCTACGGCCTGCGCTTCACCGAGCGCCCCGACCTCGTCGGTTACCACCCGGACGTCCGCGTGTTCGAGGTGCTCGAGGCCGACGGCACGGGGCTCGGGCTGTTCCTCGGCGACTTCTGGACCCGCGAGTCCAAGCGGGGCGGCGCGTGGATGAACAACCTCGTCGACCAGTCCACGCTGCTCGGCGAGCAGCCCGTCGTCGTGAACAACCTCAACATCCCCAAGCCGCCGGCGGGCCAGCCGACGCTGCTCACGTCCGACGAGGTCGTGACGCTGTTCCACGAGTTCGGGCACGCGCTGCACGGGCTGTTCTCGGCGGTGCGGTGGCCGTCGCAGTCGGGCACCTCGGTGCCGCGCGACTTCGTCGAGTACCCCTCGCAGGTCAACGAGATGTGGATCTTCGACCCGGCGGTCCTGCGCGAGTACGCGGTGCACCACGTGACCGGCGAGCCGATGCCGCAGGAGTGGGTCGACACGCTGCTCGCCTCGCAGCAGGACGGCGAGGGGTTCGCGACGACGGAGTACCTCGCGGCCGCGCTGCTCGACCAGGCCTGGTACCGGCTCGCGCCCGACGAGGTCCCGACCGACGTCGAGGACGTCGTGCCGTTCGAGCAGGCCGCGCTCGAGCGGGCCGGGGTCGCGTTCGCGCCGGTGCCGCCGCGGTACCGCACGACGTACTTCAACCACGTCTTCGGCGGCGGCTACTCGGCCGGGTACTACTCCTACATCTGGTCGGAGGTGCTCGACGCGGACACCGTCGAGTGGTTCCGGGAGAACGGCGGCCTCTCGCGCGCCAACGGCGACCGGTTCCGCGCGGCGCTGCTCTCGCGGGGCGGCTCCTGCGACCCGCTCGAGGCGTTCCGCGACCTGCGCGGCCGCGACCCGCAGATCGAGGCGCTCCTCGCGCGGCGCGGGCTGCTGGACGCCGTCCCGCCCGCCGCCGGAGCCTGACGCGACCGGCGCGCCGTGCGCGCCGAGGAGGGGCACCGCCCTCGTCGGCCCGCACGGCGCGCCCGGGCGCGCGGGTACCGTGGTGCGCATGCCCACGGTTCCCTCCGCCGCGTCCTCCGAGCCCTCCGACCGCCTCGCGACGGGAGCGGTCCCCGGTGCCCGTGAGCAGGTCGGCGGGCACCCGACGGCGGAGGACGAGGTCGTCCGGATCTGCCAGGAGCTCATCCGCCTCGACACCTCGAACTACGGCGACGGCTCGGGTCCGGGGGAGCGCGCCGCGGCCGAGCACGTGATGGCCCTGCTGACCGAGGTCGGGCTCGCGCCCGAGTACTACGAGACCGCCCCGGGCCGGGCGAACGTCGTCGTGCGCCTCGAGGGGGAGGACCGCAGCCGTCCCGCGCTCGTCCTGCACGGGCACCTCGACGTGGTCCCGGCCCAGGCCAAGGACTGGAAGATCGACCCGTTCGCGGGCGAGGTGCACGACGGCCTCGTGTGGGGCCGCGGCGCCGTCGACATGAAGGACATGGACGCGATGATCCTCGCGGTCGTGCGGCAGATGGCCCGCGAGGGCCGACGGCCGGCGCGCGACGTCATCGTGGCGTTCTTCGCCGACGAGGAGGCCGGCGGCGTCTGGGGCGCGCGCTGGTCCGTCGACAACCGGCCCGAGCTGTTCGAGGGCGCGACGGAGGCGATCAGCGAGGTCGGCGGCTTCTCGGTCGACGTCGACGGGCGCCGTGCCTACCTGCTGCAGACCGCCGAGAAGGGCATCGGCTGGCTCCGGCTGATCGCCGACGGGCGCGCGGGCCACGGCAGCCAGGTCACGACCGACAACGCCGTGACGCACCTCGCCGGGGCGATCGCGCGCATCGGCGCGCACCCGTGGCCCCTCGCGCTCACGCCCACGGTGCGCGCGCTGCTCGAGGGCGTCGCCGACCTCACGGGACTGCCGTTCGACCCGGAGGACGAGGGCACGGTCGACCGGCTGGTCCGGGCGCTCGGCCCGGCTTCCCGCTTCGTCGGCGCGACCGTCCGCAACACGACCAACCCGACGCAGCTCGTCGCCGGCTACAAGGCCAACGTGGTGCCCGGCCGCGCGGAGGGCGTCGTCGACGGGCGGTTCGTGCCCGGCACGGAGGAGGACTTCCTCGCCACGATCCGCGACCTCGCCGGCCCGCACGTGCGCGTCGAGCACATCCACCGCGACATCGCGCTCGAGGTCCCGTTCGAGGGCGACCTCGTCGACGCGATGGTCGGCTCGCTGCTCGCCGAGGACCCCGGTGCGCGCGTCCTGCCCTACACGCTGTCGGGCGGCACCGACAACAAGTCGCTCGCCCGCCTGGGCATCACGGGCTACGGCTTCGCGCCGCTGCGCCTGCCCGCCGACCTCGACTTCGCCGGGATGTTCCACGGGGTCGACGAGCGGGTCACGACCGACGCGCTGCGCTTCGGCGTCCGGGTGCTCGACCGCCTGCTGCGCAGCGCCTGAGGCTCACTCGAGGGTGTAGTCGAGGGTGCTGCGCACCCGGATGATCTTGCGCCGCAGCCACACCTTGCGCTCGCCGCCCGCGAACAGCAGCGTGCGGGCGAGCTCCCAGCGGCCGTACTCGGCCTCGTCGGTGAGCAGCCGGCGCGCGTCGCCGCGGGTCGTCGTGCGAGGGATCGTGAGGACCCGGTACTCGTACTGGCCGCCCTGCGCGACCCAGTCGCCGCGCGCGGACCGCCCTGTGCTCCCTGCCATCGTCACCGCCGTTCTCGCGAGAGACCGGTCCAACGCCCGGGGCGCCCGGTCCATTCCCGTGCCATTGTGCACGGCGCGGCGCTACCGTCATGGCATGACCGTCGACCCGCGTGCCGCACTCGATCGCCTGATCGCCGCCCTCGAGGCCCACTACCACGCAGTCGCCACCCGGCGGGGCGAGGACGACCCCGCCGTCGACGACGCCTACGACATCCTGGCCGACGCGTTCGAGGTGTACGACGACGCGCTCGGGACGGTGCACGGCGAGGCCACGCCGTTCTACCTCGCCGAGGAGGACGACGAGCACGACGACGACGAGCACGACGACGACTTCGACGACCTCGAGCCCCTCGCCGGGAGCGTGCCCGCCGACGAGCGGTGACGACCGGCAGCCGGTGACGACCGAGGCTCGGCGACCGCGGTCCGCGAGGGGGCTCAGCGCCGCTCGGGGTACCCCAGCTCGGGGGCGCTGACCTCGTCGAGCGCGTGCAGGATCTCGGGCGGCAGGACGACGTCCTCCGCCGCGAGCGACCCGCGCAGCTGCGCGGCCGTCCGCGCGCCCACGATCGCCGACGTCACCTGCGTGCGGACGCGCAGCCAGGCGAGCGCGACGTCGAGCGGCGTGCGGTCGAGCCCCGCCGCGGCGGTCGCCACGGCCTCGACGACCGAGAGCGACTCCGCCCCGAGGTAGGGCTCGACGAACCCCGCGAGGTGCGGCGACGCGGCGCGCGAGTCGGCCGGGATCGTGCGCCGGTACTTGCCGGTCAGCACCCCGCGGCCGAGCGGGGACCACGCGAGCACCCCGACGCCCATCTCGGCCGCCGCGGGCAGCACCTCGCGCTCGATCCCGCGCTGCAGCAGCGAGTACTCGGCCTCGACCGCGGCGAGCCCGACGTCCTCGCCGAGCAGCGTCGCGGCGCGCGCGACCTGCCAGCCCGCGTGGTTCGACAGCCCGACGTACTGCGCGCGCCCGCTCGTGACCGCGATGCGCAGCGCCGACACGGTCTCGGTGAGCGGGGTGCGCGGGTCGGGCGTCTGCACGAGCCACAGGTCGACGTGGTCCGTCCCGAGCCGGCGCAGCGACGCGTCGAGCGTGCGCAGCAGCCCGCCGCGCGAGGCGTCGACGACACCGCCCGACGGCGTGCGCCGCACCCCCGCCTTGGTGCACAGCACGACGTCGTCGCGGGGCACCATGCGGTCGAGCAGCGACCCGAGGAGCTCCTCGGCGCCACCCTCCGCGTAGGAGGCCGAGGTGTCCACGAGCGTGCCGCCCGCGTCGACGAAGTCACGCAGCTGTTCGCTCGCCTCGTGCTCGTCCGTGTCGCGGCTCCAGGTCAGCGTGC
This sequence comes from Cellulomonas cellasea, assembly GCF_006538745.1. Classification (GTDB taxonomy): domain Bacteria; phylum Actinomycetota; class Actinomycetes; order Actinomycetales; family Cellulomonadaceae; genus Cellulomonas_A; species Cellulomonas_A cellasea. The sequence goes on along the minus strand of NZ_BJLR01000042.1, from coordinate 19,607 downwards.
CCAGACCCAGGTGCGAGACGCGAAGTCCGGTCCGTCCGAGCTGCCGCTGTTCCATGAGGCGCAAGGGTAATCGGACGGGGGTCCGGCACCGTTAAGGTTGCGCCTCGTGGCATCAGGCATGAGTACATGGGAAGCGATCGTCCTCGGCTTGGTGCAGGGGCTCACCGAGTTCCTCCCGGTCTCCTCGAGCGCGCACCTGCGCATCATCGGGGAGCTGATCGGCTCCGGTGACCCCGGGGCGGCGTTCACCGCGATCACGCAGATCGGCACCGAGACGGCCGTCCTGCTCTACTTCCGGCGCGACATCAAGCGGATCTGCCTCGCGTGGTGGCGGGCCGTGCGCGGCGACCACGGCACCGACCTGCGGTCCCGGCTCGGCAGCCCGGTGGGCGGCCCCGCGGACCTCGACGCGCGCATGGCGTGGTTCATCGCGCTCGGCAGCGTCCCCATCGTCGTGCTCGGCCTCGCGTTCCAGGACGCCATCGAGACGCCGTTCCGCAACCTCTGGCTCATCGCGCTCACGCTCGCCGGCTTCGCGCTCGTGCTCGGCTGGGCCGACGCGCGCGGCGCGAAGCAGAACCAGCTCGAGGACCTGCGGCCCAAGCACGCCGTGCTGTTCGGCTTCGCCCAGGCGCTCGCGCTGATCCCGGGCGTCTCGCGCTCGGGCGGGACGATCACCGGCGGGCTGCTCATGGGCTACACCCGCGAGGCGGCCGCCCGGTACTCGTTCCTGCTCGCGATCCCCGCGGTGTTCGGGTCCGGGGTCTTCCAGCTCGCCAAGAGCGTCGGCGAGTTCGGCACCGCCGGGACGCCGAGCCTCGGGGCCACCGTGCTCGCGACGGTCGTCGCGTTCGCCGTCGGCTACGTCGTCATCATCGCGTTCCTCAAGATCGTCTCGACCTACAGCTACCGGCCGTTCGTGATCTACCGCCTCGCGCTCGCCGCCCTCGTCGTGGTCCTGCTGCTGACGGGCGTGCTCGAGCCGACCGCGGGCGCGCCGGTCGAGTGACCGGGCTCCGGCCGGTCGTGTACCGGCCGGCGGGTCCTCGCCGCACCCGGGCCGTCGGCGGACGGCGGCGGTGACCCGACGCGGTGCCGGTTAGGCTTCCGTGGTGCTCACCTGGCCGGCCCCGCAGATCCCGCAGCTTCCCGGCCGAGGCGGCCCCGTCCGCGTACGCGACACGTCGACCGGTGAGCTCGTGGTCGCGGCCCCGGGTCCGGCGGCGACGCTCTACGTGTGCGGCATCACCCCGTACGACGCGACGCACCTCGGCCACGCCGCGACCTACGTCGCGTTCGACCTGCTCGTGCGCGCCTGGCGCGACGCCGGCCACAGCGTGCGGTACGCGTCGAACGTCACGGACGTCGACGACCCCCTGCTCGAGCGCGCCGAGGCCACGGGCGTCGACTGGCGCGAGCTCGCCGTCGAGCAGACGACGCTGTTCGCCGACGACATGACCGCCCTCGGCGTCGTCCCGCCCGACGCGTACACGGGCGCCGTGGAGTCGATCCCCGCGGTCGCCGACGCCGTCCGGGCGCTGCTCGGGGCCGGTGCCGCCTACCGGGTCGGCGTCCCCGACGCCTCGGGGGAGGGCGCCGGCGACGTCTACGCCGACCTGACGGCCGACCCGGCGCTCGGCGGCGTCGCGGGACTCGCGCGGCCCGAGATGCTCGCGCTGTTCGCGGAGCGTGGCGGCGACCCCGACCGTCCCGGCAAGCGCGACCCGCTGGACCCGCTCCTGTGGCGCGCCGCGCGTCCGGCGGAGCCCGCGTGGGACGGCGGCGTGCTCGGGGCCGGGCGGCCCGGGTGGCACATCGAGTGCGCGGTGATCGCCCGCGACAGCCTCGGGCTGCCTTTCGACGTCCAGGGCGGCGGCTCCGACCTGCGCTTCCCGCACCACGAGATGAGCACGTCGCACGCGCGCCTGCTCGACTCCGGCCACGGCGCCCGCACGCACGTGCACGCGGGCATGGTCGGGCTCGACGGCGAGAAGATGAGCAAGTCGCGCGGCAACCTCGTGCTCGTCTCGCGGCTGCTCGCGCAGGGCGTCGACCCGATGGCCGTGCGGCTCGCGCTCCTCGCGCACCACTACGCCGAGGACTGGGAGTGGACCGACGCCGAGCTCGAGCGGGCGCAGGTCCGGCTCGACCGCTGGCGCTCCGCGGTCTCCGGCAACGGCGGGCCCGACGCCGACGCGACCCTCGCGGCGGTCCGCGCGGCGCTCGCCGACGACCTCGACGCACCGGCGGCGCTGCGGCACGTCGACGCGTGGGCCGACCTGTCGATCGCGCAGGGCAGCACCGACGACGCGGTCGAGGGTGCGCCCGGCGTGATCGCGCGCGCGGTCAACGCGCTGCTGGGCATCCGGCTCTAGCGACCCGGCGGCGCCGGGCGGCTACCCGCCCGTGCCGCGGTCGCGCCGGCGCAGGTAGCGCTCGAACTCCTGCGCGATCGCCTCACCGCTCGCCTCGGGCAGCTCGGCGGTGTCCTTGGCCTCCTCGAGCTGGCGCACGTACTCGGCGATCTCGGTGTCCTCGTGCGCGAGCTCGTCGACCCCGTGCTGCCACGCGGCCGCGTCGTCGGGCAGCTCGCCGAGCGGGACGGGCTCGCCGAGGAGCTGCTCGAGGCGCGTGAGGAGCGCGAGGGTGGCCTTGGGGCTCGGCGGGTGGGCCACGTAGTGCGGCACAGCCGCCCACAGCGACAGCGCCCGCATGCCGCGCGCCGCCGCCTCCTGCTGGAGCACACCCACGATGCCCGTCGGACCCTCGTAGCTGTTCGGCTCGATCCCGAGCAGCTCGCGCACGTCGGCGTCGTCGCTCGTCGTCGTCACCGGGATCGGGCGGGTGTGCGGGACGTCCGCGAGGAGCGCGCCGACGGTCACCACGGTCCGTACGCCGAGCCCGGCCGCGATGTCGAGCAGTTCGGTGCAGTAGCGCCGCCACCGCATCGACGGCTCGATGCCGTGCACCAGCACGACCTGCCGGCCCGTGCGCGGCGCGGTCGCGACGGCCACCGCGGTCGTCGGCCACGTGATCTCGCGACGGCCGTCCGCGCCCGTCCCGACCACCGGACGGTTCACCTGGAAGTCGTGGTACTCCTCCGGGTCGAGCTCGTCGACCTGCACCGCGCCCCACGACTCGTGGACGTGCTCGAGCGCCTGGGTCGCGGCGGAGCCGGCGTCGTTCCAGCCCTCGAAGGCCGCCAGCAGGATGGTCTCGCGGGGCGGGAGGTCGTGGGGACGCTGCTGCTCCTGCTCGGTCATCTGCCCAGCGTAGGGTGCGTCCGCGGCGGGGGCTCGCGACGCACCCGGCGTCGGATCGGGCCTGTGGACGACGGCCGGGGCCAGGGACGCGCTGCTGAGGTGGGCGCATGACCTCCTCACCGCCCGCCGTCGCCCGCCGCCTCCTCCCCGCCGCAACGCTCGCGGTCCTCACGCTCGGCGGGTGCGCCTCGGCGCCCGCGGGGTCGGTCGACGACCCACGTCGCCTCGTGGCGACCGACGACTCGTTCACGATCGACGTCCCGCAGGAGTGGCACGAGCTGGACGTGGGGGAGGCCGTCGAGGTCCTCGCCTCCGCCCAGGGCCCCGACGCGGCGGACCAGCTGTTCGTCACGCGCCACGACGGTGTCGACGGAGGAGAGTGGGCCGCCCTCGAGATCGTCACGCAGCTCATGACCGCCCGGGACCCGATCGGGTGCTACCGCGTCGACGACACCCGGGCGTTCGGTGCGCCCCGGCTCGTGTTCGACTGCCCGCAGGAGTGGGAGGGCCGGGTCGTGCGGCGCGTGCTCGTGCCGCACGTGCGGTCCGACGGCACGAGTCTCCTGGTCTTCGTGCAGACCACGGGCGAGCACCTCGTCGACACCGCGGCGGTCGTGCGACCGATCCTCGACAGCGTCCAGGACTACCGGGCGCCGCTCGCACCGCCGCCCGAGCTCGTCGTCGTGCCGGTGCCCCCGGCCGGGGACGCGGGGACGCCCACCGTCCCGTGAGGGCTGCTCGGGTCCGCCGGCCGTGCGTCAGGCGCCGTAGCGGAGCCCGTCGACCACGAGGTCGAGCAGGCGCCGGACCTGCGCGTCCCACTCCGGGCCGTCGGGCACGAGCCACACCCCGCTCATCGCGAGCATGACGTCCCGCGCGTCGACGTCCGAGCGCACGGAGCCCTCGGCGCGGCACGCCTCGAGCAGCACGGTGAGGGCCCCGATCAGGCGGGTGCGGGTCTGGTCGAAGAGCGGGGAGTCGGAGCCGACCGCGTTCCGCAGGGCGCCGCCGAGCCCGCGCTTGGTCGCCGCGTAGCCGACGAACCGGCGCACCCACTCGCGGAACCCGTCGAGCGCCGGCCCGTCGCCCCCGACGAGCAGGGGCGCGGCGTCGCACAGCTCCTCGACCTCGTGGCGGTACACGGCCTCGATGAGGGCGTCCCGGTTCGGGAAGTGCCGGTAGAGCGTGCCGATGCCCACGCCGGCGCGCTCGGCGATCGTCTCGAGCGGGACGTCCACGTCCTTGGTCAGGACCTCGGCGGCGACCGAGAGCAGGCGCTCGCGGTTGCGACGGGCGTCGGCGCGCAGCGGGCGGTCCGCGGCGGGGGTGGTCGGCACAGCTCTCCTCTTGCTAAGCGGAGGGTCCTCCGGTTAGTGTCATCGATGGAAGCGGAGGTTCCTCCGTTCCAGGGTACGCAGCCGTGCGCCCCACGTCCACGTGGCGACCGACCGGCGCACCCGTCCACCCCCGGCATCCCGAGGAGCACTCGTGAAGACCTGGTTCATCACCGGCGCGTCGCGCGGCTTCGGCCGCACCTGGACGCAGGCCGCGCTCGAGCGCGGCGACCGCGTCGCCGCCACCGCCCGCACGCTGTCGACGCTCGACGACCTCGTCGAGCGCCACGGCGACGCCGTGCTGCCGCTCGAGCTCGACGTGACCGACCGCGACGCGGCCCTCGCCGCCGTCGACCGCGCGCACGCGCACTTCGGCCGGCTCGACGTCGTCGTCAACAACGCGGGCTACGGCCAGTTCGGCATGGTCGAGGAGCTCACCGAGCGTGAGCTGCGCGACCAGCTCGAGACCAACCTGTTCGGCGCCGTCTGGGTCACGCAGGCCGCGCTGCCGCACCTGCGGGCGCAGGGGAGCGGTCACGTCGTCCAGGTGTCGTCGATCGGTGGCATCAGCGCGTTCCCGAACATCGGCGCCTACCACGCGTCGAAGTGGGCGCTCGAAGGCCTGACCCAGTCCCTCGCCCAGGAGGTCGCGGCGTTCGGCATCCACGTCACGCTCGTCGAGCCCGGGGGCTTCGCGACCGACTGGGCCGGCCCGTCCGCGCGCCACGCGGTGCACCACCCGGCCTACGACGAGGTCCGGGAGGCCACGTCGTTCGCCCGGCTTCAGCGCACCGTCAGCGTCGGCGACCCCGAGGCCAGCGCCGCGGCGCTCTTCGCCGTCGTCGACGCCCCGAACCCGCCCCTGCGCGTGTTCTTCGGCGAGGCGCCCCTCGCCCTCGCCACCTACGACTACGAGCAGCGGCTCGCGACCTGGCGGGAGTGGGACCACGTGGCCCGGCTCGCGCACGGCACGCCGGCCGCAGCGACGGAGGCACGATGACCACGACGACGACCCGCTCGACGACGACCGCCCGCCCGACGACGACCACCCGCTCGACAACGACCCGCCCGACGACCGCCCGCTCTGCCGCGGTCCTCGCGACGTCGGCTCGTGCTGCGGCCGGCGTCGCTCCCACCGCGCCCGTCCGGACGACGGCGCCTGCCCCGGCGTTCCGGGGGCTCGCCTACGACGCGTTCGACGCCCTGGCCACGGCCGAGTTCTGGGCCGCGGTGCTGCGTGCCGAGGTCGCCCCGGGCGCGAGCGCGCTGCACGCCGAGCTGCTCGACGGCTCCGCGGCCGGGCTGCCCCGGCTCGTGTTCCGCCAGGTGACCGAGGGGAGGGAGCTGCGCACGCCCGTGCACCTCCAGCTCACGACCGGCGACCTGGACGGCGAGGTCCGACGGCTCCAGGCGCTCGGTGCCCGCCGGCTCGGCGGGCTGACCGACGGCGGGCGGCGCTCCGTGACGCTCGCCGACCCCGAGGGCAACGCGTTCGACCTCGTCGCAGCCTGACCGACGGGGACGTGGCGCCACCGCTCGCGCCACCGGCCCGCGTCCCCACGAGCGGACCCGCGGCCGGCGGTGGCGCGACGTGCGGCTTCCCCGGCCCCCGCCGAGGTCTGTGGGCTCGCCCACACGAGCCCGTCGTCGGACGCTCCGGCGGTTAGCCTCGATCGGTGCACCAGCGCGGTGCGCAGCGTCGATCGGAGCCTCCTCTTGACCTTCCAGCCTGGCAGCGCGACAGCGAGTCGAACCCCCACGGCGGCGGCGACGTTGCCTGCAGCGGTCCTCTGGGACATGGACGGCACGCTCATCGACACCGAGCCGTACTGGATGAGTGCCGAGACCGAGCTCGTCGAGGCGCACGGCGGGGTCTGGACCCGTGAGGACGCGCTCGGGATGGTCGGGAGCTCGATGGCGGTCTGCGCGCGGACCCTGCGCTCGCGGGGGGTGGCGCTGCCCGACGAGGAGATCAGCGGGTTCCTCAACGCGCGCGTCGCGGCCGGCGTCGCCGCGGGGATCCCGTGGCAGCCGGGCGCCCGTGAGCTGCTCGACGAGCTCGTCGCGGCGGGTGTGCCGCTCGCGCTCGTGACGTCGTCGTTCGCCGTGCTGGCCGAGCCGTTCGCGCGCGCCGTCGGCGTGTTCGACGTCGTCGTCAGCGGTGACGAGGTCGCGCACCCCAAGCCCCACCCGGAGCCGTACCTGACGGCGGCCGCCCGGCTCGGGGTCGACGTCCGGGACTGCGTCGCGGTCGAGGACTCGCGCTCGGGCATCGCGTCCGCGCACGCGTCGGGCGCCCGCACGCTGGCCGTGCAGCTCATCGCGCCGGTCGAGCCGCTCGACGGGGTCAGCATCACGGGCTCGCTGCGCGCCGTGTCGCTCGACGTGCTCGCGGGGATGGTCGCCGGCCACGTCGTCGACCTGCGCGGCGAGGGCGCACCCGTCACCGAGGGCTAGCCGGGCCCGGACGTTGGTCGTGCGCGCCGCCGGCGGCTGAACGGCGGCCGGTCCCGCCCCGCGCCCGCGGACTAGACCAGCAGCCCAGCGGTTCCCGTCGCGTCGGCGGCCGGGGGGGCCGGGAGGTCCGACCCGGCGGAGTCGGGCGTGCCGGCGACGACCGACGGCGCCGTCGTCGCGCTCGGTGCCGGCGCGGGAGCTGTTGTCACAGAGTCGCGCGGCGCCGGGACCACCCCGAGCACGAGCTCGACCGCGCCCTCGGGCACCTCCGGTGCCGTACCGCCGAACGCGGGGCACCGGTCCTTGAACGAGCACCACCCGCACAGCTTCGACGGGCGCGGGCGCCAGTCGCCGGACCGCGCGGTGTCCTCGATACCGGACCAGATCGAGCGGACGCGCTGCTCGAACGTGACCATCTCGGCCTCGCTCGGCGCGTGCCGCACGATCTGCTGGTCACCGAGGTACACGAGCTGCAGCAGCGCGGGCAGCACGCCGCGCTCCCGCTGGATCACGTACGCGTAGAACCGCATCTGGAACAGCGCTGAGCTCTCGTACCCCGGCCGCGGCGATCGACCGGTCTTGTAGTCCACGACCCGCACCATGCCGTTCGGCGCCACGTCGATGCGGTCGACGATGCCGCGCAGCTGCGGGCCGTCCTCGAGCTGGGTGCGGACCATGAGCTCGCGCTCGCGCGGCTCGAGCCGGTTCGGGTCCTCAAGCGTGAAGTAGGTGTCGAGGAGCGTGCCCGCGCTCGCGAGCCACTCGGTGCGCTCGTCGTCGGACGCGAACAGCTCGCGGTAGGCGGGGGACTCCTCGAGGAGCGCGGCCCACTGCCCGTCGACCATCGCGCGCGCCGCGGCGGGCGTGCGCTCCCCGGCGGGCAGGTCGTAGAGCCGCTCGAGCACCGCGTGCACGAGCGTGCCGCGTGCGGCGGCCGGGCTCGCGGGCTCCGGGAGCTTGTCCACGACGCGCAGCCGGAAGAGCAGCGGGCACTGCAGGAAGTCGTTCGCGCGCGACGGCGAGAGACCGGGCACGGACCGGCGCTCGACCGGCGCCGGGACCTCGGTGTCCGTCGGGACGATCCCCGCGGTCTCGGCGTCGCCGACCGTCTCGGCCGGGACCGCCGGCGCCCCCCCGGGCACGGCGGGCTGCACGGCGAGGTCGGCAGGGTCGATCGCCGCCGCGTCGATCTCCGCCGCGTTGATCTCCACTGCTTCGATCTCCGCCGCGTCGAGCTCGGTCAGGTCGGTCGTCACAGCACGAGCCTAGGCGGCCCCACCGACACGACGACCTAGGCTGGCCGGTGTGAGCAGCGCAGAGCGACGCCAGGGCACCCGGGGCTGGGTCGTCGGCCGGGCGGCGGGCGCGCCCGTCGTCGTGACGCCGAGCTGGCTGCTCACCGCGGTCGTGCTCACCGCGGTCTTCGCACCGACGATCGGGGCGCGGGCACCCGGCCTCGGCGCGCTCACGTGGGTCGTGGCCGGTGCGTTCGTCGTCATGCTCTTCGTCTCGGTGTTCGTCCACGAGCTCGCGCACGGCTTCGTCGCACGCGCCCGGGGCCAGGTGGTCCGGGAGTTCGCCCTGACGCTGTGGGGCGGTCACACGGCCTTCGGCGGGGTGGCGCCGACCCCGGCGACGAGCGCGCTGGTCGCGGTCGTCGGCCCGCTCGCCAACGTCGTGATCGCCGCCGCGTGCTGGGCGGGCGCGCAGGCCCTGCCGTCGTCGAGCCTGCTCGGGATGCTGCTCTACGCCGGCGCGGTCACCAATGGCTTCGTCGCGCTCTTCAACCTGGTGCCCGGGCTGCCGCTCGACGGCGGGCGGGTGCTCGAGGCGCTCGTCTGGCGCGTCACGGGCGACCGGCACGCCGGCACCGTCGCCGCGGGGTGGGTCGGCCGGTTCGTCGCGGTGGGCGTGCTCGTGTGGGCGCTCGCGCTGCCGCTGCTCGAGGGCACGCGCCCGTCACTCGTCACGGTCGGCTGGGCCGGGCTCGTCGGGGCGTTCCTGTGGAGCGGGGCGAGCGGCGCGGTCCGCGAGGGTCGCCAGGGGCGGGTGCTCGACCTCGTCACGGTCGAGAGCGTCGGGCTCCCGGCGACGGTCGTCCCCGCGGGGGCCTCCCTCGCGGACGCCGACCGCGCCCGGAGCACCGCCGGGGTCGACGACGTCGTGCTCGTCTCGCCCGAGGGGCACCCCGAGGCGTACGTCGACCGGGCGGCCGCCGCGGGCGTCCCGTCCGAGCAGCGCGCGTCGACCCCGGTCGCGGCCGTCGCGGTCGTGCTGCCGGCCGGCGCCGTCGTCGACGGGACGCTGCGCGGCGCCGAGCTCGTCGGGGCCGTCGGGCACGCGACCCGCCTCTCGCCCGTGATGGCCGTCGTCACGGACGGGCGCGTCACGGCGCTCGTGCGGGCCACCGACGTCGTCGCGGCGCTGCGGCACGTGGGCCCAGGCGCCTCCGCGCGCTCCTAGACTCGACCCCCGTGACCCACGAGACGATCCCCCCGACGGCGCCGACGAGCAGCACGGGAGCTGCGATGCGGCGCGGCCCGCTGCGCGAGGGGGACCGCGTCCAGCTCACCGACCCGCGCGGCCGCCTGCACACGATCACGCTCGCGCCGGGCGCGTCGTTCCACACGCACAAGGGCTACTTCACGCACGACGCGCTCATCGGCGCACCCGAGGGCACGGTCGTGCGGAACACCGCCGGCATCGAGTACCTCGCGCTGCGTCCGCTGCTGAGCGACTACACGCTGTCGATGCCGCGCGGCGCCGCGGTCGTCTACCCCAAGGACGCGGGGCAGATCGTCGCGATGGCCGACATCTACCCGGGCGCGCGCGTCGTCGAGGCGGGCGTCGGCTCGGGTGCGCTCACGATGTCGCTGCTGCGGGCCGTCGGCGACGCCGGCGCGCTGCACTCCATCGAGCGCCGCGAGGACTTCGCGGCCATCGCCCGCGGCAACGTCGAGGCGTTCTTCGGTGCGCCGCACCCCGCGTGGACCCTGTCCGTCGGGGACCTCTCCGACGTGCTCCCGGTGACCTCCGAGCCCGCGTCGGTCGACCGCGTCGTGCTGGACATGCTGGCGCCGTGGGAGAACCTCGACGCCGTCGCGACCGCCCTGGCGCCCGGCGGCGTGCTCATCGCCTACGTCGCCACGACCACGCAGCTCTCGCGGCTCGCCGAGGACATCCGCGGCGACGGCCGGTACACCGAGCCCGAGGCGTGGGAGTCGATGGTCCGCGGCTGGCACCTCGAGGGCCTCGCGGTCCGCCCCCAGCACCGCATGATCGGGCACACGGGCTTCCTGCTGACGACGCGGCGGCTCGCGGACGGCGTCGACGCACCCCTGCGCCGCCGTCGTCCCGCGAAGGGTGCCTATCCGGACGCCGACGCGGTCGAGGGCGTCGCGAGCGCCGCGGCCGTGCCCGACGAGGCGTGGTCGCCCGAGGCGCTCGGGGAGCGGGCGATCTCCGACAAGAAGATCCGGCGCGTGCGGCGCGACGTCGGTCAGGCGCCGACGGCCGACTGACCTGGTCGCTCGTCTGCCACGGGGTCCGCCCGCGACACGGTCGCGCCACCTGGTGGCGCCTCGTGCGAGCGATTGACACGTGTGGTTAGGGTCGCTGCAAGCGCACACCGGCGTGCACCGTGGACGACTGCCAGGGCCCGCCAGGGTCAGGGGACGGAGGCTGACGCGATGACCGATTCCGGAGCACCAGGCCGGGACCTGCAGCGCGAGCTCGCGCTGCTGTCCGCCCGCAACGAGCGGATCGCCGAAGCCCTCGTGGCCGCGCGCGAGCAGATCGTCGAGCTCAAGCGCCAGCTCGACGAGCTCGCGAAGCCTCCGGGGACCTACGCGACGTTCCTGTCCGCGCGCGAGGACGGCACGGTGGACATCGTCTCGGCGGGCCGCAAGATGCATGTCGGCGCGTCCCCGACGCTCGACGTCCACCGCCTGCGCCCCGGCCAGGAGGTCATGCTCAACGAGGCCCTCACGGTCGTCGAGGCCGGCGGGTACGAGGAGGTCGGCGAGCTCGTCACCGTCAAGGAGCTCCTCGGCACGGGTCGCGCGCTCGTCGTGGGCCGCGGTGATGAGGAGCGGGTCGTGCGCTTCGCGGGCCAGCTCCTCGAGGCGTCCGTCCGGGTCGGCGACGCGCTGACGATCGAGCCGCGCAGCGGGTTCGTGTTCGAGCGGATCCCGCGGGCCGAGGTCGAGGAGCTCGTGCTCGAGGAGGTCCCCGACATCGAGTACACCGACATCGGCGGGCTCGGACCGCAGATCGAGACGATCCGCGACGCGGTCGAGCTGCCGTTCCTGCACCCCGAGCTGTTCCGCGAGCACGGCCTCAAGCCACCCAAGGGCGTCCTGCTCTACGGCCCGCCCGGGTGCGGCAAGACGCTCATCGCCAAGGCCGTCGCGCACTCGCTCGCCGCGACCGCCGCCGCCGCGCGCGGTGAGGACGCCGACGAGACGAAGTCGTACTTCCTCAACGTCAAGGGCCCCGAGCTGCTGAACAAGTACGTGGGGGAGACCGAGCGGCACATCCGGCTCATCTTCGCCCGCGCCCGCGAGAAGGCGTCCCAGGGGCACCCCGTCGTCGTGTTCTTCGACGAGATGGAGTCGCTGTTCCGCACCCGCGGCACGGGCGTGTCGAGCGACGTCGAGACGACGATCGTCCCGCAGCTGCTCTCCGAGATCGACGGGGTCGAGCGGCTCGAGAACGTCATCGTCATCGGCGCCTCGAACCGCGAGGACATGATCGACCCGGCGATCCTGCGGCCCGGGCGGCTCGACGTGAAGATCAAGATCGAGCGGCCCGACGCCGAGGGTGCGCGCGAGATCTTCGCGAAGTACCTCACGCCGGGGCTGCCGATCCACGCCGACGACCTCGCCGAGCACGGCGGCAGCGCGCGTGCGGCCGTGGACGCGATGATCACGCGCGTCGTCGAGCGGATGTACACCGAGAGCGAGGAGAACCGCTTCCTCGAGGTCACGTACGCGAGCGGCGACAAGGAGGTCCTGTACTTCAAGGATTTCAACTCGGGCGCGATGATCCAGAACGTCGTGGACCGCGCGAAGAAGTCCGCCATCAAGGACTTCCTCGCGAGCGGCCAGCGCGGCATCCGCGTGGACCACCTGCTGACCGCGTGCGTCGACGAGTTCAAGGAGAACGAGGACCTCCCGAACACGACGAACCCCGACGACTGGGCGCGCATCTCCGGGAAGAAGGGCGAGCGCATCGTCTTCATCCGGACGATCGTGCAGGGCAAGAAGGGTACGGACGGCTCGCGCACGATCGAGACCGTCACCAGCACGGGCCCGTACCTCTAGGCACCTGCCGCTGCGTCACCCGCGTCTCCGCGTGGCGGACCGCGCACGGGCCCACCCCGGCGAGCGCCGTAGGGTGGGCCCGTGAGCGTGCGCCGCGTGATGGGGATCGAGACCGAGTACGGGATCCTCCAGCCCGGCCGACCGAACGCGAACCCGATGCTGCTGTCCAGCCACGTCGTCGCGGTCCACGCGGCGGCGCGCGAGGGCGGGCGCACGCGGGCCCGCTGGGACTACGACGACGAGGACCCGCTGCACGACGCGCGCGGGTTCCGACTGCAGCGGGCGTCCGCGCACCCGTCGATGCTGACCGACGACCCCGACCACGCCGCGCCCCCCGCCGACGGCCCGCAGGAGCTCGCGCGCCCGCTCGTCGAGGAGTACGAGGACCCCGGCGCCGCGAACGTCATCCTGACCAACGGCGCCCGCCTCTACGTGGACCACGCCCACCCCGAGTACTCCTCGCCCGAGGTCAGCGGCCCGCTCGACGCCGTGCGCTGGGACCGTGCCGGCGAGCTCGTGATGCTCGCGTCGGTGCGCGCGCTCGCGTCCACCTCGGCGATGCCCGACGTGTCGCTGTACAAGAACAACGTCGACGGCAAGGGCGCCACGTACGGCACGCACGAGAACTACCTCGTCGACCGCGCGGTGCCCTTCGCGGAGCTCGCGGCCCGGCTCATCCCCTTCCTCGTGACCCGCCAGGTGTTCACGGGCGCCGGGCGCGTCGGGATCGGCCAGCGGGGCGAGGACCCGGGCTTCCAGCTGTCGCAGCGGGCGGACTACATCGAGGCCGAGATCGGGCTCGAGACGACGCTGCGCCGGCCGATCGTCAACACGCGCGACGAGCCGCACGCGGACCCGACCCGGTGGCGACGGCTGCACGTCATCATCGGCGACGCGAACCTCCTCGAGGTCGCGACCTACCTCAAGCTCGGCACGACGTCGCTCGTGCTGTGGGTGCTCGAGCGCGCCGTCGGGGAGGGGCCCGCGGCCGCCGAGGCCCGTGCCGCCGTCCACGCGCTCGACCGCCTCACGCTGCGCGACCCCGTCGAGGCCGTGCACACCGTCAGCCACGACCTCACGCTGACCGCGCCGCTCGCGCTCGCGGACGGCCGGAGCCTCACCGCGCTCGAGGTGCAGCGCGAGTACCTCACGGCGGTGACCTCGGTGCTGGACGCCGTCGGCGGTGCGGGGGACGACGAGACGCGCGACGTCGTCGCCCGCTGGGGCTCGCTCCTCGAACGGCTCGCCGACGACCCCGCGAGCTGTGCGCGCGAGGTCGAGTGGCTCGCCAAGCTGCGGCTGCTCGAGGGGATGCGGCGGCGCGACCAGCTGGACTGGGACCACCCGCGCCTCGCCGCGGTCGACCTCCAGTGGTCCGACGTCCGGCCCGAGCGTGGGCTGTACCACCGGTTGGCGGCGGCGGGCGCCGTCGAGCACCTCGTCACGTCCGACGCCGTCGAGGAGGCCGTCGGGCACGCGCCGCACGACACGCGCGCGTACTTCCGCGGCGAGGTGATCGCCCGCTTCGGGTCGCAGGTCTCAGCGGCGAGCTGGGACTCGGTGATCTTCGACGTGCCCGGCGCGCCGACGCTCCAGCGCGTGCCCATGAAGGACCCGACGCGCGGGACCCGCGAGCACGTCGGGGGACTGCTCGACCGCAGCACCGACGCCGCCGAGCTCCTGCGCGCGCTCGGGGCCTGACGGCGCCGGCGCCCGGGTCGGACGCCGCGACCCAGCCGCTCGGTGCGGGTGCGGGTGCAGGCGGGATGTGACGCGGTGCGGGCGTCGGCGTCGCCTGCAGGCGCGGGTGACGTGCCGGTCAGGTCGGGGCTCGGTGCCGCGTCGGCGTCAGCGCATCGCGACGACGAAGCGTGCGGCCTCCCGGGCCTCGCGAAGCCGGCGCTCGTAGGTCAGGCCGAGCCCGAGCAGCACCGCGCCGCCGAGCGCGAGCACGACCCACCACTCGACGACCTGCATCGCGGCGACCGCGGCGGGGGACACCTGGACGACCGCGACGACGGCGAGCGATCCGGTGCCGAGCACGAACGGCGCCTGCCAGCGCAGCACCGCGCCGACCACGACCGCGGCGGTCGCGCCGACCAGCACGAGCACGAGACGCCACATCGTCGGCTCCCACCACGCGGTCGCGACCGGGACGACCACCGCGAGCACCAGCCCCGGCGCGAGGCACGTCCACGAGCTCGCCCGGGAGTCGCTGCGCAGCGCGAGCGTCCCGACGACCAGCAGCGTCGCGCCGAGCAGCACGAGGGGAGCGTCGACGGGCACCGCACCACCTCGCGCGGCCGTGAGCAGCGCCGCGGCCGCCGCGAGCACGACGCCGACCGCGCGCACCTGCGTGGCGGCTGCGCCCCAGAGCCTCGCGGCCGGTGCACGCCCCGACGCGGGGGTGGGCGTGGGGGCGGATGTGGTGGCGGCCCGCCGCGCCACCCGCGCCGCGCCCAGGATCGCGAGGACGGAGCAGGCACCGAGCACGACACCCGGCCGGACGAGGTCGGCGGGATCGTCGAGCGCCGCGGACAGGCTCGGGAGCGTCGCGGCGAGCGCGACCGGCCACGGCCCCCACGTGCGGGGTGACGGACCCGGGAACGGCCAGCGTCGAGCGAGGAGCGTGAGCGCGGCGCCGAGCACGAGGGCGGACCCGAGCGCGACCAGCTCGACCCGCAGGCCGGCTGCGGCGCTCGCCGCGTCGGCGGTGTGACGCGCCGCGACCGCGACGGCGAGCAGTGCGGCGACCGAGAGGGGCACCGCGCCGGCCCGGGCGGCGACACCGGCCCGCGACAGCCCCGCACCCACGCCGAGCGCGACCGACGCGACGACGAGACCCACGGGCGGCCCGCCCCACGGGGCCGGCGTCCCGACGAGCTGCACGACCAGGAGCGCACCGAGGAACGGCCAGCCCGCGCCCGGATCGGCGCGGGCCACGTGCGCGGCTCCGACACCGGCCACGAGCAGTCCCACGGCGGCGAGCACCGTTGCTGGCGGCGGGACGGAGGGTGCCGCGGCGGACGCGAACCAGGCGAGCCCGGCCACGGCGAGGCCGAGCGGGACGAGCGAGGTGCCGAGGACCCGACGCGGGGGAGCGGTCCCCGTGACCCCGGCGACGGCGACCGTCGCACCGGTGGCCAGCACGGCGAGCGTGCGTCCGAGCGAGAGCGGCGACGGGGCGAGCGCGGTCGCGGCGACGGCGGTCGGCACCGCGGCGACGGCGGCCACGAGCCAGATACCGGTGCTGCGGGCCGCGGCGGCCACGGGCGTCGTCCGGCGGGTCAGCTCCCGCAGCGCGACGGCGAGCAGCACCGCCGCCGGGAGCGCCCACACCTCGACGGCGCCGAGGCTCGCGCCCGGTCCGCCGGCCCGGGTGGTGGCGAGCCGTGCGGGCCCGAGCAGGGCCAGCAGTGCCGCGGTGCCCAGCAGCAAGGTGTGGGTGCTGCGCGCGACCCGGAACGCACCGGACCCGCGAGGTGCCACCGCGGGGTCTGCATCGGCTCGCGGCCCTCCGTCGACGGCGCCGGGGGCCGTCCCGCTTCGCCGGACCGCGACCGCAGCGCCGACGAGGGCAGCCCCGAGCACGACAGTGACCACGCCGCGCCACACCTCGTCCTGGAGGGCCGGCGGCAGCACGAGGACGGCGCCCGCCACCCCCCACCACGGTGCGGTGCCCGCGGCTGCGCGGAGCACGGCGACGGCCAGCACGAGCAGGCCGAACGCGGCCACGAGCGCGTCCCCGGGTGGCTGGGTCAGCGACGCGGCGCCGGCGAGCGCACCGAGCCCCGCCGCGAAGAGGCCCACGGCGGCGAGGTCGGCACGCTCGCGCGGGTCCGAGGCCCGCCGGGCGGTCGCCAGCGCGAGCGCAGCACCGGCCGCGAGCGCCGCGAGGGCACGCACGAGCCCCGGCCCGGAGTCGGACACGGCGACGACGGTCGGCACCGCGGACACGGCCGCGACGGCCCAGGGCCCCCAGGCGCCGACCCGCAAGCGCGCGGCGGACGCGTCGCGGGTGAGGAGCCACGCGGCGGCCGCGACGACCGCTGCGGCCGGCAGCGACCACGCCTCGACGGCGAGGACCTGCTCACCGAGGCTCCGGCTCGTGACGGGCTGCCCGGCCCCGCCCAGCGCGCGACGCCACGGGCCCAGGACCGCGAGCAGCCCGCCCAGCAGCGACAGGACGTGCACGGGCCGGAGCGTCGACGTCCCCGCACCAGGGCGCCGTCGCACGGCCGGGACCGCCGCGAGCCCGACGAGCAGCGCGGCGACGAGCCCGGCGACGGCGTGGCGGGGGAGCCCGGCGACGAGTTCGCCGCCGAGGAGCGCGCCGGGGACGGTCGCGAGCGTGAGCCCCGCGCCGAGGAGCGCGACGTCGCCGTCGGCCCCGAGCCGCCAGCGGCGTGCACCGACGACCGCGAGCACGAGCCCCGCGGGTGCGAGATACGCCTCCGGCGTGCCGACGTCGCCGGCCACGAGCAGCACCCAGGACGCCACGGTCGCGAGCGCGAGCGTCCCCCAGCGGGCCCAGCGCCGACCGGGTGCCAGCGACCACGCGCCGGCGGTGATCGCCGCGACCAGCAGCACGAGCGCCGCCGTCGCCGCGGACCCGAGCCGACCGGGGGTGGACGCCGTTGCGACTGCAGCGGCCAGGACGGTCCACCCGCCGGCCTCCGCGGCGCGGCGTGCGTGCTCGTCGTGCCCGGTCGCGTCGGCCGCGGCCCCGAGCCGGGGCGCGTCGTCCACCGCCGCGCCCCGCGCGAGCACCGGGGCGAGCAGCACGCCGACGGCGCCGGCCGCGGCGAGCCCGACCGCGACCGAGGTGCCCGGCAGCGCGGACCCCGTGGCACCCTCGACGCTCACCACGACGAGCGCACCGAGCGGCGCGACGACTGCGGCTGCGACCCGGGCCGAACGCGGCACGGTCCGGCGACCCCGCACCGCGACCACGACCGAGCCGGCGAGCGCGAGAACGGCGAGCAGCACGAGCAGCGCGAGCAGCACGCGCCGCGGGCCGGCGCCGTCGAGCGACGACGCGGCGGACGCCCCGGGCCACGCGGTGCCGAGGGCAGCGACCCCGGTCGCGAGCCAGGCGACCCGGTCGTGCGGCGCACCGGCCCTCCGCACGGCGAGGAGCACCGAGCCGGCGACGACGGCGCACCCGGTCGCGATCAGCGCGAGTGCGGGGCCCATTCCTGCCGCGGCCAGCGCCACGACCGCGGCCGCCCAGCCGAGCAACGCGCCGGTGGTGAGCGCGGCGGCGCGGAGCTCGGTGGGGCGCGCGATCCACCGTCGGGTGCCGGCGCTCAGCGCCCCGGTACCCGCGAGCGCGAGCGCGAGCGGTCCGAGCGCCCCCTGGGAGGCCGCGAGCGAGCCCAGGACCGCGACGACGACGACGGTGCGCGCCGGGGCGCTCGTGCCCAGCACCGGCCTGACGCCCGCGGCGTCCCCGGCGAACGCCAGCCCCGCGAGCACCAGCAGCAGGACGACGAGACCCGCGCCGACGAGCCCGGGCCACACGCTCGCGAGCGCGACGGGGACCGCGACGAGCACGGCCACGGCGATCCACGAGCCGGCCTGCGCCTGTCGGCCCGCGGCCCGCGTGAGCGCCACCGTCGCGGCCGCGCCGAGCACGAGCGCGACCACCGTGGCAGGCTCCGGCGCCAGTCGGGGGTCGACGAGGAACGCCGCGACGATAAGGGGGAGCGCGACGACCGTCGGCACGCCCGCGAGCAGCGCAACCGCGTGCGCCCCCTGAGCTGCCCACGCGGCACGACCCCGCCGGTGGTGGGCGAGGCGCAGCCCGAGGGTCACCAGGGTCGGCGCGAGCGGCACGAGGGTCCACAGCCCGGCGTCTGCGGTGACGCCGGCGCGGGCGAGGAGCACAACGACCGCGAGGGCGGCGACCGACGCGACCGCGCCCGCCGTCGTCGTCCACGCCCGGGCCGCCCCGCCGAAGCCGGCGAACGACACCGGTGCGCCGCCACCGGCGCCGGTCCCGACGGTCCACGGGCCGCTGCCCGCGAGGGTGCGCGGGGACGCCGGCGCACCGGTCCCCGCACCGCTGCCGACCGCGGCGTCGGGCTGCCGGGGCGCAGGGGCCGGCTCCGCCGCAGCAGCGCTGTCCTCGCTGGGGCCGGCGCCCGCCCCGAGCACGTCGTCGGCGAGCGTGCCCCGGGCGCGACCCGCGTCCGCGTCAGCGGTCGCCCCGGTCGCCCCGGTCGCCGCGTCGGAGGCCGCCGTCGCCGTGCCGGTCGGGGC
Source organism: Cellulomonas cellasea (assembly GCF_006538745.1). Classification (GTDB taxonomy): domain Bacteria; phylum Actinomycetota; class Actinomycetes; order Actinomycetales; family Cellulomonadaceae; genus Cellulomonas_A; species Cellulomonas_A cellasea. Next base: position 965 of record NZ_BJLR01000042.1, on the reverse strand, counting down.
CGACGCGCCGCCGGGCCGCTCGCCCGCGACCGCCGTCCCGGCGAGCCGCCCCTGGACGGCGGCGAGCACCGAGGCCGCCACCAGCGCGGCGACCGAGCCCCACGCCGGCACGGTCGGCGCCCGCCAGCCGGCGCCGTCGAGCAGCGCCCCGACGGAGGCGACGAGCACCGCGACGGCGACGAGGACCCAGGCCGCCGCGGCGAGGACCGCGCGCTCCGGCGCGTGCCGGTCCGGCGCGGTCCCGCGGCCCGCGAACCGGACGGTGGTCAGCGCGAGCGCCGTGCAGGCGAGTCCCGCGAACCCGCCCGCCGAGGGCACGAGCGGGGCGAGCAGCAACGGTGCGGCAGGCACGAGCACCGCTCCGGAGAGCGTGCCGACACGCAGCCGGGCGCGCACGCCCCAGACCGCGAGCGCGGCCCCGCACACGAGCGCCGCGACGCCCGCGTACACCGCGGGCTCGGCCGGTCGCACGAGGCCGGTCGCGGGGATCGCCCACGCGTCGAGCAGCAGGAGCACGGCGGCCAGGCCGCCGACGGCCTCGGCGCTCGACGTGAGCCCCGAGCGGCGCAGCCGGCTCGCGACGGCGAACACCACGACGGTGCCGACGGCCACGGCGACCGCGCGGCCGACGAGCGGGATCCAGCCCCAGCTGAAGAGGAGGAACACGATGCTCGCCGCCGCGAGCAGGCTCGCGCCGAGGACCTGGAGCACGGTCTGGACCCGCCAGTGCGGGCGCTCCGGGCGCGCCGGCGGCGCCGGCGCGGGCGAGGGCGGCGCGCCGGCGACCCCCGCACCGGCCGGGACGCCGGCGGGTGCGGACGGGCGCCGGGGGGTCGTCCGCGGGGGAGCGGACGGCCCAGAGTGCCCCAGTCGAGGTCCGGTCGGGACGGGCGCCGGCGCCGCGGCGCCCGACCACGCCGGCGCCGCCGGGCCGGGCGCCGCGACCGGGGGTGCTGCGGCGGCCC
>NZ_BJLR01000041.1 GCF_006538745.1 Cellulomonas cellasea | reverse complement strand
GGGGGTGCTGCGGCGGCCCGCCGCTGCGCGCCGGCCGCGGCCCCCTGACGGCTGCGCATCCCCGCGAGGTGCGCCTGCCGGGCGTCGAGCGCCCCGACGGCGCGCTGCGAGAGGGACCAGAGCTCGCGCGCGTCGGGCCCGGTGAGATCGAGCCCGCAGCGGGCGCAGCGCGCGGTCGTGAGCGCCGCGGCGCACGACGGGCACGCGGTCGCGTCGGCCAGGAGGCGTCGGACGGCGGCGTACGGGTCGGGGCTCGGGCTCGGGCCCTGCGCGAGAGGCATGGCGGCATCCTGGCCCATGCCGGGTCACCGCCCGCCGCTGTGCACAGGAGCGGGCGCGCGACTCACCCGTCCGCGCCGCGGTCGCCCCGGCCGTCGCACGTCCGGGGCAGGGCCTAGGGTGGAGTGAGCGGGCCGCACGCGGGGCGCTTCGGCACCTGCACGCGCGTCCGTCCGAGGCACGACCGACGACACACGGGAGGTCACGATGGCTGGTCAGGAACACGGACGGGCCCGTCGCGAGGACGACGAGCCGGTCGACGCCCCGGAGCCCGCACCCGCGACGCCCGCCGCGCAGGCCCGCGACGCGGAGGTCGACGCGCTGCTCGAGGAGATCGACGAGGTCCTGGAGTCCAACGCGGAGCAGTTCGTGCGCGGGTTCGTGCAGAAGGGCGGTCAGTGAGCCTCGATGGGTCCGGATCACGCAGCCTCCCCGGGGCGGCTCCCGAGCGCGTTCCTCACGCCCGGGTCGCCGTCCTTCGTCGACTTCCTCGCCGGCCACGCCCCCTCGCTCCTGCCCGGTAACCGCCCGTTGCCATCCGTGGACGCACCGTCCGCCCCGCACGCGACGACCATCGTCGCGCTGACGTTCGACGGCGGCGTCGTCATGGCCGGCGATCGCCGCGCGACGATGGGCCCGACGATCGCGAGCCGCGAGATCGAGAAGGTCTTCCCGGCCGACGAGTTCTCCGCCGTCGGCATCGCCGGGACCGCGGGCCTCGCGGTCGAGCTCGTCCGGCTCTTCCAGCTCGAGCTCGAGCACTACGAGAAGATCGAGGGCACGCTGCTCTCGCTCGACGGCAAGGCCAACCGCCTCGCGACGATGATCCGCAGCAACCTCGGGCTCGCGATGCAGGGGCTCGCGGTCGTCCCGCTGTTCTGCGGCTTCGACCTCGACCGCCACCGCGGGCGGATCTTCTCCTACGACATCACGGGCGGGCGCTACGAGGAGCACGAGCACCACAGCGTGGGCTCGGGCTCGGTGTTCGCGCGCGGCTCGCTCAAGAAGCTGTGGCGCCCGGGCCTCGACGTCGCCGGCGGCGTGCGCGTCGCGGTCGAGGCGCTCGTCGACGCCGCGGACGACGACTCCGCGACGGGCGGGCCCGACGAGAGCCGGCGCATCTGGCCCGTCGTGGCGACCGTGACCGAGGCGGGCTACGTCCGTGTCCCCGACGACGACCTCGCGCGTGTCGTGGGCGACGTGACCACCGCGCGCCGGGCCGAGCACGACCGGAGCCGTCTCGCACGAGGAGGTGAGCAGCGATGAGCATGCCGTTCTACGTCTCGCCCGAGCAGCTCATGAAGGACCGCGCGGACTACGCCCGCAAGGGCATCGCGCGCGGCCGGTCGGTCGTGGTGCTGCAGTACGACGACGGCATCGCGTTCGCCACCGAGAACCCCTCGCGCGCGCTGCACAAGATCTCGGAGATCTACGACCGCATCGCGTTCGCCGCGGTCGGCAAGTACAACGAGTTCGAGAACCTGCGCGTCGCGGGCGTCCGGTACGCCGACCTGCGCGGCTACTCCTACGACCGGCAGGACGTCAACGCGCGCGGGCTCGCGAACGCGTACGCGCAGACGCTCGGCACGGTCTTCACGACCGAGTCCAAGCCGCTCGAGGTCGAGCTCGTCGTCGCCGAGGTGGGGGACCGCGCCGAGGCCGACCAGGTGTACCGCCTGTCGTACGACGGGTCGGTCGCGGACGAGCACGGGTACGTCGTGATGGGCGGCGAGGCCGAGCGCCTCGGTGTGCTGCTCGCGGACGGCTGGCGCCCCGGGCTCCCGCTCGCCGAGGTGCTCGAGCTCGCGGTGCGCGTCCTCGGCACCCCCGCGGAGGGTGACCCCCGGCGCATTCCCGCGAGCCAGCTCGAGGTCGCGGTGCTCGACCGGACCCGTCCCCGTCGCGCGTTCCGCCGGCTCTCCGGGGTCGCGCTCGAGGACCTGCTCGGAGCGGTCCCGCAGCCCTGAGGGCGCCGGCCGGCACCCGTCCGCGGGGCGCACGGCGCACCGGCCCGCCGAGCACCGGCGGCGCACCCTGAGGGACACTGACGACGAGGAGGCACCCATGGACCGTCGCATCTTCGGTCTCGAGACCGAGTACGGCGTCACGTGCGCGTCGGACGACGGGCGCGGCCTGTCCGCGGACGAGGTCGCCCGGTACCTGTTCCGCAAGGTCGTGGCGTGGGGACGCTCGTCGAACGTGTTCCTGCGCAACGGCTCGCGGCTGTACCTCGACGTCGGCTCGCACCCCGAGTACGCGACCGCCGAGTGCGACGACGTGCGCCAGCTCGTGACCCACGACCGCGGCGGCGAGCGCATCCTCGAGGGGCTGGTCGCGGACGCGCAGCAGCGGCTCGAGCACGAGGGCCTCGCGGGGCGCATCCACCTGTTCAAGAACAACACCGACTCGGCCGGCAACTCCTACGGCTGCCACGAGAACTACCTCGTGCGCCGCCAGGGCGACTTCTCGCGCCTGTCCGACGTGCTCGTGCCGTTCCTCATCACGCGCCAGGTCCTCACCGGCGCGGGCAAGGTCCTCTCCACGCCGCGCGGCGCGGTGTACTGCCTCTCGCAGCGCGCCGACCACATCTGGGAGGCGGTCTCGAGCGCGACGACGCGGTCACGGCCGATCATCAACACGCGCGACGAGCCGCACGCCGACGCGGAGCACTACCGGCGCCTGCACGTCATCGTCGGGGACTCGTCGATGTCGGAGACGACGACGATGCTCAAGGTCGGCTCGACCGACCTGATCCTGCGCATGATCGAGGCCGGGGTCCCCATGCGCGACATGGCGCTCGAGAACCCGATCCGGGCGATCCGCGAGATCTCGCACGACATGACGGGCACGCAACCGGTCGCGATGGCGAACGGGCGGTCGATGACGGCCGTGGACCTGCAGGAGGAGTACCTCGCGCGGGTCAAGGAGTTCGTCGACTCTGAGGTCGACGCGACGCCGGTCGTCAAGCAGGTCCTCGACCTGTGGGAGCGCGGGCTGCGCGCGATCCGGACGGGGGACCTGTCGCTCGTCGAGCGCGAGCTGGACTGGGTCATCAAGTACCGGCTCATCGAGCGGTACCGCGCCAAGCACGGCCTCGAGCTGTCCGACGTGCGGGTCGCGCGGATGGACCTGGCGTACCACGACATCTCCCGCACCGAGGGGCTGTACAACCTGCTCGCCGCCCGCGGTCTCGTGGAGCGCGTGACGACGGACCTCGAGGTGTTCGAGGCGACGGCCGTCCCGCCGCAGACCACGCGCGCCAAGCTCCGGGGCGACTTCGTGCGGCGGGCGCAGGAGGCCCGCCGGGACTACACGGTCGACTGGGTGCACCTCAAGCTCAACGACCAGGCGCAGCGGACCGTGCTGTGCAAGGACCCGTTCCGCAGCGTCGACGACCGGGTCGAGAGGCTCATCGAGTCGATGTGACGCGTCGGCGGCACCCGTCCCGACCGGCAGCCGACGCGCACGCGGAGCGCCCCCGCGCGGCGCCCGCTGGGTCCTGCGCGGGTGCCGCCGGGGCGCGAATGCGTTCCCGGGCGCGCCGCCCGTCCCCGTACAGTGTGGGCCGACATGCGAGCGGAGAGGAGCGTCGTGCGACGTCTGGGAGCCGTGGCGGTGGCGGTCGCGCTGCTGGTCACCGGGTGCACGGCACCCGAGGAGGAGACGCTCGACGTGGTCGTCTCGGGCGAGCCGGGGGAGCGCCCGACGATCACCTACCGCACCCCGCTCAGCGTCGACGAGACGGTCTCCACGGTGATCTGGCCGGGCTCGGGGCCGGAGCTCGTCGAGGGGCGACCGGCGCTCGTCGACTTCTGGCTCGAGGACGCGACCGACGCGACGGTCGTGAAGGAGAGCTACTCCACGAACCCGACCGCACGCATCCTGTCGGCCGAGGACCTCGGCGAGGACCTCTACGAGACGCTGCGCGGCCAGCGCGTCGGGGCACGGCTGCTGCAAGGTGAGCCCGGCACCGGGCAACGGCGCCGCGGACTTCCCGACCGTGACGGTCCTCGACGTGCTGCCCACGCGCGCCGCCGGCGAGGTCATGACGCCGCGCGAGGGGCTCCCCGCCGTCGCGCTCGCCGACGACGGCTCCCCGTCGATCACGCCCTCGGCCGCCGAGCCGCCCACCGAGCTCGTGACGCAGCAGCTCCTGCGCGGCACCGGCGAGCAGGTCGCCGAGGGCGACGTCATCACGGTGCAGTACACGGGCTTCTCGTGGACCACGGGCGCGCCGTTCGAGTCGACGTGGACGAGCGGGAGCCCGGTGTGGTTCTCCCTCGACAGCGTCCCGGCGTGGTCGGCGCTCGTCGAGCAGCCCGTCGGCAGCCAGGTCATGCTCGTCGTCCCGCCGTCGTACCCGCTCGGCGTGACGCAGAGCGAGGAGCTCCAGGGCCAGACGGTGGTGTTCGTGATCGACCTGCTCGCGAGCCGCGCGGCCACGACCCCCGCGGACGCCCCGGCGCCCGACGCGACCGCACCCGCCGGCGACGGCACCGAACCGACGACGGAGGGCTGAGCCGTGTCGCTCGCACTGCGCGTGATCCCGTGCCTCGACGTCGACGCGGGCCGCGTCGTCAAGGGCGTCAACTTCGAGAACCTGCGGGACGCCGGCGACCCGGTCGAGCTCGCGCACCGGTACGACGCCGAGGGCGCCGACGAGCTCACCTTCCTCGACGTGTCGGCGTCGTCGGGCAACCGCGAGACGACCTACGACGTCGTGCGCCGGACCGCCGGGGAGGTCTTCGTCCCCCTGACGGTCGGCGGGGGCGTCCGGTCGACCGACGACGTGGACCGCCTGCTGCGCGCCGGCGCGGACAAGGTGGGAGTGAACACCGCGGCGATCGCCCGCCCGCAGCTCATCGCGGAGATCGCCGAGCGGTTCGGGAGCCAGGTCCTCGTGCTGTCGGTCGACGCCCGCCGCGTGACCGGCGACACGCGCACCGACTCGGGGTACGAGGTCACGACGCACGGCGGACGGCAGGGGACGGGGATCGACGCCGTCGCGTGGGCCGCGCAGGCCGCGGAGCTCGGCGCGGGGGAGATCCTGCTCAACTCGATGGACGCCGACGGCACGACCGCCGGCTTCGACCTGCAGATGCTCGGCGCCGTGCGCCGCGAGGTCCGGGTCCCGCTCATCGCGAGCGGCGGCGCGGGCACCCCGGAGCACTTCGTCGAGGCGGCCCGGGCGGGCGCGGACGCGGTGCTCGCCGCGAGCGTCTTCCACTTCGGGGCGCTCACGGTCGGCGACGTCAAGCAGGCGCTGCGCGACGCGGGCGTCACCGTCCGCTGAGCGCCCGGCGCCGGGCCGTCAGCGGAACGGCAGCGCCTCGCGCACCGCGTCGACGTCGGACGCCGCGCCCTCGACCGTGACCCGCGTGGCGGCGCCTCGGCCGAAGCCGTGCAGCAGCAGGTCCGCGACGGACCCGCGCACCACGACGGTCCCGAACCCGCGCGCGGGCCGCTTGACGACGCGGCGCACACCGTCGGGGCGCACGAGCACGACGCCCGCGGCGACCTTGCGGTAGGTCAGCCGGGCCGCGCGCAGCAGCTGCGACCAGAGCGCCTGCTCGCGCTCCGGCTCGAGCGCGCGGTCCTCGCCCGTCCCGGCGCCGCGGCGCACGTCCTCGGTGTGCACGAAGAACTCGACGAGGTTCGCGGCGTCGCCCGCCCACGTCATGGGGTGCCACGCGGGCGGCTCGGCGGCGACGCGCGCGACGAGGTCGCGGAACCCGCCCTCGCTCAGCCCGGCCTGCGCGAGGTCCTCGATCGCCTGCTCCGCGCGGCCGGCGAGCGGCGGCACCGCGAGCCCGACGGGGACGACCAGCGAGCCCTCGCGCAGCACCACGTGCGCGGCGAGGTGGCGCGCCTGCCAGCCCTCGCACAGCGTCGGGGCGTCGGGGCCGGCGTCGGTCAGGGCCTGCGCGAGCTCGCGTCGTTCGAGGGTGTGCCACGTCATCCGGGCATCGTCGCACGTGCGTGAGACGATGGTGCGATCCCCGCCCGCCCCGGAAGGACCTGCTGTGCCCACGCGTGCCCGACCCCCCGCCGGGGTCGCCCTGACCGGCTCCGTCGCCCGGCGGTCGGTCCAGCTCCTCGTCCGGGGCATGGTGTCCCAGCCGTGGACCTATACGTGGGCCGTCCTGCTGTCCGCGGCGTTCGGCACGCTCACCGTCATGGTGAGCCGCGTGCTCGGCTGGGTGACCGACGGCGTCGTCGTCCCGGCGATCGACGGCTCGGCGGACGCGCGCGACCGGATCTGGCAGGCGGGCCTCGCGCTCGCCGCGGTGGCCCTGGCGCTCGCGCTCGCTGTGGCCGGCCGCCGCATCTTCGCGGGGATGGGCGTCGCGGACCAGCAGGCCGACCAGCGCGTCCGGGTGACCCGCCAGTACCTGCGCCTGCCGATGTCGTGGCACCGCCGCCACCCCACCGGCCAGCTCCTCGCCAACGCGAGCTCGGACGTCGAGGCCTCGACGTCGGTGTTCAACCCGCTGCCGTTCGCGCTCGGGGTCGTCGTGATGATCCTCGTCGCGGCGGTCGGGCTGCTGCGCACGGACGTGTGGCTCGCGCTCGCGGCGCTCGTCGTCATCCCGCTCGCGGTCGTCGCGAACGTCGTGTTCCAGCGGCGGATGTCCCCGGCGATCACGCGCGCGCAGCAGCTGCGCTCCGAGGTCTCCGACATCGCGCACGAGAGCTTCGAGGCGGGCGTGCTGGTCAAGTCCCTGGGCACCGAGGACCGCGAGGTCGTGCGGTTCGCCGAGCGCGCGGGCGAGCTCCGGGACGCCAACATCCGGGTGGGTGTCGTGCGCGCGCTGTTCGACCCGGTGATCGACGTGCTGCCCGGCATCGGGACGCTGCTCGTGCTGCTCGTCGGCGCGGTGCGCGTGGCCGACGGCGCCGTGGGCACGGGCGACGTCGTGGCCGCCGCATACCTGCTGACGATGCTCGGGGTCCCGGTGCGGGCTTTCGGCTGGGTGCTCGGGGAGCTCCCGCGCTCGCTCGTCGGCCACGACCGCGTCGCGCGCGTGCTCGACTCCTCGGCCGTGCCCGTCGACGGCACGGCGACGCTGCCCCGGGCTGCGGCCGGTGCGCACGCGCAGATGCGGGGCGTCGGCGTCCGGGTCGGCTCGGGGGACACCGCGGCGGACCTGCTCGTGGACGTCGACCTCGACGTCGCGCCGGGCCGGACCGTCGCGGTCGTCGGCTCGACGGGTGCGGGCAAGACGACGCTCGTGTCGCTGTTCAGCCGGCTCTCCGACCCGACGGCGGGATCCGTGCTGCTCGACGGCCAGGACCTGCGCGACGTGCGGCCCGCCGACATCGCGGCGCAGGTCGCGCTCGTCGCGCAGTCGACGTTCGTCTTCGAGGACTCGGTGCGCGCCAACGTCACGCTGTGCGACGACGACGACCCGCAGGCGCCGACCGACGCGCAGGTGTGGGAGGCGCTCGCCGCCGCGCACGTCGACGACGTGGTGCGCGCGCTGCCCGGCGGGCTCGACGCCCGGCTCGGGGAGCGCGGGTCCAACCTCTCGGGCGGCCAGCGCCAGCGGATCGCCCTCGCCCGCGCGCTCGTGCGGTCCCCGCGACTGCTCGTGCTCGACGACGCGACGTCCGCGGTGGACCCCGGCATCGAGCAGGCGATCCTCACCGGGCTGCGCCCGCGGGACGGCGGCGCGCCCGGCTCGGTGAGCGTGCTCATGGTGGCCTACCGCATGTCGTCGGTGCTGCTCGCCGACGAGGTCGTGCACCTCGAGAACGGCCGCGTCGTGGACCAGGGGACCCACGACGAGCTGCTCGCGCGCGACCCCGGCTACCGGGCGCTCGCGACGGCGTACGAGCAGGAGTCGCTGCGCCGGGCGCGCGTGGCCGCCGACGCGCTCGACGACGAGGCCGACGCCGCGCGCGGGGTGGCCCGATGAGCAGGCGGGGGCGCACGCCCGAGCCGGGTCCGGAGGCGTCGGCGCGCGGGATCTCCGCGACCGAGCTCGGGGTCCTCGCGACCCTGCGCCGCGGCGTCCAGGTCTCGCCGCAGCTGCTCGACGGCCTCGCGCTGACCGTGGTGCTCGCCGTCCTCGCGGCGCTGGGCCGCGTGCTGGTGCCCGTGACCGTGCAGCAGACGATGGACACCGGGATCCTCGCGTCCGGCGGCCCCGACGTGCGGCGCGTCGTCACGCTCGTCGTCGTCGCGGCGACGGGCCTGCTGCTCGGTGCCGCGTGCTCGGCCCTGGTCAACGTGCGGCTGTTCCGCGCGAGCGAGCGGGGTCTGGTCGCGCTGCGCGTGCGCGCGTTCCGGCACGTGCACGACCTGTCGGCGCTGACCCTCGACGCCGAGCGGCGCGGCTCGCTCGTCTCGCGCGTCACGTCCGACGTCGACACCATCTCGATGTTCGTGCAGTGGGGCGGCATCATGCTGCTCGTCTCGCTGCTGCAGATCTCGGTCGCGACGGTGCTCATGGCCGTGTACTCGTGGCAGCTCACGATCCTCGTGTGGCTGTCGTTCCTGCCGCTCGTGCTCGTCCTGCGCCCGCTGCAGAAGCGGGTCAACGCCGCGTACACGCTCGTGCGCGCGCGGGTCGGCGCGATGCTCGGGGCCGTCTCCGAGGCCGTCGTCGGCGCCGAGACGGTCCGGGCCTACGGGGTCCAGGAGCGCACCGGGCGGCGGATCGACGAGTCGGTCCGGGCCACGCGTCAGGCGATGGTGCGCGCGCAGAACGTCGTGGCCGTCGTGTTCTCGAGCGGCGTCCTCGTCGCCAACCTCGTGCTCGCGGTCGTCGTCGTGGCCGGCATGTACCTCGGCGTCGCGGGCGACCTGACCGTCGGGCGGCTGCTCGCGTTCCTCTTCCTCGTCCAGCTCTTCACCGGCCCGGTGCAGATGGCGACGGAGATCCTCAACGAGCTGCAGAACGCGGTCGCCGGCTGGCGCCGCGTGCTCGCCGTGATCGAGACGCCCGTGCTGGTTCCCGACCCCGGCGAGGACGGCGTGGACTCCCCGCGCGGCCCGGCGACGGTCGAGCTGCGGGGCGTCGGCTTCGCCTACCCGGACGGCCCGCCCGTCCTGCACGGCATCGACCTGACGATCCCGGCGCGCACGTCGGTCGCGGTCGTCGGCGCGACCGGCTCGGGCAAGACGACGGTCGCGAAGCTCGTCGCGCGGCTGATGGACCCGACGACGGGCGAGGTCCTGCTCGACGGGGTCGACCTGCGCCGCATCCGGTCCGCGAGCCTGCGCGAGCGCGTCGTGATGGTGCCCCAGGAGGGCTTCCTGTTCGACGCGACGCTCGGGGAGAACCTCGCGTACGGCTGGCGCGGCGGCTCCGGGCCCGACGGCGTCGACGAGGTGCACCTGCTCACGGCGCTCGACGACCTCGGGCTGCGGGACTGGCTCGCGGAGCTGCCCCAGGGGCTCGCGACCCCGGTCGGTCAGCGCGGCGAGTCGCTGTCGGCAGGGGAACGCCAGCTCGTCGCGCTCGCGCGGGCCTACCTCGCGGGTGCGGACCTGCTCGTGCTCGACGAGGCGACGTCGGCGGTCGACCCCGCCACCGAGGTCCGCATCGCGCGCGCGCTCGACTCGCTCACGCACGGCCGCAGCACCCTCACGATCGCGCACCGGCTCTCGACCGCCGAGGCGTCCGACCTCGTCGTCGTGGTCGACGCGGGCCGCGTCGTGGAGACCGGGTCGCACGCCGAGCTGCTCGCGCTCGGCGGCGTCTACGCGGGCATGCACGGCTCCTGGGTGTCCCAGACCCGCTGACCCGCACCGTGCGTCCGCGGGCGTGACCGCTGCGGCGGCGGCGCGCGGCGTCGTGGGAGGATTCCGGCGTGGTCGCCTCGTCCGCGCCGTCCGTCGGCGCCCCCGTCCCCCCGTCCGCGCTGGACCCGCAGGTCGCCGCGCGCCTGAGCCGTGACGGCGCGGGTCTCGTGGCGGCCGTCGTGCAGCAGCACGACACCGGTGACGTCCTCATGGTCGGCTGGATGGACGACGAGGCGCTTGCCCGCACGCTGACGTCGGGTCGCGTGACGTTCTGGAGCCGGTCACGCCAGGAGTACTGGCGCAAGGGCGACACGTCCGGCCACGCGCAGTACGTGAAGTCCGTGAGCCTCGACTGCGACGGCGACGCCCTGCTCGTCCAGGTCGACCAGGTCGGCGCCGCCTGCCACACCGGGACCCGCACGTGCTTCGAGGCGGGCGGACCGCTGCCCGCCGTCGTCGGGGTCCGCCCCGAGTCCACCCCGAGCACCGAAGGAGCGCGATGAGCACCGCCACGACCCCGCCCCAGGCACCTGCGGTCCAGGTCCCGTGGGGCACGACGTGGCCGGCGCTCGGAGAGTTCCGCACGCTCGCCGCGGACCGGCGGGTCGTCCCCGTCGTGCGGCGCCTGCTCGCGGACGACGTGACGCCGGTGGGCCTGTACCGCACGCTCGCGCAGGGCCGCCCGGGCACGTTCGTGCTCGAGTCCGCCGAGTCCGACGGCACGTGGTCGCGTTACTCGTTCGTCGGGGTCCGCTCGCGCGCGACACTCACCTCGCGCGACGGCCGCGCCGTGTGGACGGGCGACGTGCCCGTGGGCGTGCCGCTCGACGGCGCACCGCTCGACGTCCTCGCCGAGACGCTCGAGGTCCTGCGCACGCCCGCCGTCCCCGGCCTGCCGCCCCTCACGGGCGGGCTGGTCGGCGCGCTCGGCTGGGACATCGTCCGGCAGTGGGAGCCCACGCTGCCCGCGAAGGCGCCCGACGAGCTCGGCGTCCCCGAGCTCACGCTGTGCCTCGCGAGCGACCTCGCGGTGGTCGACCACGTCGACGGCTCGGTCTGGCTCGTGGCGAACGCGATCAACTTCGACGACACCGACGAGCGCGTCGACGAGGCCCACGCGGACGCTGTCGCGCGCCTCGACGCGATGCAGACCGCGCTGGCCACCCCGGCGCCGCCCGCGACCGCGGTGCTCGTCGAGGAGGGCGAGCCCGAGCTCGAGTTCCGCTCGACCCGCGAGGAGTTCGAGCAGGCCGTGCGCGTCGGCCAGGAGGCGATCCGCGACGGCGAGGTGTTCCAGATCGTCCTCTCCCAGCGCCTCGACCTCGACTGCCCCGCGGAGCCCATCGACGTCTACCGGGTGCTGCGCACGATCAACCCGAGCCCGTACATGTACTACCTGCAGCTGCAGGACGCCGAGGGCGGGGACTTCGCGGTCGTCGGCTCGAGCCCCGAGACCCTCGTCAAGGTCACCGAGGGGCGCGTCGTGACGTTCCCCATCGCCGGGTCCCGGCCGCGCGCCGCCACGCCCGAGGCCGACCGCGAGCTCGGCGAGGAGCTGCTCGCCGACCCCAAGGAGCGCGCCGAGCACATCATGCTCGTCGACCTGTCCCGCAACGACCTCGTCAAGGTCTGCGAGCCGGCGAGCGTCGAGGTCGTCGAGTTCATGGCCGTCAAGCGCTTCAGCCACATCATGCACATCTGCTCGACGGTCGTGGGGCAGCTCCGCGCGGGCGCCACCGCGCTGCAGACCCTCGTCGCGACGTTCCCCGCCGGCACGCTCTCGGGGGCCCCGAAGCCGCGGGCGATCGCGCTGATCGACGAGATCGAGCCCGCCCGGCGGGGGATCTACGGCGGGACGGTCGGGTACTTCGACCTCGCGGGCGACATGGACATGGCCATCGCGATCCGCACCGCGCTGATCCGCGACGGCCGCGCCTCGGTGCAGGCCGGGGGCGGCATCGTGGCGGACTCGGTGCCCGCGCTGGAGTACGAGGAGTCGCGCAATAAGGCCGCGGCGGCGGTGCGTGCCGTGCAGGTCGCGGCCCGGCTGCGACCGGCGACCGGTGGCTGACGCGGACCCCGGCGCGACCGGGGGCGGCGGGACCGGGGGCGACCGGGACGCGGGACGCCGGACGCCGGCGGTCCCCGGTGGCCCGGACGCGGCGGCGCGAGCCGGGACGTCGGGTGGCCGACGACGCGGGCGCACCGCGGGCCTGCTCGTCCTCGCGGCGCTCGTCACGGCCGGGTCGAGCGTGCCCGTGTGGCTCCGCGCGACCGGCTCGAGCGCCGTCCGGGGTGAGGTCGACGTCCCCGTCACCGGCACGCAGGCCGCCCCGGCGGTGCTCGCGGCCGCCGTCGCGCTGCTCGCGGCCGCCGCCGCCGTCGGGCTCGTGGGCCGCGTCGGCCGGTGGGTCGTCGCGACCGTCGTCGCGGCCGCCGGGGCGACCGTCGTCGTCTCCGCGCTCGCGGTGCTCGCCGACCCGGAGGGTGCCGCCCGCACGGTCGTCGCCGCGGTCACCGGCGTCGGTGCGCTCGCGGGGCCGGCTGCGCCGACGGCGTGGCCTGCCGTCACCGTCGCGGTCGGCGCGCTCGACGTGCTGGCAGCGGTCGCCGTCGTGGTGTCCTCGCGACGCTGGGCCGCGCCGACGAGCCGGTACGGCGCCGCCAGGGCCGCCGGTGGCCGGGGGACGGGCACCGCGCATCCCGACCCCGACGACGACCGCTCCGCGTGGGACGCCCTCAGCAGGGGCGACGACCCGACCTGACCGGCTGGGCAGCACCGCCCCGAGCCTGCTGATCAGCGGCGTTCCGCTAGGGTTAACCGCAGAACACGATCGAAAGGCGCTGCCACATGGCCGAGCACTCCGTCGAACGCCGGCACACCGGCTCGACCCCCAACGGGACGCACTCCAACGAGGTCGCGTACCTCCCGCTGAGCACCCCTCCGACCAACCACGGTCACACCACCGCCGCCTGGACGCTCGTCGTCCTCGTCGTCGTCGGATTCACGATCTCGGCGCTCGCCGTGACCTTCGCGGTCGTCTGGCTCTTCTGGGCCGGCCTCGCGGTGTGCCTCCTCGGCATCGTCGTCGGCAAGGTCCTCCAGGCCATGGGCCACGGGCAGGGCGGCAAGGCGACGCTCGCGAAGCAGTCCGGCTCGGGTCACTGACCCCCACGCGCCCGCGCACGACCCCGACCGGCGGACCTCCCGACCGGCCTGACCCCTGGAGATAGAGATGTCGACCCCGAACGAGCCGCAGGACCCGTACGCCGCCGGCAACCAGCCCGAGCAGCCGAGCACCCCCAGCTCGCCCCAGTACCCGTCGGCTCCGCAGTACGGCGCGCCCCAGGGCGGCGGCTACCCGCAGGCGCCGCAGTACGGCAACGCGCCGGGGTACGGCGGCGGCTACGGGCAGAACTTCCCGAAGAACAACCTCGCCGTGTGGGCCCTCGTGCTCGGCCTCGTGGGCATCGTCCTCCAGTGCGGGTTCCTCACCGGCATCCCCGCCGTCATCGTCGGCAACAAGGCCCGCAAGGCTGCGGCTGCAGGCGAGGCCAACAACGGTGGTATGGCGCTTGCGGGCGTGATCCTCGGCTGGGTGGCCATCGCGCTGTCGGTGCTCGTCCTCATCTGGCTCTTCGCGCTCGGTGGGTTCGCGGCGTACATGGAGAGCATCGACCAGCTCAGCACGAGCACCTACTGAGCGAGGACCTGCTGGTGCACGGCACCGCTCGGACGCACGGCCCGACCCCTTTCCCGGGGTCGGGCCGTGCGCCGTCCCGGGCCGACCGCACCCGCGCCCGCCTGCGTGCAGCCGCCGCGCCGCTCGCCGCCGGCGGCGTCACCGTCGCCGCCGTCACGCTGGTCGCGACGGTCGACCCCCACCGGCCGGGGAGCTACGGCGTCTGCCCGTTGTACGCCCTGACCGGGCTGTACTGCGCCGGGTGCGGCGGCCTGCGGGCCACGTACGACCTCGCGCACGGCGACCTCACGGGTGCCTGGGCCATGAACCCCGTGTGGGTCCTGCTCGTCCCGGTGGTCGTCGCCCTGTGGGCCGCGTGGCTGGCCCGGCGATGGGCGCTCCCCGACCCCGAGGGCGCCGCACCGGCGCTCGCCGCGGCCGGCTCCGCCCGGTCGACGGGCTCCGCGGCGCGGCGCGCCCTGCCCTGGGCGGTGCTGTCCCTCGTCCTGCTGTACTCCCTCGCGCGCAACCTCCCCGGCCTCGGCCCGGCGCTGGCCCCCTGAGGCGGAGCCCGAGCGGCTCACCGGCAGGGCTCCGCGTCGATACACTCGCGCGCACCGCTCCGACGACCGTGAGGACCCCGAGATGACCACGCCCGGCGACCCGACGCCGCAGGACCCCGCGACGGCGCGCGACGGCCGGTCGGCACCGACGCCCGACGGCACGGGGACACCGCCCGCCGCCGGGCACGCGCCGATCGACCTCACGAAGCCCCGCGGCACCGAGACGGCGTCCGGCGCACCGGCACCGGCCTCCGCTGCGCCCGGCCAGGCGGCCGCAGGCGAGCCGCCCGTCGCTCAGCCGTACGCCCAGGGCCAGCCCGGCGCCGCGCAGCCCGCGGCCCAGCCGTACGCACGGCAGTACGCGCAGGGCCAGCCCTACGCGGGTCAGCCCTACCCCGGTCAGCCGTACCCCGGTCAGCCGTACCCCGGCCAGCCGTACGCGCCGGCGTACGTGTACCCGAAGAACCAGCTCGGGGTCTGGTCGCTCGTGCTCGGGATCGTCGGCATCGTCGTGGGCTGCGTGTTCGTCACGGGCATCCCGGCGGTCATCCTCGGCAACAACGCCAAGCGCGCGGTCGCGGCGGGCGAGGCGAACAACCTCGGCATGGCGCAGGCGGGGATCGTGCTCGGGTGGATCTCGATCGCGCTCGGTGTGGTCGCCCTCGGCTTCGTCGTCCTCTACGTGGTGGGCGTCGCGGGGGTCCTCGGGCTGTCCTTCCTTTCGAACGGGACCGGGTACTGAGGGACCGGGTACGGCCCCGCACGGTCCCACGACCTGGCGCGTGGTCCTTTCGTCCCGTGTGCCCCTCTACGATGAGCCCAAGACCACCGGTCGCCCCGGCGACGAGGCTCGAGGGAAGGTGACGAGACGATGACCGTGCTCGACGACATCGTCGCCGGCGTCCGGGAGGACCTCGCCCAGCGCGAGGCCGCGACGCCCCTGGCCGCACTCAAGGAGCGCGCGGCGCGTGCCCCCGAGGCCAAGGCGTGCGTGAACCGGCTGCGCGTCGCCGACGCGGTCACCGTGATCGCCGAGGTGAAGCGCTCGAGCCCGAGCAAGGGCGCGCTGGCGTCGATCGCGGACCCCGCGAAGCTCGCGGCGGAGTACGAGAAGGGCGGCGCGTCCGTCATCTCGGTGCTCACCGAGCAGCGGCGGTTCAACGGCACGCTCGCGGACCTCGACTCGGTGCGTGCCGCCGTCGACATCCCGGTGCTGCGCAAGGACTTCGTCGTCACGCCGTACCAGGTGTGGGAGGCGCGCGCGCACGGCGCCGACCTCGTCCTGCTCATCGTCGCGGCGCTCGAGCAGACGGTGCTCGAGTCGCTCGTCGAGCGCGTGCACTCCCTCGGCATGACGGCCCTGGTCGAGGTGCACGACGCCGAGGAGGTCGCGCGCGCCGTCGACGCGGGGGCGAAGATCATCGGTGTGAACTCCCGTGACCTCAAGACCCTCGACGTCGACCGCGGCACGTTCGCGCGCGTCGCCCCCTCGATCCCGGCCGGCATCGTCAAGATCGCCGAGTCGGGCGTGCGCGGCCCGCACGACGTCATGGACTACGCGCGCGCCGGCGCTGACTCGGTGCTGGTGGGCGAGGCCCTGGTGACCGACGACGCGCCGCGCGAGTCGGTCGCCGACCTCGTCGCCGCCGGGTCGCACCCCTCGCTGCGGGCGGTGCGCCAGTGACCGGGCGCCCGGGGCTGCCGGAGGGTGGCGCGGCGCAGGCGCTGCGCGAGGCCATGGCGATCGCCGGCCCGCTCAGCACGCACCAGGGACCGTACTTCGGCGACTTCGGCGGCCGGTTCGTCCCGGAGGCGCTGATCGCGGCGCTCGACGAGCTCGACACGGCGTACCACAAGGCGCTCGCGGACCCCGCGTTCGGCGCCGAGCTCGCGCGCCTGCACAAGACGTACACGGGCCGCCCGAGCCCGCTGACCGAGGTCCCCCGGTTCGCCCGGCACGTCGGCGAGGGCGTCCGGGTCTTCCTCAAGCGCGAGGACCTCAACCACACCGGTTCGCACAAGATCAACAACGTGCTCGGGCAGGCGCTGCTGGTCAAGCGCATGGGCAAGACGCGCGTGATCGCCGAGACGGGCGCGGGCCAGCACGGCGTCGCCACGGCGACGGCCGCCGCGCTCATGGACCTCGAGTGCACGGTGTACATGGGCGAGGAGGACACGCAGCGCCAGGCCCTCAACGTCGCGCGGATGCGCCTGCTCGGCGCCGAGGTCGTCCCCGTGACGATCGGTGCCCGCACGCTCAAGGACGCGATCAACGAGGCCCTGCGCGACTGGGTGGCCAACGTCGAGACGACCCACTACCTGCTCGGCACCGTGACCGGTCCGCACCCGTTCCCCGAGATGGTGCGCGACTTCCACAAGGTCATCGGCGAGGAGGCCAAGCTCCAGCTCGCCGAGGAGATCGGCCGGCTGCCCGACGCCGTCGCGGCGTGCGTGGGCGGCGGCTCGAACGCGATGGGCATCTTCAACGCGTTCCTCGACGACGCGGACGTGCGCCTGTTCGGCTTCGAGGCGGGCGGCGAGGGCGTCGACTCCGGCCGGCACGCGTCGCGGTTCAACGGCGGTGTGCCGGGCGTGCTGCACGGCGCGAAGTCCTACCTCCTGCAGGACGAGGACGGCCAGACGCTGCCGAGCCACTCGATCTCCGCGGGGCTCGACTACCCGAGCGTCGGCCCCGAGCACTCGTGGCTGCACGACATCGGCCGCGCCGAGTACCGCCCCGTGACCGACGTCGAGGCGATGGACGCGTTCCGGGTGCTGTGCCGGACCGAGGGGATCATCCCCGCGATCGAGTCGGCGCACGCCCTGGCCGGGGCGATCAAGCTCGGCCAGGAGGCCCGTAGGTGGGACGTGCCGGACGGCGCCGACCCGGTGATCCTGATCAACCTGTCGGGCCGCGGGGACAAGGACGTCGCGACCGCGGCGCGCTGGTTCGGCCTGCTCGACGACACGACGGCGTCGGGCTACTCGGGCAAGGACCAGGCACTGAACGAGGGCAGGGGAGGGCTGGCGCCGTGAGCGAGACCACCGTCCGTGCGACGACGGCCCCGCGCCTCGCGGAGCTCGCCGCCGGCACATCCGAGACGCCGGGGCGGGCCGCGCTGATCGGGTACCTGCCGGTCGGCTACCCCGACGTGCCCGGCTCGGTCGAGGCCGTGCGCACGCTGATCGACGCGGGCGCTGACGTCATCGAGCTCGGCATGCCGTACACCGACCCGGTGCTCGACGGCCCGCTGATCCAGCAGGCCGTCGGCCACGCGCTCGCGCACGGGACGCGCGTGACGGACACGCTGCACGCGCTCGAGCAGGTCGCGGGTCGCGGCGCACCGGTGCTCGTCATGACGTACTGGAACCTCGTGCTGCGCTACGGCGTCGAGGCGTTCGCCCGGGACCTCGCGTCCGCCGGGGGAGCCGGGCTCATCACGCCCGACCTGATCCCCGACGAGGCGGCCGACTGGATGGCGGCGTCGCAGGCGCACGACCTGGACCGCGTGTTCCTCGTCGCCCCGAGCTCGACGCCCGAGCGGCTCGTCTCGACCGTCGCCGCGTCGCGCGGCTTCGTGTACGCGGCGTCGACCATGGGCGTCACGGGCGTCCGGGCGAGCGTCGGCTCGCAGGCCGAGCGGCTCGTCGCGGACACCCGCGCCGCGGGCGCCGAGCGCGTGTGCGTCGGCCTCGGCGTCTCGACCGCGGAGCAGGCCGCCGAGGTCGCCCGCTACGCCGACGGGGTGATCGTCGGGTCGGCCTTCGTGCGCCCGCTCGTCGAGGCAGCCGACCTCACGTCCGGTCTCGACGCGCTCGCCGCGGCCACCTCGACGATCGCAGCCGGGGTGCGCGGGGCGCGCGCGTGACCTCGGTCGCGTCGGTGCTCGCCGCGATCCCTGCGTCGATCCCGAGCCCGCCCGAGTCCGTCTGGTACCTGGGCCCCTTCCCGCTGCGCGCGTACGCGCTCGCGATCCTCGCGGGCATCGTCGCCGCCGTCCTCATCACCCGGCGGCGCTGGGCGGAGCGCGGCGGCGCGCCGGACGACGTCCTGGAGATCGCGTTCTGGGCGGTGCCGTTCGGCATCGTGGGCGGCCGGGTCTATCACGTGCTGAGCTCGCCGGACGCGTACTTCGGGCCCGGCGGCGACCCGTGGCGCGCTCTCGCGATCTGGGAGGGCGGCCTCGGGATCTGGGGCGCGGTCGCGCTCGGCGCCGTCGGTGCGTGGATCGGGTGCCGCCGCCAGGGCGTGCGCCTCGCGCCGTTCGCGGACGCCCTCGCGCCCGGGCTGCTCGTCGCGCAGGCGGTCGGCCGGCTCGGGAACTGGTTCAACCAGGAGCTGTTCGGCGGCCCGACGACGCTGCCGTGGGGCCTGCAGATCGACGACCTGCACCTCCCGGCCGGGTACGAGTCCGGCACGCTGTTCCACCCGACGTTCCTGTACGAGCTGCTGTGGAACCTCGGCGCGGCGGCGGTGCTCGTCGTGCTGGACCGGCGTCTGAGGCTCGGTCACGGTCGCGTATTCTGGCTCTACGTCGTCCTCTACACGGCAGGACGGCTCTGGATCGAGCTGCTGCGCATCGACCCCGCCGAGACGATCGGACCGTTCCGCCTCAACGTCTGGACGTCGATCATCGTGGGCCTCGGGGCGCTGGTAGCGTTCGTCGTGGTCGGACGCCGGCATCCCGGACGCGAGACGACTCTCCTGCTGGATCCACCGGCGCCGCAGGAGCACGAGGAGAGCTCACCGCAGACCGACCGCTGACCGCGGTCCGGTGTGTGAGCCACCTCACACTGCGCGACGAGTCCGCCTGGGAAAGCGGCGGGTATCGTCGCCACGCGTTTGGGCCAACGACGTCCCACGTTTCCCCCATGTTCGTGCTACACCCCGGTCTCGGGGTTCGTGAGGACGGTACTGATGCCCACGTCGCCCGTGAGCCATGGCGCTCTGCGTGCGCCGTCGTCGCAGGGTCTGTACGACGCTGCCGCCGAGCGTGACGCCTGCGGTTTCGCGTTCGTCGCCACCCTGCGCGGCACGCCCGGGCGCGACATCGTCGACGCCGGCCTGACCGCCCTGCTCAACCTCGACCACCGCGGTGCGGTCGGTGCGGAGGAGAACAGCGGCGACGGCGCCGGGATCCTCACCCAGATCCCTGACGCGTTCCTGCGCGACGTGGTCGACGCCGAGCTCCCGCCGGCCGGCCGCTACGCGATCGGCATGGCGTTCCTCCCGGTCGACGCCGACGAGCAGGCCGCCGCCGTGCGCGCCATCGAGGCGATCGCGGTCGAGGAGAAGCTCGACGTCCTCGCGTGGCGCGACATCGCGGTGACGCCCGAGCTCGTCGGCCCGACGGCGCGCGGCTCGATGCCGGTCTTCCGCCAGCTCGTCGTCGCCGACCCGTCGCGCGAGCTCGCCGGGGTCGACCTCGACCGCCGGGCGTTCCGCCTGCGCAAGCGCGCCGAGCGCGAGGTCGACGTCTACTTCGCCTCGCTGTCCGCGCGCACCCTCGCTTACAAGGGCATGCTCACGCCCGGCCAGCTCGAGCCGTTCTTCGCGGACCTGTCCGACCCGCGCTACGCGTCCGAGCTCGCGCTCGTGCACTCGCGCTTCTCGACGAACACGTTCCCGTCGTGGCCGCTCGCCCAGCCCTTCCGGCTGCTCGCGCACAACGGTGAGATCAACACCGTGCGTGGCAACCGCAACTGGATGGCCGCGCGCGAGGGCACCCTCGCGAGCGAGGCGCTCGGCGACCTCGCGCCGCTCCTGCCCATCTGCACGCCCGGTGGGAGCGACTCGGGCAGCTTCGACGAGGTGCTCGAGCTGCTGCACCTCGCGGGCCGCTCGCTGCCGCACGCGATCATGATGATGATCCCGGAGGCGTGGGAGAACCACGCCCAGATGGACCCCGCGCGGCGCGCGTTCTACGAGTACCACTCGACGCTCATGGAGCCGTGGGACGGCCCGGCGGCGATGACGTTCACGGACGGGACGCTCGTCGGCTCGGTCCAGGACCGCAACGGGCTGCGCCCGGGCCGCTTCTGGGTCACCGAGGACGGGCTCGTCGTCATGGCCAGCGAGGCCGGCGTGCTCGACATCGACCCCGCCACGGTCGTGCGCAAGGGCCGCCTCGAGCCCGGCAAGATGTTCCTCGTCGACACCGGCCAGGGCCGGATCATCGAGGACTCGGAGATCAAGGCGCAGCTCGCGGCGCAGCGCCCGTACGACGAGTGGATGCGCGAGCACTCCGTCTCGCTCGACCAGCTCCCGGAGCGCGAGCACGTCGCGCACTCGGCCGCGTCGGTGCGCCGCCGCCAGCGCGCCTTCGGGTACACCGAGGAGGAGCTCAAGATCATCCTGTCGCCGATCGCGGCGACGGGTGCCGAGCCGCTGGGTGCGATGGGCTCCGACACGCCGGTCGCGGTGCTCTCGAGCCGCCCGCGCCTGCTATTCGACTACTTCACGCAGATGTTCGCGCAGGTGACGAACCCGCCGCTGGACGCGATCCGCGAGGAGCTCGTCACGTCGATCGGCGGCGCGATCGGCCCCGAGCCGAACCTGCTCGACGACACCCCGCTGCACGCCCGCAAGCTCATGCTGCCGTTCCCCGTGATCGACAACGACGAGCTCGCGAAGATCGTGCGCATCGACAAGGACCCGCGCCTCGCGGGCATCTTCCGTGCCATCACGGTGCGGGGGCTGTACCGGGTCGACGGCGGGGGAGCGGCCCTCGAGGCGCGCCTCGAGGAAATCTTCGCCGAGGTCGACGCCGCGGTCGCGGACGGCGTGAGCTTCATCGTGCTCTCGGACCGGGACGGCGACGCCGACCTGGCGCCGATCCCGTCGCTCCTGCTGTCGAGCGCCGTGCACCACCACCTGCTGCGCCGGCACACCCGCACGCAGGTCTCGCTCGTCGTCGAGGCCGGCGACGTGCGCGAGGTGCACCACGTCGCGCTGCTCATCGGCTACGGCGCGGCGGCGGTCAACCCGTACCTCGCGATGGAGACCGTCGAGGACCTCGCGCGCAGCGCGTACGTCCCCGGCGTCGAGCCGGAGCAGGCCGTCAAGAACCTCATCAAGGCGCTCGGCAAGGGCGTCCTGAAGGTCATGTCGAAGATGGGCATCTCGACGATCGCGTCCTACCGCGGCGCGCAGGTCTTCGAGGCCATCGGCCTGTCCGCGGCGCTCGTCGACCGCTACTTTGCGGGCACGACGAGCCGGCTCGGCGGGATCGGCCTCGACGTCATCGCGGCGGAGGTCGCGGCCCGGCACGCCGACGCGTACCCGGCGAGCGGGAACCGGCTGCCGCACCAGCGCCTCGCGGTCGGTGGCGAGTACCAGTGGCGTCGCGACGGCGAGGACCACCTGTTCGACCCCGAGACCGTCTTCCGGCTGCAGCACTCGACGCGCACGCGCCAGTTCGACGTGTTCCGGCAGTACTCGGACCGGGTCAACGAGCAGTCGTCGCGGCTCATGACGATGCGCGGCCTCCTGACGTTCAAGGAGGGCGCACGCCCGCCGGTGCCGCTCGACGAGGTCGAGCCGGTCTCGGAGATCGTCAAGCGGTTCAGCACGGGCGCGATGTCCTACGGCTCGATCTCGGCCGAGGCGCACGAGACGCTCGCGGTCGCCATGAACCAGCTCGGCGCCAAGTCGAACACCGGTGAGGGCGGCGAGGACTCCGAGCGCCTGCACGACCCGGTGCGCCGCAGCGCGATCAAGCAGATCGCGTCGGGCCGCTTCGGCGTGACGTCGGAGTACCTGACGAACGCGGACGACATCCAGATCAAGCTCGCGCAGGGCGCCAAGCCCGGCGAGGGCGGGCAGCTGCCCGGTCACAAGGTGTACCCGTGGGTCGCCAAGACGCGGCACTCGACGCCCGGCGTCGGCCTCATCTCGCCGCCGCCGCACCACGACATCTACTCCATCGAGGACCTCGCGCAGCTCATCCACGACGCGAAGAACGCGAACCCGTCGGCGCGCGTGCACGTCAAGCTCGTCAGCGAGTTCGGCGTCGGCACGGTCGCGGCGGGTGTGGCCAAGGCGCACTCGGACGTCGTGCTCATCTCGGGCCACGACGGCGGCACCGGCGCGAGCCCGCTCACGTCGCTCAAGCACGCCGGGACGCCGTGGGAGATCGGCCTCGCCGAGACCCAGCAGACGCTCGTGCTCAACAACCTCCGCGACCGCGTCGTCGTGCAGGTCGACGGCCAGCTCAAGACGGGCCGCGACGTGCTCGTCGGGGCGCTGCTCGGCGCCGAGGAGTTCGGCTTCGCGACGGCGCCGCTCGTGGTCTCGGGCTGCATCATGATGCGCGTCTGCCACCTCGACACCTGCCCGGTGGGCGTCGCGACGCAGAACCCGGAGCTGCGTGCGCGGTTCAACGGTCGCCCCGAGTTCGTCGTGAACTTCTTCGAGTTCATCGCCGAGGAGGTCCGCGAGCTGCTCGCGCGACTCGGCTTCCGGACGCTGCTCGAGGCGGTCGGCCACGTCGAGATGCTCGACACCCGCCCGGTCATCGACCACTGGAAGGCCGCGGGCCTCGACCTGTCGCCCGTGCTCGCCGTCCCGGAGCCGGAGCCCGGCTCGGCGCTGCACAACACGCAGGGCCAGGACCACGGGCTCGAGCGTGCGCTCGACAACCAGTTCATCGCGCTGGCCGGCGACGCCCTCGAGCGCGGCGAGCCCGTGCGCATCGCGCTGCCGGTCCGCAACGTCAACCGCACGGTCGGCACGATGCTCGGTCACGAGGTCACCAAGCGTTACCACGGTTCCGGCCTGCCCGACGACACGATCGACGTGACCCTCACGGGCTCCGCCGGCCAGTCGTTCGGCGCGTTCCTGCCCCGCGGCATCACGCTGCGGCTGTTCGGCGACGCGAACGACTACGTCGGCAAGGGCCTGTCGGGCGGGCGGATCGTCGTGCGCCCCGACCGCAACGCGGTGCTCATCGGCGAGAACAACGTCGTCGCAGGCAACGTCATCGGGTACGGCGCCACCAGCGGGGAGATCTTCCTGCGCGGGCTCGTGGGCGAGCGCTTCGGCGTGCGCAACTCGGGCGCGTCGCTCGTCGTCGAGGGCGTGGGCGACCACGGCTGCGAGTACATGACGGGCGGCACGGTGCTCGTGCTCGGCACGACGGGCCGCAACTTCGCGGCGGGCATGTCGGGCGGCACGGCGTACGTGCTCGACCTCGAGCCGGCGCTCGTCAACACGGCGTCCGTGAAGAGCGGCGAGCTCACGCTCAGCCCGCTCGACGACGAGGACGCCGCGGTCGTCGAGACGCTGCTGCGCCGGCACCACGCCGAGACGGACTCGCCGGTCGCCGCCGAGCTCCTCGCCGACCTCGACGCGACGCGCACCCGCTTCACGCGCGTGCTCCCGAGCGAGTACGCCCGGGTCCGCCGTGCGCTCGCGCAGGCTGAGGCCGACGGGCTGGACCCGGCGGCGCCGGGGGTGTGGGACCAGATCCTGGAGGTGGCACGTGGCTGACCAGCGAGGCTTCCTCAAGACCCGGGACCGCGAGCTCCCGCCGAGCCGCCCGGTCCCCGTCCGGCTCATGGACTGGCGCGAGGTGCACGAGCACCGCACCGCCGACGGCACCGCCGTCGACGAGGCGATGCTGCACCGCCAGGCGGGTCGCTGCATGGACTGCGGCATCCCGTTCTGCCACAACGGCTGCCCGCTCGGGAACCTGATCCCCGAGTGGAACGACCTCGTGTGGCGCGGCCAGTGGGCCGACGCGTCCGAGCGCCTGCACGCGACGAACAACTTCCCGGAGTTCACGGGGCGCATCTGCCCGGCGCCGTGCGAGTCGAGCTGCGTGCTCGGCATCAACCAGCCGCCGGTCACGATCAAGAACGTCGAGGTCTCGATCATCGACGAGGCGTTCGACCGCGGCTTCGTGACGCCGCAGGTGCCCCAGCGGCTCACGGGCTTCACGGTCGCCGTCGTCGGCTCGGGCCCCGCCGGGCTCGCCGCCGCGCAGCAGCTCACGCGCGCCGGCTACACGGTCGCCGTGTACGAGCGCGACGACGAGATCGGCGGGCTCCTGCGCTACGGCGTCCCCGACTTCAAGCTCGAGAAGCACCACATCGACCGGCGCCTCAAGCAGATGAAGGCCGAGGGGACCCGGTTCCGCCCGGGCGTCGAGATCGGCCGCGACATCACGTGGGACCAGCTGCACAGCCGGTTCGACGCGATCGTCGTCGCGACCGGCGCGACGGTCCCGCGCGAGCTGCCCCTGCCCGGTCGCGAGCTCGAGGGCGTGCACGTCGCGATGGACTACCTGCACCAGGCGAACGCCGTGGTCGCGGGCAAGGAGGTCGTCGACCAGATCACGGCGACCGGCAAGCACGTCGTGATCATCGGCGGCGGCGACACCGGCTCGGACTGCCTCGGCACCGCGCTGCGCCAGGGCGCCGCGTCGGTCACGACGCTCGCGATCGGCAAGCAGCCGCCCACGGAGCGCCCCGAGAACCAGCCGTGGCCGACGGACCCGCTGGTCTTCGAGGTCTCGAGCTCCCACGAGGAGGGCGGCGAGCGCACCTACCTGGCCTCGACCGTCGCGTTCGTGGGCGGCGAGGGCGACGACGCGGGTCACGTGCGCGGGCTGCGCCTCGCGACGACCGAGTACCTGCCCGACGGCCGCCGCGTCCCCGCGTCCGGCACGGAGCGGGACATCCCGGCCGACCTCGTGCTCATCGCGATGGGCTTCACGGGGCCCGAGACCGAGACGCTCGTCGGGCAGGCCGGGACCGAGCTCACCTCCCGCGGGCTCGTGCAGCGCACGGACGACTTCGCGACGTCGGTCCCGGGGGTCTTCGTGGCCGGCGACGCCGGCCGGGGGCAGTCCCTGATCGTCTGGGCCATCGCGGAGGGGCGTGCCGCGGCCGCAGCGGTCGACCGGTTCCTCTCGGGCGGCACGGAGCTCCATGCGCCGGTCACCGCGGGCACGGTGGCGCTGCGTCCCTAGAGCACCCGTCCACGTCGCCGCGGTGCTCACGGAGCGGGCCCGGGACGTCGGTCCCCATCCCGTACCCCACGAAGGGCCTAGGTTTCCCGATGCGCGCTGACCGCCGCCCGGCGACGCGCGCCTGCGTGACCCCTGAACCGTCCACGCGTGCGCCCGGGCCGTCGGCCTGCGCGCGGCGCCCGAGCGCGGCGACGGCGCCGTGCGGCGTGCGGGGACCCGACCTGTGGAGGTGCACCCGTGGCTGATCCCCGCGGCTTCCTGAAGACGCGCGAGCGCGAGCTCCCGGCGAACCGGCCGGTGCCGGTGCGCATCCTCGACTGGGCGGAGGTGCACGAGCACCGCGCGGGCGACCCGGAGGACCTCGGGATGCTGCACCGCCAGGCGGGTCGCTGCATGGACTGCGGGGTCCCGTTCTGCCACAACGGCTGCCCGCTCGGGAACCTCGTGCCGGACTGGAACGACCTGGTCTGGCGCGGGCGGTGGGAGGAGGCCGCGGAGCGCCTGCACGCGACGAACAACTTCCCCGACTTCACCGGCCGCCTGTGCCCGGCGCCGTGCGAGTCGAGCTGCGTGCTCGGCATCAACCAGCCGGCCGTGACGATCAAGAACATCGAGGTCGCGATCGCCGACGAGGCGTACGACCGCGGGTACGTGACCCCGCAGGTCCCGCAGTGGCTCACGGGCAAGACCGTCGCGGTCGTCGGCTCGGGCCCGGCGGGCCTCGCGGCCGCGCAGCAGCTGACCCGGGCCGGGCACACCGTCGCGGTGTACGAGCGCGCCGACCGGATCGGCGGGCTCCTGCGCTACGGGATCCCCGAGTTCAAGATGGAGAAGAAGCACGTCGACCGGCGGCTCGCGCAGATGGAGGCCGAGGGCACCCGGTTCCGCCCGGGCGTCGAAGTAGGCGTGGACGTCACCGGCACCGAGCTGCGTGAGAGCTACGACGCGGTCGTGCTCGCGGTCGGCTCGACGACGCCGCGCGACCTGCCCGTCCCCGGCCGCGCGCTCGGCGGGGTGCTGCAGGCCATGGAGTACCTGCCGCCCGCCAACCGGGCCGCCGTCGGCGACACCGTCGAGGGCCAGGTCCTGGCGACGGACAAGGACGTCATCGTGATCGGTGGCGGCGACACCGGCGCGGACTGCGTCGGCACCGCGATCCGCCAGGGCGCCCGCTCCGTGACCCAGCTCGAGATCATGCCGCGGCCCCCGCACGAGCGCCCCGAGGCCCAGCCCTGGCCGACGTACCCGATGCTGTACCGGGTCGCGAGCGCGCACGAGGAGGGCGGCGAGCGCGTCTACGCCGTCAGCACCCAGGAGCTCGTGGGCGACGAGGACGGCGACGTGCGGGCGATCCGGCTCGTCGACGTCGAGCTCGTCGACGGGCGCTTCGGGCCCGTCGAGGGCACCGAGCGCGAGGTCCCGGCCCAGCTCGTGCTCCTCGCGATGGGCTTCACCGGCCCGGAGCAGGGGCCGCTGCTCGACCAGCTCGGGGTCACGCTGACCCCGCGCGGCGTCGTCACCCGGTCCGAGGACTTCGCGACCGACGTCCCGGGCGTCTTCGTCGCCGGCGACGCGGGCCGCGGCCAGTCGCTCATCGTGTGGGCGATCGCCGAGGGCCGCGCCGCGGCCGCCGCGGTCGACGCCTACCTCTCGGGGAGCACCGACCTCCCCGCACCCGTCACCGCGAGCACGGTGGCGCTCCGCCCCTGACCCCTCCGCGACCGTCGTCGCTACCGCTGCTCCGTCCGGGGCGGCGGGACGTTCGGTCCACACCCTGTCCCGAAGGAAAGGCCTAGGCTTCAGCCATGCGTAGAGCGAAGATCGTCTGCACCATCGGTCCCGCGACCGAGTCCCCCGAGCAGATCCAGGCGTTGGTCGACGCCGGCATGGACGTGGCCCGGCTGAACCGGAGCCACGGTGACACCGAGGTGCACCAGCGCGTGTACGACAACGTGCGTGCCGCCGCCCAGGCCTCCGGCCGGTCGGTCGCTGTCCTCGTCGACCTCCAGGGCCCCAAGATCCGTCTCGGCCGCTTCGCCGAGGGCAAGCACGAGCTCGCCGTCGGCGACACGTTCACCATCACGACCGAGGACGTGCCCGGCACCAAGGAGCTCGTCTCCACGACCCACAAGGGCCTGCCGAACGACGCGCGCGTCGGCGACCCGATCCTGATCGACGACGGCCGCGTGCTCGTCCGCATCACCGACGTCGACGGCCCCCGCGTCGTCACGCGCGTCGAGGTGGCCGGCCCGGTCTCCAACAACAAGGGCCTCAACCTCCCGGGCGTCGCCGTGTCGGTGCCCGCGATGAGCGACAAGGACGAGGCCGACCTGCGGTGGGCGCTGCGCACCGGCGCCGACATCATCGCGCTGTCGTTCGTCCGCAACGCCTCCGACTACGACGACGTCCGTCGCATCATGGAGGAGGAGGGCCGCGTCCTCCCCGTCATCGCCAAGATCGAGAAGCCGCAGGCCGTCGAGAACCTCGTCGAGATCATCGACGCGTTCGACGGCATCATGGTCGCTCGCGGCGACCTCGGCGTCGAGCTCCCGCTCGAGCAGGTCCCGCTCGTCCAGAAGCGTGCGGTCGAGCTGGCCCGCCGCGCGGCGAAGCCGGTCATCGTCGCGACGCAGGTGCTCGAGTCGATGATCTCGGCCCCGCGCCCGACGCGCGCCGAGGCCTCGGACTGCGCCAACGCGGTGCTCGACGGCGCCGACGCGGTCATGCTCTCGGGCGAGACCAGCGTGGGCGACTACCCGATCGAGGCCGTGCGCACGATGGCGCGGATCATCGAGAACACCGAGGAGCTCGGCCGTGAGCGCATCGCGCCGCTCGGCTCGACGCCCCACACGCGCGGTGGCGCCATCACGCGTGCCGCCGCCGAGATCGGCGAGACGCTCGGGGTGAAGTACCTCGTGACGTTCACGCAGTCGGGTGACTCGGCGCGGCGCATGTCGCGCCTGCGCTCGGGCATCCCGCTGCTCGCGTTCACGCCGGAGACGCAGGTGCGGAACGTCCTGTCGCTGAGCTGGGGCGTGCAGACGTACGAGGTCTCGCAGGTCGAGAGCACCGACGCGATGGTCAAGCTCGTCGACGCGACGCTGCGCGCCAACGGGCTCGCGGAGCTCGGTGACTACGTGGTCGTCGTCGCGGGCGCGCCCGTCGGCGTCGTCGGCTCGACGAACTCGATCGTCGTGCACAAGATCGGCGACGAGGAGTCGACGTCGGGCCGCATCGCCTGACGCTCTCACCACGCACACCGCGGGCCCCGGAGGATCACCTCCGGGGCCCGCGGTGCGTCCGGCGCCGGTCGGCCCGTCAGCGCGCGGGGACGTGCCGGAGCGCCGGGCCGGTGTAATGGCTCAGCGGGCGGATGAGCGCGTTGTGCGCGAGCTGCTCACGGACGTGCGCGGTCCAGCCGACGACGCGGCTCGCGGCGAAGAGCGGCGTGAACGTCGGGGTGTCGAAGCCCATGAGGTGGAACGCGGGCCCGGTCGGGTAGTCGAGGTTCGGCAGGATCCCGGTGCGCTCCCGCATCCCGTCGGCGAGCGCGTCGTACAGCGCGAGGAGGTCGGGCCGGTCGGCGTGCGCGACGAGGCGGTCGAGCGCCTGCTTCATCGTCGGGACGCGCGAGTCCCCGTGCCGGTACACGCGGTGCCCGAACCCCATGACCTTGTGGTGCGCGCCGAGGAGCTCGTCGAGCCACGGCCCGACCCGGTCGGCGGTCCCGATCTCCGCGAACGTGGCCATGACCGCCTCGTTCGCGCCGCCGTGCAGCGGGCCCTTGAGCGCGCCGACGGCCCCCGTGACGGCGGAGTGCAGGTCGGACAGCGTCGAGGCGATCACGCGCGCGGCGAACGTCGAGGCGTTGAACGAGTGCTCGGCGTACAGGACCATCGACGTCTCGAACGCGTCGACGACGACGTCCTCGGGCACGTCGCCGAACGTGCGCGCGAGGAAGTCGGCGGACCAGCCCAGGTCGTCGCGCGGGTCGAGGAGCTCCCGGCCGCGGCGGCGGCGCTGGTCGAGCGCGACGACGCCGGGGAGCTGGGCGAGCAGGCGTACCGAGCGCCGCAGGTCGGCGTCGGGCGAGCGGTCGTCCGGCTCCGGGTCGTGGGCGCCGAGGACGCTCACGGCCGTCCGCACGACGTCCATCGGGTGGGCGCTCAGCGGGAGCGAGCGCACGAGGTCGACGAGCGGACCGGGGAGCTCGCGCGCGGCGCGCTCCTGCGCCTCGAGCGCCGCGAGCTGGTCGGCGTCCGGCAGCTCGCCGTGCCACAGCAGGTACGCGACCTCCTCGAACGAGCACGACGCGGCGAGCTCCTGGACGGGGTAGCCGCGGTACAGCAGCGAGCTGCTCGCCTCGTCGACCGACGAGATCGCGGTCGCGTCGACCACGACGCCGGCAAGGCCGCGGTGCAGCTCGGGCGGGGCGGGGTGGTCGGGTGCGGGGTGCTCGGGTGCCTGGTGGGCGGTGGTCGGGTCGCTCGTCATCCGGGTGCCTCCATCGTCGTTGACGGGGTCGGGGTCGTGCGTCGCGCCGGGGTGTCCGGCCTGCGGGGTGGTGCGGGTCGTGCGGTGCTACAGCGTGAAGTCGTACACGCCCGCGTCGAAGCGCCCGTAGCCGGCGTAGTCGACGAGGTCGTAGAGCTCGGCGCGCGTCTGCATGGAGCCCACCACGCCGGCCTGGGTCCCGGTCGCGAGGATCTCGTCGAGCCCCCGCTCGGCGGCGCCCATCGCCAGGCGCAGCAGCGTGACCGGGTAGAGCGCGATCGCGTACCCGAGCTCGGCGAGCCTGCTCGTGGTGAGCAGCTCGCCCTTGCCGAACTCGGTCATGTTCGCGAGCAGCGGCACGTCGACCGCGGCGCGGAACGCCGCGAGCTCGTCCTCGCCGAGCAGCGCCTCGGGGAACAGCGCGTCCGCGCCCGCCTCGACGAGCGCCCGGCCCCGCTCGATCGCGGCGTCGAGCCCGTGCACGGCGCGCACGTCGGTGCGGGCCATGATGAGGAAGCCGGGGTCGCGGCGCGCCTCGACGGCGGCGCGGATCCGTTGCACGGCCGTCGCCTCGTCGACCACCTGCTTGCCGTCGAGGTGACCGCAGCGCTTCGGGTTGACCTGGTCCTCGATGTGGCAGCCCGCGACGCCGGCGTCCTCGAGGGCCTGGACGGTGCGGGCGACGTTCATGGGCTCCCCGAAGCCAGTGTCGGCGTCGACGAGCGTCGGCAGGTCGGTGACGCGGGCGATCTGGCCGGCGCGCTGGGCGACCTCGGTCGCGGTCGTGAGCCCGATGTCCGGCAGCCCGAGGTCGGCCGCGACGACGGCGCCCGAGACGTAGACGGCGTCGAAGCCCTTGGCCTCGATGAGCCGGGCCGAGAGCGGGTTGAACGCGCCGGGGACGCGCAGGAGCTCCCCGCTCGCGAGCCGCTCGCGCAGCGCCGCGCGCTTGGCCTGCGCCGTGCGGGTCGAGTAGAGCATCAGAACAGCCCTCCGGGTGTGGTGACGGAGTCGAGCAGGCCCGGCCGGGCGGTCAGGTGGAGCGCGTCGAGGCCGCCACCCGCGTCGAGGTCCGGGAGGGCGGTCGCGGCGCCGAGGAACCGGTCGAGCTCGGCGTCGCCGACGGCGTCCGTCGCGAGCGTGCGGAGCTTCTCGACGTACTGGTCGCGACCGAACGGGCGCGCCCCGAGCGGGTGCGCGTCCGCGACGGCGATCTCCTCGACGACCCGGCTCCCGTCGACGAGCTCGATCTCGAGCCGGCCGCCGAACGCCTTCTCGGCCGGGTCGTCGGCGTGGTACCGGCGGGTCCACTCCGGGTCTTCGCGCGTCGTGATGCGCCGCCACAACGCAACGGTGTCGGGGCGGGCCGCGCGCTCGGGGGAGTAGGAGCGCTCGTGGTGCCAGGCGCCGTCCTGCAGCGCGACCGCGAGGATGTACGGGATCGAGTGGTCCAGCGTCTCGCGCGTCGCGTGCGGGTCGTACTTCTGCGGGTCGTCCGCGCCTGACCCGATCACGTGGTGCGTGTGGTGGGACGTGTGCAGCACGACCGACCGCACGCGCTCGGGGTCCGCGAGCTCGGGCCGCTCGTGGTGCAGGCGCCGCGCGAGGTCGATGAGCGCCTGCGACTGGTACTCCGCCGAGTGCTCCTTCGTGTACGTCTCGAGGATCGCGCGCCGGGGCTCGCCCGGCCCGGGCAGGTCGACCTCGTACCGCGCGTCGGGCCCGTCGAGCAGCCACGCGATCACGCCGTCGGCCCCCTCGTAGATCGGGGTGGGGGACGTCTGGCCCCGCATCGCGCGGTCGACCGCCTCGATCGCGACCTTGCCGGCGAACGCCGGGGCGTACGCCTTCCACGTCGAGATCTCGCCCTTGCGCGACTGCCGCGTCGCCGTCGTCGTGTGCAGCGCCTGGCCGATCGCGTGGAACACCACACCGGGGTCGAGGTGCAGCAGCGTGCCGAGCCCGGCGGCGACGGCCGGGCCGAGGTGCGCGACGTGGTCGATCTTGTGCCGGTGCAGGCTGATCGCGCGCACGAGTGAGACCTGCACCTCGTACGCCGTGACGACCGCGCGCACGAGGTCGGCGCCGCTGGACCCGACGTGCTGCGCGACCGCGAGCAGCGGCGGGATCGTGTCGCCCGGGTGGGAGTAGTCGGCGGCGAGGTAGGTGTCGTGGAAGTCGAGCTCGCGGACCGCGACCCCGTTCGCCCACGCGGCCCACCCGGGGCTCGTGCGCCGGGCCGCCTTGACGCCCGCGACGAGCGCGCCCCGCCCGCCCGACGACGGCGGGTGCGCGAGGGCCTGGGCCCGCGCGGCGACGACCGGGGCCCGGACGAGGGACGCGGCGGCGACGGCGGCGTCGTCGAGCACGCGGTTGACGACCATCTCGGTGACGTCCGGGTCGGCCGCGACGGGGTCGCACGCGAGCTCGGCGAGCGCCCAGGCGAGCTGTCGCTCGCGGGGGAGCGGCACGTCGGCCGCCTGGGGCCGCACCTCGTGGCGGACGCTCATGCGCCCACCGCCGGCGGGGTGACGCTGGTCACGGCCTCCGGGTCGGGGGCTCCCGGACCGCCGGCGGCGTGGTTCGGGCCGGCCGGGACCTGCGGCGTCGTGGGCTGCTGCGTCGTGCGCACGTGACCTCCTCGCGACCCGCCTCGTCGCGGGCCCCGCCAGGCTATCCCCGGCCCGCCTCCGCGCGCGGAGCCGGCAGTGCTTGCTTATGGTCGAACGATGACCCGTGCACCGGCGACACCCCGCTCCGGCGCGCCCGGGCCCGGTCCGCGCGACGTGGGAGCCGCCGCGCGCGAGCCGCGGACGCCCGTCGAGCAGCCCGCGACCGCGCACACGCCCCGGCTGCGGGCGATGGACGCGCTGCGCCTGCTCGCGGCGCTGTCGGTCGTGCTCTTCCACTTCACGGCGCGGGAGCAGCACCGCTGGGGGATGGCCCCGGACGAGGCCTTCCCGCGCCTGTCGGAGGTCACGCCGTACGGGTACACGGGCGTGCACCTGTTCTTCGTGATCAGCGGGTTCGTCATCCTCATGTCGGCGTGGGGCCGCTCGGTCCCGCAGTTCGTGGCGTCGCGCGTGAGCCGGCTCTACCCGGCGTTCTGGGCGGCCGTGCTGCTCACCGCCGCGCTGCGCTGGGCGTGGCCGACGTTCGAGACGCGCACGCCCGGCGAGGTGCTCGCGAACCTCACCATGCTGTCCGAGCCCTTCGGGGTGCCGGCGGTCGACGGGGTCTACTGGACGCTCTGGGTCGAGATCCAGTTCTACGCCGCGGTCCTGCTGCTGCTGCTCGTCGGGATCACGCGGCGCCGCGTGCTGCTGCTCGCGGGCGCCGGGCCGCTCGTGTGCACGGCGCTCACGCTCGCCGTGCCGGACGCGCGCGGGGTGCTGACCGGGCTGCCGTGGGCGTCGATGTTCGGCGTCGGGATGGTGCTCTTCGTGATCTACCGCGAGGGGCACACGCGCGGGACCTGGGCGCTCGTGGGGCTGAACACGCTCCAGGGCGTCGTCGTCGCGGTCGACCAGAAGGCACCGGCGATCGACGCGCTCACGACCGGTGCGCCGGTGTGGCCGCCGCTGCTCGCGCTCGCGGTGGTCGGGGCCGTCGCGGCCGTCGCGGCCGTCGCGTTCGTGCCGGCGGTGCGCGACCTCGACCTGCCGGTGCTCACGACGGCGGGGGCGCTGACCTACCCGCTGTACCTCACGCACGAGTACTACGGGTGGGCGCTCATCCAGGCGCTGCACCCCGCGCTGGGCCGCGTGACGACGCTCGTGGTGGTCGTGAGCGTGTGCCTCGCGCTCGCGTGGGTGCTGCACCGCTGGGTCGAGCGGCCGCTGCAGAGGCCGATGCGCCGCGCGGTGGAGCGCGCGCTGACGCGGTCCGGGCGTCGCCCGGACGAGCCGGTCCGCCGGCCCACGCCGACGTCGCCCGTTCGGGCAACCGCCCTGGTGAGCGCCGGCGCGCGGCACTGAGCCGCACCGCGGCGCGCCCGTGACCGGCGCCGGGCGTGGGACAGCGTGTTGACAGGTTTTTCGCGCGCTGTTTAGTGTGTGCACGTTCACACATTCTCGACGGCGAGACGTTATGGCGACGTATGTGCACGTGCACACACGCGCTGGACCGGCTCCCGCCGCACGACGGGCAGGGAGCTCATGGACTCGCCGGAAGCAGGTCTCCGCACCGGGGGCGCCACCACGCGGGGCATCGCGTACGGCTGCGACTACAACCCCGAGCAGTGGGACCGCGACGTCTGGCGCGAGGACGTCGCCCTCATGCAGGAGGCGGGCGTCGACCTCGTCGCCGTGAACATCTTCGGGTGGTCGCACGTCGAGCCCCGGCCGGGAGAGCACGACTGGTCCGGCCTCGACGAGGTCGTCGACCTGCTCCACGCGCACGGCATCCGGGTCAACCTCGGCACGGGCACGTCGTCGCCGCCGCCGTGGCTCACGACGCTGCACCCCGAGATCCTGCCCGTGATGGCCGACGGGACGACCCGGTTCCCCGGCGGGCGCCAGGCGTGGTGCCCGAGCTCGGCCGAGTTCCGCCGTAGGGCGCTCGGGCTCGTCGAGCAGGTCGCCAAGCGCTACGGCGAGCACCCGGCCGTCGCGCTGTGGCACGTGTCCAACGAGCTCGGCTGCCACAACGCGCTGTGCTACTGCGACGAGTCCGCCGCGGCGTTCCGCGGGTGGCTCGAGCGCCGGTACGGCACGGTCGACGCGCTCAACACCGCGTGGGGCACGAGCTTCTGGAGCCAGCGCTACACCGACTGGGCCGAGATCCTCCCGCCGCGGGCCACGATCTCGCTGGGCAACCCCGCGCAGGCCGTCGACTTCCACCGGTTCAGCTCCGACGCGCTCCTGGACCACTACCGCGCCGAGGCCGACGTGCTGCGCCGGCACTCGAGCGCACCCGTCACCACGAACTTCATGGTCACCGCGCACATCCGGAACCTCGACTACTGGTCCTGGGCGCCCGAGATGGACGTGGTCGCGAACGACCACTACCTCGACCACCGGCTCGACGACCCGCGCTCCGAGCTGTCCTTCGCCGCCGACCTCACACGCGGGCTCGCTGGGGGAGCGCCGTGGCTGCTCATGGAGCAGTCGACGAGCGCCGTGAACTGGCAGCCCGTCAACGTCGCGAAGGAGCCGGGCCAGATGACCCGCAACTCCCTGACGCACGTCGCCCGCGGCGCGGACGGGGTCTGCTTCTTCCAGTGGCGCGCCTCGGCGCAGGGGTCCGAGAAGTTCCACTCGGCGCTCGTGCCGCACGCCGGGACCGACACGGCCGTGTGGCGCGAGGTGGTCGAGCTCGGCGCGACGCTCGACCGCCTCGACGAGGTCGCCGGCACGCGCGTCGTCGCGGACGCCGCGCTCGTCTTCAGCTGGGAGTCCTGGTGGGCCGCCGACGGCGAGGCGCGCCCGTCGCACGCCGTGCGCTACCTCGACCAGGTGCACGCGGCGTACCGCGCGCTGCACGAGCTCGGCGTGACGGTCGAGGTCGTCGGTCCCGACAGCGACCTGAGCGGTTACGGCCTCGTCATCGTGCCCGCGCTGCACATGGTCACGGACGCGCAGGCGGCGCGGGTCGCGTCCTACGTCCAGGCCGGCGGCCACGCGCTCGTGACGTTCTGGTCCGGGATCGTCGACCAGGACGACCGCGTGCGGCTCGGCGGCTACCCGGGCGCGTTCCGCGAGCTGCTCGGCGTCGTCGCCGAGGAGGTCGCGCCGCTCCTGCCCGGTGTGCGGGTCACGCTCGACACCGGCGCGCACGCGTCGCTGTGGACCGAGCGGCTGCGCACGACCGACGCCACCGCGGTCGCGTCCTACGCCGACGGGCCCCTCGCGGGGGTCCCTGCGGTGACCCGCGCCGAGCGCGGCGACGGCGTCGCCTGGTACGTCGCGACGGCGCTCGACGCCCCCGACCTGCGCGACGTGCTGCGCTCCGCGGTGCTCGGCGCGGGCGTCAGCCCGACCGGGCCCGAGGGCGACGGCTCGGTCGAGGTCGTCCGCCGCACGGGCGACGGCCGCAGCTACCTCTTCGTCATCAACCACGCGCACCGCGACCTCGAGCACCCCGCCACGGGGCACGAGCTCGTCACCGACCGGCCGGTCGCCGGCCACGTCCACGTGCCCGCCGGAAGCGTGCGGGTCGTCCGGGAGGACACACCATGACGAGCACCCAGGTCGTCGCACCGGTGCTGGCGCGAAGCACCCAGCCCGCGCGCCGGCTCCCCGTCCCGCACAAGCGCGCGATCGCGTTCTTCGTGCTGCCGTTCGGCGCGCTGTTCGCGCTGTTCTACGCGCTGCCCGTCGGCTACGCCGTGTGGCAGTCGCTGCTGGTCGTCGAGCGCGAGGGCACGTTCGGGCCGGCCCGGCAGGTCTTCGGCGGTCTCGCGCAGTACGAGCAGGTGTTCCAGAACGGCCCGTTCTGGACGTCGGTCGGGCGGGTGCTGCTCTTCGGGGCCGTCCAGGTCCCCGTCATGCTGCTGCTCGCGCTCGTGTTCGCGCTGCTGCTCGACTCCCCGCTGCTGCGCGGCAAGCGGTTCTTCCGGCTCGCGTTCTTCGTGCCGTACGCGGTGCCCGGGGTCGTCGCGGCGATCATGTGGGGCTTCCTGTACTCGCCCAACCTCTCGCCGTTCACGGCGGTCACGAGCAACGTCGACCTCCTCTCCGCCGACCTCGTGCTGTGGGCGATGGCCAACGTCGTGACGTGGGTCTACGTCGGCTACAACATGCTGATCATCTACTCCTCGCTGCTCGCGATCCCGACCGAGGTGTACGAGGCGGCGCGGCTCGACGGTGCCGGGCAGCTGCGCATCGCGTGGTCGGTCAAGATCCCGCTCGTCCTGCCGGCGATCGTGCTGACGACCGTGTTCTCGATCATCGGGACGCTTCAGCTCCTCGCCGAGCCGCAGGTCTTCCGTTCCTTCAGCTCGGCGGTCACGAGCACGTTCACGCCGAACCTCACCGTCTACTCGACGTCGTCGGTGCCGAACTTCAACCTCGCCGCGGCGTTCTCCGTCGTCCTCGCGCTCGCGACGTTCGTGCTGTCGTTCGCGTTCCTCAAGCTGACCCAGAAGAAGGGCGTCCAGTGAGCGCCGCCGTCCGCACCGCACCCGCCGCCACCGCCTCGACGGGGTCGCGCGGCGTCCGGGAGAACCCGCTGTCGCGCGTCGGCGCGATGCTCGTCATGGGCGTCTTCACGCTCTACTTCCTGGTCCCGATCTGGTGGCTGCTCGTCTCCGCGACCAAGGACCGCGGGCAGTTCACCAGCACGCACCCGCTGTGGTTCGCGGACATGAACCTCGTGGAGAACGTCGGGGCGCTGCTGCGCTACGACGGCGGGATCTTCGTGCGGTGGATCGGGAACTCCGTGGCGTACACCGCGGGTGGCGCGCTGCTCGGCACCGTCCTCGCCGCGATGTGCGGGTACGCGCTCGCCAAGTACCGGTTCGCGGGCCGGGACATGCTGTTCAACGTCGTCCTCGGCGGCGTCCTCGTGCCGGCGACCGCGCTCGCGCTGCCGCTGTTCCTGATCTTCAGCCAGGTCAACCTGACGAACACGTTCTGGGCAGTGTTCCTGCCGAGCCTCGTGAGCCCGTTCGGGGTGTACCTGACCCGCATCTTCGCCGCGGCGTCGGTGCCCGACGAGCTGCTCGAGGCCGCGCGCCTCGACGGGTCGAGCGAGGTGCGCACGTTCTTCACCGTCTCGGTCCGGCTCATGTTCCCGGCGCTCGTGACCGTGTTCCTGTTCCAGTTCGTCGCGATCTGGAACAACTTCTTCCTCCCGCTCATCATGCTCCGCGACGAGGCCGTCTTCCCCGTGACGCTCGGCCTCTACTCCTGGAACACGCAGGTGAACCAGATCCCCGAGCTGCGCGGCTACGTGCTCGTCGGGGCCCTTCTGTCGATCGTCCCGCTGATCCTCGTCTTCCTGGTGCTGCAGCGCTTCTGGCGCAACGGCCTGGGCGCCGGCGCCGTCAAGTGACCGCCGGCACGAGCACGCGTCGACCGACCCCCTCCCGTTCGGCAGCCCCCTGCCGAGCCGTCCCCCCACAGAAAAGGACAACCATGCGTCTCACCTCGAAGGCTGCCAGCGTCGGCACCCTCACGGCGGTCGCCCTCCTCGTCGCCGGCTGCTCGTCGTCGGCCGACGACACCCCCGCCGGCGGCGACGCCGCCGGTGCCTGCGAGCCGTCCGACGGCGCGGTCGAGCTCACGTTCACGACGTGGATCCCCGGGATCGAGGAGGTCGTCGACGTCTGGAACGCGGCGAACCCCGACATCCAGGTGACCGTCCAGACGGGCCCGAACGGCAACGGCGGCACGTACCAGAACTTCTTCAACCAGCTGAAGGCCGGCAACGCGCCCGACCTCGGCCAGATCGAGTACGACGCGCTGCCGAACTTCCGCGTGCAGGACGGCCTGACGGACCTCGGGGCGTGCGCCGACGTCATGGCCGCGCAGGACGACTTCGTCGACTGGACCTGGGACCAGGTGAGCTTCGGCGAGGACGGCCACGCCTACGCGATCCCGCAGGACGCCGGCCCGATGGCGCTCTTCTACCGCAAGGACCTGTTCGAGGCGAACGGCATCCCGGTCCCGACGACGTGGGCGGAGTACGCCGCGGCGGCGGAGCAGGTCAAGGCCGCCGGCGGGTACATCACCAACTTCTCGCAGAGCGACGTCAACCAGTTCGCGGGGCTCGTGTGGCAGGCCGGGGGGACCTGGTTCACGAACGACGGCGACGCGTGGGGCGTCGACCTCGCGGGCGAGGAGTCAGCAGAGGTCGCCGAGTACTGGCAGGACCTCGTCGACCGCGACCTCGTCTCGAGCGTCCCGCCGTGGACGAGCGAGTGGGACAACGCCTACAACATCGGCGCCGCGTGGACCTGGGTCTCCGCGGTCTGGGGCGCCAACTCGATCGCGAGCGGCGCGCCCGACACCTCCGGGAAGTGGGCCGTCGCCCCGATGCCGCAGTGGGAGGAGGGCGAGGAGGTCGCCGGCAACTGGGGCGGGTCGTCGACCGCAGTCTTCCGCGGCTCCGAGCACGTGTACGAGGCCACGAAGTTCGCGCTGTGGCTCAACACGTCCGACGAGGCGCTCACGCTGCTCAACGAGGCCGCGAACCTGTACCCGGCGACGAAGGCCGGCGCCGAGCTCCCCGCGCTCGCGGAGGGCGTCGAGTTCTACGGCGGCCAGCCGATCTACGACGTCTTCGCCGAGGCCTCGACGCAGGTCCCCGCGGGCTTCACGTGGGGCCCGACGATGACGCAGGTCTACGCCGACGTCTCGGACGGCTTCAAGGGCGCGGTCTCCGGCTCGGGGACGCTGCTCGAGGCGCTCGAGTCCGCGCAGGGGTCGACGATCTCGACGCTCGAGTCGCAGTCGATCCCGGTCGCCGAGTGAGCCGGTGATCGTCCACCTGCGCGCGGCGGGAACCAGCCTGCTGCTCGACACCCCGGTGCAGGACGGCGGACTGCCCGCCGTCCTGCACTGGGGGCGTGACCTCGGGCCGCTCGACGACGACGTGCTCGCGGCGCTGGCCGGGGCGCTCGTACCGGGAGTCCCGCCGAGCGCGATCGACACCCCGCTGCGCCTGTCGGTCCTCCCGACGCGCGAGCAGGGCTGGACCGGGCGGCCCGGGGTCGAGGGCTTCTGGCCCGGCTCGGGGGAGCCGGCCGCGGGGTTCGCGCTCGGGGAGGTCGAGCGCGTCGGCGACCGGGCGGTGCGGCTGCACCTCGTGGGTGCCGGCGGCCGGCTCGCCGTCGTCACGGACGTCGAGCTGTCCGAGCACGGTGTCCTGCGCGTCCGCCACGCGGTCGAGAACCGCGGGGGAGACACATTCGTCGTCGCGTCGCTCGACGCGACGCTGCCTGTGCCTGACCGGGCGCGGGAGGTCCTCGACTTCACCGGGCTGTGGGCCCACGAGCGGCGCCCGCAGCGCACGACGCTCGGCCACGGCGCCTGGACCCGCGAGACCCGGCACGGCCGGCCCGGGCACGACGACCCGTACCTCGTGGTCGCCGGCACCCCTGGCTTCGGCTTCCGGTCCGGCGAGGTGTGGGCGACGCACGTGGCGTGGAGCGGCGACAAGCGCCAGTGGGTCGAGCGCCAGGCGCTCGGGCCCGCGGTGCTCGGCGGCGGCGAGCTCCTCACGCCCGGCGAGGTGCGCCTCGCACCAGGGGAGCGGTACGTCGCGCCGTGGCTCGTCGCGGCCTGGTCCGACGTGGGCCTCGACGGGCTGTCCGACCGGTTCCACCCCTGGGTGCGCTCCTGGTCGACGATCCGGCGCGCGCGGCCCGTCGTGCTCAACACGTGGGAGGCCGTCTACTTCGACCACGACGCGGCGACGCTCGACCGGCTCGTCGACCTCGCCGCCGACGTGGGCGTCGAGCGCTTCGTGCTCGACGACGGCTGGTTCCGGGGGCGCACCGACGCGACGCGCGCGCTCGGGGACTGGACGGTCGACCCCGTCACGTGGCCCGACGGCCTGCACCCGCTGGCCCGGCGCGTGCACGCCCGCGGCATGGAGCTCGGGCTGTGGGTCGAGCCCGAGATGGTCAGCCCCGACTCCCACCTCGCGCGCGCGCACCCCGAGTGGGTCGTCGGCGGGGACGGGCTGCCGACCTGGCGCGACCAGCGCACGCTCGACCTCGGTGACCCGGGAGCCTACGCGCACGTGCGGGACGCGCTCGCGGCCCTGCTCGAGGAGTACCCGATCGCGTACCTCAAGTGGGACCACAACCGGGACCTGCTGCACGGCTCGGCGCACCGGCAGACGACCGCGCTGTACCGGCTGCTCGACGAGCTCCGCGCCCGGTTCCCGGGCGTCGAGATCGAGTCGTGCGCCTCGGGCGGTGCCCGCATCGACCTCGGGATCCTCGAGCGCGTCGACCGCGTCTGGACGTCCGACACCAACGACCCGCTCGAGCGCCAGCACATCCAGCGCTGGACCGGGGTCCTCGTGCCGCCCGAGTACCTCGGCGGACACCTCGGCGCACCGCGCGCCCACACCACCGGGCGCACCGCGAGCACGGGCTTCCGGTGCGCGACCGCGATGTTCGGCAGCGCGGGCATCGAGTGGGACCTCACCTCCGCCCGTGCCGACGAGCTCGCCGAGGTCCGCGAGTGGGTCGCCGAGCACGTGGCACGGCGCGCGCTGCTGCACTCGGGGCGTGTGGTTCGTGCGGACACCGCCGACCCCGGCGTGCTCGTGCACGGCGTCGTCGCCCAGGACCGCGGCGAGGCGCTGTTCGCGGTCGTCGCGCTCGCGTCGGCCGAGGCCGCGTTGCCCGCCCCGGTGCGGCTCCCGGGCCTCGACCCGGACCGGACGTACCGCGTGCGGACGGTCGCCCCAGCGCCGCTGCAGGTCCAGGCCGCGCCGGCGCCGTGGTTCGCGCGCGGTGAGGTCACGCTCCCCGGGCGCCTGCTGGTCGAGGTGGGGCTCGCGGCGCCGCTGCTCGCTCCCGAGAACGCCGTGCTGCTCGCGGTCGAGGCCGTCGCGCCGCACGGTGCGGCCGAGGCGGCCGAGGCGGCCCGGCCGGCCCCCGCGGCTACATTCGGCGCATGACTCCTCCTCCGGGCCGTCGCCGCGCCACGATCCACGACGTCGCGGCCGAGGCGGGCGTCTCGCGCGGCACGGTGTCGCGGCTGCTCAACGGCACGTCGTACGTCTCGTCGGACGCGCGCGAGGCCATCGAGAAGGCCATCGCCAAGGTCGGGTACGTGCAGAACACCGCGGCACGCAACCTCGTGACGCGGCGCTCGCGGGCGGTCGGGTTCGTGGTGCACGAGCCGCACGAGCTATTCCTCGACGACCCCAACATCGGCGCGATCCTGCTCGGCGCCAACGAGGTCGTCTCGGAGGCCGACTTCCAGCTCGTCGTGCTCGTGCTCGACTCCGAGCGCGACAGCCAGCGTGTCGCGGACTACCTCCAGGGCGGCTTCGTCGACGGGGCCGTGCTCGTGTCCGCGCGCCAGCACGACACCATCGCCGGCGCGGTCGAGCGGCTCGGCCTGCCCGCGGTGTTCATCGGCCACCCGCCCGGCCACCCCACGATCCCGTACGTCGGCATCGACAACCGCTCGGCGGCGCGCTCCGTCACCGAGGAGCTGCTGCGGACCGGGCGGCGGCGGGTCGCGATGGTCGCGAGCGCGCTCGACCGGGACTCGGGCTCGGACCGGCTCGCCGGGTTCCGCGACGCGCTCGGCGACCGCTTCGACCCCCGCCTCGTGGTCGACCACCCGCTGTACTCCTACGCGAGCGGGCTCGACGGCGCGCGCGAGCTGCTGCGCCGCGACCCCGCGATCGACGGCATCTTCGCGGCGTCGGACGCGGTCGCGGCGGGCGTGCTCGAGGCGCTGCGCCAGGCGGGGCGGTCCGTCCCGGGCGACGTCGGCGTGGTCGGCTTCGACGACAGCGCGTGGGCGGTGCGCTGCGTCCCCGCACTGTCCACGGTGCGCCAGCCGGCGCGGCTCATGGGACGCCGGGCCGCGGAGATCGTGCTCGGGCAGATCCAGGGCGCCGAGGTCGAGCCCGGCGGCGCGCTGCTCGACACCGAGGTGGTGTGGCGGGCGTCCGCCTGAGCGGGCCTGGCGACGCCCCGCGCGCGCCGGGCGTCGGCTCCGCCGTCGCGTCCGGGGTCAGGTCCGCGGCCGGGGGCGCGACGAGCCGTCCGACGGGGGCCGGACGGCGTCGGCGAGCTTGCGCAGCACCGACGCGGCGCTGAGGCTCGCGTTCGGCCCGACGGCGGCGAGGCTCGCCAGCACCGCCGCGACCTCGGCGACGTCGAGCTCGACCTGCACGGGGGAGCGCACCAGCGGGAGCCGGACACCGCCGGACCGCCCGCGCCGCACCTCGAGCGGGACGCCGCTCGTGCGCAGGCGCTCGAGGTCGCGCGCGACCGTGCGCGTCGACACGTCGAGCTCCTCGGCGAGCAGCCCCAGCCGCACCGGGAGGCCCCGGGTGGCGTGCAGCCGCTCGACGATCGCCTGCTGGCGCTCGACGCGGCGCAGCGCGAGGTGCCCGTCACGCGAGGCCGCGGCGAGCCGTTCCCGTCGGTCCACGCGACCACGGTAATCACGACACGGGCGTGTCCGCTTGCGCTCCTACCGTCGAGCCATGACGACCATCGACGACGAGGTGCACGAGTTCTTCGACCGCTACGCGGCCGCCCTGCTGGCCCGCGACGAGGCCGCCGTCGCGCGGCTGTACGCGGTGCCCGCCCTGATCGTGTTCCCGGGGACGACGATCCCGGTGACGGACGCGCGGCAGACCGAGCAGTTCTTCGCGTCCGCGTGGGAGCAGTACGCGGGCGTCGACACCGCGGAGCCCCGCATCGCGCTCCTCGCCCGCGGACCCGCAAGCGTCTGGGCGGACGTCACGTGGACCTACGGCGGCGAGCCGCGCGAGCGCTTCTGCTACCAGCTGCTGCGCGCCGCGGACGCCTGGCAGATCGTGGTGCTCACCCCGCTGGAGCCGACCGGGTGACGCGCGGGCAGCGGGCCGCCGACGGACGATATTGACGTCGACCCCGTGGGCGCCGCGCCCTACTGTCGGCCTCTCCCAAGGAGGTCATGATGTCCAGCCCGTTCCCGGTCGCCCTGGCCGGAACCGCCGCGCCCACCCTGATGTGGGCCCACGAGCACGAGGTCGAGCCGCAGGCTCTCCAGCAGCTGCGCAACATCGCGTCGCTGCCGTGGGTCGAGGGCCTGCGCGTGATGCCCGACGTGCACCTCGGCAAGGGGGCTACCGTCGGCAGCGTCATCGCGATGCGCGACGCGGTCAGCCCCAACGCCGTCGGCGTCGACATCGGCTGCGGGATGATCGGTGTCCGCACGAGCCTGACGGCCGCGGACCTGCCCGACGACCTGCACGCGATCCGCACGCGCATCGAGCAGGCCGTCCCGGTGGGCTTCCACGCGCACGACGAGCCCGTCGACCTGCGCCGGCTCCGGCCGGTGAACGGTTCGGCGGGGCGGGAGCGGCTCAAGGGTGCCGACGCGTTCTGGGACCGCTTCGGCGGCCTGCACCGCACGGTCCAGCAGCTCGAGGCCCGGGCGCGCAAGCAGCTCGGGACGCTCGGCGGCGGCAACCACTTCATCGAGCTCTGCCTCGACGAGTCCGACCAGGTGTGGCTGCAGCTGCACAGCGGCTCGCGCAACATCGGCAAGGAGCTCGCGGAGCGGCACGTCGCGATCGCCAAGACGCTCGAGCACAACCAGCGGATCGTCGACCGCGAGCTCGCGGTG
Organism: Cellulomonas cellasea; assembly: GCF_006538745.1. Lineage (GTDB taxonomy): Bacteria > Actinomycetota > Actinomycetes > Actinomycetales > Cellulomonadaceae > Cellulomonas_A > Cellulomonas_A cellasea. The sequence continues at coordinate 59,076 of NZ_BJLR01000041.1, read as the reverse complement.
TTCCTGGCCGGGACGCCGCAGATGGACGCGTACCTGAACGACCTGTGGTGGGCGCAGGAGTACGCCGCGCGCTCGCGTGCGGTGATGATGGCGCTCGTCGTGCAGGCCGTGCGGGACTCGTTCCCGGAGCGGGAGATCACGTTCGACGAGGGTGTGAACTGCTTCGCGGGCGAGACGCGTGTGCTGACAGGAGCCGGGATCTTCCCTATCGCCGAGCTCGCGGGCGGCATTCACGAACTCCTCACCACAGGCGGCCGATGGGTCAAGGCGCCGATCATGTCCTTCGGCAAGCAGCGGGTCTACGAGGTGACGGTGGGGCGCTACGGCGAGGAGAAGGTGATCCGTGCCACGGGGAACCACCGGTGGCTCCTGCGAGCGAAGGTCGCCCATGCGCGTGATGAGGCGACGACTCAGGACCTTCGTGTTGGCGACCGGCTCGCCTACGCATTTCCGGCGCGGGTCTCCGGGATGAAGGTCGACAGAGCTTCGGTAGCTCGCGGCTTCGTGTTCGGCGACGGCTCGCTCTGCGGCAAGCAGACCCGCGCCCGAGCCATCTTCTGCGGTGACAAGGACGAGTCCCTCCTGCCGTACTTCGAGGGTCTGACGACGAACTGCGTGCGGGACTACGGCTCGGTGAAGGTGCTCAACGGCTTCCCCGCGGAGTGGAAGACTGCGCCGGTCGCGACGAGTTCACACCCCGACATCGTCTACGGCTGGTTGGCGGGCTACTTCGCAGCAGACGGTGACGTAGACAAGAGCGGCCGCCCGTCGCTGTCCTCGTCGCGACGTGACCACCTGGAGGCGGTGAAAGCGCTGGCTACCTCGATCGGTGTCGGCACCTACGGCATCCGCACACGGGTTCGTCGCGGTATCGACGGGCGCGACTCGGAGCTGCACGTCATGGGGTTCATGCGGAGCGACCTCGACCTCGACTTCTTCGTCCAGGACGAGCATCGAGCGCGCTTCGCCACGGGTCGCGGCGCGGTCGAGCGCAAGGGGTGGACCGTCCGAAGCGTGGAGATCACGGATGACGTCGAGGAGGTGTACTGCGCCGTTGTGCCGGAGACCGAGGCCTTCACGCTGGAGGACAACATCCTGACTCGGAACTGCCACCACAACTACGTCAAGACCGAGCAGATCGACGGCGCGGAGCTGATCGTCACCCGCAAGGGTGCGATCCGCGCCGGCTCCGGCGAGATGGGGCTCATCCCCGGGTCGATGGGGACGGGCTCGTACGTGGTGCGCGGCCTCGGCAACCCGGCGTCGTTCCAGTCGGCGTCGCACGGGGCCGGGCGGCGGATGTCGCGGACCGCGGCGAAGAAGCGGTTCACGGTCGAGGACCTCGCGGCGCAGACGGCGGGCGTCGAGTGCCGCAAGGACGCCGGGGTCGTCGACGAGATCCCGGGGGCCTACAAGGACCTCGAGTCCGTCATCGCGGCGCAGACCGACCTCGTCGAGGTCGTGGCGCGGCTGCGGACGATCGTCTGCGTCAAGGGCTGAACCGGCACGCAGCATCATGAGGGGGCCCGGCGCGCACACAGGTGCGCCGGGCCCCTCGCCCGTCCCGGCCGAGCGGCGCCCGCACCGCACCGCCGCCCGATCACACCTCGACCCACCCCGTGCCGGTCCCGTCCGGCCGCACCCCGGAGGAACCCGTGCGTGAGCTCGTCGTCCTGGGCACGTCGTCGAACGTGCCGACCCGGACCCGCAACCACAACGGCTACCTGCTGCGCTGGGACGGCGCGCCGCACCAGGACGGCATCCTGTTCGACCCGGGCGAGGGGACCCAGCGCCAGCTCACGCACGCGGGCGTCCCGGCCACCGCCATCACGCGCATCTGCCTCACACACATGCACGGCGACCACTGCTACGGCCTGCCGGGCGTGCTCTCGCGGATGGTCCTCGACGGCGTGCAGCGTCCCGTCGAGCTGCACTACCCGGCGTCGGGCGAGGACGTCGTGCGCGCGCTCGTGGGCCTCGCGACCCCCGGGCTCGAGCTGCGGCTGCGCCCGCACGGCGGACCGGGGGAGATCGCCGAGGGGCTCGAGGTCGTCGCGCTGCGGCACCGGATCGAGACCTACGGGTACCGGCTGATCGAGCCCGACGGCCGGTCGCTCGTGCCGGAGCGGCTCGCCGCCGCGGGGATCAGCGGTCCGGACGTCGGCCGGCTGCAGCGCGAGGGCGAGCTGCGCGGCGTGCGCCTCGCGGACGTGAGCGTCGCGCGGCGCGGGCAGAGCGTCGCGGTGGTGATGGACACCGCGGAGTGCGCGGGCGCGGAGCAGCTCGCGGACGGCGTCGACCTGCTGCTCGTCGAGAGCACGTTCGGGGCGGACACCGCGGAGCTCGCCGAGACGTACCTGCATCTGACCGCGGCGCAGGCGGGCGCGCTCGCGGCGCGGTCCGGCGCGCGGACGACGGTGCTCACGCACTTCTCGTCGCGCTACGTGGACGTCGCGCCGCTGCTGGAGGAGGCCCGGGCGGCGGCGCCCGGGGCGCAGATCACCGCCGCCGACGACCTCGACCGAGTCCCGCTCCCGCCCCGGCGCGCGCACGACACCTGACGGTTCGCCCCCGACGCACCGGCTGCAGCCGGACGTCGACGCTCGGCCACCCGCTCAGGCCGCGCACCCCACGCACGTCCGCGCGACCGGGCGCGCCTCGAGCCGGGCCACCGGGACCGGCCGCCCGCACACCTCGCACACGCCGTAGGTCCCCGCCTCGACGCGTCCGAGCGCGGCGTCGGTCTCCGCGAGCTGGTGCCGCACGTGCCGGACGATCGTGTCGAGCTGCGAGCGCTCGAACGCGATGGTCGCGCCCTCGGGGTCGTGCTCGTCGTCCGCGTTGGAGTCCGCCGACGCGGCGACGAGCTCGTCGAACGAGCCCGTCAGCTCGCGCAGCCGCCCGTCGAGCTCGGCGCGCAGGTCCGTGAGCACCGCGCGGGCGTCGAACGGCTCCGCCGGTGCCGGGGCGTCGGCCGCCGCGCCGCGTTCACCGGTCCGTGCCGCGTCGTCGGTCATCGACCCATCGTCACACCCGCCACCCACGCGGCCTGCGGCAGCGTTCCGCGGGGTCCCGCCGCGCGGATCGACGGCGCGCGCGGCACGCTGGGACGAGACGGACGCACGCGACGCGGTCCCGACGACGGGGACCCCGACGAGAGGAGACCGGGATACCGAAGACGACCCGCGCCGGCAAGCCCAAGCAGAGCGAGCTCCCCGAGACGCTCAAGCGCTCCGACGCGAAGGCGCAGCGCACGTTCACCAAGACCTACGACTCGGCGGCCGAGGAGTACGACGGCGACGAGGAGCGAGCGCACCGCGTCGCGTACGCCGCGCTCAAGCACACGTACGAGAAGGTCGGCGACCACTGGGAGCCCAAGGACGAGTACGGGCCGTCCGACCCGCAGGCCGAGGGCGGCGCCGGCACGGACCGGCCCACCGCGGGCGGCGTCGACGCGAACGCGAGCAAGCAGCACCTCTACGACGTCGCGAAGCGCCTCGACGTGCCCGGGCGCTCGTCGATGACGAAGGCCGAGCTCGTCGAGGCGATCCAGAGGGCGAACGACCGCGCGTCCCGCCGGGCCCGCGAGGGCTCGTGACGGACGCGCCCGCCCCGCACCACGTCGTGGTGATCGGCTCGGGCTTCGGCGGGCTGTTCGCGACGAAGGCCCTCGCGCGCGACCCGGTGCGGGTCACCGTGCTCGCCAGCACGGGCCACCACCTCTTCCAGCCGCTGCTCTACCAGGTCGCGACCGGGGTGCTCTCGGAGGGCGAGATCGCCCCGGCGACGCGGGACGTCCTGCGCCGGCAGCGCAACGCACGGGTGCTCCTCGGCACCGTCACCGACATCGACCTGCAGGCCCGGGTCGTGACCTCGCGCTCACCGGGCGGCACCGCGACGACGTCCTACGACAGCCTCGTCGTGGCCGCCGGCGCCGGGCAGTCCTACTTCGGGAACGACGGGTTCGCGGAGCACGCGCCCGGGCTCAAGAGCGTCGACGACGCCCTCGAGCTGCGCGGGCGGATCTTCGGCGCGTTCGAGCTCGCGGAGCTGAGCCGCGACCCCGCGGAGGTCCGCCGCCTGCTGACGTTCGTCGTCGTGGGCGCGGGACCGACCGGCGTCGAGATGGCCGGCCAGATCGCCGAGCTGGCGCACCGGGCGCTCGCTGGCAACTTCCGGCACATCGACCCCGCGCACGCGCGCATCGTGCTCGCCGACGCGGCGCCCGCCGTCCTGCCGACGTTCGCCGAGAGGCTCGGGCGCGCCGCGGCACGGCGGCTCGAGGAGCTGGGCGTCGAGGTGATGCTCGACGCGAAGGTCGTGGGGCTCGACGAGACGGGTGTCGACTTCGAGGCCCCCGACGGGTCCCGCAGCCGGGTCGAGGCGCGCTGCAAGGTCTGGGCGGCCGGCGTCGCCGCGTCGCCCCTCGGTGCCCTGCTCGCGGAGCAGAGCGGTGCCGAGACCGACCGGGTGGGGCGCGTGCGCGTCGAGCCCGACTGCTCGCTGCCCGGGCACCCCGAGGTGTTCGTGGTGGGCGACCTCATGGCGCTCGACCTGCCCGGCGTCGCGCAGGTCGCGATGCAGAGCGGGCAGCACGCGGCGGGGCAGATCCGCCGGCGCCTGGCGGGTGAGCCGACCGGCCAGGCGTTCGCGTACCGGGACAAGGGCAGCATGGCGACCGTCTCGCGGTTCCACGCGGTCGCCCAGGTCGGGTCGTTCCAGACGGCCGGCCTCGTCGCGTGGGTCTTGTGGCTCGCGGTGCACCTCGTCTACCTCGTCGGGTTCAAGAACCGGCTCACGACGCTGCTGCACTGGACGGTGAGCTTCGTCGGGCGGGGGCGGTCCGAGCGCACGGCGACGCTGCAGCAGGTGCTCGCGCGGCGGGCGCTCGACGAGCACGAGCGGGCGCTCGGGGACCAGCAGCCCGCGACGCAGCCGCGACCCGACCCGGGGCCGGCCACGGCGGCGGCGTCGTGAGCGGGCCCCGATGACCGTGCACGTCGGCACCTCGGGGTGGAGCTACGACCACTGGGAGGGCGAGGTGTACCCGCCGGGGACCCCGAGCCGCGACCGCCTCGGGCACTACGTGCGGCGGTTCTCGACCGTCGAGCTCAACGCGAGCTTCTACCGCTGGCCGCGCACCGCGACGTTCGCGGGGTGGCGCGAGCGGCTCCCGCCCGGCTTCCTCATGACGGTCAAGGCCCCGCGCGGGCTCACGCACGCGAAGAAGCTGTACGACCCCGAGGTGTGGATCGAGCGCATCGCGGCGGGCTGGCACGAGCTCGGGGACAAGCGGGCGGTGCTGCTCGTGCAGACCTCGCCGCTGCACGCACACGACGACGCCCGGCTCGACTGGTTCCTCGCCCAGGTGCCGCCGTGGATCCGGGTGTGCGTCGAGCTCCGGCACCCCTCGTGGGAGCACGAGGACGTGCTGCGCCTCCTCGAGCGGCACGGCGCCGCCTACTGCGTGCTGAGCGGCGCAAACCTCCCGTGCCGGCTGCGCGTGACCGCACCGTTCGCGTACGTGCGCCTGCACGGACCCGACCACGAGCACCTGTACGCGGGCTCGTACTCCGACGACGACCTGCGCTGGTGGGCCGACCGGATCCGGGAGTGGGAGTCGGCGGGGACCGAGGTCTTCGCGTACTTCAACAACGACGGCCACGCGCACGCCGTCCGCAACGCCGAGACCCTGCGACGCTTCCTCGCCGCCTGAGGCGTCGCCGCCCGCAGACCGCGTTCTCACAGGTCAGCGCCGCGCGTTGTGAGGTCCTCTGGGTCCAAGGGCCCGGACCTGGCCCGGAGCCGGCCGGGAGTATGGCTCGTGCGGGACCACCACACCCGCAACCCGAGCGAAAGACCCACCATGAGCCTGACATCCCCCGGCCGAGTCCTCGTCGTCGGCGCCGGCATGGTCGCCCACCACCTCGCCGAGCAGCTCGTCACCCGCTCGCCCGAGGGCGCGTGGCAGCTGACCGTGCTCGGCGAGGAGGACGCCGCGCCGTACGACCGCGTGCACCTGTCCGACTTCTTCAGCGGGAGCGACGCGCGTGCGCTGACCCTGCCCGGGACGCCGTGGCTCGACCCGCGCGTGCAGCTGCGCACGGGCGACCCGGTGCGCAGCGTCGACCGGGACGCGCGCACCGTCACGACCCGCTCGGGCCGCGTCGAGGCGTACGACCAGCTCGTGCTCGCGACCGGCTCGTGGGCCTGGACGCCGCGCACCGAGGGCACCGACCTGCCCGGCGTGTTCACGTACCGCACGCTCGCCGACGTCGAGGCGCTGCGCGACTGGGTCGCCCGGCGCACCGAGGAGCTCGGCCGGCCGCTCGCGGGTGCGGTCGTCGGCGGCGGGGTGCTCGGGCTCGAGGCCGCGGCGGCCCTCCAGAAGCTGGGCACGAGCGCGACGGTCGTCGAGTTCGCGGACCGCCTGATGAACGTCCAGCTCGACGATGGCGGCGGCGAAGCGCTGCGCGTCCTGGTCACCGGGCTCGGCATGGACGTGCGGACCTCGACCGGCGCGACGCGGCTCGGTGCCGCGGCCGACGGCGCGGTCGCGACGATGGACCTGTCCGACGGCTCGTCGGTCCCCGCCGACGTCGTCGTGTTCTCGACCGGCGTGCGCCCGCGCGACCGGGTGGCCCGCGAGTCCGGGCTCGCGATCGGCGAGCGCGGCGGCGTCGTCGTCGGCCCCACGTGCCGCACGTCCGACCCGTCGATCTGGGCCGTGGGGGAGTGCGCGTCGTTCGAGGGCGAGTGCACCGGCCTCGTCGCGCCGGGCAACGCGATGGCCGACGTGGTCGTCGACCAGCTGCTCGGCGGGTCCGCGACGTACCGGCCCGCGGCGGACGGCACGAAGCTCAAGGGCGTCGGGGTCGACGCCGCGAGCTTCGGCGACGTGTTCGCGCTGACCCCGGGCGCGCTCGAGGTCATGTTCGCCGACCCGGTCGCCCAGACGTACCGCAAGCTCGTCGTGTCGGACGACGCGCGCACGCTGCTCGGCGGGGTGTTCGTCGGCGACACGTCGCTGTACTCCTCGCTGCGCCCGATGCTCGGCCGCCCGCTCGGCGCCGACCCGTCCGCGTTCCTCGCACCCGAGGGCGGCGCGCCGGCGCCCGGCCCGGACCTGCCGGACGACGTCGTCGTCTGCTCCTGCTCCAACGTCTCGGCGGGCACCGTGCGCGCCGCGGTCACCGAGCACGGCTGCACGAGCGTCGGCGAGGTCAAGAAGTGCACGCGCGCCGGCACCGTCTGCGGCTCGTGCGTCCCGCTGCTCACCAAGATCGTGAACTCGACGCTCGAGAGCGCGGGCGTCACCGTCTCGAACGCGATGTGCGAGCACTTCGCGATGCCGCGCGCCGAGCTGTTCGCGCTCGTCCGCCGCGACGGGCTGCGCACGTTCACGCAGGTCGTCGAGGCGCACGGCACCGGCCGCGGCTGCGCGGTCTGCAAGCCCGCCGTTGCGTCGATGCTCTCCTCGACCAACGCGGGGCACGTGCTCGAGCGCGAGCACGCGGCGCTGCAGGACACCAACGACCACGTGCTCGCGAACATGCAGAAGGACGGCACGTACTCGGTGGTCCCGCGCGTGCCGGGCGGGGAGATCACCCCCGAGAAGCTCGTCGTGCTCGGCCAGGTCGCCGCCGAGTTCGGGCTCGCGACCCGCATCACGGGCGCACAGCGCATCGCGATGTTCGGCGCACGCATCGACCAGCTGCCCGCGATCTGGCGCCGGCTCGTCGACGCCGGCTTCGAGTCGGGCCAGGCGTACGGCAAGTCGCTGCGTGCGGTGAAGTCCTGCGTCGGGCAGGCGTGGTGCCGGTTCGGCGTGCAGGACTCCGCGAGCATGGCCGTGCGCCTCGAGCTCCGGTACCGGGGGCTGCGCTCGCCGCACAAGTTCAAGGTCGGCGTCTCGGGCTGCGCGCGCGAGTGCGCCGAGGCGCGCGGCAAGGACGTCGGCGTCATCGCGACCGAGAAGGGCTGGAACGTGTACGTCGGCGGCAACGGCGGCTTCACGCCCCGCCACGCCGAGCTGCTCGCCGAGGACCTGGACGACGACCGGCTCGTGCAGGTGATCGACCGGTTCCTGGCGCACTACATCCAGTCCGCGGACCGGGTGCAGCGCACCGCGCCGTGGGTCGCGGAGTACCCGGGCGGGCTCGCCGAGCTGCGCCGGGTCGTCGTGGAGGACTCCCGTGGCATCGGCGCCGAGCTCGACGCCGTGATGGCCGAGCACGTCGCGCAGTACACCGACGAGTGGCGCGCGACGCTCGACGACCCGGCGAAGCTGCGGCAGTTCGTGTCCTTCGTGAACGCCCCGGACACCCCGGACCCGGACCTCGTCTACGCCCCGGTGCGCGGCCAGGTCCGCCCCGCCCGCGCCGGCGACGACGTCGCCGACCGCAACCCCGTCATCGCCCGCACGCTGGAGGTGCGCTCATGAGCGCCTGGACGACCGTCTGCCACGTCGAGGACCTGCTCCCGGAGCGCGGTGCGGCCGCGCTCGTCGGCGAGCACCAGGTCGCGGTGTTCCGGCTGCAGGGCGACGAGGTCGTCGCGGTGCAGCAGCGCGACCCGTTCTCCGGCGCCAACGTGCTCTCGCGCGGGATCGTCGGCTCGGCGGGCGACGCGGCGACGCTCGCCTCGCCGATGTACAAGCAGGTCTGGGACCTGCGCACCGGTGCGTGCCTGGACCCCGCAGGCAAGGAGCCGCAGGACCTGCGGACGTTCGGCGTCGTGGTGGACGCCGACGGCCGCGTGCGGGTCGCCGGCTGACCGCCGGCGGCACGGGGGGCGTCGCGCAGGGGGTGTGCGAGGCCCGAGCCGGCAGGGCCACCACGCGGGGGTGCGTGGTGGCCCTGCCGTGCGTCCCGGGTGAGCGGTCCGTGCGGTGCCGGTGGCGCCGAGCCGCTCGACCCGCGGAGGGTTCAGCGCGGTTGCGCCGGGTTGGTCGGGTCGCCGTGCGACGGCGGGTTGATCTTCGGCCCCTGCGTCTGCGGGCTCACGACGCTGCCACCCTCCGCGCCACCGGAGGCGAGCTCGGGTGCCAGGCCGGACGCGTCGCCGTCCGACGGCTCGGCGCCGTCCTCGAGCTCGGTGAGCCGCGCCTGGAAGACCTGCACGACGGGCAGGCGGTTGCCGTGCGTTTGCTCGTACGTCAGCAGCGTCCCGAGCTGCTCGGCGCTCAGCGAGCGGATGCGGTGGCCGAGGCCCGTCACGGGCAGGTGGTCGTAGTCCGGGATGGGCAGCGCGTCGCGCTCCACGGACGTCTGGTCACTCATCGTGCCTCCTCGTCGTCGGCGTCGGTCCTTCGACTGTAGGTCGGCCCGCGCGACGGCGCAGCGCCACCGGGGGAGCCCGGTGACGCTGCGCCGTGGGTGCCGCGGAGGGGCGGCGGTGGGCTCAGACCTCGGTCAGCGCGACCTCCGCGCGGACGTCGCCGAGTCCGCGGGCGACGAGCAGGCGCCCGCCCCCGGCGAGCCGGCCCCACGTGCCCGACGCGGTGTCCCAGCGCCGCCACAGCCGTGCGTCGGTCGCGACCTCGACGCGCACCGCCTCGCGCGGCTCGGCGCTCGCGGACGCCCAGCCGACGAGCCGCACGGGCTGGTCGGCGGTCTGCGGGTCGAGGTAGACCTGCACGACCTCGCGGCTCGGCCGCGTGCCCGTGTTGGTCACCGTCACGTGGACCCGCGGCGAGGCCCCGGTCTCGTCGACCGTCACGTCGGCGTAGTCCCACGTCGCGTACCCGAGACCGTGCCCGAGCCAGAATGCCGGCTCCGGCGCGAGGCCCGCGTGGTGCCCGCGGTAGCCGATGAAGGTGCCCTCGCTGTACTGGAGGTCGCCGTCGACGGGCGTGACCGACCACGCCGGCGCAGCGCCGTCCGCTACCGGGAACGTCGTGACGAGGCGGCCCGCGGGCTCGATGTCGCCCAGCAGCGCCGCGGCGACGGCGTGGCCACCCTCCTGGCCGGGCAGCCCGGCCCAGAGCACCGCGTCGACCTCGTCGAGCCACGGCATGAGCACCGGCGTCGCGGCGTTCACCACGACGACCGTGCGGCGCGCCGCGGCGGCGACCGCGCTGACCATCGCGTCCTGCGCGCCCGGCAGCGCGAGCGTCGTCTTGTCGACCGACTCGGTCTCGCGCTCCTCGGTCAGGCCCACGACGACGACCGCCACGTCGGCGGTGCGTGCGGCGGCCACCGCGTCGGCGATCACGTCGGCCTCGGGCCGCGGCGCCGGGCGTGCGACGAGCCCGAACAGGCCAACCCCGGCCATCGGCTCGGCGTCCGCCTCGACGGTCACACCGGCGACGACGTCGAGCACGTCCGTCGCGGCCGGCGGGCGCAGCATCACCTCGCCGTCGATCACTGCGTCGGTGTCCACGTCGAGCACCTCGGTCGCGGCTGGGGGCGCCAGCATCTCCTCGGCGAAGCCGCCGCCGGCACGCAGCACGTGCCGCAGCGTCCGGTCGCCGACCGTGAGCACCCAGCTGCCGACGCCCATGACGCCGATCTCGGCGGCGCCCGCCTGGGCGACGCGGGCCTGGAAGCGCACGGTGTGCACGGCCTCCGGCAGGTCGTCGTCGAAGCCGACCATCGTCGTCGCGGTGTCGGAGTGGCGCTCGTCGAGCACCGTGCCGTCCTCCGCGAGGAGCGTGATGTGCACGCCCGGCTCGCCCGAGACCGGGTCGGTGACGAACTCCGGGCGGGCGGCGACCGAGCGCTCGCGCACCTCGACGCCGTCGACCACGGTGACCGCGTCGCCGAGCAGCGCCGTGAGGCCCTCCGCGACGCTGACCTGGTACGGCGGGTTGACCTGCGCGGAGCCGCCGCCCATGTCGATCGTCTCGAGCGCGTGGCGCCCGATCAGCGCGACCGACGTCCCGCGGCCGAGCGGGAGCGCGGCGTCGCGGTTGGTCAGGACCGTCATGCCGCGGGCGGCGAGGCGCGTGAGCTGCTCGCGGCGCACCGCGCTGTCCAGCGCCGGGAGCTCGTCGGGGTACGCGCGCAGCCCGCCGAGCGCCCCGACGCGGTCCGCGAGCACGAGTAGACGCGTGAGGTGGCCGTCGACCACGGCCTCGTCGACCTCGCCCGAGCGCACCGCGGCGACGAGCGCGTCGCCCCACGGGCCGTCCGGTCCCGGCATCACGAGGTCGAGCCCGCCGTTGGCCGCGGGGCCGGCGGTCTTCGTCGCGAACCAGTCGGACATGACGAGCCCGGTGTAGCCCCACTCGCCCTTGACGACCTCGTTGATGACGTGGTCCTGCTCCGTCGCCGCGACGCCGTTGACGTCGTTGTAGGCGGCCATCATCGACCAGGGGTCGGACTCCTGCGTGGCGATCTCGAAGGGGAGCAGGTACAGCTCCCGCAGCGTCGCCTCGTCGACCACGCTGTTCATCGTGTTGCGCTGCGTCTCCGACTCGTTGGCGACGAGGTGCTTGAGGCACGCGCCGACGCGCAGGGACTGCAGGCCGTCGACGTAGGACGCCGCGAGCCGCCCGGTGAGCAGCGGGTCCTCGGAGTAGGCCTCGAAGACGCGGCCGTTGAGGACCGAGCGGTGCAGGTTGATCGTCGGGCCGAGCACGACGTGGATCTCCTGCGCGAGCGCCTCCTCGGCGAGCATCCGGCCGACCTCGCGGGTCGTCTCCGGGTCCCACGCCGAGGCGAGCAGCGTGGCGTTCGGGAACAGGGCGACTTTGCGGCCGCCCGTGAACTTCAGGCCGCGCACGCCGGTCGGCCCGTCGGACAGCCGGACCTCGCCGAGCCCGATCGACTCGTCGGGGGCGAGCGTGAACGCCGTGGCCCCGGTGAGGAGGCGGACCTTCGTGGGCAGGTCGAGCGTGCGGACGAGGGCCTGCACGTCGGTCTGCGTGGAGACGGGGGACATGGTCATCACTTCACCTTCTTGACGGGGATGATGGCGAGCGCGCCGACGAACACCAGCAGCGCCGCGACGATGTAGAGCCGGTCGTAGTCGAGCGCGGGACCGGCGATGAGCAGCGCGCCGAGGAACGGCGCAACCGACTGCGGGCCGGCGTTGGCGATGTTGAAGACGCCCAGGTCCTTGGCGGCGTCGTCCGGGTTCGGCAGCACCTCGATGACGAGGGCGAGGTCGACGCCCATGTAGATGCCGAACGCTGCGCCCAGCAGGACCTCGACGAGGTAGAACCCGCCGACGGTCGTGACCTGCGTGAGCAGGCCGAGCCCGACGGCGAACAGGGCCGTCGAGGCGAAGACGAACACCTTGCGGCGCGCGAGCCGGTCGGACACGATCCCGGCGAGCTGCCCGACGACCACGAGCACGACGGTGTAGATGAGCACGCCGGTGAAGATGGTGTCGGTCGCCTGCTTGTCGCTCAGGCCCAGGTTGTCCTTCATCCAGAAGAACCGGAACGTCGAGAACAGGAAGCTGCCGAGCGTCAGCAGGAACCGGGACCACCAGGCCCACGCGAAGTCGGGGTGCTGCCGCGGGTCGATCCAGAAGGTGTTCGCCCACGCCCGCAGGTTGAGCGGACCGGGGCGGTGCGTCAGCGGCGTGTCCTTGAGCACGAGGGAGAACACGAGCATCCCGAGCACGCCGATCGCGGCGGGCACCATGAACAGCGGGACCATCGCGGTGGTGAAGAGCCCGGCGACCCAGATCGAGGCCAGGATGCCGACGTTCTGCATCACGCCGGCGAGGGCGCTGATGCGCGCGGTCTGCGACTTCGGGACCTGGTCCGCGATGGTCGCGAGGTAGGCGGCGAAGCACGCGTTGGCGGCGAGCTGAGCGAGGAACCAGCCGACGACGAGCGTCGGCACGTTGTCGGCCAGCGCGATCAGCAGGAGGCACGCGGCGAGCGCGAGGCTGCCGCCGACCATCCAGGGGCGGCGTCGGCCGAACCGCGACATCGTGCGGTCGGACAGCCGCCCGAAGATCGGGTTGGCGAGGAGTGCGGCGAACGCGCCCACGCCGAGGATGAGGCCCTGCGCGGTCGTGGCGTTCTCGGGGCCGACGACGCGGATGACCTTGATGGCCATGCTCACCATGACCGGACCGAGCAGGGCGATGAACAGGGCGAGCTGCGCGAACGCGAAGCCCACCATGAACGGCGCCCGGACGGGCTCGGTCGGTGGCGCGTGCTCCGACGTGGGGACGGGCCTCTCGTGGCCCGGGATCCCGGACGTCACGACCGACGCGGACAGCCCGGGGCTGTCGGGCGTCGGAGGGCTGAGGGGGTGGAGGGGCGTTCCGCTGCTCATGTCTGCTCCGGCTGGCGATGGCGGAAAAACGGGCTGATGCGTGTCACTGACACGTGTCACTTGCGCGTGTCAGTACGGTAGGGTGTGGAATGTCGGTTTGGCAACAGGCCAGTTCAGGGGCACGTTCCCGGGACCCGTGAGCACCTGCTCCGGACCGTCGCAGAGCACCGAGGAGGCGCCATGGCCACCGTCCGGACCCGCCGGGTCACGAGCGCCGACGTCGCGCGCGAGGCCGGCGTCTCACGCACGACCGTGAGCTACGTGCTCAACGACACCCCGCACCAGAAGATCCCCGAGGAGACCCGCCGGCGGGTGCTCGACGCCGTCGCGCGCCTCGAGTACGCACCGTCCGCCGCGGCCCGCACGCTCCAGCGCGGACGCTCCGACACGGTGCTGTGCCTGCTGCCGGACTGGCCCATCGGACCGGCCGTCGGCGCCTCGCTCGAGCACCTCTCCGCGGCGCTCACCGAGCAGGGCCTCACGCTCTTGGCGCACCCGAGCGCGGGGTCGTCGCGCGCGCTCGCGGGCGCCTGGCGCTCCGTCAGCCCCGCGGCCGTCGTGCTGTTCGAGGACGCCGACGAGGAGGACCTCGCCGCGATGCGGGCCGAGGGCATCCAGGTCACGGTCGCGCTGCTCGCGGGGGGCGGCGGGGGAGCGGGCGCCCGGCGTGGCGCGCTCGAGATCCCGCAGCAGCGCGCGGGACGGCTCCAGGCCGAGCACCTCGCGGCCGCGGGCCACCGCCGGCTCGGCTACGCGTTCCCGGCCGACCCCCGCGTCGCCGGCTTCGCGGAGCCGCGGCTCGCGGGCGTGCGCGCGGCGTGCGCCGACCTCGGGCTCGACGACCCGGTCGTCCTGACGGTGCCGCTCGACATCGAGGCGGCAAAGGGTGCCGTCGCGACCTGGCGGGACGCGGGCGTCACGGCGGTGTGCGCCTACAACGACGACGTCGCGCTCGCGCTCCTCACGGGGGTGCGGCGCTCGGGTCTCGCGGTCCCGGGCGATCTCGCGGTCATCGGGTTCGACGACATCCCCGGTGCGGCGGTGGCCGACCCGCCGCTCACGACGGTCACGACCGACCACCGGGCGATCGCGGAGCACATCGCGCAGATGATCGTGCACGGCCTCGAGGGCCGGGAGGCGCCGCTGCGTCCCGGCTCGGACGTCGTCGGGCTCGTGCGTCGCGACTCCGCGTGACGCACGAGCCCGAGAGCCGTGCTCGCCGACCGGTCGCCGTGATGCGGCCCGTCGGCGGAGTGGGGCGGGTCAGGCGCCCTGACCGGGCCCGCGACCGGTGCGCGACTGCAGCTCCTCGATGAGCTCCGAGGCCTGCGCCTTCGTGAGGTCGTCGGGGACCTCCTCGCCGGCCTCGCGCGCGAGGGTCGACAGGTAGCTGCCCTGCGGTCCGGTCATCGGCTCGTCACCGGTGACCCAGTCCTGCGGGTCCTTCTCGGGGCTGCCGACGCCGGGTGCGTCGTCGGCGGCCGTGCCCGAGCCCTGTGCGCCCGCGGTGCCGGTCGTCGCGGTCTCGTCCGCGGGGCTCGTCGTGTCGTCGTTCGCCATGCTCAGGCCTCCTGGTCGCTGTGGCGGGGCTCGGTCATCTTCGCGTGCACCGCGGACTTCGCGGTGTCGGGCAGGACCGCGCCCATCGCGGTCTGCATCTTGGTCTTGAGCGACTTCGTCGCGACCTGGTCCTTGCCGGCCATGAGCGCCTCGAAGCCCTCGTGCGCGACCTTGGCCGGGTCGTCCTTCTTCTGCTCGGCGACGCGCGTGTCCTCCATGTGCGAGGCCTCGAAGAAGTCGGTGTCCGTCGGCCCGGGCAGCAGCGCCGTGATCGTCACGCCGGTGTCCTTGAGCTCGTAGCGGACCGCCTCGGTGAAGCTCTGCACGAACGCCTTCGACGCCGCGTAGGTCGCGTAGTACGGCCCCGGCATGCGCGCGGCGACCGACGACGTGACGAGCACCCGGCCCGCCCCGCGCGTGACCATCCGCGGCAGCAGGCGCTTCGCGAGGTGCACCACGGAGACGACGTCGAGCGCGATGACGCGCAGGTCGTCCTCGAGCGGGGTCTCGAGGAAGGGGCCGCCGTTGGCGACTCCGGCGTTGAGCGCGAGCGCGTCGACGGGCCGGCCGCCGATCTCCGCGAGGAGGCGCTCGACGCCCTCGGGCGTCGCGAGGTCGGCGGTCACCGAGCGCACGGGGTGCCCGTCGGCGACGAGCATCTGGGTGGCGATCTGCAGGCCGGTCTCGTCCTCGGCGCAGCTGAGCACCTCGAAGCCGTTCTCCGCGAACTCGCGCACGAGCTCGAGGCCGATGCCGCTCGACCCGCCGGTCACGACGGCGAGGGGCAGGGGTGTGACGTCCATGGGATGACCTCCGGGAGGGGCTGGTCGGTGCCTTCGAGGCTAGGTCGGACGACCGCGCACGGCATGTCGAGCGCGCTCCACGGGGGCCGGCCAGCTGGACGGACGACCAGGGCATCGTGACCCAATCGTGACCTGTTCTTCACTTACCAGCCGGTAAGTACCGATGGTTCCCTGAGCAGGCCGACCTCACGAAGGAGTGACAGGTGACGCGTCCGACCCTTGCCCTCGTCCCGCCCCGACGCCGACGTCCCGGCCCGATCCTGCGGCCCGGCGGCGGACGGTCCGTCGGCCGCACGACCGCCGCGGCGGCCGCCCTCGCGCTCGTCGCCCCGCTGGTCCTGCTCGCGACCGCCGGGCCCGCGCACGCCGCCGGCGACGACCTCGCGATCGCGGGGACGGCGACGGCCTCGCAGTCGCAGGACGACGCCGACGGCTCGTTCCCGGCCTCGAACGCGGTCGACGGCGACCCGGCGACCCGGTGGGCGAGCGGCAACGGGCCCGACGAGGACGTGCCCTTCACCGCGTGGCTCGCGGTCGACCTCGGCGCCCCGGCCGCGGTGGACGGCCTGACGCTGCGCTGGGAGGCGGCGCACGCGGCGTCGTACGAGATCCAGGCCGCCACGGGCGACCCCGCGGACCCCGCGAGCTGGTCGACCGTGCACACCGAGCCCGCGAGCGACGGCGGCGTCGACGAGATCGCGCTCGCCGCGCCCGTCGACGCGCGGCACCTGCGCGTGCAGATGCTCGAGCGCGTGCCGTTCACCTGGGACCCCGCCGGGCCGCACTGGTACGGGTACTCGCTCTTCGCGGTCGAGGTGCACGGCACGCCCGAGCAGCCCGCGGTCGTGGTCGGCCGGGCCACCGCCACGGTCGCCGCCGGCGCCTCCGCGACCGTCCCCGTCGTGCTGAACGCCCCCGCCGCCGACGAGACGCGCGTCCGCGTGACCTCCGGGGGCGGGACCGCCGTCGCCGGGACCGACTACACGGCCGTCGACGAGGTCCTCACGTTCGCCCCGGGCGAGACGACGCAGGAGGTCACCGTCGCGACGGTCGACCACGGCCCGCTCGCGCCCGTCACGACGTTCCACCTCACGCTGAGCGACCCGACAGGCCTCGTGCTCGGCGCCCGGACGACCACCACGGTGACGATCGCGCCGCACGGCGACCTGCCGGACGTCGGCCCGAGCGAGGTGCTCGACGACTTCGAGGACGGCGTGCCCGCCGGGTACACGACGTGGGGGATCAGCGCCCCGGTCACCCCGGTGCTCACGACCGTCGAGTCGGCGCGCGAGGGGGCGGGCGAGGGCAACGACGCGCTCGCCGCCACCGTCGGCGCGACGCCGGCGCCGGGCGACTGGTTCGGCTTCACGCACGACCTCAGCCCCGCCGCGGACTGGTCCGCCTACGACGGCTTCAGCTTCTGGTTCCTCGGCACGGGCGGCGGCGGGACGCTGCGGTACGAGCTCAAGAGCGGCGGGCGCATGTTCGAGCGGTCCGTCGTCGACGACGCCGCGGGGTGGCGGCGCGTGACCGTGCCGTTCGCGCAGCTCCGGGTCAAGGGCGACCCGGCCTCCGACGAGCGCTTCGACCCCGCTGCCTCGACGGGCTTCGCGGTCACGCTCACCGACCTCGGCGAGGGCAGCTGGCTGTTCGACGACGTCGCGGTCTACCAGCGCGTCACGACGATCCAGGACTTCGAGGGCGACGTCCCCGTCGCCGAGCCCGGAGGGACCGTCGGTCACTTCACGTGGGGCTCCGACGGTGCGGAGGTGAGCCTCGCGGTCACCGAGCGCGACCGCGACGGCGCCCCGGCGGGCAACCACGTGCTCTCGGGCGAGTACCTCATCCCCTCGGGCGGCTGGGGCGGCTACAGCCACAACCTCGCCGCCGCGCAGGACTGGAGCAGCTTCCGCGGCCTGCGGTTCCTCTGGTACGCCTCGCAGGACAACCGCCCGGCCTCGCCCACCGCGGGCGCGGACATCAAGGTCGAGGTCAAGGACGGCGGGCCCGACGGCGAGCACGCCGAGCTGTGGGCCGCGACGTTCAAGGACAACTGGTCGCCCGACGGCAGCCGCTGGAAGCTCGTCGAGATCCCGTTCACCGACCTGCGGCTCGGCGGCTACCAGCCGGGCGACGAGGCGACCCGCAACGGCACGCTCGACCTGACGTCCGCGTGGGGCTACGCGCTCACGATGGCGCCCGGCACCGCGGAGCCCGTCGCGTGGGCCGTCGACGACGTCGAGCTCTACGGCTCGCCCGCGCCCGTGCCGACCGCGACGGTCGCCGCGACGCAGGACGTCGTGCTCGTCGACCGCGGCGAGGTCGGGCAGGTCACGGTGCGCCTGACGACGACCGACGGCGAGCCGCTGCCCGAGCCCGTCACCGTCGCCTACGCGAACGCGGGGACGGCCGACACCGCCGAGGCCGGCACGCACTACGAGCCCTTCTCCGGGACGCTCACCCTCGACGCCGGGACACCCTCGGGCACCGAGCGCACGGTCGAGGTCCGCACGCTCGCGACGACCGGGCAGGACGACTCGCGGTCCGTCGAGGTCACGCTGACCGCCGAGGGCGCCGACGTCGAGGCCTCGCCGCGCGTCGTGCTCAACGCGACCGGCGCGCCGTACCTCGACGCGTCGCGGCCGGCCGCCGAGCGCGTCGAGGACCTGCTCGGGCGCATGACGCTCGCGGAGAATGTCGGCCAGATGGCGCAGGCCGAGCGGCTCGGGCTGCGCTCCGACAGCGAGATCGCGAGCCTCGGGCTCGGGTCCCTGCTCTCGGGCGGCGGCTCCGTCCCGGCCGACAACACCCCGTCCGGCTGGGCCGACATGGTCGACGGCTTCCAGCGCGAGGCGCTCTCGACCCGCCTGCAGATCCCGCTCGTCTACGGCGTGGACGCCGTGCACGGGCACAGCAACGTGGTCGGCGCGACGATCCTGCCGCACAACTCCGGGCTCGGCGCCGCGCGCGACCCCGAGCTCGTCCGCCGGGCCGGCGAGGTCACGGCGCTCGAGGTCCGGGGGACCGGCGTGCCGTGGACGTTCTCGCCGTGCCTGTGCGTGACGCGCGACGAGCGGTGGGGGCGCAGCTACGAGTCGTTCGGCGAGGACCCGGCGCTCGTGACGGCGATGGCCCGCGCGGCCGTCGTCGGGCTCCAGGGCGCCGACGCCGCGGACATGTCGGGTCCCACGGAGGTGCTCGCGACCGCGAAGCACTGGGTCGGCGACGGTGGCACGCGCTACGAGCCGTCGCTCGCGGGCAGCGGGTACCCGATCGACCAGGGCGTCACGCACGTCGGGTCGGACGCGGAGCTCCGGCGCCTGCACGTCGACCCGTACGTCCCCGCGCTCGAGGCCGGGGTGGGCTCGATCATGCCGTCGTACTCGGCGGTCGACTCCGGCGACGGCCCGCTGCGCATGCACGAGCACCGCGCGCTCAACACCGATCTGCTCAAGGGCGAGCTCGGCTTCGACGGGTTCCTCATCAGCGACTGGGAGGGCATCGACAAGCTGCCCGGCGGCACGTACGCCGACAAGGTGGCGCGGTCCGTGAACGCGGGGCTCGACATGGCGATGGCGCCGTACAACTACGGGGCGTTCATCACGGCGCTGACCGAGAAGGTCGTCGACGGCACGGTCGCGCAGTCCCGCGTCGACGACGCCGTGCGGCGGATCCTCACGCAGAAGGTCGCGCTCGGGCTGTTCGAGCAGCCCCTCGCGGACCGCACGCACACCGGCGACCTCGGCTCGGCCGAGAACCGGGCGGTCGCGCGGGAGGCCGCGGCGGCGTCGCAGGTGCTGCTGAAGAACGCGGGCGACGTGCTGCCGCTCGCGCCCGACGCTCGCGTCTACGTCGCCGGGTCGAACTCCGACGACCTCGGCCACCAGATGGGCGGCTGGTCCATCTCGTGGCAGGGCGGCTCGGGCGACACCACGACGGGCACGACGATCCTCGAGGGCATCCGCGAGGTCGCGCCGGGCGCGCAGGTCACGTGGTCCACGGACGCGTCGGCACCGACCGAGGGCTCCGACGTGGGCGTGGTCGTCGTCGGGGAGCCGCCGTACGCCGAGGGCATCGGGGACGTCGGCAACAACGGCCGCAGCCTCACGCTGCCCGCCGCGGACCGCGCCGCGATCGACACCGTGTGCGGCGCGATGCCGTGCGTCGTGCTCGTCGTCGCAGGCCGCCCGCAGCTCGTCACGGACCACCTGGACGCGATCGACGGGCTCGTCGCGTCATGGCTCCCGGGGACCGAGGGCGCGGGCGTCGCCGACACGCTGTTCGGTGCCCGTCCGTTCACCGGGCGCCTGCCCGTCTCGTGGCCGGCGAGCGCCGACCAGGTCCCGGTCAACGTCGGCGACGCGACCTACGCGCCGCTCTACGCGTACGGCTGGGGCGTGCGGACCGACGCCCCGCGGGCCCGCCTCGAGCAGGTGCGGGACGGGCTCGCCTCCGGGCCGGCCCGGACGGCGGTGCAGGCCGTGCTCGACGCCGACGTCTGGGCCGGCGACGCGCTCTCGACCGAGCGCGGCGACGTCGAGCGCGCGGTGCGGCTGCTCGCGACCGCCGCGGCGGCGTTCGACGGCGGGGGCGACCGGTTCACGGACGCCGGGCTCGTCGTCTCGCTGGTCCGGGACCTCGCGCAGGCCGCGGTCGCCGCGGGCGGGCCGGGGCTCCCGGCCGACGCGGTGGCGTCGACCGCGGACGCCGAGCACGCGCTCATGTCCGGTCGCGCCGGGGACTCCGTGGTGCTGCTCGCGGAGGTGCTGGGCATCGGGCTCTCGGAGCGGGCGGCGTCCACGACCCAGGTGCGCCTCGCGCCGTCGACCGCGGTCCTCGGCCGCCCGGGGACCGCGACCGTGACGGTCGCGGCGGAGGCGGGGCGCGCGTCCGGGACCGTCGAGGTGCGCATCGACGGGACCGCCGTCGCGACCGCCGAGCTGCCCGCCCGGGCCGGGTCGGACGACGCGCGCGTCCGGGTCCCGCTGCCCGCCGGGGTCGCCGTCGGCACGCACGAGGTCACGGCGGCGTACCTCGGTGACGCGGCGGTCGCGGGCTCGGTGTCCGACGCCGCGCGCTACCGCGTGCGGCGGGCGACCCCGACGGTCAGCACGGCGGGGACGGACTGGGACGTGCGCCGGGCCGACGCCAAGGTCGTGCACGTCGCGGTCACCGGTGACGCGGGGCTCACCCCGACCGGGACCGTCGAGGTGCACGTCAACGGACGCCTGGCGGCCCGCGGGACGCTCGGCGCCGACGGCCGTGCGCTGGTCACGCTGCCCGTCTCGACGCGGACCTCGCTCGTCACCGTCGCCTACCGGGGCGACACGAGCCACACGGCGTCGATGGCGTGGCCCCGGGCGCTCGTCGTGCGCTGACCGCCCGCACGACGGGCACGGCGCGCCCGGCGGGCACGGCACCGCGCGCACCGCCGTCCGAGGCGGCACGGCCCGGGGGACGACCTGCGTCCCCCGGGCCGGCCGTCGGACTCAGGCGCCCGCGCCCACGCGCTCGCGGACGTGCGCGCCGGCCGCGGCCCGCGGGAGGGCCCGGGTGACCTCGCCGACCTCGGCCCGGCGCTGCTCGCGCGCCGCGCCGACCCGGACGATCTCGATCCCCGCGGCGAGCATCGCGAGCATGCGGTCCTCGGTGTCGGGCACGCACGCGTCCGCGACGCCCAGCACCGCGCAGCACACGATGCTCGGGGCACCGGTCTCGTGGAACCCGGCGGCCGACGTCGTCAGGCCGAGGCTGAACCGGCGCGCCCACTCGGCGGCGAGCGGGACGTCGGCGAGCGCGCGGGCGCTGCGCTCGGTCAGCACGCCGTCGGTGCGGCCCTCGATCTCGGCGAGGCGCCGCTCGGCCGCGAGGATGCCGACCGCGAGGACGCGCTGGGTCTCCTCGGCCACGACGGGCAGCGCGCTCGTCGCGCACCACAGCGCGAGCCGCACGTCGACCTCGCGGTCCTCGCACGTGAGGCCGATGACCGACGGGACGAGCGGCAGCAGCCGCTGGCGGCCCCCGTCGCTCATCTGGTCGTTGACCGTGCGGGCGAGGGTCGCGAGCAACGGGTGCGTGCACGCCGGGTGGTCGCTCCAGCGCTCGCCCGCCAGGAACGAGGCGAGCTCCATGAAGCACGCGCCCTTCGTGGGTCGCCGGTGGCGACCGCGCGAGAGCATCGGTACCCAGTCGGGCGGCAGGTTCTGACGCATGGGACACCCCCAGGACGGCGGACCGTGAGGCGCCTGCGCCTCACGGTCCACTGTGCGCCGACATCGGCCCGCGCACCACCCCTGCGCGGGGTCCGGCGTAGCCGAGCGGACGCCGGCGGACCCGGACGACCCCGGGTGGATGACGGCGGGCTCAGGCCTCGAGCTCGGTGAGCACCGCGGGCAGCTCTTCGAGGAGCTCCCGGGCGAGGAAGCTGCGCTGCCCGACGCGTGCGGCGAGCCGGTCGCCGGCCGCGCCGTGCAGGTGCGTCCCCCAGCACGCCGCCTGCGCGGGGTCGGCGCCGCGCGCGAGCACGCCCGCGACCGCCCCGGCGAGGACGTCGCCGCTGCCCGACGTCGCGAGCCCGCCCGAGCCGGTCGAGGACTCCCACGCCCGGCCGTCCGGCGAGGCCAGTGCCCCGCGGCAGCTCACCACCGCGCCGTAGCGCGCCGCGATGCGCGCCGCGACGTCCGCGAGGTCGTCGAGCTCGGGGCTGTCCGGGTCGAGCCCGAGCAGGCGCGCACCCTCGCCGGCGTTGGGCGTGAGCACGAGGCGGCCGTCGAACGCGGCGACCACGTCGGGGTCGACGTCGATCAGCACGCCGAGCGCGAACGCGTCGAGCACGACGGCGGTGTCCTCGCCGAGCCGGGGGAGCAGCTCGCCGAGCAGCTCGGCCGTCTCGTCCGCGCCGTCGAGGCCCGGGCCGACGAGCACGACCGTGGCGCGACCGAGCTCGTCGTCGAGCGCGTCCACGCCGCTTGCCCCGATGCGCCCGTGCGCCGTCTCGGGCATCCCGATCGCCGCGGACTCGGGCACGGCGACCCCCACAGCCACCGCGACGGACCCGCCGACGGCGAGCGTGAGCCGGCCGGCGCCGACCCGCAGGCACGCCAGCCCGGCGAGCATCGCGGCGCCGGGGGTCTGGCGCGCCCCGCCCACGACGAGCACGGCGCCGCGCGCGTCCTTCGAGTCCGCGTCGCCGGGCAGCGGCCAGCCGCGCAGCAGCGCCGGGGTGACGACCGTGCGCTCAGTGGTGGACATCGGCGTTCCCGGGGTGCTCGGTCGCGGGCACGCCGACGTCCGCGAGGTGGTCGGCGGCGTCGAACTCGCGCAGCGCCCACAGGTCTGCGCCCGGCTCCCGCACGAGGGTCGTGACCGACGCGTTGCGCACCGAGCGCCGCCGGCCCTCCTCGAGCACCTCGGCCTCGGTGAGCTGCTCGCACACGTAGCGGATCACCATGATGACGGCGTCGTGGCACACCACGAGCGCGCGGTCGGGCAGCTGCGGGCGGTCCAGGTCGGCGAGCAGGCTGCGCACGCGCAGCGCGAGGTCCGCCCACGACTCCCCGCCGGGCGGGCGGTAGTAGAACTTCCCGAGCCACCGGCGCCGCTCGGCCTCGAGCGGGACGCGCTCGTCCACGCCGCGCGCCGTGAGCATGTCGAGGATCCCGAGCTCGCGGTCGCGCAGCCGCTCGTCGCGCCGCACCGGGACGTCGAGACCGGCCGCCTCGAGCCCGAGCAGCGCCGTCCGGTGCGCCCGCACGTACGGCGACGCCCACACCGCCTGCGGTCGCTCGTCCGCCGGCAGCTCCGTGAGCCACGTGCCGAGGCCGCGTGCCTGCGCGACCCCGAGCGGGGACAGCTCGACGTCCGCGTCGCGCGCCGGCACGTCGATGACCTGCGCCCCGGCGCGGTGCGCGGCCGCGGCGGCGACGTTCCCCTCGCTCTCGCCGTGCCGGACCAGGTGGAGTGTCGTGATCATCCCCCGACCGTAGGAGGGCCGGTGCGTGCGCGCAGGTCGAGCCGGGTGCCGGGGGACCGGCCCGCCCCTCGGCAGGCGCCCGCCCCGTGACCGGCTCACCGGGCCGGCGTGGACCGCCGCGTCGCCGTGGCCCGCTCGCCGTGGCCGTCGAGGCGACGTACGGTCGGGTCAGGGCGCGGCGCCGCACGGAGGCGCTGCCCGGACGTGAGGACACGCGCATGAACATCGGCAAGATGCTGAAGACCGGCGCCGCGATCAAGGTCGCGAAGGTGGTCCAGCGTGAGATGAGCAAGCCCGAGAACCAGCGCAAGGCCAAGGAGCTGCTGAGCAAGGCGACGCGCCGCGGCCGCTGACGCACCCGCATGAGCGCCCCGGGGACCGTCACGGTCGCCGGGGCGCTCGTCATGTCGGGACCGGTCGTCCGCCATGCCGACGCCGGTCCTGCCCCCGCAGGGCGGTTCCTGACCTGGCGGCATGCCGACGCCCGTCGTGCCCCCGCGGGGCGGTTCCCGACCCAGCAGCCCGACGCGGGTCCCGGCCTACTCGGGCTTCGCGCCGAAGACGATCTCGTCCCAGCTGGGCACCTTCGCGCGGCCCTTGCGCGCCGCGCGCGGACGCTCGGCCGGGGCGGCGGCGGACTCGTCGGCCACCTCACCGGCCTCGGCGTGCGGCTCCGGGACGGCGGGCGGCGCGGGGGAGCCGTGCCCGGGGGCCTCGTCACCGCGGACGACGGGCTCGCGGCGGGCCGGCACGAGCACCTGCGCCTCCGCGAGCGGGTCTGCGTCGACCGGGTGGGCGCCGGGCACCTGGGCCTCGACGCCCACGAAGTCGAACGCGTGCTGCGGGCCGAAGCCCTCGAACTCGTCGTCGTCGTCCAGGTCGAGCTGCTGGCGCACCCCGCGCCGGGTGTTCAGGTCGTCGAGCAGCGCGTGCGTGCGCTCGCGCGGGTCCGGCTCCGCCTCGGCGGGCACGTCCTCGAAGCCCTCGACCGCGCGCACGCTGCCGTCCGCCTCGAGGTCGAAGACCACGTCCCGGACCGCCGCGAGGTGGCGGCGGGGGATCGGCTCGTCGGCGAGCTCGGTCTCGGAGAGCCACCGAGCCTCGTCCTCGTCGGCCTGCACGACGCGCTTGGCGGCGTCGTAGGTCCAGCGCGCCTCCCGCGTCTCGCCGCCCACGTCGAAGCGTGCGACGACGACCCACGGGCCGGCCTGCTGGCGGTGGGCGTCCCACGCGAGCGACTGCAGCGCCACGCCGCGGGTCGCGAGCCGGTCCGTCACGAGGTCGCCGAGCACCGGCGCTCCCGGGTCCCGCCCGACGCGCGTGGCCCGGGCCTGGTCGGCGATGAAGGAGCGCTCCGCGAGCACCGGACCCTCGTAGCGGCGGACCTGCTCGACCGCGAGGTCCGCGGAGTCCGCCACCTCCTGAGCGGTCGCGCCGGCGCGGATGCGCGACTGGATCTCGCGCGGGCTCAGGACGCCCGAGTGCTCCGCGCGCAGCTGCTCGAGCTTCGGGCGGTCCCGGCGCACGGCAGCGCGCAGCGGCTCGTCGATGCGCAGACGGAACCGCTGCCCGTCCGGACCCACGAGCACGAGGTGCTCCCCGTCGTCGTGGAGACCCACCAGCTCGAGCTCACCCATACGACCTCCTCGTAGCTCAGGGACGAGCGTGCCACCGAATGGGGCCGTCCGGGGGGAACCCGCCCGGTGCGCCGCGACGGAGGACGTCGCGCAGCGGCGCGCCTGAGAGTATGCGCTGGTGGCGCCCGACCTCCCGCTCCAGCCGCTGACCGAGCTCGTCGGCGTGTTCGTCGGCGGGCTGTCCGGCGGGCTGGCCGCGGTGCGCAAGCAGTTCGACATCTTCGGGATCGTGGTCCTCGCATGGGCGGCCGGCCTCGGCGGCGGCCTGATCCGCGACGTGCTCGTCGGCGCCGTCCCGCCCGTGGGGGTCGCGCGGTGGGAGTTCATCGTCACCGCGTTCGCCGCCGGCATCGCGATGTACTTCTTCCACCCCCGGCTCGAGCGGGCGCGCCGCGTCATCGCGGTCCTCGACGCGGGGGCGCTCGCGCTGTTCAGCGTCGTCGGCACGCTCAAGGGCCTCGAGCTCGGCGCGGGCGCGACCGCCTCGGTGTGCGTCGGCGTGATCACGGGCGTCGGCGGCGGCGTGCTGCGGGACCTGCTCACCGGCGAGGTGCCGGTCGTGCTGCACCACCGCCAGCTCTACGCGATCCCCGCGGTCGTGGGGGCGTCGCTCACCGCGGTGCTGTGGTCGACCGGGACGCTCACGCTGCTCACCGAGCTGCTCGCGGTCGCCGTGGTGTTCGTCCTGCGGGTCGTCGCGATGCGCCTGCACCTGTCGGCGCCCGGCCCGTGGCGCGGCGGCCACTGACCGCCCGCCCGCGCAGGGCGACCCCGCGGACGTCCGCGTGGCGTGCGCACCGGCCGCGAGGGCCCCGCAGCGGCTCGGGCAGGATGGGCGCGTGACCTCCGACGCCCTGCCCGCACCGTCCGCCGACGACCCCGCGCGTCCCGGCCCCGCCTCCGCCGCCCCCGGCGCACCGGCCGCGCCCGCGCTGCCCGGCCCCGACGAGACCCGCGAGCTCGTCGCGCTCGCCGAGACCCTCGCGCGCGCCGCGGGCCGGCTCGTGCGCGAGGGTCGTCCCGACCGGGTCGACGTCGCCGCGACCAAGACCAGCCCGATGGACGTCGTGACGCAGATGGACCTCGCGTCGGAGGCGCTGCTGCGCTCGCTGATCGCCGAGCACCGCCCGCACGACGGGATCCTCGGCGAGGAGGAGGCGCCCGTCGCCGGCACGAGCGGGCTCACGTGGGTGATCGACCCGATCGACGGCACCGTGAACTACCTCTACGGCATCCCCGCGTACGCGATCTCCGTCGCGGTCGTCGCCGGCCCGCCCGACCCCGCGACGTGGACGGCCGTCGCGGGCTGCGTGCACTCCGTCGCGGACGGGCGCACCTACACCGCGGGGCGCGGGCTCGGCGCGCACCTCGACGGCCGCCTCCTGGCCCTGCGCGCGGCCGACACGCTCGCGGGCTCGCTGCTCGGGACCGGCTTCGGGTACACCGTCGAGCGCCGCCGCGCGCAGGCCCGCGTGGTCGCCGAGCTGCTGCCCCAGGTCCGCGACATCCGGCGCATCGGCTCGGCGTCGCTCGACCTGTGCGCGCTCGCCTCGGGCGGGCTCGACCTCTACTACGAGCGGGGGCTCAAGCCGTGGGACCTCGCGGCGGGCGCGCTCGTCGCGCAGGAGGCCGGCGCGGTCGTCACGGGCCTCGACGGGAACCCGGCGGGCGAGGCCATGACGGTCGCAGGTCCGGCGGGTACGGTGGCGCAGCTCGCGTCGGTCCTCAGCGGTCTCGGGGCGGGCACGGGCGCCTGAAAGGGCAGATTTCGGGACATCCGATCCCGGGCATTTGTCCGTGTGTGCGTCCGGCCCTGAAATAGTGCACAATCCCAGCGCCGCGGGAACAATCGACGGTGCCGAAGCATTGATCCCGCATACGACGAACCGCCGACACGACCGGAGTGTGACCCCGCTGATGGCAACCGACTACGACGCCCCGCGCAAGACCGAGGAGGACCTCAGCGAGGACTCGCTGCAGGAGCTCCAGGCTCGGCGCTCCGACAAGAACTCGGGCGTGGTCGACGAGGACGAGACCGAAGCCGCGGAAGGCTTCGAGCTCCCCGGCGCCGACCTGTCGGGCGAGGAGCTGTCGGTGCGTGTCCTCCCGCGTCAGGCGGACGAGTTCACGTGCACGAGCTGTTACCTCGTCCACCACCGCAGCCAGCTCGCCTACGAGAAGGACGGCCGCCCCGTCTGCTCGGAGTGCGCTGCCTGAGCTCGGCACCGACGACCACCACGAGGCCGGTGACCTGGGGAACGCCCCGGGTCACCGGCCTCGCGCATGGGGTCACCTGCCCGCGCGCGAGGTCGTCGGCTTCGCCCGACGGCCGCCGGGCGAAGCCGGGTCAGCGGTCGCGGGCGAGTCAGCGGTCCCGCGCGGTCCCGGCCGGGTGCAGCGCGGCGGCCAGCTCGGCCGGGCGCCGCGTCGACACGAGCCAGTACGGCGTCGGGTCGTGCGGGTCGCGCACCTCGACGCGCACCGCGGTCCCGGCCCACGCGCGCAGGCAGACGTAGGCGCGTGCGTCGAGCCCCGGGCCGAGCGCCGCGCGGGTCTCCTCGCGGTCGAGCGCGCGGGCGTCGCCGAGGAGGTCGAGCGGGATCCGGGCGCGGCCGGCGGCGAGCTCGCCGTCGTGCACGCGCACGCGCGGGGAGGTGACGACCGCGAACACGAGCGCACCGACGAGGGCGACCGCCCCGACGGCGGCCGCGAGCCCCGGGTGCACCGGCACCAGGGCGATCGTCAGGAGCCCGGCCGCGGCGACCGCGAGGAACCACCCGAACGGGCCGGGCCAGAGCCGCTCGTCGTGCGCGGCGGCGCCGGGCGCGCGGCCCGTCGGGGGGCCTGCGGGGGTCGCGTGCGGGGGCTCGGCGGCGTGCGGGGGCATGCCCCCAGCATCCCAGACCCGCGCACGCGCACGGCGGGGTAGGGTCGCTCCCCGTGACGGCCGACACGACGCTCGAGGTGCTCCTGCTCCGGCTCGACGACGCGGTCCCCGTGCCCGCGTACGCCCACCCCGGGGACGCGGGCGCCGACCTCGTGACGCGCGTGGACGTGGTGGTCCCGCCGCAGGGCCGGGTCACCGTCCCGACCGGTGTCGCGATCGCGCTGCCCGACGGCTTCGCGGCGTTCGTGCACCCGCGCTCGGGCCTCGCCTCGAAGCACGGGCTGACGATCGTCAACGCGCCGGGCACGGTCGACGCCGGCTACCGCGGCGAGATCTCGGTGACGCTCCTCAACACCGACGTCGAGACGCCCGTCGTGCTCGCGCGCGGCGACCGGATCGCCCAGCTCGTGATCCAGCGGGTCGAGCGCGCCCGGTTCGTCGAGGCCGAGCGGCTGCCCGGCTCGCACCGCGGTGAGGGCGGGTTCGGGTCGAGCGGCGGCTGGGCGGACGCGCAGGCGCCTCGGTCCTGAGCGCGGCGACCGGCCTCCGGCTAGGTCTCGCGCCGCACGCGGATTACTGTCGTGGGGGTGCCCCACGGCGGGTGACAGGTGAGAAGGGGTCGATCGAAGTGGGTCTTTTCCGGCGCGGCGCGCGCGAGAACGCGGCCGACGAGACGGCGACCGGTGCCACGCCCGAGGTGGCTGCCGAGGCGCCCCAGGACGGCGGGACGCGCGAGAACCCCGGGCGCGGCCCGTGGGACGTGACGGACGTCGACGCAGCGGGTGGTCGCCTCGACCTCGGGGCGATCCTCGTGCCCGGCCGGCCCGGCATGGAGCTGCGCATGGAGATCGACAAGGCCTCCGGTGCGGTGTCCGCCGCCGCGGTCAGCCTCGGCGGCTCGACGCTGCAGCTGCAGGCGTTCGCCGCCCCGCGGACCGAGGGCATCTGGGACGAGATCCGCGAGGAGATCGCGGAGTCCGTCACCAAGCAAGGCGGCTCCGCGGACGACCTGCCCGGCCCGTTCGGGCGCGAGCTCCTGGCACGGCTGCCCGTGCGCACGCCCGAGGGCCGCACGGGTCACCGTCCCGCGCGCTTCATCGGCGCCGACGGCCCGCGGTGGTTCCTGCGCGGTGTCGTCACCGGCAAGGCCGCGGTGGACCCCGAGGCGGCCGTCGAGCTCGAGGCCGTGTTCGCGGACATCGTCGTGGTGCGGGGGACCGAGGCGCGTGCGCCCCGTGACCTGCTCACGCTGCGCCTCCCGGCGCAGAACGGCGGCCCGGCACAGCCCGAGTCCGAGGAGCCCGCCGCGCCGACGTTCGACCCCATGACCCGGGGCCCCGAGATCACGGAGATCCGATGACGCTGCGCGAGGCGCTGCGGCGCGCGGTCGCGTCGCAGGCGGAGATCGAGGCCGACGAGGAGCGCGCGGACGCGCACTCGGTCGCCGGCTGCGTGCCCGTCGACGAGCTGCCCGACCGGCACCGGGCCAAGGTCTCCGGCATCCTGCGCTCGGTGACGTTGCGCCCGCGTGAGGGCGTGCCCGCCCTCGAGGCCGAGCTGTACGACGGGAGCGGCACGATCGACCTCGTCTGGCTCGGCCGGCGCGAGATCGCCGGCATCGAGCCGGGCCGGCGCCTGCAGGTCGAGGGCCTCGCGTGCGCGATCGACGGTCGCCGCACGATGTTCAACCCGCGCTACGAGCTGCGGCCGCGTCCGGGTGAGTGACTCCGAGCACGCCCGGCCGCTCACCGAGCCCGCGCCCGGCGACCCCGCGGCGCCCGGCGCCCCGACCGGCCCCGCCGGCGCGACGGAACCCGGCACGGCGGACGACGCCGGCACCCCGGCGAGGCCCGCCCGGGGCGTCTACCAGCTCGCGGGCGAGGACTTCTCCCTCGCAGAGGCCATCGGCGGCTGGCGCGGCGTCGTCGAGTCGGCGCTGCCCGGGCTCGTCTTCGTCGTCGTCTACGTCGCCGTCCGGGAGCTGCAGCCCGCGCTGATCGCCTCGATCGCGGTGGCCGCGCTCGCGGTGCTCGTGCGCCTCGTGCAGCGCACGCCCGTCACCCAGGCCTTCTCCGGGATCCTCGGCATCGGGATCGGCGTGCTGTGGGCGTGGCGCACGGGCGAGGCGCAGGACTTCTTCGCCTACGGCCTGTGGGTCAACGTCGCGTGGTGCGCCGGCGCGCTGCTCTCGGTGCTCGTGCGCTGGCCCGCCGTGGGCGTCATCGTCTCGTTCGTGCGCGGCGAGGACATGTCGTGGCGGCTCGACACGCGGCCCGCTGCCCGGCGCCTGCGCCGCCGGTACGTGGGGGCGACGCTGCTGTGGGTCGGCGTGTTCGGCGCGCGCCTCGCCGTCCAGGTCCCGCTCTACCTGCAGGGCGAGGACGCCGTCGGCTGGCTCGGCACCGCGAAGCTCGTGATGGGCGTGCCGCTGTTCGCGGCCGGCCTCTACGTCACCTGGCTCCTGGTCCGTGGGTCAGGATCTCCTCGAGAGCCTTCTCGTCCGCCTCTCGACCCGTGACGAACAGCAGCTCGTCGCGCTCCTCGAGGGTGTCGTCGACGCTCGGCGCGATCGGGCGGGTGCCGCGCACGATGCACGCGAGCACGGTGTCCTCGGGCCACGCGACCTGACCGACGCGCAGCCCGGCGAGGGGTGAGCCCTCGGGCAGCGTGAGCTCGAGGATGTCCGCCTTCGACTGGTGGAACGTGAAGATCCGCACGAGGTCCCCGACGGCGACGGCCTCCTCGACCATCGCGGTCATGATGCGCGGGGTCGAGACGGCGACGTCGACGCCCCACGCCTCGTCGAACATCCACTCGTTCTTCGGGTTGTTGACACGCGCGACCGTGCGGGGGACCCCGTACTCGGTCTTCGCGAGCAGCGAGATGACGAGGTTGGCCTTGTCGTCGCCGGTGGCCGCCACGACGACGTCGCACTCGTCGACCTTGGCCTGCGTCAGCGTCGGCAGCTCGCAGGCGTCGGCGAGCAGCCAGTCCGCGTCGGCGACCTGCGAGACGCGCATGGCGGACGGCTGACGGTCGATCAGCGTGACCTCGTGCCCGTGCCCGAGGAGCTCGCGGGCGATGGACCGGCCGACCGAGCCGGCTCCGGCGATGACGACCCTCATGCGGACACCTCCGGGGCACGGGTGAGCGTGCGTTCGACGAACGAGCTCTCGTCGGCCCGCATGAGGACGTGCAGGGTGTCGTTCTCCTGCAGCACGGTCGAGGCGGTCGGCAGGAGGCCGTCGCCGTACCGCGTGACGTAGGCGACGCGCGAGCCGCTCGCCTCCTCGACGTGGCTCAGCGGGTGCCCGACCCAGCCCGGGTGCACGTCGACCTGGGCGAGCACGATCTGGCCGGACGCGTCCCGGTGCTCGGCGGTCGCACCCATGGGCAGCAGCCGGCGCAGCACCTGGTCGGCGGTCCACCGCACGGTCGCGACCGTCGGGATGCCGAGGCGCTGGTAGATCTCCGCGCGGTGCGGGTCGTAGATGCGGGCGACCACGTTCCCGACCCCGTACGTCTCGCGCACGACGCGCGCCGCCAGGATGTTGGAGTTGTCGCCGTCGGAGACGGCGGCGAACCCGTAGGCGTCGTCGATGCCGGCCTGGGCGAGGGTGTCGCGGTCGAAGCCGAGACCCGTCACCTTGCTCCCGGAGAACTCGGCGTCGAGCCGGCGGAACGAGTCGGGGTTCTGGTCGATGACGGCGACCGAGTGGCCGTGGCCCTCGAGGGACTGGGCGAGCGTCGCGCCGACCCGGCCGCAGCCCATGATGACGAAGTGCACAGCCGGTCACGCTATACCTCGCGGGTGGGCCCCGCCGCACGCCGGGCCCGACACCGGGCCCCACGTCGCACGGACGGCGGCGCTGCGACGCGGGCATAGCATGGTCCCTCGTGTCGGACATCGCGGATGCCGCCAAGCGCTTGCTCCTCGGACGTCCCGTCCGCAGCGACCGCCTCGGCCACACGCTCCTGCCGAAGCGGATCGCGCTGCCGATCTTCGCCTCGGACGCCCTCTCGTCGGTCGCCTACGCCCCCGACGAGGTGCTGCTCACCCTCGCGCTCGCCGGGCTGACCGCGACCGTCATCTCGCCGTGGGTCGGCCTCGCGGTCGTCGTGGTGATGATGACGGTGATCGCCTCCTACCGGCAGAACGTGCACGCCTACCCCTCGGGCGGCGGGGACTACGAGGTCGCGACGGTCAACCTCGGGCCCAAGGCCGGGGTCACGGTCGCGAGCGCGCTGCTCGTCGACTACGTGCTCACGGTCGCGGTGTCGATCTCCTCGGGCGCGCAGTACGCGGCGTCGGCGATCCCGTCGCTGCGCGGGCACGAGACGAGCTTCGCGGTCGCGCTCGTCGTGCTGCTCACGCTCGCGAACCTGCGCGGCGTGCGCGAGTCGGGCAAGGCGTTCGCGATCCCCGTCTACCTGTACATGGTCGCGATCGGCGCGACCGTCGTCATCGGTTTCGTGCGCTACCTCGCGGGCGACCTGCCGATGGCCGAGAGCTCCGAGCTCGAGATCGTGCCGGTCTCGGCGTTCGACCAGGGGCTCGTCGGGCTCGCGGGGGCGTTCCTCGTGCTGCGCGCGTTCGCGTCCGGCTCGGCCGCCCTCACCGGCGTCGAGGCGATCAGCAACGGCGTGCCCGCGTTCAAGAAGCCGAAGTCCCGCAACGCGGCGACGACGCTCGCGTTCCTCGGGATCCTCTCCGCGACGTTCATCACCTCGATCCTCGTGCTCGCGCGCGTCACGGGCATCCACTACGTCGAGGAGCCCACGGAGCAGCTGCTGCGCGACGGCGTCCCGGTCGGCGAGGAGTACGTCCAGCACCCGGTGATCGGGCAGCTCGCCGAGACCGTGTTCGCCGGCTTCCCGGTGGCGTTCGTGTCCGTCGCGATCGTGACCGGGCTGATCCTCGTGCTCGCGGCGAACACCGCGTTCAACGGCTTCCCGCTGCTCGGCTCGATCCTCGCCAAGGACGGCTACCTGCCCCGCCAGCTGCACACACGCGGCGACCGGCTCGCCTTCTCGAACGGCATCCTCACGCTCGCCGCGGCGGCGATCGCGCTCATCGTCGCCTTCGACGCGGAGGTGACCCGGCTCATCCAGCTGTACATCGTCGGGGTGTTCGTCTCGTTCACGCTGAGCCAGCTCGGGATGATCCGGCACTGGACGCGCGAGCTGCGCACCGAGCCCGACCCGCGCCGCCGCGCCCAGATGACGCGCTCGCGCGTGATCAACACGATCGGCTTCGGCATGACGTCGGTCGTCCTCGTCGTCGTGCTCCTCACGAAGTTCATGCTCGGCGCGTGGATCGCAATCCTGGCGATGGCGGGGGTCTTCGTCCTCATGCGCGCCATCCGCGGGCACTACGACTCGGTGCGCGCCGAGCTCGCGCTCGGGCCCGACGCCGAGGCGGCGCGCGCGCTGCCCAGCCGGGTGCACGCGCTCGTGCTCGTCTCGCACCTGCACCGCCCGACGATGCGCGCGATCGCCTACGCGCGCGCGTCGCGCCCGCAGGTCCTCGAGGCCGTCACGGTCGGGGTCGACGCCGACGACGTCGCGCGCCTCAAGGCCGAGTGGGAGGCGCTCGACCTCCCGGTGCCGCTCCGGGTGCTCGACTCGCCGTTCCGCGAGATCACCCGGCCGATCCTCACCTACGTCCGCTCCGTCCGCCGCGAGAGCCCGCGCGACATCGTCGTGGTCTACATCCCCGAGTACGTCGTCGGGCACTGGTGGGAGCAGCTGCTGCACAACCAGAGCGCGCTGCGGCTCAAGGGGCGGCTGCTGTTCACGCCCGGTGTCGTGGTCGCGTCGGTGCCGTGGCAGCTCGCGTCGTCCGAGGGGCAGACCGGTCTCGAGGACAGGGTCCGGGGTACGGTTCCGCGTGACCTCTGACCTCCTCGAGCTCCGCATCGGCCCCGTCGCGCACGGTGGGCACTGCGTCGCACGGCTCGACGCCGACCCGGACGGCCGCGGCGGTCGCGTCGTGTTCGTCCGGCACACGCTGCCCGGCGAGCGGGTGCTCGCGCGCCTGACCGACGCGGGGGAGAGCGCGACGTTCTGGCGCGCCGACGCCGTCGAGATCCTGGACGCCTCCCCGGACCGGGTGCCCTCCGCGTGGCCCGAGGCCGGCCCCGACGGGGTCGGCGGCGGCGAGCTCGCGCACGTCGCGCTGCCCGCGCAGCGGGCCTGGAAGGCCACCGTCCTCGCCGAGCAGCTGAGCCGCCTCGCGAAGGTCGAGCGCGACGTCGTCGTCGAGGCCGCGCCCGGGGACGACGAGCGCGGCGGTCTCGGGTGGCGCACCCGCATCGAGCTCGTCGCCGACGCGAACGGGCGTGCGGGCATGCGCGCCCACCGCTCCCACGACGTGCACCCGCTCGACCGGATGCCGCTCGCCTCGCCCGCGATCGAGGAGCTCGGGCTCTTCGCCCGCCGGTGGCGTCCCGGCCAGGTGATCGACGTCGTCGCACCCGCGGGCGGCGACACCCCGGTGGTGCTCGTCGACGGCCAGCCGTTCGACCTGCGCAAGGGACGCGTCGACCCCCGCCCCAACGCGCGCTCGACCGTGCGCGAGCAGGTGCACGCCGGCGGGCGCGACTACACCCACCGGGTCGCGGCCGAGGGGTTCTGGCAGGTGCACCGCGAGGCGCCCGGCCTGCTCACAGGCGCGGTGCTCGACGCGGTCGGCGACGTCGACGGCGCCACGGTGCTCGACCTGTACTCCGGCGCCGGCCTGTTCACGCTGCCGCTCGCCGACGCCGTCGGGCCCACGGGCGAGGTCGTGGCGGTCGAGGGCGACGCGCGCGCGGTCCGCGACGCCCGGCGCGGCGTGCACGACCGCACGAACGTCGAGCTCCACCACGCCGACGTCGCACGCGCGCTCGCGGGCAGCGACGACCCGGACTCCGACGTGGTGCACGCCGACGTCGTGGTCCTCGACCCGCCGCGCGCCGGCGCCGGGCGCGCCGTCACCGCGTCGATCGCGGCCCTGCGCCCCGAGCTCGTCGTCTACGTCGCGTGCGACCCGGCGGCGCTCGCCCGCGACGTCGCCTACCTCGCGGCGGGCGGCTATGCGCTCGCGGACGTCCGGGCGTTCGACCTGTTCCCGATGACCCACCACGTCGAGGCCGTCGCGGTGCTGACCCGCAGCTGACCCACCGGCCGGACCCTCTGGGCATGCGTGCCGCGGGTGCGCCGCGCCGGTGCGCGACGGCCCGCGTCCCTCCTCGCGCGGTCGGGCGGCCCGGCATAGCGTGGGACCGGGCCGGGCCACCGGGGCCCGCCAGGAGGGAGCCGGCGATGACCAGCGGGCACGAGAGCGAGGCGGCGACGAGGCTGGCCGAGGCCAGCCGGGTCGCCCGGGCGGAGCTGGACAAGCAGGGCACGCCCGACTACGACCCCCGCGCCCACGAGCGGGCCGTCGAGTTCGAGCGCAAGGCCGCCGACGCGCTCCGGGCGCAGCGTCAGGGCACGAGCTGACCGCACCCGACCACGCGCCGGACCCCCGGGTGCGACGACGGATCGGGGCAGACGCGCTACGATGTATCTCGACATCGAGATATTGCGTCGAGATGCACGGCGGCTCCCCGAGCACCTGACGGGTGAGCGCCCCGATCCACCGTCCGGCACCGTCACCGCCGGGCAGACGTGCGAGCGAAGGAGCCACAGTGAGCAGTGTCGACAGCTTCGGGTCGAAGGGGGGTCTCCAGGTCGGGGACACCACCTACGAGATCTACCGCCTCGCCGCGGTGCCGGGTCTCGAGAAGCTCCCGTACAGCCTCAAGGTCCTCGCGGAGAACCTGCTGCGCACCGAGGACGGCGCGAACATCACCGCCGACCACGTGCGCGCGCTCGCCGGCTGGGACCCCGCGGCCGAGCCGGACACCGAGATCCAGTTCACGCCCGCGCGCGTGATCATGCAGGACTTCACCGGCGTCCCGTGCGTCGTCGACCTCGCCACGATGCGGGAGGCCGTCGCCGAGCTCGGGGGAGACCCGCAGCGCATCAACCCGCTCGCCCCGGCCGAGCTCGTGATCGACCACTCGGTGCAGATCGACGTCGCCGGCCGCTCCGACGCGTTCGAGCGCAACGTCGCGCTGGAGTACGAGCGCAACTTCGAGCGCTACCAGTTCCTGCGCTGGGGCCAGACGGCGTTCGACGACTTCAAGGTCGTCCCGCCCGGCACGGGCATCGTCCACCAGGTCAACATCGAGTACCTGGCCCGCACGATCATGACGCGCGAGGTCGGCGGCGTGCTGCGCGCGTACCCCGACACCTGCGTCGGCACGGACTCGCACACCACGATGGTCAACGGCCTCGGCGTGCTCGGCTGGGGCGTCGGCGGCATCGAGGCCGAGGCGGCCATGCTCGGCCAGCCGGTGTCGATGCTCATCCCGCGCGTCGTCGGCTTCCGCCTCTCGGGCCAGATCCCCGCGGGCGTCACGGCCACCGACGTCGTGCTCACGATCACGCAGCAGCTGCGGGGGCACGGCGTGGTCGGCAAGTTCGTCGAGTTCTACGGCGAGGGTGTCGCGGCGGTCCCGCTCGCGAACCGCGCGACCATCGGCAACATGAGCCCGGAGTTCGGCTCGACGGCCGCGATCTTCCCGATCGACGGCGTGACGATGGAGTACCTGCGGCTCACGGGCCGCTCGCAGGCGCAGCTCGAGCTCGTCGAGGCGTACGCCAAGGAGCAGGGCCTCTGGCACGACCCGTCGGCGGCCGGCTACGTCGAGCCCGTCTTCTCGGAGTACCTCGAGCTCGACCTCGGCACGGTCGTCCCGTCGATCGCCGGCCCGAAGCGTCCGCAGGACCGCATCGAGCTGAGCGGCGCCAAGGAGGCGTTCGCGTCGTCGATCCTCGACTACGTCGACGCGGGCGACCACCCGCGCGGAACCGGCCTCGACGAGTCGGTCGAGGAGACGTTCCCCGCGTCCGACCCGATCGCGGCCGGCGAGCACGCCGACGCCTCGGACGGCCCCGCGGAGGCCGGTCACGGCGACTCCGCGACGCGCCCGCACAAGCGCGTGCCCGTCACGCTCGTCGACGGCACCGCGACCGAGCTCGACCACGGGCACGTGGTCATCGCCTCGATCACGTCGTGCACCAACACGTCGAACCCGTCGGTCATGCTGGCCGCGGCGCTGCTCGCGAAGAAGGCCGTCGACAAGGGACTCACGGCCAAGCCGTGGGTCAAGACGTCGATGGCGCCCGGCTCCAAGGTCGTGACCGACTACTACGAGAAGGCCGGCCTGTGGCCGTACCTCGAGAAGCTCGGCTTCCACCTCGTCGGCTACGGCTGCGCGACGTGCATCGGCAACTCGGGCCCGCTGCCCGAGGAGGTCTCGGCCGTCGTCAACGAGCACGACCTGTCGGTCGTCTCGGTGCTCTCCGGGAACCGCAACTTCGAGGGTCGCATCAACCCCGACGTGAAGATGAATTACCTCGCGTCGCCGCCGCTCGTCGTCGCGTACGCGCTCGCCGGGACGATGGACTTCGACTTCGAGAACGAGCCGCTCGGCCACACGGACGCCGGCGAGCCGGTCATGCTCGCCGACATCTGGCCGTCGCCGGCCGAGGTCCAGTCGACGATCGACTCGGCGATCGACCGCGGCATGTTCACCAAGGACTACGCCGACGTCTTCGCGGGCGACGAGCGCTGGCAGGCGCTGCCGACGCCGCAGGGCGCGACGTTCGCGTGGGACGCGGAGTCGACCTACGTGCGCAAGCCCCCGTACTTCGAGGGCATGACGCCGGAGCCGTCGCCGGTCCAGGACATCGCCGGCGCGCGGGTCCTCGCGAAGCTCGGCGACTCGGTCACGACCGACCACATCAGCCCGGCGGGGTCGATCAAGGCCGACAGCCCGGCGGGCACCTACCTCGCCGAGCACGGCGTCGAGCGGCGCGACTTCAACTCCTACGGCTCGCGCCGCGGGAACCACGAGGTCATGATCCGCGGCACGTTCGCGAACATCCGGCTGCGCAACCAGCTCGTGCCGGGCGTCGAGGGCGGCTTCACGGTCAACCACCTCGACGGCGCGCAGACGACGATCTACGACGCGGCGCAGGCGTACGCGGCGGCCGGCGTCCCGCTCGTCATCCTCGGCGGCAAGGAGTACGGCTCGGGCTCGTCGCGCGACTGGGCGGCCAAGGGCACGGCCCTGCTCGGCGTGAAGGCCGTCATCACCGAGAGCTTCGAGCGGATCCACCGCTCGAACCTCATCGGGATGGGCGTGCTGCCGCTGCAGTTCCCCGCGGGGGAGTCGGCCGACTCGCTCGGCCTGGACGGCACCGAGACGTTCGACATCGCCGGCGTCACGGCGCTCAACGACGGCACGACGCCGCGCACGGTCGCGGTCCGGGCCACGAAGGCGGACGGCTCGGTCGTGGAGTTCGACGCGGTCGTGCGCATCGACACCCCCGGCGAGGCGGACTACTACCGCAACGGCGGCATCCTGCAGTACGTGCTCCGCTCGCTCGTCACGGCCTGACCGTCTGACGGAGCGGCCCCGCGGGTCGCACGACGCACGCCCCGGAGGGCGCTCGCACCACGTGTGCGGGCGCCCTCCGGCGTCTCCCGGTCGGCGGCGGCGGTCGGTGCCGGACCGGTCCCTCCGGACATGCGCACGGTCGTGAAGTGCGATAACGGAAACACGCGCCACAGGCCCGGCGGGCTCGCCGCGCC
The DNA here is from genome assembly GCF_006538745.1 of Cellulomonas cellasea. GTDB lineage: Bacteria > Actinomycetota > Actinomycetes > Actinomycetales > Cellulomonadaceae > Cellulomonas_A > Cellulomonas_A cellasea. Next base: position 20,286 of record NZ_BJLR01000041.1, on the reverse strand, counting down.
GCTCCGCGGCGCGGACCCTGGCCGGGGAGGGGCGGGCGCGGCACACTCGGGGCATGGCCAGCTCTGACAGCAGCAACAAGACCGTCGCGACCGACGCGGACGTGGAGGCGTTCGTCACCGGCGTCGAGGACGAGACCAGGCGCGCGGACCTGCGCACGGTCCTCGGTCTCATGCACCAGATCACGGGGGAGCCGCCCGTGATGTGGGGCAGCTCGATCGTCGGGTTCGGCACCCGGCACTACCGCTACGCGACCGGGCGCGAGGGCGACATGCCCGTGCTCGCGGCCGCCGCGCGGAAGACCGCGCTGACGATCTACCTGTGGAACGGCTTCGAGGACTACGCGGACCTGCTGGACCGGCTCGGCCCGCACAGCACCGGCAAGGGCTGCCTCTACCTCAAGCGCGTCGCGGACGTCGACGAGGAGGTCCTCACGGTCCTGCTCGGGCGGTGCTGGCAGGACGGGACGCAGGACGTCAGCGCGGCGCCAGAGCCTGCCTGAGCAGCTCGACGAGCGCGCGTGTCGTGGAGCCGTCCGCCGCGCCGTGGTCGGGGTTGTGCTCGACGAACGTCAGCCCCGCGAAGCCCGGCTCGGCGACGAGCACCGCGAGCGCTGCGGCGAGCGTGGCCGGCGTCAGGCCGCGCCCGAACGACGGGACGTCGGCTGCGGGCAGCAGGAAGAAGTCGAGGACGTCCACGTCGACGTGCACGACGAAGCGCTCCCGCCCGCCCAGCACCGCCCGGGCCGCCCCGCGTGCGCTCCCGACCGGGTCCGCGGTCACGACGTCCGCGGGCAGCCGCAGGCTCGGCACGCGGCCGTGGGTGTCCTCCTCCGCGTCGGCGTAGCCGTAGAAGCACACGTGCTCGGCGGTCAGCAGCGGGCGGCGCACCCCCAGGCCCGCGAGCTCGTCGACGGTGCCCGGCAGGTCGAGCAGGTGCGCGACCCCCATGCCGTCGAGGATCGGCTCGTCCGGGTGCTCGGTCGGGACCATGAGGTCCTGCCCGCCGTCGACGTAGACGAGCCCGACGTCGCCGAACGTGCGCACGGCGGCGTCCACGAGGGCGACGGCCAGCGTGCAGTCCCCGCCGACCACGAGCGGCAGCTCCCCGGACGCCAGGACGGCCTCGATCGCGGGGACGGCGTCCCGCAGGACCGCGACGGCGCCGTCCACGTCGTTCGGACGCCCGGGTGCCCGGGCGCTGCGCCACCGGGCCGTCGGGCGGTCGCCGTGGTCGGACACCGCGAGCCCGGCGTCCGTCAGCGCCTCGACGAGACCGGCCTCCCGGAGCGCCGCGGGCGCCTTCTCGAGCCCTGGCCCGTGCGCCGCCGCGCTGGTCGGGACCCCGAGGAGCCCCCACCGGCGGGCGGTCGCGGCGGTGGGGGTCGACGGGGTCGGGTCGCTGCCGGGCATGTCGGTGCTCACCCCGGCACCCTAGGATGCGGGTCCGACGCCGGGTCCGGGCTCAGGCAGGGTCGTCGAGCGCCCCGTGCAGCGCGTGCGCGCCGATCGCGGCGAGGTGCGCGTCGTCGTCGGACGTGACGAGCAGCGCCGTCGCCATGCACAGCGCCCAGCCGCGCGCGCGGACCCATGTCGCGTCGTCGTAGCGGCCCGTCGCGTCGAGGAGCGCGCGCAGCTCCGCCCGGGCCGGGCCGGTGAAGGTGAGCCACGCGGTCGCCAGGTCGGTCGCGGGGTCACCCGCGGTGAGGTCGCCGAAGTCGAGCACCGCCGCGAGGTCGTGCTGCGCCGTGACCAGGAGGTTGGCCGGGTGCAGGTCGCCGTGCACCCAGCTCGCGGGCCGGGCCCACGGCGGCGCCGCGACCGCTGCGGCCCACAGCGGCGTCACCTCGTCGGCCCGCGGCACGAGCCCCGTCGCGAGGCGTTCGCGGACCGCGGTGTCCCGGGTGCGCAGCGGGACGCCCCGCACGGGGTTGGCCGGAGCGCCCGCCGGCGCGGGCAGGTGCAGCGCGGCGAGGAACCGGGCGAGCGGCGCGACCACCGGCCCGCGCCGCTCGGGCGGCACCCCCGAGGCGAGCACCCCGGGGAACCACGGCACGACGCTCCACGGCCGCCCGAGCAGGTCCGACGGGACGCCGACCCGGACCGGGACAGGTGTCGCGACGTCGAGCCGGCGCGCGAGCTCGGGGAGCCACCGCTGCTCGTGCAGCACCAGCGGGACGGCCTCGGGCCGCCGCGGGACCCGGACGGCGAGGCGGTCGCCCAGCCGCAGGACGACGTTGTCCCAGCCGCTCGCCACGACCCGCAGCGGAAGGTCCGCGAGGTCGGGGTGCTGGTCGCGCAGGAGGGCGCGCACGAGGTCGACCGAGACGTCGACGTCCGCTGCCGGGCGGTCGGCCACGGCCGGCTCAGGTGGCGATCGCGACGGTCCGGGCGGCGTCCCAGGGCTGCGTCCAGCCCAGGGCGTCGAACAGCCCGTCGAGCACGTGCGCGGTGAAGCCCCACACGACGTGCCCGTCGACGAGGAACGCCGGTCCGCGGTACGTCGTCCCGCCGCGCGTGAGGGTCGACGTGCGGCGCAGCGCGGGGTCGAGCAGGTCGGCGACGGGCACGCGGAACACGTGCACCGTCTCGGCGGGGTCCGCGGCGGCGACCGCGGATGGGCGTGCCCACCACGCGAGCACCGGGGTGACGAGGTTGTTGCTGACCGCGACGGGCAGCGCGGGGAGCGACCCCAGCACCTCGACGCCGGACGGGTCGAGCCCGGTCTCCTCGCGGGCCTCCCGCAACGCCGCGCCGACCGGGCCGTCGTCGCCGGGGTCGATGCCGCCGCCCGGGAAGGAGACCTGCCCGGGGTGGTGGCCCACGGTGTCCGAGCGCCGCGTGAGCAGCACGTCGACGTCCCGCGGGACCGCCGCCGCGCGCGCGTGCGCGGGGACGCTGTCGAGCACCCCGAACAGCACCAGGACGGCCGAGCGGCGCGCCGTCGCGGGATCGAGCGTGCGGTGCCAGGGCACGCGGGGCCAGGTGTCCGTGCGGGTGCACAGCGCGGCGAGCTCGTCCCGGACGCTGCGCGGGGCGCCGTCCGGCTCGTCGACGCGGGAGGTGCTCACCGCTCGACCCTAGCCCGGTGCGGCACGATGGCCCGATGCTGCACGACACCGTCGCCTACCTGCTCGGGACCTGGCACGTGGACCGCGAGCTCGTCGACCACCGGGCCGGCGTCGCGGGCACGTTCCGCGGGACCGCGGTGTTCCGGGACCTGCCCGGCGACGCCCCCGGCGGTGCGCGGGTCGTCGAGCACGCCGAGCAGGGCGAGCTCGCGTGGGGCGGGGTCGTCGGGCCCGCGGGGCGCACGCTGCACCTGCACCCCGCAGCCGACGGCTCGGCGCGCGTGACGTTCGCGGACGGCCGGGAGTTCCACGACCTCGACCTGCGGCCCGGACGCTGGTCGGCGCACCACCCGTGCGCTGCGGACGACTACGCCGGCACCTTCACGGTGGTGTCGCCCGACGAGTGGCGCGTGCGCTGGGACGTCTCCGGCCCCACCAAGGACCACACCCTGATCACGGTGTACCGGCGCGTCTGACGACCCCGCCGGTGCCGCGGACGAGGACGGTGCCGCCGACGGCGGCGGGCCGACGCTCCTGGCCCCGGTGCGCCCGCGCGTCACCAGCTCTCGGGCAGCGGCCGTCCCTCGTCGTAGCCGGCCGCGGACTGCACGCCGACGACGGCCCGCTCGGCGAGCTCGGCGAGCGTGCGCGCCCCGACGTAGGTGCACGCCGAGCGCACGCCCGACGTGATGTGGTCGAGCAGGTCCTCGACGCCCGGGCGGTGCGGGTCGAGGTACATCCGCGAGTGCGAGATGCCCTCCTCGAACAGCGCCTTGCGGGCCCGCTCGAACGGCGACCCGTCGCGCGTGCGGGCGGCCACGGCGCGCGCCGACGCCATCCCGAAGCTCTCCTTGTACAGCCGGCCCGTGCCGTCGTCGTGCAGGTCGCCGGGCGACTCGTGCGTGCCCGCGAACCAGGAGCCGACCATGACCTGCGACGCACCGGCCGCGAGCGCGAGCGCGACGTCGCGGGGGTGCCGGACGCCGCCGTCCGCCCACACGTGCTTGCCGAGCCGGCGGGCCTCCTCGGCGCACTCGAGCACCGCGGAGAACTGCGGGCGGCCCACCGCGGTCATCATGCGCGTCGTGCACATGGCGCCCGGGCCGACGCCGACCTTGACGATGTCGGCGCCCGCGGCGACGAGGTCGCGCACCCCGGCGGCGGTCACGACGTTGCCCGCCACGACGGGCACCTGCGGGTCGAGCGCGCGCACGGCCTCGAGCGCGTCGAGCATCTTGCGCTGGTGGCCGTGCGCGGTGTCGACGACGAGCACGTCGATGCCGGCCTCGAGCAGCTCGGCGGTCTTGGCCTTGACGTCCCCGTTGATGCCGACGGCGGCCGCGACGCGCAGGCGGCCCTCGGCGTCGAGCGCCGGGGCGTAGATCGAGGAGCGCAGCGCGCCGGTGCGGGTCAGCACGCCGACGAGGCGGTCGCCGTCGACCACGGGGGAGAAGCGGCGACGGGAGGTGTGCAGCGTGTCGAACGCCGCCTCGAGCCCGCGCGCGCCGGCCTGCGTGAGCACGTCGAGCGAGACGACGGTGGGGTCGCCCGACATGACCTCGGCGACCTGGGTGAACTGGTCGACCCCCGAGCAGTCGGCGGCGGTCACGACCCCGACCGGACGGCCGTCCGCGACGACGACCGCCGCGCCGTGCGCGCGCTTGCCGATGAGCGTGAGCGCGGAGTGCACGGTGTCGTGCGGTGCGACCTCGACCGCCGACTCGACGACCGGGTGCCGCGACTTGACCGAGGCCACGATGTCCGCGACGACGTCGGTGGGCTGGTCCTGCGGGATCACGGTGAGGCCCCCGCGCCGCGCGACCGTCTCGGCCATGCGCCGGCCCGCGACCGCGGTCATGTTGGCGACGACGACCGGGACCGTCGTGCCGGTCCCGTCGCTCGAGGACAGGTCGACGTCGAACCGCGAGGTCACGTCGGACGCCGAGGGGACGAGGAAGACGTCGCCGTAGGTGAGGTCGGACGTGACGGCGTGGCCGGGCAGGAAGCGCATGCGTCCAGCGTACGGGCGGCGCCGCGGGGACCGGGCGTGACGACCCTGTGGGCGTCCTGAGGAGACGGGCCGTCCGCAGCACCCGTCCGGCACCGCGGCCGTACACTGGACAGTCGACCACGGCGTCCGCACGGAGCGGCCTCACGCCGCACGAGGGGAGTGCCTGTGGCCCTGCTGGACCGGATCAGCTCGCCGTCGGACCTGCGCCGGCTGAGCGAGCGGGAGCTCGTCGCGCTGGCGGCCGAGATCCGCGACTTCCTCGTCGCGTCGGTGTCCCGGACGGGCGGACATTTGGGGCCCAACCTCGGCGTCGTCGAGCTGTCGATCGCGCTGCACCGGGTCTTCGACTCCCCGCGCGACTCGGTCGTCTTCGACACGGGCCACCAGGCGTACGTGCACAAGCTGCTGACGGGCCGCCAGGACTTCTCCGACCTGCGCACGCGCGGCGGGATGTCCGGCTACCCGAGCCGCGCCGAGTCCCCGCACGACGTCGTCGAGAACTCCCACGCGTCGACCGCGCTGAGCTGGGCCGACGGCATCGCGAAGGCGCACGAGCTGCGCGGGCGCAGCGACCGGCACGTCGTCGCGGTCATCGGCGACGGCGCGCTCACCGGCGGCATGGCGTGGGAGGCCCTGAACAACATCGCGGCCGGCCGCGACCGCCGCCTCGTGATCGTGGTCAACGACAACGGGCGCTCGTACGCGCCGACGATCGGCGGCCTCGCGCACCACCTCGACACGCTGCGCGTCACCAACGGCTACGAAGCGGTCCTCTCGTGGGGCAAGCGCACGCTGCGCCGGTCGGGCGCGCCCGGGCGGCTGGCGTACGACGCGCTGCACGGGCTGAAGAAGGGCATCAAGGACGTCGTCGCGCCCCAGGGCATGTTCGAGGACCTCGGCCTGAAGTACGTCGGCCCGGTCGACGGGCACGACGTCGCCGCGGTCGAGCGCGCGCTCGCGCGGGCCAAGGCGTTCGGCGGGCCCGTCATCGTGCACGTCATCACGGAGAAGGGCCGCGGCTACAGCCCGGCCGAGCAGGACGTCGCCGACCGCTTCCACGCCGTCGGGCGCATCCACCCCGAGACCGGCCTGCCCGTGGCGCCGTCCCGGTTCAGCTGGACCAAGGTCTTCGCCGACGAGATGGTCCGCATCGGCCGGCGCCGGCCCGACGTCGTCGCGATCACCGCGGCGATGCTCGCCCCCGTCGGCCTGGCGCCGTTCGAGGCGGAGTTCCCCGAGCGCACGTTCGACGTCGGGATCGCCGAGCAGCACGCCGCGACGTCGGCCGCCGGCATGGCGTTCGCGGGCCTGCACCCCGTCGTCGCGGTCTACGCGACGTTCCTCAACCGGGCGTTCGACCAGGTGCTCATGGACGTCGCGCTGCACCGCGCGGGCGTGACGTTCGTGCTGGACCGCGCCGGGCTCACGGGCGAGGACGGCGCGAGCCACAACGGCATGTGGGACATGGCGATGCTGCGCGTCGTGCCGGGCCTGCGCCTGGCGGCCCCGCGCGACGAGGCGACGCTGCGCTCCGCCCTGCGCGCGGCGGTCGACGTCGACGACGCCCCGACGGTCGTGCGCTACCCGAAGACCCCCCTGGGCGACGACATCCCGGCGATCGACGCCGTCGAGGGCGTCGACGTGCTCGCGCGCCACGCCGGCCCGGGCGCCCGGGTCCTCGTCGTCGGCATCGGCTCGATGGCCACGACCGCCGTCCAGGTCGGCGAGCAGCTCGCCGCGACGGGCCTGCAGGTCACCATCGTGGACCCGCGCTGGGTCCTGCCGGTGCCGAGCGCGCTCGTCAAGGTCGTGGGCGAGCACGACCTCACGCTGTGCGTCGAGGACGGCGTCGTCGAGGGCGGCGTCGGGGCGACGCTCGCGCAGCGGGTCACGGAGGCCGGCATCCGGACCCCGGTGCTCGCGCGGGGGATCCCTGCGCAGTTCCTCGAGCACGCGAGCATCGCCCAGCTCGTCGAGGCCGTGCGCCTGCGGCCCGAGGACCTCGCGGCCGACGTGCTCGGCGCGCTCGCCGCGGCGGACGCCTGACCGCAGCCGCGGCGGCTGGTGACGCCGCGGACGCCTGACCGGGGCCGCGGCGCGCTGCTGACGCCGCCGCTGGGCCCACGACGGCTCCCGGGAGAACACGCCCGTCGTTTCCCTCATGAGCGACCCCGGCTCGTCGATGGAGGGGGTGCGCGCGGCGAGAGCCGCAGCGCCGCAGTTCAGCGGTCCACGCCGGGGTACCAGCACTCCCGGCGCGCGGACCGTCCTGGTGGTGGAGCACGCGCCCCTCGTGAGGGGTGTCCGGACGCCGACCAGGTGGCACGTCATCGACAGCCCCCAACAGGCCGGGGGCGGTTCAGGCCGCGCGTGAAGAGGACAAGCGGGCGCGGTGGGCGAGGACGAGAACGCTGCTGGACAGACCTCTGGTCACGAGACGACGGCCCCGACCTGCCACGACGCGGTCGGGGCCGTCGTCCGTCCGCCTCCGTGGCGCGGGGACCCGGGCGGGGGCCGACCGGCGCGGTGACCTGGGACACACGGAGGTGGGGCCGAAGGTCCCGAGTCATCCCATCACTTCGTGCGTAGCGTCGCAGGTAACGAGACGCACACCAAGGAGTGCCGAGATGACCACCACCGCCGTACCAGGACCCTCCACCATCGACGGACCGGAGAACGAGACCGGCCCCTGGCAGGGCTTCGTCACCGGCCCCTGGACGGACGGCGTCGACGTCCGGGACTTCATTCAGCGCAACTACACCCCGTACACGGGCGACGCGTCGTTCCTCGCCGGACCGACCGAGCGCACCACCGGGATCTGGGCCCGCCTGAGCGAGATGTTCCCCGCCGAGCGCGAGCGCGGCGTCTACGACATCGACAACACGACGCCCGGCTCGATCACGTCGCACCCGGCCGGCTACATCGACCAGGACAACGAGCTCGTCGTCGGCCTGCAGACGGACGCACCGCTCAAGCGCGCGATGATCCCCAACGGCGGCTGGCGCATGGTCGAGACGTCGCTGACGACGTACGGCTTCGACATCCCGCAGGACATCAAGCGGATCTTCACCGAGTACCGCAAGACGCACAACGCCGGCGTCTTCGACGTGTACCCGCCGAACGTCCGGGCCGCGCGCTCGAGCCACATCATCACGGGCCTGCCCGACGCGTACGGCCGCGGCCGCATCATCGGCGACTACCGCCGCGTCGCGCTCTACGGGGTCGACGGCCTGATCGCCGCGAAGAAGATCGAGCGTCACGAGCTCGACATGGAGCGCTCGGTCGAGGACGTCATCCGCGACCGCGAGGAGAACGCGGAGCAGATCCGCGCGCTCACCGAGCTCAAGGTCATGGCCGCCTCCTACGGCTACGACATCTCGCGCCCCGCCGCCACCGCCCGCGAGGCCGTGCAGTGGCTCTACTTCGCCTACCTCGGCGCGGTCAAGGAGCAGAACGGCGCCGCGATGTCGCTGGGCCGCACCTCGACGTTCCTCGACGTGTACCTCCAGCGCGACCTCGAGGCCGGCCGCATCACCGAGTCCGAGGCGCAGGAGCTGATCGACGACCTCGTCATCAAGCTCCGCATCGTGCGCTTCCTGCGCACGCCGGAGTACGACGCGCTGTTCTCGGGCGACCCGACGTGGGTCACCGAGTCGATCGGCGGCATCGGCGAGGACGGGCGCCCGCTCGTCACGAAGAACTCGTTCCGGTTCCTGCAGACCCTCTACAACCTGGGCCCGGCCCCCGAGCCGAACCTCACGGTGCTGTGGAGCAACCGCCTGCCGGCCGGGTTCAAGGCGTTCTGCGCGCAGGTCTCGATCGACACGTCCGCGATCCAGTACGAGTCCGACGAGCTCATCCGCGGCGCGTGGGGCGACGACTCCGCGATCGCCTGCTGCGTCTCCGCGATGCGGGTCGGCAAGCAGATGCAGTTCTTCGGCGCCCGCGTGAACGTCGCGAAGTCGCTGCTCTACTCGATCAACGGCGGGCGCGACGAGGTCAGCGGCAAGCAGGTCGCCCCGGTCACCGCGCCGGTCGACGGCGACGTGCTCGACTACGACGACGTCCGGGCGCGCTTCGACAGCCTGATGGACTGGCTCGCCGAGACGTACGTCGACGCGCTCAACTGCGTGCACTACATGCACGACAAGTACGCCTACGAGCGCCTGGAGATGGCGCTGCACGACCGGTCGATCCTGCGGACCATGGCGTGCGGCATCGCGGGCCTGTCGGTCGTGGCGGACTCGCTGTCGGCGATCAAGTACGCCACGGTGCGCCCGGTGCGCGACGAGACCGGCCTGGTCGTCGACTACGTCACGGAGGGCGACTTCCCGACGTACGGCAACGACGACGACCGTGCCGACGACATCGCGGTCGAGATCGTGCGCGACTTCATGGAGAAGATCCGCGCGCAGAAGACCTACCGGAGCTCGCTGCACACGCAGTCGGTGCTGACCATCACCTCGAACGTCGTCTACGGCAAGTCGACGGGCAACACCCCGGACGGCCGCCGCCTGGGCGAGCCGTTCGCCCCCGGGGCCAACCCGATGAACGGTCGCGACTCGCACGGGATGCTCGCCTCGGCGCTCTCGGTCGCCAAGCTGCCGTACTCCGAGGCGATGGACGGCATCTCCCTGACCTCGACGGTCGTGCCCTCGGGCCTCGGCCGGACCAAGGACGAGCAGGTCGCGAACCTGGTCGGCCTGCTCGACGGGTACACGGTCTCGGCCGGGTTCCACGTCAACATCAACGTCCTCAACCGCGACACGCTCGAGGACGCCATGGAGCACCCGGAGAAGTACCCGCAGCTGACCATCCGGGTCTCCGGCTACGCCGTGAACTTCGTCCGCCTGACCCGGGAGCAGCAGCTCGACGTGCTCTCGCGGACCTTCCACGGCGGACTCTGACCCCCGTACCCCCGGGGAACGGCCGTGCCGGGCGCCCGTGCGGCGCTCGGCACGGTCCGCCGGGGGCACACGGCAGCACGGCAGCACGGCAGGACCCCGCACGACACCCCCGCGACACCGACAGGAGCCGGCCATGAACGCGACAGCCGCACAGCGTGAGGCCGACGAGGTCGGTGCCCCGGTCGTCGAGCTCGGCGTGCCGCTCGTGGGCGGCTCGAACCACCGGTCGACCGCCGGGACCGCGGGGCTCGACGTGAGCGAGGCGGACCGCGTCGAGCGGTTCGCGCAGATGCGGGCCGGGGAGCTCGGCTCGCTGCACTCGTGGGAGCTCGTCACCGCGGTCGACGGCCCGGGGACGCGGCTGACCACGTTCCTGTCGGGCTGCCCGCTGCGGTGCCTCTACTGCCACAACCCCGACACCATGGAGATGCGCCGCGGCGAGCCGATCACCGCCGACGAGCTCCTGGGCCGGATCCGCCGCTACCGCCCGATCTTCGAGGTCACGGGCGGCGGGCTGACGATCTCCGGCGGCGAGCCGCTCATGCAGCCGGCGTTCGTCGCCCGCGTCCTGCGCGGCGCGAAGGAGCTCGGCATCCACACGGCGATCGACACGTCCGGGTACCTCGGGGCCCACTGCACCGACGCGATGCTCGACGACCTCGACCTCGTGCTGCTCGACGTGAAGTCGGGCGACGAGGAGACGTACAAGCGGGTCACGGGCCGCGAGCTGGCCCCGACGCTCGACTTCGGCTGCCGCCTGGCCGCCCGCGGCACCGAGATCTGGGTCCGGTTCGTGCTCGTTCCCGGTCTGACCGACGACGTCGAGAACGTCGAGAGGGTCGCCGCGTACGTCGCGAGCCTCTCGACGGTCACCCGCGTCGAGGTCCTGCCCTTCCACCAGATGGGCCGCGACAAGTGGGACGCCCTGGGGATGCGCTACGAGCTCGACGAGACCCCGGCGCCGTCGCCCGAGCTGGTCGCCCGCGTGCGCGAGCAGTTCCGCGCCCAGGGCCTCACGACGTACTGACCGCCGCGGGGATCCACGCCGGGTCGCGACCGGTGAGGGCGAGCGTGCGGTCGAGGACCGAGGCCGATGCCGGGACGGTCCGCTCGGGGCCGTACACGCCCATCTCGCGCCCGGTCTGCGCGCTGTAGGCCACCTCGCCGTGCAGGTACGTCAGGACGTCGTCGTCCCAGTCCACCCGGTGCCCGGTCGCGCGCGCGAGGTCCCACCCGTGCACGACGAGCTCACCCACGAGCATCCCGCCCACGACGCCCGCCGGGAGCGTGTAGCCGTCGAGCGCGGTGTCGCCCTCCCACGCGTCCGGGCGGCTCCACGCGTCGACGGCCCGGCGGACGCGCGCAACGAGCTCGTCCGCCCAGCCGCCCGGCGGCAGGTCGGCCACGGTCGCGGACGCGGCCGGTGCGGCCGCCTTGCGCCCGGCCGCCTCCAGGGCCGGCGCCCAGAGCAGCAGGTGCTCGACGAGGGCGCGCACGTCCCACGCGCTGCACGGCGTCGGAGCGCCGAGCCGGTCGGCTGGGACGGTCGGGACGAGCCGCAGCAGCGGCTCCGCGGCGCGGGCGAGGAGATCGGGGTTCGACATGACCCCAGCCCACCAGGTCGCGTGCCGTGCCGTCTTGAACGAATGCGACCTACGCTCGACGCCGTGACCAGGGACGCGCGCGAGGTCGGCGGTGCGTGGCGGACGCACCAGCGGCACGAGCTCCCGCCCGTGCCGGCGGACCTCGCGCCGTGGGTCGAGCGCTTCTGGGCCGTCACCTGGGACTACGCCGAGCCGTACCGGCAGCTCGTGGTCCCCACCCCGAACGTGCACCTCACGTTCCGGTCCGGGCGAGCGACCGTCACGGGCATCGCGACCACGCACCAGCACCGGACCCTGGAGGGCCGCGGCTCGGTGCTCGGCGTCGCGTTCCGGCCCGGCTGGTTCCGGCCGCTGCTCGGCCGCGCGGTCTCGACCCTCACGGACACCACGGTCGACGCGGCCGACGTCCTGCACCGGGACGTCCCCGACGTGCGGCACGCCGACGCGCTGGCGGGGTTCCTGCGGTCGGTCCTGCCGGCGCCCGACCCGCGCTCGGCCCTCGCCGCCGACGCGGTGGCGGCCGTCGCGACCGATCCCGGGCTGACGACCGTCCGCGACCTCGCCGCGCACCTGTCGCTCAGCACGCGGCACGTGCAGCGCCTGTTCGCCGAGTACGTCGGCGCCGGGCCCAAGTGGGTCATCCGCCTGCACCGGCTCCGCGAGGTCACCGAGCGCCTCGACGCCGGCGCGCAGGTGCGGTGGGCCGCGCTCGCCGACGAGCTCGGGTACGCGGACCAGGCGCACCTGACCCGGGACTTCCGCGCGATGTTCGGCGAGAGCCCGACGCGGTACGCCCAGCGGTACTGAGCCCCGCAGGCCGGGTGCTGCGCGCACCATCCGGGCCGGCGGGAGCGGCTGCGTACGAGTTCCTTGACTTCGAGTGCGCTCGAACTCCTAGCGTGACGGCCATGACGAACCGACTCGCGATCGGCGAGGTGGCCGAGAAGACCGGGGTCACGACGCACACGCTCCGCTACTACGAGCGCATCGGCCTGCTGGCGCCCGTCGCGCGCTCGGCGGGCGGGCGGCGCGCCTACGACGACGGGGACGTCGGCTGGGTGCAGCTGCTCACGCTGCTGCGCGCCACCGGCATGGGCATCCGCGACATGCTCGCGTTCGCCGAGCTCACCCGCGCGGGCGAGCACACCATCCCCGACCGCATCGAGGTGCTCCAGCGGCACCGCGACGTGCTCGACGCGCTCCTGCGCCGCCACACCGAGCACCTGCAGCTCATCGACAACAAGCTCACCTACTACCGCGGCGTCACCGGCGCCGCGCCCGAGAGGACCCGCTCATGAGGACCCTGGAGATCGGCCGCACCGGCGAGAAGGTCAGCGAGCTGGCGCTCGGCGCGATGCTGTTCGGCACCACGACCGACGAGGCCACCGCGCAGCGCATGCTCGACCACTTCCTGGCCGCCGGCGGCACGCACGTCGACACCGCCAACTGCTACTCGTGGTGGAGCGGGCCGCAGTACACCGGCGACGAGAGCGAGGAGGTGCTCGGGCGCTGGTTCGCCCGCACCGGCCGCCGCGACGACGTGTTCCTCGCCACGAAGGGGAGCGCCCGCATCCGCGACCTCGACGGCGTGTGGCGCGACGGGAGCGACGAGCCCGACAGCGCGCTCGCGCAGTCGCGCTACGAGGGCGCCGGCGCGCAGACGCTGCGGGACGCGCTCGAGGGCAGCCTGCGCCGGCTGCAGACCGACCACGTCGAGCTGTACTACGTGCACGTCGACGACCGCTCGACCCCGCTCGAGGAGACCCTCGAGGTCCTGCACTCCTTCGTCGTCGAGGGCAAGGTCCGCCACCTCGGCTGGTCCAACGTGCGCGCGTGGCGGCTCGAGCGGGTCCGGGCGACCGCCGCCGCGAACGGCTGGACGGTCCCGGTCGCGCTGCAGCAGCAGCACACCTACCTGCACCGGACCGCGGGCCTGGACCACGCGTCGATCGTCGACGACGAGCAGCTCGACTACCTGCGCGCGAACGACGACGTGACCCTGTTCGCGTACACCCCGACGCTGCGCGGCTCGTACGACGACGACGCGAAGTGGGCGACGAACTGGCAGCACCGGTTCTTCGACGCGCCCGCGAACGCCGCCCGCCGGGCGCTCGTGCACGAGCTCGCCGCGGAGGTCGGCTGCACGCCGAACCAGCTCGTGCTCGCGTGGATCCTCGCGCAGCGCGCGCCGCGGATGTCGGCGATCACGGGCGTGCGGACGTGGGAGCAGTACGAGCAGAACATCCGCGCCGCGGACGTCGAGCTGCCCGCCGACGTGCTCGAGCGGCTCGACGCGCAGCCCTGACCGGACGGTGCGGGGGTGGGTGGCGGGGCACGCCACCCACCCCCGCACGTCGGGCGTCAGACCTGCGCCGCCACCTGCGCGGGCACGTCCGCGCGGCCGGGCGGCAGGAACCGGCGCCCTGCGGCCCGCTCGGACCAGCCCGTGCGGTCGAGGTAGGGCGTGATGCCGCCGAGGTGGAACGGCCAGCCCGCACCGAGCACCATGCACAGGTCGATCTGCTCGGGCGTGGCCACGACGCCCTCGTCGAGCATGAGCCCGATCTCCTGGGCGAGGCCCGCGAGCACCGCGTCGCGCACGCCCTGCTCGTCGAGCGCACCCGCGGCGCCGACGGCCGGGAAGGCGTCCTGGATCGCGGGGTCGACCGCGTGCTCGCTCCCGCGGCCGTCGGGCTCGGGCACCACACGGCGCCCGGCCTCGGCGAGCCGCGAGAGCCCGGGGGACAGCGGGTAGCGGTCGCCCAGGTCGGCGTGCAGCGACTCGAGCACGTGCAGCGCGACGGGCAGCCCGACGAGCTGGATGAGCGCGAACGGCCCCATGGGCAGCCCGAGCGGACGCAGCGCGACGTCGGCGACCTGCACCGGCGTGCCGCCCTCGACCGCCCCGGCGACCTCCGCGAGCATCCGTAGCAGCAGCCGGTTGACCACGAAGCCCGGACGGTCCGCGACGCCGACGGCGGTCTTGCCGAGGCCCTTGGCCAGCGCGAACGCGGTCGCCACCGCCTGGTCGGTCGAGGCGCCCGTCCGGACGACCTCGATGAGCGGCATCTGCGCGACGGGGTTGAAGAAGTGGATCCCCACGACCCGCTCGGGGTGGCGCAGGTGCGCCGACATCTCGGTCACTGACAGCGCCGAGGTGTTCGTCGCGAGCACCGCGTCGTCCGCGATGATGTCCTCGAGCTCGGCGAACACGCGCTGCTTCAGGCTCATCACCTCGGTGACCGCCTCGATCACGAGGTCGGCGCCGGCGAGCGTCGCCAGGTCCGTGCTGACCGAGATCGACGCGAGCACCCGGTTGGCCTCGTCGGCCGTGATGCGGCCCTTGGCGGCCTGGCCCTCGACGAGCCGGCGGATCCCCGCGAGCCCGGCCTCGACGCGCTCGTCGGACACCTCGCGCATGACCACGGGCACACGCAGGCGGCGCGCCACGAGCACCGCGAGCTGCCCGGCCATGAGCCCGGCGCCGACGATGCCGACCGACCGCACGGGGCGTGCGAGCTCGGGCGCCGGGGCACCCTCGGGCTTGCGGGCGCGCCGGGTCGTCAGGTCGAACGCGTAGAGACCGGCGCGGAGCTCGTCGGACATGATGAGCTCGGCGAGCGCGTCGTCCTCGGCCGTGAACGCCTGGTCCCGATCGGCGGTGCGGGCTGCCGCGACGAGGTCGAGCGCGCGGTACGGGGACTGCTTGGCGCCGTGCAGGCGCGCGTCGAGCTGGGCGCGGGCGCCGGCCACGACCGCGTCCCACTCCTCCTGGCTCTCGATCTCGCGCCGCTCCGGCACGACGCGGCCCGCGAGCACGTCGGCGGTCCAGGACAGCGACTGCTCGAGGAAGTCGGCCGCGTCGAACAGCGCGTCGGCCACGCCCAGCTCGAGCGCCTCCGCCGCCTTCGTCATGCGGTTGTTCGCGAGCGGGCGCGTGACGATGAGCTCGAGCGCACGCCGGACCCCGACGAGGTGCGGCAGGTGGTAGCAGCCGCCCCAGCCGGGGACCAGCCCGAGGAACACCTCGGGCAGCGCGAGCGCCGTCACGTCGGACGCGACGGTCCGGTAGGTGCACGCGAGCGCGACCTCGAGCCCGCCGCCGAGCGCCGCGCCGTTGACGTAGGCGAACGTCGGCACGCCCATCTCGCCGAGCAGCCGGTACGTCGCGTGACCGAGCTCGGCGATCATCCGCGCGTCGGCGGGGTCGCTCAGCGTCGAGACGAGCGTGAGGTCGGCGCCGGCGGCGAGGTAGTACGGCTCGCCGGTCACGGCCACCGCGACGATGTCGCCCGCCGCGGCGCGCGCCTGCTGGGTGCGCAGCGCGGCCTGGAGCTCGGTGAGCCCGCCCGGGCCGAGCGTCGTCGGCTTCGTGTGGTCGAAGCCGTTGTCGAGCGTGACGAGCGCGAGCGTGCCGGCACCGCGGGGGAGCGTCACGTCGCGGACGAGCGCGTGCGTCACGCGCTCGGAGCGGAGGGCGTTCTCGGTCGTGGGGGTGCTCATCGGGCGCTCCCGGAGGTCGTCGTGGCGGCGGGACGCACCCCGTCGTACTCGGGGTGGTGCGGGTTCTCCCAGATCACGGTGCCGCCCTGGCCGAGGCCGACGCACATCGTCGTGAGGCCGTAGCGGACGTCGGGCTGCTCGGCGAACTGGCGGGCGAGCTGGGTCATGAGGCGCACGCCCGACGACGCGAGCGGGTGGCCGACGGCGATCGCGCCGCCGTACGGGTTGACGCGCGGGTCGTCGTCGGCGATCCCGAACGCGTCGAGGAACGCGAGCACCTGGACCGCGAAGGCCTCGTTGACCTCGAACAGCCCGATGTCGTCGATCGTCAGGCCGGCCCGGGCGAGCGCGCGCTGCGTCGCGGGGACCGGGCCGATGCCCATGACCGCCGGGTCGACGCCCGCGTAGGCGAACGAGACCATCCGCATGCGGGCCGCGAGCCCGAGCTCCTCGGCGGTGTCCTCGGCTGCGAGCAGGCACGAGGCGGCGCCGTCGGTCAGCGGTGCGGACGTCGCCGCGGTCACCCGTCCACCGGCGCGGAACGGGGTCTTGAGGTCGCGGACGTCCTCGAGCCGGGTCCCGGGACGGGGCGGCTCGTCGGCCGTGGCGAGGCCCCAGCCGCGCTCGGGGTCCCGCGTCGCCACGTAGACGAGGTCCGGGTCGATCTGGCCCGCGGCGAGCGCAGCGGCGTACTTCTCCTGGCTCGCGACGCCGTACGCGTCGGCGCGCTCGCGGGTCAGCTCGGGGAAGCGGTCGTGCAGGTTCTCGGCGGTGTTGCCCATGTTGAGCGCGTCGGCGGCGACGAGCCGCTCGGCGACGAAGCGCGGGTTGGGGTCGGCGTCGAAGCCCATCGGGTGCCGGCCCATGTGCTCGACGCCCCCGGCGAGCGCGACGTCGAGCCCGCCGACGCCGATGCCCGACGCGACGGTCGTGACGGCGGTCATCGCGCCGGCGCACATGCGGTCGATCGCGTAGCCGGGGACGGTCTCCGGGAGCCCGGACAGCACCCCGACCGTGCGGCCGAGCGTCAGGCCCTGGTCGCCGCTCTGCGTCGTGGCCGCGACGGCGACCTCGTCGATGCGCTCGGGCGGCAGCTCGGGGTGGCGGCGCAGGAGCTCCCGGACCGTCTTGACGGCGAGGTCGTCGGCGCGGGTGTGCGCGTAGAGGCCGTCGGGGCGGGCGCGGCCGAACGGCGTGCGCACACCCTCGACGAAGACGACGGGACGGACGGACCGGGCGGATGCGCGCGGCATCGGACCTCCAGGCGGGACGACGGTGTCCTGCCGACCCAGGCGGGCCGGCGAGGGCCGACGTTACCGGGACGTCCGTCCCGCGTCAGCCAAGTTACCGAACAGTAACATCGCGTCCCCGCCGCGGGAGGTCAGGCGGTGGCTGTCGCGAACGCCGCCGCGAGCCGCGGGACCGCGAGGTCGACCTGCCACTCGCGCGCGCCGCCGGAGCGCAGGGCGTCGGCGACCGCCGCCGCGTCGAGCGTCGGGGGCGGCGACCAGCACAGGCGGCGCAGCAGGTCCGGCTGCAGCAGGTTCTCCGCGGGGACGTCGACCTCGGCCGAGAGCGCCGTCATCACGTCGCGCGCCGCGGTGAGGCGGGCGGCGGCCGCGGGGTCCCGGTCGGCCCACGCGCGCGGCGGCGGGGGTGCGTCGCTCTTGGGACCGCGCACCGAGGGCAGCTCGGACTCCGGCAGCGCCAGGGCCTCGTCGATCGCGTGCTGCCACAGCGCGGCGCGCCGCCGGGTGCCCTTGCCCGAGAACGACGGCAGCGCGACGAGCTGCGGGACCGACCGGGGGAGCGCCTGCGCTGCTGCGACGATCGCGTGGTCGGGCAGCACCCGGCCGGGGGAGATGTCGCGCTGGCGCGCGTTGTCGTCGCGGGTGGTCCACAGCGAGCGGACGACGGCCAGCCGCCGGGCGTCGCGCACCGCGTGCAGGCCCGAGACGCGGCGCCACGGCTCGACGCGCGGCGGCGGCGGGGGAGCGAGGCGCACGGCCTCGAACTCCTGCGCGGCCCACTCGGCCTTGCCCGCGACGGCCAGCCGCTCGGCGAGGACCGCCCGCAGCTCGACGAGCACCTCGACGTCGAGCGCCGCGTACCTCAGCCACTCGCCCGGCAGCGGGCGCGTCGACCAGTCGACCGCCGAGTGCTCCTTCGCCAGGCCCAGCCCGAGCAGCTCCGCCACGACGGCCGCCAGGCCGACGCGCTCGAGGCCGAGCAGGCGGGCACCGAGCTCGGTGTCGAAGTTGCGGGTCGGGGTCATGCCCTGCTCGGCGAGCCCCGGCAGGTCCTGCGAGGCGGCGTGCAGCACCCACTCGACGCCGACGAGCGCGCGGGACAGCGACGACAGGTCCGGCAGCGCGATCGGGTCGATGAGCGCGGTGCCCGCACCCTCGCGGCGCACCTGCACGAGGTACGTCCGCTGGCCGTAGCGGTACCCGGAGGCCCGCTCGGCGTCGACCGCGACCGGCCCGGTGCCGGCCTCGAAGAGCGCCACGACGCGCGCGAGCTCCTCCGGGGTCTCGACGACCGGGGGGACGCCCTCGCGGGGTTCGGTGAGTGCGACGACGACCGGTGCCTCGGGCACGGCCACGTCGACGGCGTCGTCGGCGGGGACCTGAACCACAGGGTCGCCGGACGGTCGATCGGGAAGCATGACCTCCACCGTAGGGGTTCGGCGGCCCGCCGCCGCGCTGGCGCGCGCAGCCGGACGGGGCCGAGGTGGTGTGGGGTCGCTCACGGCACCGCCGCGGGGGCGGGCGCGTGCGGGCGTGCTCTCAGTCGAGCAGGCCCGTGCGGATTGAGATCGCGACGAGCGCGGCACGGTCGCCCGTGCCGAGCTTGCGGGAGATGCGCGCGAGGTGGCTCTTGACCGTCAGGGCCGACAGGCCGAGCAGCTCGCCGATCCGCCGGTTGCTGCACCCGTCCGCGACGAGCTTGAGCACGCCGAGCTCGCGCGCGGTCAGCTCGGGGCGGTCGCGCACGAAGGTCGAGGGCGGCGGGACCTGGCTCAGCGTCGTGTGCGCCTCGGACGCGACGGCGCCGCGCAGGCCTCCCGCGAGGAGGCCGACGAGCTCACGCCTGCTCGCTCGCCGCGCCAGCAGGATGACCCGGCCGGACCCGCGCCGGCGCAGGTTGCGCACGAGCACCTGCCCGTCCCCGTCGGCGAGGTCGGACACGACCACGCACATCTGGCCGATGGCGCGCCGCTGGGCGGGCGCGCCGGCAGCGCGGTCGGCGCTGACGAGGGGTGCGCGCTCTCCGGCACGCGGCTGCACACCCCGCAGGGTGGGCGCGGTGCGGCGCAACGGCTCGATGCTCACGTAGGTCTCCCCGGGGATGTTTCCGGCACGTACAAGACCATCGGCCGCACCATCCCCGACCTTGAGCGGTTCTGCGGGGCTACTTGTTCCGGCGCGGCGTCATCGACGCCTCGGGAGCGGGACGACGCCCGCAGGGAGTGGCGGGAGACCCGCGGTCGTGCACAGCAGCGTGCCCCATGCGCGCAGGTGCGGACCGAGGTCCTCGTCCCGGGCCGTCCAGCTCGCGCGCACCTCGAGCTCGACCTGCTCGGGCCGCTCGTCGAGCGCCCCGAAACTCTGCGACAGCACGCGGGTCACGGTCCCGCCGGCGGCGTGGGCGTCGAGCCCGGCGCTCGCGAGCGCGTCCGCGAACCAGCTCCAGGCGACCTCCGCGAGCATCGGGTCGGCGCCGACCTCGGGCTCGAGCGTCGCGCGCACGAGGGTCACGAGGCGGAACGTCCCGTGCCACGCCTCCTGGCCCTCGGGGTCGTGCAGCACCACGAAGCGCCCGGAGGCCAGCTCCACCGCGTCGGGGTCGCGCCGGCTCGCGCGCACCTCGGCCGTGAGGGCCGCCGTCCAGGGCGCGATGCGCGCCGGACCGGGCACCTCCTCGAGGCGGATCTCGGGGCGCAGCTGCACGTCACGGAGCGATCGCAGTGCGCGCAGGAACTCCGGTGGAGCGGGCCCTGAACCGGCTGGTGTCACGCGAGCGAGACTACGTGCGGGGGTCCGGTCTTGCCCTGCGGCACGCCGCGTCGCGCGTGTCGCTGCGCCACTAGGCTGACCGGCGCATCAGCACAAACCGGCCCGCCCGTTCGGAGTGCAGCTCCCGGCCCGGGCGTCCCCCGACGAAGGAGTACCGCGCGTATGTCCGTAGAA
>NZ_BJLR01000040.1 GCF_006538745.1 Cellulomonas cellasea | reverse complement strand
GGGGCGGGACCACGACGTGCGCGCCGTGGTCCCGCCCTCGTCGCGCACCCGCCCCCGGTCCCCGTCGAGCCACTGACGTGCACGTGGATCACCCACGGATCACGCCCGCCGACGCTCACCGCACCAGTAAGGTCGGCCCGGGCTCGCACTCCGCGGGCTCACAGCCCTCATGCCGCGGACGCGCGGACCAGCTCGGCGCCGGTCCGCTCGCCCTCGCGGGGTGAGCGTGTTCGCAGGGGAGCTCGCGATGCCGCACGACGTCCACGCCGCCCACCGCCGGGGAGGACGGCCCCGCAGCGCGACCCGCGCTCTCGCGGCCGTCGTGCTCCTCGCGACCGCGGGCGCCACCGCGCTGCCGGCCGCCGCGGCACCCGAGGTGACCGCGAGCGCGGCTCCGACGACGACCTCGTCGCCGACCGCACCGACCGCGCCGCCCACCAGCGGGTCCACGGACGCGGAGCCCGGCGGCGGGTCGCCCGCCCCGGTCCCCCCGACCGCCACGACCGCACCCCAGGACCCGACGGTGGCACCCGGCGCGACCGCCTCGCCCGAGCCCGCCGACCGCCCGGACGCCGCCGCGCCGCCCGCACCGGAGGACGTCGCACCGAGCACGCCGGCCGAGCCCGGCGCCGCGACTCCCCCCGCGGGCGCCGCCGCACCGGCGAGCCCGGAGGCGCAGGCCGCGGCCCTCGCCGAGGCCCCCGAGCCGCCCGCCACCTTCACGGTCTTCGACCAGGCA
Source organism: Cellulomonas cellasea (assembly GCF_006538745.1). Taxonomy (GTDB): domain Bacteria; phylum Actinomycetota; class Actinomycetes; order Actinomycetales; family Cellulomonadaceae; genus Cellulomonas_A; species Cellulomonas_A cellasea. The sequence goes on along the minus strand of NZ_BJLR01000040.1, from coordinate 22,465 downwards.
CCGGACCGCGTGCAGGCCCGGTGGACGCCGCCCACCCAGGGCGTGGCGCCGACCGGCTACCGCTTCGAGCTGCTCGACCCCGACGTCACGCCGAGCGTCTGGGTGGTCGCCGCCGTGGTCGACGCCGACGCGCGGACCACGACCCTCACCGGGCTCCAGCCCGGTCGCTCCTACATCGCCCGCATGTTCTCCCTCGCGGGCCAGCTGGAGAGTGCGCCGTCGGGCTGGCGCTCCGCGGCCACACCTCTCACCCGGCGACCGGTCGTGACCCTCGAGCAGGTCACGGTCGCGGGCGGCTCGCTGACCTTCTCGGGCTGGGCCCTCGACCCGGACTCCGGCGACCCGGACGACCTGAGGTGGTTCCTCGACGGCACCGCCACGCCCCTGCGCACCGACGGCACGCGGGAGGACGTCGCGGCCGCCTACCCCGGCACCGGCTCCGCGCACGGGTTCGCGGTCACCGTGCCCCTCGGGGCGGGGCCGCACGAGCTGTGCGTCGTCGCCTCCACGCCGGAGGAGCTGTTCTACCCCACGACGCGCCAGTGCCGGACCCTCGCAGTCGACGGCGTGGGGGTCGGAGCGCTCGAGACGGTCACCGCGGTGGGCAGGACCGTGACGCTGACGGGCTGGGCCGCCGACCCGAAGGGCAGCCGTGCCGACGTCTACTACACCGTCGACGGCGGCAGCAGCTGGTCGACGCCCACCGACCTCGACCGGCAGGACATCGCCGCCCTCTACCCGGGCACCGGCAGCAAGCACGGCTTCTCCGCGACGCTCTCCACGCACGGTGGGGTGCACCAGGTGTGCGCCTGGGTCCGGATCGGCTGGCAGCTGGCACCCGAGCCCACCGAGACGTCGCTGGGCTGCACCCAGGTCACGGTGACCGAGCCGCCCGCTCGGGCCCCGATCGTCAACCTCGAGGCGGTCACGGCGACGCCCACCGGAATCGTCGTCACCGGTTGGGCGGTCGACCCGGACGTCGCCGCTCCCCTCTGGGTCGACGTCACGGTGGAGCCGGGCACCGAACCCCTGCGGCTGCTTGCGGACGGCGTGCGCACGGACGTCGCGCGCGCCTACCCGGGGACCGGCGACCTCCACGGCTTCAGCCACCGCTTCGCGCAGCCGCTGTCTCCCGGGACGTACCGGGTGTGCGTCTCCGCGAGGGACGACACGACCGGCGTCGCGACGACCCCGCAGTGCCGCACGGCCACCGTCGCCAACCGGCTGCCGCTCGCGAACTTCGAGTCCCTGACGGCGTCGGCCTCCGCGGTGACCCTCTCCGGCTGGGCGGTCGACCCGGATCACGTCGGGGCGATCGACGTGCACTTCTACGTCAACGGCGGCTGGGGCGGGTCGGTCAGCACGACCGGGGTCCGCTCCGACGTCGCCCGGGCGTACCCCGGGACCGGGGACCAGCACGGGTTCACCCGCACGTTCACCGCCGGGCCGGGCACCCACCAGATCTGCACCTACGCGATCGACACCACCACGAGGGCGAACACCCCGATGGGCTGCCGCACCGTGACGGTGGCCGCCCCGGTGAACCGGCTCCCGCTGGCGAACTTCGAGGCGCTGACGGCGTCGGGCTCGACCGTCACGCTCACCGGGTGGGCGCTGGACCCCGACCACGTCGGGGCGATCGACGTGCACTTCTACGTCAACGGCGGCTGGGGCGGCTCGGTCAGCACCATCGGCATCCGCTCCGACGTCGCCCGCGCCTACCCCGGCACCGGGGACCAGCACGGCTTCACGCGGTCCTTCACCGCCGGGCCGGGCACCCACCAGATCTGCACCTACGCCATCGACACCACCACCAGGGCCAACACCCCGATGGGCTGCCGCACCGTCACGGTGCGCTGACCGACCGACCACCTCGCGAGGGCCGGGCACCATGCGCACGCGTGGTGCCCCGGCCCTCGCAGGCGTCCAGCCCCATCGACTCCCTGACGGAAACTGCTGCTGACCTGCGCGCCGACCGGCGCAGATTCACCTCCGCCCGGCCCCCCAGGACCAGTAGGGTCGGCGCGGGCCCGCACTCAGCCGGCTCACAGCCGTCGTCCCCGCACGCGCGACCCCGAGGTCCGGCCGCGTCCGGAACCGACCAGGCCCGCAGGGAGCCACCGCATGCCGCACGACGTCCGCACTGCCCGCCACCGGGACCCGATGCGGCGCAGCGTCGCCCGTGGCGTCGTCGCCGTCGCGCTCGCCGTGACCGTCGGGATCACGGCGACGCCCGCCGGCGCCGTCACGGATCTCGCCGGTCCCACCACCACCGTCGCACCGTCGGCCGACCCCGCGCCCGCGACCGGCGGCGCCGTCGCACCGCCGGCCTCTCCCGAGCCCGCCGGCACGGTCGCTCCCCCGGCTTCCCCGGAGCACGCCGACCCGGTCGCGCCGCCGAGCACCCCCGAGCCCGCCGGGACACCCACCGCGACGCCGACCCCACCCGGCACCGCCCTCGAGGAGCCGTCGGCGGCGTCCGAGCGTGGCCGGCCCGCGACCCCGGGGGAGATCTCCGCACCCGCGACCACCCGTCCGCCGGCCTCGGGAGCGGGCGAGCCCACGGACGGCCCGGGGCAGGTTCCCGGGACCCCGTCGACCGCGCTCGGCGTGGCTGTCGAGGCACCCACAGGTCTGGCGATCACCGACACGCGACCCGGCGGCGGAACGATCAGCTGGGCGGCGCCCACCGGAGGAGCGACGCCCACGGGCTACCGCGTCGAGCTGGCGGACGCGCACGTCCCGACCCTCGAGTGGTCGGTCGCGGCCGAGCTGGCTGCCGACACACGGACCACCACGGTCACCGGGCTCAGGACGAGCAGGATGTACCTCGTACGCGTCGTGACCCTCGCGGGAGCGCTCGAGAGCGAGCCGTCGCAGGAGGAGTGGCTGGACGTCCCCGTCACCCGCCCCGCCATCGTGACGCTCGAGACCGTCGAGGTCACCGGCCGGTCGATCCGCCTCTCCGGCTGGGCCGTCGACCCGGACACCGGAGAGCCCGCGAACCTGCGCTGGTCCGTCGACGGCGAGCCTCCGGTCGCGCTCGCGAGCGACGGTCTCCGTGACGACGTGGCCGCGGCCTACCCCGGCACGGGAGCAGCGCACGGCTTCGCCGTCGTCGTCCCGGTCGGGTCGGGCCCGCACGACCTGTGCGTCCACGCGTCGAACCCCGGCGAGCTCCTGTTGGGGCTGGTCGAGACGGTCGTGTGCCGTGTGGTCGAGAGCGGCGGCTCCGGGGTCGGCGAGCTCGAGGAGCTTCGCGTCGACCGGCTCGACCTGACCGTGAGCGGCTGGGCGCTCGACCCCCTCGGCGGCGCCGCACACGTCCGCTACACCGTGGACGGCGGGACGTCGCCGGCGCTGCTCACCACGGACGTCGACCGCACGGATGTCGCGGCCCGCTACCCCGGCACCGGCACGAAGCACGGGTTCTCGACGACGACCAGGGTCGCTGTCGGGGTTCACGAGGTGTGCGCCTGGGTGCGCGTCGGCTGGCGGAATGCTGCGCCGAGCGCCGAGGCGCCGATCGGGTGCCGCCAGGTCACGGTCACGGAGCCGGTCCGGCGCCTGCCGCTGATCAACGTCGAGTCGGTCGTCGCCACCCCGTTCGGTGCCCGTGTGACCGGCTGGGCGCTCGACCCGGACGTCACGGGCCCGATCACCCTGCGGGTCACGGGCCCGCACGCACTGGACGCCCAGCTCCGCGCGGACCTCCCGCGTCCGGACGTCGCGCGCGCCTACCCCAGGACGGGCGGGCTCCACGGCTTCACGGCCTTCTACCCGATGCGGCCAGGCACGCACCAGGTGTGCGTCTCCGCGAGCGACGACCTCGTGGGCGGCCCGTCCTCCGAGCAGTGCCGCCGGGTGACGATCGTCGACGAGCGCCTCACGGGCAACTTCGAGTCGCTGACGACCTCCGGCTCGACCGTCACGGTGACCGGGTGGGCGGTCGACCCGAACAGGGTGAGCATGGGCTCCTTGCAGTACACCGTGAACGGGGTTGAGACCGGGGACGTCCCGCTGGACCAGCCACGGCCGGACGTCGCACGCCTGTACCCGGCGCTGAGCGGCCCGCACGGCTTCCGCCACTCGTTCACCGTGGGTCCCGGGACCCGCGTGATCTGCGTGTCCGGGAGCGAGTGGGCGAGCGACGGCGGGATCAACACGGTCTGGCTCGGCTGTCGCGGCATCGACGGCGCCTCCCCGCCCAAGGACCACCCGATGATCGCGAACATCGAGTCGGTGGCCGTCACGGGGAACCAGGTGACGTACACGGGATGGGCCCTCGACCCGGACTACGCGGGACCGGTGCGCCTGGACGTCCAGGTCGACCGCGGCTTCGGCGGCGGCCTCAGCACGGGGATCCCCCGCCCGGACGTGGCGCGCGCCTACCCCGGGACCGGGAACCTGCAGGGTTTCTCCCAGAAGTTCACCGCGGGCCCCGGGACCCACGAGCTGTGCGTGCTCGGTCCTGGCGACCAGAGGTTGTCCTGCCGCACGTTCACCGTCGCGCCGAACCGGCTCCCGCTGGCGAACTTCGAGGCGCTGACGGCGTCGGGCTCGACCGTCACGCTCACCGGGTGGGCGCTGGACCCCGACCACGTCGGGGCGATCGACGTGCACTTCTACGTCAACGGCGGCTGGGGCGGCTCGGTCAGCACCATCGGCATCCGCTCCGACGTCGCCCGCGCCTACCCCGGCACCGGGGACCAGCACGGCTTCACGCGGTCCTTCACCGCCGGGCCGGGCACCCACCAGATCTGCACCTACGCCATCGACACCACCACCAGGGCCAACACCCCGATGGGCTGCCGCACCGTCACGGTGCGCTGACCGACCGACCACCTCGCGAGGGGCGGGACCACGACCTGCGTCGCGGTCCCGCCCTCGTCGTCCGGACCGCCGCGCGTCGAGCGGACGGCCCGACGCCGCACTCACGCGCACGGGTCACGAAGGCCCGCGGACGCCGTCAGGCCGCGCGCGACGCCGCCCTCGGCAGCGGCCGCCCGCCGCGTCGCGTCAGGGCACGTCCGCCTGGACGAGCGTCCCGTGGCCGTGCGCCTCGAGCGCGCCCTCGGACGCCGGGACGAAGACCGACTCGCCCCGGCGGAGCTTCTCGGCGCCGTCGAACTGGCTCGAGACGACGACCTCGCCGTCGACGCACAGCAGGAGCCGGGGGCCGTGCCCGGGAAGCGGGTGCGCCGCGTCCCCGTCGACGGCCGTGATGGACAGCTCGAAGTCGTCGACCGGCGCGAAGTACACGCGCGTCGCGCCGTGGAAGATCTCCGGGGCGATCCGGATCGGCGGCGCAGCGACGTAGTCGACGTTCGCGAGCAGCTCGTCGACGTCGACGTGCTTGCCCGTGAGACCGGCGCGCAGCACGTTGTCCGAGTTGGCCATGACCTCCACTGCGACGCCCCGCAGGTACGCGTGCACGCCGCCGGCGGGGACGAACATCGCCTCCCCCGGCTGGAGGGACACCGGGTTGAGGAGGAGCGACGTCACGACGCCCGGGTCACCGGGGTGCGCCTCGGCGAGCAGGACGACGTTCCGGTCGGCGCGCGGGGACGGCGACCCGTCGGCGAGCCGGCGGGCGCACGCGGCGACGACCTCGTCGACCTCGGTGCGGGACGGTCGGCTCGCCGGGTCGAGCAGGCGCGTGAACGCCGAGCGGATCCCCTGCGCGGACGGGTCCGCGACGAGGATCTGGTGGAGCGCGGTCGACAGCGGCGCGCCGAGGTCCACGAGCAGCTCGGCGGCGCGGCGCGGGGCACGGAAGCCGCACAGCGCCTCGAACGGCGTCAGCGCGTACACGAGCTCGGGCTTGTGGTTGCAGTCCCGGAAGTTGCGGTGCGGCGCGCCGATCGGGACGCCCGCGGCCTCCTCCTCGGCGAAGCCGGAGCGTGCGCGCTCCAGGTGCGGGTGCACCTGGAGGGACAGCGGGCGGTCGGCCGCGATGATCTTCAGGAGGTACGGCAGCGCCGGGCCGAAGCGGGCGACGACGTCCGCGCCGAGCGCGTGGTCGGGGTCGGCCGAGATGAGCGCGTCGAGGCCGACGTCCGCCGAGTCGACCAGCGCGCGCGACGGTGCGCTCGGGTGCGCCCCGACCCAGAGCTCCGCGACCGGGCCGCCCTCGGGCGGCGTGCCGAGCAGCTCCGGGATGGCGACGGGCGAACCCCACGCGTAGTGCTGGGTGGAGTTGCTCAGCCGGTGCACGTGGTCCTCATATCTCGGGCGCGGTTCGGTCCCGCATCCTAGCGAACCGGGCGACCCCGCCCGCGAAGTGGCCCCGAGCGCCCTCGCTCGTACGTCACACTGGTCCCCATGCGTGGAATCATCCTGGCCGGCGGCTCCGGAACCCGACTGCACCCCATCACCCAGGGCGTGAGCAAGCAGCTGGTCCCCGTCTACGACAAGCCCATGATCTACTACCCGCTCTCGACGCTGATCCTGGCCGGCATCCGGGACGTGCTCGTCATCACGACGCCGCACGACGCCGACCAGTTCGTGCGCCTGCTCGGCGACGGCTCCCAGTTCGGCGTGAACATCACCTTCGCGACGCAGCCCGAGCCCAACGGCCTCGCGCAGGCGTTCGTGATCGGCGAGTCGTTCGTCGGCAACGACGCCGCCGCGCTCGTCCTCGGCGACAACATCTTCTACGGCCCGGGCCTGGGCACCCAGCTCTCGCGCTTCGAGGAGATCGACGGCGGCGCGGTCTTCGCGTACCGCGTCGCGGACCCGACGAGCTACGGCGTCGTCGAGTTCGACGAGTCCTTCAAGGCGCTGTCGCTCGAGGAGAAGCCCACGCACCCGCGCAGCAACTACGCGGTGCCCGGGCTGTACTTCTACGACAACGATGTGCTCGCGATCGCCCGGGACCTCGAGCCCTCGGCCCGCGGCGAGTACGAGATCACCGACGTGAACCGTGCGTACCTCGAGCAGGGGCGCCTCCAGGTCGAGGTCCTCCCCCGCGGGACGGCCTGGCTCGACACGGGCACGTTCGACTCGCTCATCGAGGCCGCGGACTACGTGCGCACCGTCGAGCACCGCCAGGGGCTGAAGATCGGCTCCCCGGAGGAGGTCGCCTGGCGCCGCGGGTTCCTCAGCGACGACGAGCTGCGCGCCCGCGCCGAGAAGCTCATGAAGTCCGGCTACGGCTCCTACCTCCTCGGTCTCCTGGAGTCCGAGGCGTGACAGCGGCGACCGCAGCGGGGTCACCCGGCACGGACCTCGCCGCCGGCGAGCGCCCGCGGCGCGGGTTCCTGGCCCTCGGCGCCGTCGAGCTGAACGGACGCGACAACGGGCTGAACCTGTGGCGGCTCGTGCTGGCCACGGCGGTGCTCGTGGCGCACGGGTGGTACCTCGCGGGCATCGGGATCGGCCCTCAGGTCAACGGCGAGAACATGGGCGGCTGGGCGGTCATCGGGTTCTTCGCGATCAGCGGGTACCTCATCACGGCCAGCCGGCTGTCGAACCCCCTCGGCGCCTTCCTGGTGCACCGCGTCGCCCGCATCTTCCCCGCGTTCCTGGTCTGCCTCGTGGTGACCGCCGTGGTGTTCGGCCCGGTCGGGTTCTACGCGGCGCACGGGACCCTCGACGCGTACCTGACGACCGGGACGACTCCCGGGTTCTACGTGTTCGGCAACGCCGGCCTGCGCATCGTCGCGTGGGACGTCGCCGGGACACCGACGGGCGTGCCGTACCCGGGCGCCTGGTCCGGGTCGCTGTGGACGCTCTACTACGAGTTCCAGTGCTACCTCATCGTCGCGGCCGTCCTGTGCCTGGGCTGGGCGCGGCGCTCCGCCTGGGTCATCGGGCTCATGCTCGCGCTCAGCATCGCGGTCTACGCGAACATGGACACGTTGCTGCCGTACGTGAACGGCAGCAACGAGTTCAAGTACCTGTTCAAGCTGCTGCCGTTCTTCCTCGCGGGCGCGCTGCTCCGCATGGTCCGCCACCGGCTCGTCCTGTCCTGGCCACTCGCGCTGCTCGCGACGGCGGTGGCGACCCCGCTCGTGCTGCTCATCGACGTGTGGGGCCCCCAGCTCGCGTCCCCGTTCATCGCCTACGTCGTGCTGTGGCTCGGCGCCGTGACGCCGAGCCCGGCGCTCGTCCGGAAGCACGACATCTCCTACGGCGTGTACATCTACGCCTGGCCGGTCCAGCAGCTCCTCGCCCTCGCGGGGCTCCACACGCTCCCGCTGCCGGTGTACGACCTGCTCGCGCTCCTCGGCACCATCCCGCTCGCGGTGGCCAGCTGGTTGCTCGTCGAGCGCCCGGTGCTCCGGGCCGCACGCCGCAGCACCGAGACAGCCGGGCCGCGAGCGGTCCCACGCCCGCACCAGCCCGAGGACTCCCCGCGACCGCTCGAGGCGGCGCGTCCGGCGGCGTCCGAGGCGCCCTCGGTGGCCGCCCCGACGCGGTAGCCTGTCAGCGCCTCCTCGCGCCCACCGCCGTGTCGGCGCGCCCGGGTCGGTGCCCCGGAGAGCGAGCAGCGCCATCCGAAGCGAAGCAAGCGTCAGCCGAAGCAGAGTGGGAACACGATGAACGAGACCAGACCGAAGCGTGCCCTGATCACCGGCATCACCGGGCAGGACGGCAGCTACCTCGCGGAGCTCCTGCTGTCCAAGGGGTACGAGGTCCACGGCATCATCCGCCGCTCGTCGTCGTTCAACACCGCGCGGATCGACCACATCTACCAGGACCCGCACGAGGCGAACCACCGGCTGTTCCTGCACTTCGGCGACCTGACCGACGGCTCGCGCCTCGTCACCCTGCTCGCCGAGATCCAGCCCGACGAGGTCTACAACCTGGCGGCGCAGTCGCACGTCCGGGTCAGCTTCGACGAGCCCGAGTACACGGGCGACACCACGGGCCTCGGCACGATCCGGCTGCTCGAGGCCATCCGCCAGGCGGGTGTCGAGTGCCGCTACTACCAGGCGAGCAGCTCCGAGATGTTCGGCGCGACCCCTCCCCCGCAGAACGAGCTGACGCCGTTCTGGCCGCGCTCGCCGTACGGCGTCGCGAAGGTCTACTCCTACTGGATCACGCGCAACTACCGCGAGGCGTACGGCCTCTTCGCATGCAACGGCATCCTGTTCAACCACGAGTCGCCCCGCCGCGGCGGCACGTTCGTGACCCGCAAGATCACGCGCGCCGTGGCCCGCATCGCGGCCGGCCAGCAGTCCGAGCTCTTCATGGGCAACCTCGACGCCCGCCGCGACTGGGGCTACGCGCCCGAGTACGTCGAGGCGATGTGGCGGATGCTGCAGCACGACGAGCCGCAGGACTTCGTCATCGCCACCGGCACGGACTACTCGGTCCGCGACTTCCTCGAGCTGTCGTTCCAGCACGCCGGGCTCGACTGGGAGAAGTACGTGCGCTTCGACGAGCGCTACCTGCGCCCGACCGAGGTCGACGCCCTCGTCGGCGACGCCTCGAAGGCTCGCGACATGCTCGGCTGGGTGCCGCAGGTCCTCACGCCGCGGCTCGCCGAGATCATGGTCGACGCAGACATCGAGGCGCTCAAGGTCGAGGGCGGCTCGTACGTGGACAAGGTCCTGACGCGTTGACGGTCGGACCCGACGCCCCGTCCGCCGTCGTCCCGCGCGGCGGTCGGGGGGTGGTCCCGTGCGCGTCCTGCTGACCGGCGGCGCCGGCATGCTCGGCCGCAGCTTCCGTGAGGCGTGGGAGGCGCGTCGGCCGGGTGACCCGCTCGTCGCCCTGACGCGCGACGACGTCGACCTGCGCGACCGCGCCGCGACGCTCGACGTGTTCCGTCAGGTCCAGCCGGACGCCGTCGTGCACACCGCGGCGAAGGTCGGCGGGATCGCCGCGAAGCTCGCGCACCCGACGACGTACCTGCTCGACAACCTGCTCATCGACGCGAGCGTCCTCGGCGCCGCGATCGAGCTCGGGGTCCCCGAGCTGCTCAACATCGGCAGCGCCGCGGTGTACCCGGAGCGGTACGAGCGGCCGTTCGTCGAGGGCGACCTGCTGTCGGGCCCGCTCGAGCAGGCGAACGAGGGCTACGCGCTCGCGAAGATCTCCTCGACCCGGCTGTGCGCGTACGCGAGCCGCGAGCTCGGTCTGCACCACCGCGTCGCGGTGCCGTCGAACCTCTACGGTCCGCACGACCACTTCTCCTCCTCCGGGGCGCACCTCGTCGCGGCCGCGATCGAGAAGGTGCACCGCGCCCACCTGACCGGCGAGCCGACGGTGTCCGTGTGGGGCGACGGGACCGCGCGCCGCGAGTTCACCTACGCCGTCGACCTCGCCGAGTGGCTCACCGGGCAGGTGGGCGGCCTCGCGCGCTGGCCGGAGCTGCTCAACGTCGGCTGCGGCACGGACCACTCCGTGCGCGAGTACTACGAGGTCGCGCGACAGGTCGTCGGCTACGAGGGCGGCTTCACGTTCGACACCACGAAGCCGAGCGGCGTCCCGCGCCGGCTCATCGACTCCAGCGCCGCGCGCGAGCTCGGGTGGGACGCCCCCACCAGCCTCGTGGACGGCATGTCGGCGGCCTACGCCGCCTACCTCCAGACCCTCTGACGCACGAGAGAGACCCATGTCTGCACCTTCTCAGCCCCCGGCCTTCCCCCTCGCGACGTCCACGTGGGACGACGCCGAGCTCGCGGCGCTCCAGAGCGTCATCGCGGGAGGACGGTTTACGATGGGGCCGCTCGTCGCGGAGTTCGAGCGGCTCGCCGCCGAGGCGTTCGGGTCCCAGCACGCCGTCATGGTGAACTCGGGCAGCAGCGCGAACCTGCTCGCGGTCGCCGCCGCGGTGCTCGACCCGCGGATCGACCTCAACCCCGGCGACGAGGTCCTGGTGCCCGCGGTCTCCTGGGCGACGACGTACTACCCCCTGCACCAGTACGGGCTCCGGCTGAAGTTCGTCGACATCGACGTCGACACCCTCAACATGGACCTCGACCTCGCCGAGCAGGCGATCGGGCCGCGCACCAAGGGCGTGTTCGCGGTGAACCTGCTCGGGAACCCGAACGACTTCGCCCGCCTCACCGCGCTCGCGCAGCAGCACGGGCTCGTGCTCCTCGAGGACAACTGCGAGTCGCTGGGCGCCCGGTTCGAGGAGCGCTCGGCGGGCACGTTCGGGCTCATGGGGACGCTGAGCTCGTTCTTCTCGCACCACATCTCCACGATGGAGGGTGGCCTCGTCCTGACCGACGACGAGCCCCTGCACCAGATGCTCGTGTCCCTGCGGGCGCACGGCTGGACGCGTGAGCTGCCGGTCGACAACCACGTGCACCCGAAGACCGGCGACGCGTTCGACGACCTGTTCCGGTTCGTGCTGCCCGGGTACAACGTCCGCCCGCTCGAGATGTCGGGTGCGCTCGGCATCCACCAGCTCGCCAAGGCGCCCGGCCTCATCGCCGGCCGGCGCGAGAACGCCGCGTACTTCCTCGAGGTCATGGCGAGCCTGGCCGGCGACGTACGGGTGCAGCGCGAGACCGGCGAGAGCAGCTGGTTCGGGTTCTCCCTCGTGCTCGAGGGTGCGCTCGCCGGTCGTCGCCGGGAGGTCGTCGCGGCGTTCGCCGAGGCCGGGATCGAGGCGCGTCCGATCGTCGCGGGCAACTTCACGAAGAACCCGGTGATGCGTCACCTCGACACCGTCGTCCCCGACGAGCTGCCCGCCGCGGACACGATCGACGCGAACGGGCTCTTCGTCGGCAACCACCACTTCCCGATCCGCCCGGCGCTCGACCTCCTGCGCGACACGCTCGCTGCCGTGCGCTGACGTCCGAACGTCCTGCCCGTACGACGGAGCCGGCGCCACCCTGCGAGGGGTGACGCCGGCTCTGTCGTGTCCGTGGAAGGGCTCGTCAGCGACGCTCGAGCGCGCGCGAGAACGCGGTCAGCGTCTCGTCGGCGACGCGCTCCCAGGTGAACAGGGCCGTGCGCTCGCGCCCCGCCGCCGCGAGCTCCCGCATGAGCTCGGGCTCCGTCGCGACGCGCACGATCGCGTCGGCGATGGACTGGCCGCTCGTCGGCTCGAAGTACAGCGCGGCGTCCCCGCCGACTTCCCGGTAGACGGGGATGTCCGACAGCATGACCGGTAGCCCGACGAGCATGGCCTCGAGCGCCGGGAGGCAGAACCCGTCGCAGAACGACGGCATCGCCATGACGGTGGCCGTCGCGTACAGCTCCTCGAGCTCCTCGGCCGAGACCCACGAGCGCAGGTCGACCCACTGCTCGAGGCCGAGCTCCTCGACGATCGGCCGCAGCGGGTCGTCGCCCCGGCTGCCGGTCACCACGAGCTGCGGACGCACGGCCTCCGGGACGAGCGCCATCGCGCGCACCAGCCCCGCGAAGTTCTTGTGCGGCAGCCGGTTCCCGAGCGCCAGGACGAGGTCGCCGCGGCGCCCCTCGCTGCCCGACGGCGCGCCGGGGCGGACTGTGCCGGCGAGCGGGACGACGTCGAGCCGCGCGGCGTCGAACTTCAGGTACTTGCGGATCTCCGACGCGGACGACTCGCTGTCCGTGAGGATCCGTGCGGCGTTGCGCGCCGCGAGCTTCTCCATGAGCCGGACCGGGACCGTGTAGAACGGCGTCGCCATGAGCTCGGGGTGGCTCCAGTAGAGCATGTCGTGCATCGTCACGACCGTGGGCACGGGCGAGCGCATCGGGCCCAGCGTCGCGGGCGAGTGGATCAGGTCGGCCTTGAGGCGCTTCGCGGCACGCCCGACGCCGACGAGCTCGCCGAACGCCCACACGAACCGGTTCTCGCCGGAGTACCCCGACGAGACGACCTCACCGGGGAACCACGAGTGGTCCTTCGTCATGAGCTCGGTGCTCGCGAGCCCGACGAACTCATAGTCCGTGCCCATCGTCCCGAGCTGGCGGTACAGCTCGCGCGCGTAGGTCTCCATACCTCCCTTCGTCCCCGTGTACGAGAGCAGGTCAACCAGGAGTCGCGGCATCGTGAGCAGAACCTCGGATCGGGGGCGAGCAGGGGCGGGACGTCAGGAGCGGGTCGCGGAGAGGTTCTCGTCGATCCAGGTGGCCAGGCGGTCGATGCCGGCGCGCAGGTCGAACTCGGGAGTCCACCCGAGGACCCGCTCGGCCGTCGCGACGTCGGCCCACGCGTGCCGCACGTCGCCGTCGCGGAACTGCCCGGTCACGTGCGGTGCCGGGGCGCCGTAGCGCTCGGCGATCAGCTCCGCCGCGAGCGCGATCGTCTGGTGCTCGCCCGAGCCGACGTCGACCGGCTCGTCCGGGGCGGGCTCCACGACGGCCGCGAGGTGCACGGCGCGCGCGACGTCGTCGATGAGCACGAAGTCGCGGCGCACCTGACCGTCCTCGTACAGCGGGATGGACTCGCCGGCCTTCGCGAGTCGGCAGAACAGCGACATGATCCCGGTGTACGGGTTGATCAGCGACTGGCCCGGCCCGTAGACGTTCTGCAGGCGGAGCACGACGGCCTCGACGCCGAACGAGTGCGCCCACGCCCGCAGGACGTGCTCCTGCGCGAGCTTGGTGCCGCCGTACACGCTCACCGGCGCCGGGAACGTCGTGCTCGCGCGCATGGGCTCGGGCGCGGCGCCCGGGAAGTCCCACTGGCCGCCCTCGAGCGACTCACGGGTGCGCTGCGGCGGGTAGAAGGTGCTGCCGTCACCGTCGCGACGCCACGCGCCCTCGCCGTACACCGCGCGGCTGCTCGTCAGGACGATGCGCCGCGGGAGGTGACCGGACCGGTGCAGCGCGTCGAGCATCTGGCTGGTCCCGACGACGTTGACCGTCGCGTGCCGCGTCGACTCCGCGAGCGACTGGCCCGTGCCTGTCTCGGCGGCGAGGTGCACCACCACGTCGGGCCGCACCGTGGCGAGGACCTCGTCCCACGCCTGCGCGTCCGTGACGTCGTGCACGAGCAGCTCGACGTCCGGGTGCAGGTCACGCGGGCGCTCGGCGGAGGGGTGGATCTGCGGGTGCAGGTTGTCCATGGCGACGACGCGGTCGAACGAGGCGACGAGCGCCGGTGAGATCGCGGTGCCGATGAACCCTGCGCCGCCGGTCACGAGGCACGTGCCGCCGCCCCGCGTCGTCGGTGCGTCGGCTGAGGTCATGGCAGTCACGCGTCACGTCTCCCGTCGAAGGCTGGACCCCTCGTCGCAGGCCCGCCAGAGTCTCTCACGCACCCCTCACCCGGCCCGAATCGTCCGGTGCGTCGAGCCCGCGGACGCTAGGAGCCGACGGCGTGACGCACGAGGACCCGGGCCCCGGAGCCGTCGCGGGTCCGCAGGGCCCCCGGCAGGAGCGTCAGCGCGTGCGCGCGCGACGTCAGGTGCACGCGCGCCGCCCGAGCCGCCCGGCGCCACCCGAGCCCGGAGAGCTGCACCGCGGCCTCGGCGAAGTACCGCCGCTCGCCGTCGAACCGCGTCCCGTCCAGGGCCGTGGCGGACGAGGCGCTCGCCCCGTGCCGCCGGTAGGAGAAGCACACCGTCGGCTCGAGCAGGATCGTCCCGCCCCGGCTGATCAGGTCGATCTCCAGCGCGAGGTCCTGGATGATCGGGTACCCGTCGCGGAACTCGACGCTGCGCAGGGCCTCGCGGCGGAACACGAGGGACGGCCAGTACAGCCAGTTCGCGCGCAGGAGGCTCGCGGCGAGCGCCTCGCCGCCGAGCAGCCGCGGACCGTCGCCCTTCGGCATCGCGAACCGCTGCTTGACGGTGTCGGCGAGCGTCGTGACGACCGCACCGGTCTCGTCGACGATCTGCACGCCCGGCTGGATCATCGTGGCCTCGGGCCAGCGCGCGTGCGCGGCCAGCACCGTCTCCACGTACGTGGGCAGCAGCAGGTCGTCGCACCCGAGGAGGACCACGAGCTCCTCCGACGCGAGCGCGACGCACTTGCGGTAGTTGTCGGTGATCCCGAGGTTCTGCTCGTTGCGGACGTACACGACGCGCGGGTCGTCGAGGGTCGCGAAGAACTCGGGGACCGTGGGGTCGGGGTACGCGTCGTCGACCACCGTGAGGCGCCAGTCGCCGCTCGTCTGGGCCTGCACGCTGCGCACCGTCTCCCGCAGCAGCGCCGGGTCTCCCCAGAACGGGACGAAGATGTCGAGCGGCATGGCGGAGTCCTTCACGAGGTGGGGGAAGCCGGACGGATGCGCCAGACTACGGCCTCATGCAGCACCTCCACCAAGCGCCGCCCGTCGTCCCGTGCGGGTGACCCGATGACCGCCGACGGCGCCGCGCAGCCGGTCCCGCCGGCGGGGACGACGGCCGCGCCGACGATCACCGCGGGAGGCGCGACAGGGGTCGGCCTGGCCTCGCTGGTCGCCGCCGGCGCGGGCTACGGCGTGCTGCTCGTCGCGGCGCGCACCCTCAGCACGGAGGCCAACGCGGACTTCCTCGTCTTCTGGTCGCTGCTCTTCGGCGTCTACGGCGTGCTCGGCGGCGTGCAGAACGAGACGACGCGGGCGACCGGGACGCCCGCGACGGGCGGGGTGCGGGGTGCGCGCGTCGTCCCGTGGGGCCTGGGGCTCGGCACCGCCGCGGCGCTCGTGCTGGCGGCGACGTCGCCGTGGTGGGGCGAGGCGCTGCTCGGCGCGGGCTGGGGCCCCTCGATGTGGGCGGTGTGCGGCGGGGTGCTCGCGTTCGCCGGGCACTCGAGCCTCGCCGGGGCCCTGGCGGGCACGCGCCGCTGGTCCGCCTACTCGGTGCTCGTGGGCGCGGAGGCGCTGACGCGGTTCCTCCTGGCGCTCGGCGTCGCGCTCGTGCTCGCGGGCACGACCGTGGGCCTCGAGGTCGCGGCCGCCGCGGCGTCCGGCGTGTGGCTGCTGATGGTGCTGCTGAGCCCGGCGACCCGCTCCGCGCTCTCGGCCCGCGCCGACGTCACCGCGGGGCCGCTGCTGCGCAACACGGGGCACGCCGTCGTCGCGTCCGCCTCCAGCGCCGCCCTCGTCGTGGGCTTCCCCGTCCTGCTGCGGCTGACGACCGACCCCGCGACGTTCCGCACCGCCGCGCCCCTGATCCTCGCGATCTCGGTGACGCGCGCGCCGCTGCTCATGCCGCTCGCCGCCTACCAAGGCGTCGCGATCGCGCACTTCGTCACGCACCGCGAGCGTGGGCTCGCGGGGCTGCGCCGGATCGTCGGCCTCGTCGTCGCGGCGGGGCTCGTCGTGTCGGTGCTGTCGGCGGTCGCCGGGACGTGGGCGCTGCGGCTCCTGTTCGGCCCGGACTACGGGGTCCCGGGCGGCGTGCTCGCCGGGCTCACGCTCGGGGCGACGGCGCTCGCGCTCATCACGCTCACCGGTGCTGCGACGCTCGCGCTCGGCTCCCACGTCGCGTTCGCCTCGGGCTGGTTCACCGCGACGGCCCTCGCGCTCGCCGCGCTGCTGCTGCCCCTGCCGCTCGAGAGCCGCACCGTCGTGGGCCTCGTCGTCGGTCCGCTCGCCGGTGCGTGCGTGCACGCGTGGGCGATCCAGCGGGGCGCGCGCACGGCCTCCGCGGTGGCCACGCCGTAGCAGCACCGGTCGCCCGCGAGCCGGCCGTGGCGCGACGCGCGGGCGACCGGGACGGTCAGGACCCCAGCACGTGCGGCGCCGCGAGCTCCCAGCGGGCCGCCCAGTCGCCGATGGGGTCGACACCCGCCGCGCGCAGCGCGTCGTGCCCGAGGACCGAGAACGCCGGGCGGGGTGCGGGGCGCACGAACGCCTCGCTCGTGGTCGGCCGCACGATCTCGGGGTCCATGCCCGCCGAGGCGACGACCGCCTGGGCGAACGCGTGCCACGACGCGCTCCCGCTCGACGTGCCGTGGTAGGTGCCGGACGGCACCCCCGCCTCGACGAGCCGGACCACGAGGTCCGCGAGGTCCGCCGTCCACGTCGGCTGGCCGACCTGGTCGGCGACGACGTCGAGGCTCCCCCGCTGCGCTGCCGCACGGGCGATCGTGCGCGGGAAGCACGGGCCGTGCTGACCGTAGAGCCACGCGGTGCGCACGACGACGTGGTCGGGGGCGTAGGCCCGGACCGCCCACTCGCCGGCGGCCTTGGTGCGCCCGTAGGCGGACCGCGGCCCCATCGCACCGTCCTCGGCGTAGGGCTCCTGCGCGGCACCGTCGAAGACGTAGTCGGTCGAGACCTGCACGAGCCGGGCCCCGTGCGCCGCGGCGGCGCGAGCGAGCATCTGCGGCCCCACCGCGTTCACCGTGAACGCGTCGCCCTCACGCTCCTCCGCGTCGTCGACCGCGGTCCACGCGGCGCAGTTCACCACGACGTCGTGGCCCGCGGTGCGGTCGAGCGCCTGCTGCGCGGACGTGATGTCGAGCTCGCTGCGGTCGGCCGCGGTGACCTCGTGCCCCGCCTCGCGCAGGCGCGCGACCATGTCCTGCCCGAGCATCCCGTTCGACCCCGCC
This sequence comes from Cellulomonas cellasea, assembly GCF_006538745.1. GTDB lineage: Bacteria > Actinomycetota > Actinomycetes > Actinomycetales > Cellulomonadaceae > Cellulomonas_A > Cellulomonas_A cellasea. The sequence continues at coordinate 5,089 of NZ_BJLR01000040.1, read as the reverse complement.
ACCAGCCAGCGCACCATCTGCTCCTCGTCGTCGTCCGTCGTAGGCGAGCGAGCCTAGCCGCGCCGGTAGCCTGACCTCGTTGCCGCCCCAGAAGGAGAGACACGTGGAGTTCCGCCCGCTGACCGTTCCCGGCGCCTGGGAGATCACACCGAAGCAGTTCGGGGACCCGCGCGGCGTGTTCCTCGAGTGGTTCAAGTCGGAGGCGTTCGCCGAGGCCGTCGGCCACCCGCTCGACCTCCAGCAGGCGAACTGCTCCGTCTCGGCCGCGGGCGTCCTGCGCGGGATCCACTTCGCGGACGTCCCCCCGGGGCAGGCCAAGTACGTCACGTGCGCCAAGGGCGCGGTGCTCGACGTCGCGGTCGACATCCGGGTCGGCTCGCCGACGTTCGGCCAGTGGGACACGGTGCTGCTCGACGACGTCGACCGTCGCGCGATCTACCTGTCCGAGGGCCTCGGGCACGCGTTCCTCTCCCTCGAGGACGACTCGACGGTGCTGTACCTGTGCTCCACGGGCTACTCCCCGGGGCGCGAGCACGGCATCCATCCGCTCGACCCGGAGGTCGGCATCGTCTGGCCCACGACGGCCCGGGACGGCCGGCCCCTCGTGCCGCAGCTCTCCGACAAGGACCTCGTGGCGCCGACGCTGAGCGAGGCCCGCGAGCAGGGGCTCCTCCCGACCCTCGAGGCGGTCGAGGCGTACGTCGCGAGCCTGCGGGGCTGATGCCCGCCGGGCCCGTGGGCGCACGTCCTCTCCACGGGCCGGCGGGTGCCGGCCGGGGCGCCGTCAGCCCGTGCGCGCGACGCGCACCGCAGCGGCGAACGCCTCGGCGTGCACGGCCGCCGAGGCGTCCCACGTGAACAGCCGTGCCCGCTCGACCGCGCGGCTGGCGAGCGTGCGGCGCAGCTCCTCGTCGGCGAGCAGCGCGCGGAGCGCGGACTCGATGCTCGCCTCGTCCGTGCCGCAGTACGCGACCGTGTCGCCGCCCACCTCGGGCAGCGACAGCACCCGCGTGGTCAGCACGGCGGCCCCGCACGCCATCGCCTCGAGGACCGGGAGTCCGAAGCCCTCACCCAGGCTCGGGTAGGCGAGCACCTCGGCGCCGCTGAGGAGACCGGCGAGGTCCTCGAGCGGCACGTACCCCGCGCGGACGACACGCAGGTGTGCAGGCACCGCGGCGATCGCGGGCTCGACCTCCTCGTCCCACCCGTTGCCGCCCGCGAGCACGAGTGCCGGCGGGCTGTCCTGCCCGTCGACGGCGCGCGCCCAGGCGCGGACGAGCGCGGGCACGTTCTTGCGCGGCTCGAGCGTGCCCAGGAACGCGACGTACGGGGCGCCGTCGAGCCCGAGGGTCCGGGAGACCCGCGCGCGCTCGGTGTCGTCGACCGGGTGGAACACCGCCGAGTCCACGCCGTGGGGGGCCACGAAGAACTGCTCGGGGCGCCCGCCCGCGTGCTCGAGCACCTCGTCGCGGGTCGCGGCCGACGGGACGACGAGCGCGGCGGCGCGGCGGACCGCGAGCCGGGTCGCGGTCCGGAAGAACCGGGCCTTGAGCGGCGAGTGCACGCCGGGGTTGCTGAAGAACGTCGCGTCGTGGAGCGTCACGACGACCGGCACCCGGCACGCGTAGGGCATCGTGTAGTGCGGGCTGAGCAGGACGTCGACCCGGTGCCTGCGCGCGAGGGAGGGCAGGGCGAGCTGCTCCCACACGAGGCGGAACGGGCGGGAGGCGGCCCGGGCCGGGGCGGTCACGACGACCGCGTCCGGGAGCAGCGCGCGCCATGCCGCGGCGTCGCGGACCTGGCTCGCGACGACGAGCTCGACGCAGTGCGCGGGGAGCGCCGCCAGCACCGCGTCGAGGTAGCGCCCGACCCCGCCTCGGTCGGCGGGGATCGCGGTCGCGTCGATGAGTGCTCGCACGCCGGGAGCCTATCCGGCGGCCGGCCGGGTCCCGGCCGCGGTCGCTCCGCCCGGCGCCCCGTGCCGCGTCAGAACGCGGTGAGCCGGTACACCGTGATGACGACGGCAGCGCCCGCGAGGACGCTGACGAACGTGATCGCACCGCGCGTGCGCAACGCCCCCGCGGTCAGCACCGCCATCGCCGGCACCAGCGTGTTGCCGTAGCGCGCCGGCGGCGCGAAGTAGACGCCCTGGCTGAAGTAGGAGAGCAGGACGAACGCCGAGCCGCCGAGGAACGCGGTCAGGGCCACCGCCTGGGCGAGCGAGCGCGTCCTCGAGAGCGTCGCGCCGAACAGCGCCGCGGACACGAGCCCGGCCAGCAGGAGGTAGCCGGCGGCCCGCTGGACCGCGGTCAGGTACTCCGCCGGGCCGACCTCCACGAGCCAGGACGCGAGCGGGTTGAGCATGACGCCGGCCTGCTCGACGACGTGCGCGCTCGGCAGGCGGTCGATCGCGAAGATGCGGGCCATCGGCACGTCCTGCGGGTCGACGTAGCCGAGCTGCGCCTGCGTGACCATCCAGGCGACCTGGACGGCCAGGAACGACACGACGATCGCGGCGCCACCGACGAGGAGCGCACGGGGCGACGCCGTGACGGTCCCCGAGAGCCCGTCGGACCGGCCCTTCGACCGGCCGCGCACGAGGTCGGCGAGGCGCAGGAGCACGTAGACGCCGAGCGCGAGGAAGACCATCACGTTGGTCGCCTTGAGCGCGAGACCCACGGCGACGACGAGGGCCAGCGCCGGCCACCGCCGGGCCGGGCGGTCCTCCCACCACAGCGCGGTGAGCAGCGCGCCGGCGCCGACGGCCATCGCGGCGGCGTCGGGCGTGATCGTCGCGCTCGGGAACAGCGTCGACGGAGCGCACCCGACCAGCACGAGGACCGCGAGCAGGCGCCCGCGCCCGACGCCGAGCCGGCGGCCGACGAGGTAGGCGAGCACGAGACCGAGCGCGAGCCACAGGCCGCCGGCGAGGCGACCGTCCGTCACGAGGTTGGAGCCCGACGAGAACGGCGCGACGACCGCCGCCATCACCTTCGTCGCCGTGTAGTACAGCGGCGTGTTCCCCGAGGCGGTGTTGTAGCCGTTCTCCTGGAAGTCGGACGGCGAGTACCGCGCCCCGGACACGCAGGGCGGCACCTTCATCGGGAAGTCGATGCCGCGGCACGACTCCTCCCGCATCGCGTCCTGGCCGACCTTCTCGCCGGGCTCGACGACGTCCGGCGCCTTGTACAGGTAGTCGATGTGCTGGAGCTCGTCGACCGGGCCGACCTTCGTGTACTCCCCGACATGGAGGGACACGAGCGCCAGCGCGAGGACCACGAGGAGCGTGGGGGGCCCGAACCGCAGCAGGCGGTCACGCCAGGGGCTGCGCGGCGGGGTCGTCGGGGCCGAGGTCGACCGGACGATGGCGTCAGTCACGGGACGAGCCCTTCGCTCATGGGGTTCCGGCCGCTCTCGCTCGTCGCGGCGGCCGAGGGCCAGCATAGGGGCGACCACCGCTCATCCCGAGCCGCCCCCGGGCGCGCGCCGGGCGCACAGGTAGGGCCCGTCGACGTACTGCTCGACGAACCCGGCGGCGGCGAGGGCGGCGCGCAGCTCCTCCCCGGGCCACGCGGCGCACGCGACCTCGACGTCGAGCACCTCGAGCGCGCGCGGTGCACGCGCGAGGTCGTCGGGCTCGGGCGCCCCCTCGACGAGCCGCTGGAGGGCCCGGCGCTCGGGCGCGTGCGCCTCCGGGATCGTGTCGAGCGTCGCCATGTGGTCGGGCCGCGCGCCGACGGGGACCACCGCGTGGTCGAGCGTCTGGGCGGCCGAGACCACCCGGGCGGGCGCAAGGACCCGGCCGGACGGCTCCGCCCGCACGACCCACTCGGCCGCGCGCAGGTCCTCGGGGAACACCTTCCACGCGCGCGGGCTCTGGAGCGCGGTGCCGGCGCGCGCGTCCCACAGCGGGACCGCGCCGACGACCAGGGCGAGCGCGACCGCCGGCACGAGGACGGTCGCCGGGAGGCCGAGGCGACGCGCCGGGACGCTCGCGACGAGGCCCACGAGGACGGGGACCGGCACGACCCACGCGAGCCGCCACGAGATGGCCGTGGTGCCCAGCACGGACGAGACGACGTGCGGGACCCACGGGACGCACAGCGCCGCGCCGACGAGCACGGCGGCGCCTGCGGTGGCGCGGCCCGCGCGCGTCCCGGAGGCGCCCCACCACCGCGGCGCCGCCCACCCGAGCAGCACGACGACGCCGGCGACGGCGGCGACCAGCGCCGGGACGCCGGCCCCGAGGACCTTGAGCCAGGGGTTCTCCGTGGGCCCGAGGGGCTCGGCCGTCAGCGCGACGGAGCGCCGCACGAGCACCGACGCGAGCGCCGCGGCGACGGGGGCGGCCGACGCCGCGGCGACGAGCGCGAGCGCCCTGCCCCACGCGCGGGCGAGCAGGCCTGGCGCCGCGGCGACGACCGCCACCGCCGGCACGACGAAGGTCGCGCTCGTCGTCAACCCCACGCCCACGACCCCGAGCACCCCGACCCCGGCCAGCGCGAGGCGGCGTGCGCGGGGCGACGACGCGTGCCAGCACGCCGCGCCGCACGCGTACAGCAGCGGCACCCCGAGCGCGAGGAAGAACGCCTTGCCCTGCCAGATGCGGGTCAGCTCGTACGTCCCGAACGACGCCGCGGTCCCGCCCCCGAGGAGCAGGAAAGCCGCGGTCAGCGCGAGCGTCGCGCCGGGGCGTCGCGCGTCCCAGGCGCGGACGAGCAGCCACAGGGCCCAGCCGGCGGCGGCCGCGGCGAGCGGCGGCAGCACGACGTAGACCAGCGAGCCGACGGAGACGCCCGACGCGCGCGAGACGAGCCCGACGAGCGCCTCGACCGACGGCACGTACGGCGACTGCCCGTTGAGGCCGGGCCACGCGCCGTCGGAGAACATCGTGTCGCGGTCGGTGATCCGGCCCGTCCCGGCGACCCACGTCGAACGCGTGACGAACGCCGCGTCGTCGAGGTCGGGGCGCGAGAGCACCGACGTCAGTGCGCCGAGGCCGCCCGAGACGAGCAGGGCGAGCCACGTCGTGCGCCCCGGGCCGGCAGGCACGAGCCGGGCGGCCCGCCACACCGGCACGGCGAGGCCC
>NZ_BJLR01000039.1 GCF_006538745.1 Cellulomonas cellasea | reverse complement strand
CGGCGAGGCCCGCGGCGGCCGCGAGCGCGAGCCAGCCGGCGAGCACCGCCGGGAGGAGCTGCGCGAGCGCGAGCTCGTAGAGAAGGGTCCAGGCGGCGAAGGCGACGACGGCCACCGCGAGCGCACGGTCGACGAGCGCACCCACGAGCACCCCGACGCGCTCGAGCGCACCGTGCCGCGCCGTGCCGTCGCGCTCGCCACCGGCCGTGCTGCCGGCCGCGTCCCCGGCGGTGCCGCCGGCCACCGTGCCGTCCCCGGCCGCCGACGGGTCGGGCGGGCGTCGCAGCGCGTGCACGTGCGCCTCCTGTAGGTCGTGCCGGGTGGGCCACGTCATACTCGCAGTGCGTGGCCCGGGGACCGACACCCGTCCGCACCGGCGGAGCCCGCGCACAGCCGAGAGGGGCCGGTCCGCGGTGAGAGTGGCGATGGTCGTCGAGCAGAGCTGGCAGCCCGTGCCGGGCGGCTCGGGCACCTACGTCGCCCGGCTCACCGAGGCGCTCGCCACGCTCGACCCGGCACCGGACGTCGTCGGCGTGCGCGCCGCCCATCCCGGGGGTAGCGAGCCCGCCCCGCACCTGCGGCCGAGCGTGCGGTCGACGGCGGTGGCCCCGGTGCCGCGCCGCGTGCTCTACGACGCGTGGAACTGGGCGGGCGCCCCGCGGGCCGAGCACCTCGTCCGCGGCGCCGACGTCGTCCACGCGACGACCTGGGCGGTGCCGCCGACGCGCCGGCCCCTGGTGGTGACCGTCCATGACCTGGCCTTCCTGCGCACGCCCGAGCACTTCACGCCGCGGGGCGCCCGCTACTTCCGACGGAGCCTCGCGCGGACTCGGGACGAGGCGACGCGCGTCGTGGTCCCGTCCGTCGCGACCCGGGACGACTGCGTCGAGGCCGGCATCGACGCCGCGCGGGTGGTCGTCGTGCCGCACGGTGTCCGGGTGCCCGCCGTGCGGGCCGCCGAGGTCGAGGACTTCCGCACGCGCCACGACCTGCGCCGCCCGTACGTGCTGTGGTGCGGCACGGTCGAGCCGCGCAAGAACGTGGACCGGCTCGTCGAGGCGTTCCTCGCCGCCGACCTGCCCGAGCCGCTCGACCTCGTGCTCGTCGGCCCGTCGGGCTGGGGCGCGGGGCTCGCCGAGCACGACACGCGGCAGGACCGTGACGTCCGTCACCTCGGCCGGCTCCCCGAGGCCGACCTCCACCGGGCGTACGCCGGCGCGGCCGCCTTCTGCTACCCCTCGCTCTGGGAGGGTTTCGGGATGCCGGTGCTCGAGGCGATGGCGCACGGCGTGCCGGTCGTGACGAGCGCCGGCACGTCGATGGCGGAGTTCACGGGGGACGCGGGCGTCCTCGTCGACCCCCGGGACGTCGGCGACATCGCGGCGGGCCTGACCGCGGTGCTCGGTGACGCGTGGACGCGGCTCGGCGAGGCGGGCCGACGCGCGGCCGCGGGGCTCACCTGGGAGCAGGCGGCCCGGGCGACGGCCGCCGTTTACCACGACGCAGCAGGCCAGGGCGGGTGAGTTAGACTCTCGTGCCGTCCGCTGCCGTGCCCGCGGTCACCCCCCATGGGAGAAACTCACCTCGTATGAAGGACCTGTCCGAGCTCTGGACGTACCGCGCCCTGACGACCAACTTCGCGCGACGGGAGCTCAAAGGTCGGTACCGGGGCAGCGCCGCCGGCTGGCTGTGGTCGCTCGCGAACCCCGCCGCGACGCTCCTGATCTTCACGCTCGTCTTCTCCACGATCTTCCAGCGGGTCCCCCCGGTCGCCGGGAACGGGCGCCTCGAGAGCTACACGATCTACCTGTTCATCGGGCTCGTGTGCTGGAACTTCTTCAACGGCATCGTCACCTCGAGCATGGGCGCGCTGATCGGCGCCGGCCCCCTGCTGAAGAAGATCCGCTTCCCCGCGTTCGCGCCCGTGATCGGGAACGCGATGTCGGCGCTCGTGCAGACCGGCATCGAGTTCGGGATCCTCGTCGTCGTCCTCGCGTTCGCGCAGAACCTCTCGTGGGCCGTCCTGGTCGTCCCCGTCGTCTTCGCGCTGCTCGCGCTGTTCTCGATCGGGCTCGGCCTCATGGTGTCGGTCGCGAACGTCCGCTACCGCGACGTCGGGTACCTCGTCGGCGTCGCGATGCAGTTCCTGTTCTACGCGACGGCGATCATCTACCCGCCCGAGGACATCCCCGTCGAGACGGCGTCGGGCATCCCGGCGCGCTGGATCATGGGCCTGAACCCGCTGGGCCGGTTCGTCGAGGCGGCGCGCGACGCCCTCTGGTACGGCGTGCTGCCGAGCCTGACGCTCATGCTCGCGCTCACGGCGATCGCCGTCCTCACGTTCCTCATCGGCTGGGCCGTGTTCCAGCGGTCCGCCCTCGACATCGCGGAGGACCTGTGAACGACGCGCTGGCCACGGACGGCCGGGACATCGCGGTGACCGTCGATTCGGTCTCGAAGAGGTTCCGCCTCGCGAACGAGCGGCGGACGAGCCTCAAGGAGCTCTTCGTCCGCGGCCGCTCGAGCTACCACGACTTCTGGGCCCTGCGGGACGTCGACCTCCAGGTGGAGCGCGGCACGACGTACGGGCTCATCGGGCACAACGGCTCGGGCAAGTCGACGTTGCTCAAGCTCATGGCGGGCATCCACCGTCCGACCTCGGGCTCCGTCGAGCACGCAGGCCGGGTCTCGGCCCTGCTCGAGCTGGGCGCGGGCTTCCACCCCGAGCTCTCGGGGCGCGACAACATCTACCTCAACGGCTCGATCCTCGGCATGCCGAAGAAGAAGATCGACGAGGCGTTCGACCGCATCCTCGAGTTCGCCGGGCTCGGCGACTTCATCGACTCGCCCGTCAAGGTCTACTCCAGCGGGATGTACGCACGGCTCGGCTTCTCGATCGCCGTGCACCTCGACCCCGAGATCCTCATCGTCGACGAGATCCTGGCCGTCGGTGACGAGGACTTCCAGCGGCGCTGCTTCGACTACCTGGCCGAGTTGCGCTCGCGCGGCGTCACGATCATCTTCGTGAGCCACTCGCTCGCGCTGGTCCAGACGATGTGCGACCGCGTCGCGTGGCTCGACCACGGGCGCCTCGTCGCGGAGGGGCCCGCGATCGAGGTCGTGGACGCCTACGTCCGGGACGTCAACAAGCGCGAGAGCACGCGCCTCGAGCGCACCCACACCGTCACCCCCGACGCCGGCCTCGACACGTCGAACCGCAAGGGCACCGGCGAGATCGAGGTGCTCGGGCTCGACGTGATCGCCGGCGACGACGGCGGCATGGCGGTCACGGGCGAGGAGCTCACGCTCCGGGTCCGCTTCCGCGCGCACTCCCCCGTCGAGAACCCCGTCTTCGCCCTCGCGTTCTACCCCGAGCACGGGCAGAAGGTCGCCGGCCCGAACTCGGTCAGCATGGATCTCGGCGTGCTCGAGGGCGACGGCCACGTCGACTACCACCTGGACCGGCTGCCGCTGCAGCACGGTCACTGGAAGGTCTCGATCGGCGTGACCGACTCGACCTACACCCACATCTACGACCACCTGGACCGAACCGCGTCGCTGACGGTCCAGACCGGGCGCGGACCCGCCCAGGGCGGTGACGTCGTGCTGCCCGGCACCTGGCGACTGTCGACCGTCGCGGACGCGACGCTGGAGGAGACCCGATGAGCTGGATCCCGACCCCCCGCCAGGCGTTCGAGCGGGTCCGCACCGAGGCGTCCGAACGCCTCGCACCGGGGACCCGCAAGCGGGCGACCGCCAAGGCGGCACTCGAGTCCGCGCGGATCGCCCGGTCCGCCGCGGGGCAGGTCCGCAGCGCGTTCACCGCGACCGGGGCCATCACCCCGGCGAGCCCCTCGGTCGGGACGTGGCTCTCGCAGCTCTCCGCGAGCCGGGACTCGCTGCGTGACCAGCGCGCGTACGCGCAGGCGGCGACCGACCCCGTGACGTTCCTCGTCGTGGTCACCCCGTACACCGGCGCGGGCGTCGGCGCCGTCGACGCGAGCATCGACTCGGTCCTCGCGCAGTCGTGGACCCACCGCAGCGTCGTGGTGTGCGGCGACGTCGCGCCGACGACGACGTCCACCGAGGCCGAGCACGTGTGGACCGCGGACACGCACTGGACCGAGCACGCGACCCGCGCGGCCGTGGTGTCCGCCGCGGACTACGTCGTGTTCCTGCCGGCCGGAGACGTCCTGGCGCCCGACGCCCTGTTCCAGGTCGCCGGCGCCGCGTGGGAGAACCCGCTGCTCGACATCGTCACCTGGGACGAGGTCCGGGGTGCGCGCGGCGAGGAGCCGACCGCCCGGATCCGCCCCTCCTGGTCACCCGAGGCGCTGCTCGGCGCCAACTACGTCGGCGCGGCCTTCGCGATGCGTCGCAGCCTCGTCGTCGAGCTGGGCGGCCTCGCCGCTCTCGGCACCGACGCGGCGCTGTGGGACCTGCTGGTCCGCTCGACGGCGACGCAGCCCCAGTCCGACCGGGTCACCCGGCCGCTGGCGCGCGTGCAGAACCACCACGACCGGGTCACCGAGGAGGGTGCGCAGGCCGTGCGCGCGCACCTCGAGAAGATCGGGCGCCCGTCGCTCGTCACCGCGGGGCGCGACAGCCTCCGCGTGACGCCGACGCCGGCGTCGTGGCCGTCGGTGTCGGTGGTGGTCCCGACCCGGCACAACCGGCCGCTGCTCGGGCGTGCGCTCGCGTCGCTGCGCAGCACCGACTACGCGGGCGAGTGGGACGTGCACGTCATCGACAACGGCGGGCAGTCGGCCGACAACGACGCGTGGTACGCCGCTCAGCGGGACGCGCTCGGCCGCGAGCTGACCGTCACGTGGTGGACCGAGGCGCCGTTCAACTACTCGCGCGTCAACAACGTCGCGGCGCGGCAGTCCGGCGGCGAGGTCGTCGTCTTCCTCAACGACGACACCGAGGTCGCCGACGCCCGCTGGCTCCAGGAGCTCGTCGGCTGGGCCGTCCAGCCCGAGATCGGGTGCGTCGGGGGTCAGCTGCTCGACGCGGACGGCAAGATCCAGCACGGGGGCGTGGTGCTCGGGCTCGGCGGGTTCGCCGACCACCTGTTCCAGGGCATGGAGCCCGGCTCGGACAGCCTCCTCGGCGCCACCGACCGGTACCGCAACACGCTGTCGGTCACGGGCGCGTGCCTCGCGATCCGCCGCGACGTGTTCGAGGAGCTCGGCGGGTTCGACGAGCGCTTCGTGCTGTGTGGGTCCGACGTCACGCTCGGCCTCGACGCGGTGCTGTCCGGGCGGCGCAACGTGTGCTCGCCGCACGTGGGCGTGCGTCACCTCGAGTCCGCGACGCGCGGCTCGACGGTGCCCCCGGAGGACTTCTTCGCGAGCTACTGGCGCTACAACCCGTGGGTCCTCGGTGGCGACCCGTACTTCTCGCCGCACCTGTCGCTCACGAGCCGCACTCCGCGGCTGCGCAGCGAGCAGGAGCCCACGGCGCGTCAGATGCTCTCGGAGCCGCTCGGCCGGAACCTGACGATCTTCCGTCAGGCGAACGACGAGAACGAGGCGATGATGCTCGCCGACCTGTGCCGGGCCGACTCGACGGACAAGGCGCGCCTCGACGCCGTGCACGCCTCGACGCAGGGGTTCCGCGAGGTCCGGACCGTCAACTGGTTCATCCCGGACATCGACTCGCCGTACTACGGCGGGATCAACACCGCCTTCCGGCTCGCGGACCACCTGCGCCGCGAGCACGGCGTCGTCAACCGGTTCATCGTGTGGGGCGCGCCGCACGACCTGTACGTCCGCTCCGCGGTCGCGGCGGCGTTCCCGGGGCTCGCGGACTCCGAGATCGTGTTCCACGACGGCAGCGCCGCCCAGCTCGACGCGGTCCCCGAGGCCGACGCCTCGATCGCGACCCTGTGGGTCACGGCGTACTTCGTCGCGAAGTCGAGCAGCGCCCCGCGCCGGTTCTACCTGATCCAGGACTTCGAGCCGATGTTCTACCCGGCGGGCTCGCTCTACGCCCTCACCGAGGAGTCCTACCGGCTCGGGCTGTACGGGATCTGCAACACGGCGAACCTCCACAAGATCTACCGCGAGGACTACCACGGCAAGGGCACGTCCTTCATGCCGGCCGTGGACCGCGGCGTCTTCCACGACGGGGACGAGCCCCGCCCGACCGACCGGCCCGTGACGATCTTCCTGTACGGACGCCCGGGACACTGGCGCAACTGCTGGGAGATCGCCTCGCTGGCGCTGGGCGAGATCAAGCAGAAGTACGGCAAGGGTGTCCGGATCGTCGCGGCCGGCTCGTGGGCGCGCGGGACCTCGCGCGCGGGCGACATCCAGCAGCTCGGCCTGCTCGACTACCGCGCGACGGGCGTCCTGTACCGCACGGTCGACATCGGGCTCGCCCTGACGGTGTCGAAGCACCCGTCGTACCTGCCGCTCGAGCTCATGGCGTCGGGCGTGCCGGTCGTCGCGTTCGACAACCCGTGGGGCCACTGGATCCTCGACGACGAGCGCAACTCGCTCCTCGCCGAGCTCGGCGTCTCGGGCATCGTCGAGCAGCTCTCCCGCCTCGTCGAGGACGCGAACCTTCGCCGCCGCCTGTCGGAGCAGGCGACCGCCGACATCGACGCGCGCCACTCCGACTGGGACGGAGCGTTCTCCGGGCTGTACGCGTACCTGTGCGACCCGGAGGCTTCGTGACGTCAGTCGCGTTCCTGACCCCCGAGCCGGTCACCGACCGGGTCGCGGGCCCGGCGATCCGGTGCCTCGAGCTGGCCCGGGTGCTGCGCGCGGCGGGGCACGACGCGGGTGTCGTCAGCACCGGGCAGGTCGCGCCCCGTGAGGGCGACGTCCCGGTGCGCCACGTGGCCCCCGGGGACGTCGCGGCGACGGCGGACCAGGCCGACGTCGTCGTCGTCGGCGGCGACCTGCTCGACCGCCACCCGGCGCTCGCGTCGGGCCGGGCACGCCTGGTGGTCGACCTGTACGACCCGTTCCACCTCGAGGCGCTCGAGCAGACCGCGGACCTGCCGCCCCGGCACCGGCAGCTCGCGGTCGACGCGGCCGTGCGTGCCATGCGGACGAACGCGCTGCTCGGCGACACGTTCCTGTGCGCGTCGGACGACCAGCGCAAGCTGTGGGTCGGCCACCTCGCCGCGCACGGCCGGATCAACCCCGACACGTACGACGCGGACCCCGCGCTGAGCCGGCTGCTCGCCGTCGTCCCGTTCGGCCTGCCCGCGCCCCCGGCCGCCACTGCGGGCGGCGGCCTGCGCGCCGCCGTCCCCGAGATCGACGACGACTCCGACGTCCTGTACTGGGGTGGCGGGCTCTACAACTGGTTCGACCCCGAGGTCCTCGTGCGCGCGGTCGCGCGGCTCGTCCGCACCCGTCCGACCGTGCGCCTGGCGTTCGCGGGCGGTGCGCACCCGAACCCCGACGTGCGCAGCGGCGAGGCTGCCCGGCGCGCCCGCGCGGCGGCGGACGAGCTCGGCGTGCTCGGCACGCACGTGTTCTTCCTGCCCGGCTGGATCGACTACGACCGCCGGGCCGACTACCTCGCGGACGCCACGCTCGGCGTCAGCACGCACCTCGCGCACGTCGAGACGGAGTTCTCCTACCGCACGCGGCTGCTGGACTACGTCTGGGCGGGCGTCCCGACGCTCGCGACCGGCGGAGACCCCCTCAGCACGCTCCTCGAGGCGCACGGCGCCGGCTGGACCGTGCCCCCCGGCGACGTCGACGCGCTGCACGACCGGCTCGCCCAGGTGCTCGGCGACCGCGCCGCGCTCGACGCCGCGCGGGCCGCTGCCTCGGCGCTCGCCCCCTCGCTGCGCTGGACCCGCGTGGCGGGCCCGCTGCTGGAGTACTGTTCGGCTCCGGCGTCGGCGCCCGATCTGCTGGGTGGTCGACGGCGGGCCCAGGTCGCGCGCGTCCGACGCATGAACGCGGGCGACCGACGGCGTGAGCTCCGTCATGCAGTGGGGCGGCGGGCTCTGGCGATGATCCGTCCTGGCGCTCCCCGCGCCGCGACCCCCACCCGTGAGAGGTAGAACCGATGTCGTCTCCCACCCCCGTGCGCGCGCTCGGCACCGTCGACGAGTTCGGCTGCCGTGTGCTCTCCGAGGCCGGCCTCGCCTACGCCGACGGCGCGGAGCAGACGCTCGCGGGCATCGTGTCCCGTGCGAGCGACCTCTCGTCCTCCTCGCAGGAGCTGGCGGACGCCGCGACGGACTGGGCCACGCGCTACTCGCTGACCACCGTGCGCGCGAACCTGCTGCGCGGGCTCGACCTCCCCGCAGACGCCCGGGTGCTCGAGATCGGCTGCGGCTGCGGCCCGATCACGCGGTACCTCGGCGAGCAGGTCGCCCTCGTCGACGCGGTCGAGCCGATGGCCGCCCGCGCGCGTGTCGCGCGCCTGCGGACGCGTGACCAGCCCAACGTCGCCGTCATGGTCGGCACGCTCGACGACGTCCCCGCCGAGCCGACGTACGACGTCGTCGTCGTCGTCGGGGTGCTCGAGTACGTCGCGCACGGGACCGACTCCCCCGAGCCCTACGTCGACTTCCTGCGTCGCATCGCGTCGGTGCTGCGTCCGGACGGCACGCTCGTGCTCGCGATCGAGAACCAGGTCGGCGTCAAGTACCTCGTCGGGGCGCCCGAGGACCACACGGACCGGGCGTTCGACTCGATCGAGGGGTACCCGCTGCCGTCGCCGGCGCGGACGTTCACCCGCCAGCGCCTCACGGGGCTCCTCGAGACGGCGGGCTTCACGTCACGCGTCCTCGGCGCCTTCCCGGACTACAAGCTGCCGCGGGTCCTGCTCGACGACCAGCTCTTCGACGAGGACCGGTCGCTCGCCTCGCGCATCCCGCCCTTCCCGAGCCCGGACTACATGACGCAGCGCATGTCGCTCGCCGACGAGCGGCTCGCCTGGCGCACGCTCGTCGACACCGGCGTGGGCACGCACTTCGCCAACTCGTTCGTCGTCGTCGCCGACCGCGGTGCCCCGTCGTCGATCTGGCCGTCCGACCGACTCGGCGTCGCGTTCACCGCGGAGCGTCAGCCGCGCTTCGCCGTCCGCACGCAGATCGTCCGGCACGCGGACGGCATCGACTTCGTGCGGACCGCCGTGAACGAGTCCCTCCCGGCCGAGGCGGGCGCCGAGCACGTCCGGCACGTCCTGGAGCCGAGCGCCCCGCACGTCACCGGTCACACGCTCCTCGACCTCGTCGAGCGCGACCCGGGCCAGGCGGGCGTCCTGCTCAAGCGCTGGGCGGACCGCGTGGTCGAGGACGAGTGGACGCCGGTCGACCTCGTCCCGCACAACATCATCGTCGACTCCTCGGACACGCTGGTCGTCATCGACCAGGAGTGGCTCGTGCAGGGCTACGGCCGGGAGAACCACCTGATCCGTGGGGCGTTCTGGAGCGCGGTCGACGTCGCCCGCAGCACCGAGCCGAGCGACTGGGGCTCGCCCCGGACGGTCCGCGACGTCGTGACGATCCTCGCCGGCCACGTGGGCGTGACGGTCGACGAGGCCGCGCTCGAGCGCTTCGTGACCGCCGAGTCGGCCTTCCAGGCAGCGGTCAACACCTCGGACGCGAGCCCGGCGGCGCGTGCGGCGCGCTCCGTGGGCCAGCTCCGTGAGCTCCTCGACACCAACGTCTCCGACTTCCGGGAGCACCGCCGCGCGGGCGACGAGCTCGCGACGCTGCGCGGCGAGGTCCGCCGGCTCGCGGACGTCGAGGCGGAGCTCTCCCGGCTGCACGCCCGGCTCGGCGTGCAGGAGGCCGAGCTCACCGAGCTGCGCCGGCGCAACGACACGAGCGCCGTGCGCAAGGCGCGTCGGATCGCCGGCCGGGTCAAGCGACGCCTGACGCAGCCGTGACGCGCCGCTGAGGCGCGGCGCCCCGGCGCGCCGGGGCGCGACTCACGCGAGCGCGACGCGCCGGTGCGGCACGGCGCGGGTGCACGGAGCACAGACGGCGCAGGGCCCGGAGGACGTCCTCCGGGCCCTGAGCCGTCTCCGGCGTCGTCGCGTCAGACCGTGACGGTCCGGCAGCCGACGAGCGGGTTGGTCGTGCCGACCCCCGTGTTGATGGCGTACACGCACACGTTGTGCGTGCCGCCCGTGAGCCGGAGCCGCACGTCGTAGCCGTGCCCGGCACCGAGCGTCGGGTAGGCGGAGCCGACGTCCGCCCGTGCGGCGCCTGCGGTGTAGGCGCCCTGCATCCAGCCGTCCACGTAGACGTGCACGGCGGCTGCCGCGCGGGTGTCGGGGTCGATCACCCAGCCGCGCAGCCGCGTCTCACCGGCCGCGCCGCCCGTCACACGCTCGACGATGTCGAGGCTGCCGAACGGGTTGCCGAGCGGCACCCCGACGGTCCGGCAGCCGAGCGACGGGTTCGGCGAGACGGACCCGCGGTTGATCGCGTACGCGCAGAACGCGTGCTGGCCGGGCGGCAGCGCCACGTCGGCCGTCAGCCCGTGGGCGGCGCTCGTCAGCCCGAACGCCCGCGCCACGTCGGGACGGTTCCCGCCCGCCACGAAGCTGCCCGCCCACGCGCCCCCGCGGTACACGTGCACGTCGAGGGCGTCGGAGGTGTCCGGGTCGAACGTCCAGCCGATGAGGCGCGCTGCACCGTCCGACCCGACGACGGCCTCCAAGTTGCCGACCGGTGCGCGCGAGGGCACCACGACCCGGCGGCAGCCGAGCAGCGGGTTCGTCTCGTTGGCGCGCAGGCTGATGCCGTACGCGCAGACGTCGTGCGGGCCCTCGCCGAGCGTGAGGTTCGCGGCGAAGCCGTGGTTGGGGCCCTCGGCCGGGTAGACCGCGGCCACGTCGGCGCGCGGCACGTTCGCGGTGAGCTGCCCGCCCCACGCACCGTCGACGTAGAGGTGGACCTTGTTCGGCGCCTGCTCGCCCGGCTGCAGCGCCCACCCCTGGATGGTGGCCCCGCCGCTCCGCGGCGTCACGAGGTCGACGTTCCCGAGCACCATGCCCGTCATGACGGTCGCGTAGCCGCACCCGAGGGTCACCGCGGGTCTCCCGGGCGCGGTGACGTCCACGCAGACCTGGTAGGTGTTCCGCGGGAGCTCGAGGCTCGCCTCGAAGCCGGCGCGGTTCCCGTACTGCGGGAAGGCCGCGGCGACGTCGGTGCGCACGACCCCGGTCGTCGTCGTCGCGGACCTGCTCCACGACCGGACGGTGACCTGGACGGGCTCGCCCGGGCGCTCCGTCGACGCGCTCCACCCGTAGGCGGTCACGGTGTTCCCGCGCACCCGGACACCGTCGAGGCTGCCCGCGAGCCACGGCGCGTGCGCCGCCTGCGCGAGCAGCTGCGCGGTGCGGGCGCGCACCGCGGGGAGCGCGGCGTACAGCGCCTCGCCCGGGCAGTCGGTGAACGACGAGTGCCGGTGCCCCGAGATCGCGGGGAGGTACACCTCGGTCCCCGCACCCCAGCGCACGTTCCCGGTGCCGCCGCTGACCATGCGCACCGTCGCGTACGGGTCGACCTGGTGGAGGCCGAACTTCCACGCGACGACCTGCGAGATGACCTCGGGCACCACGTCGGGCACGGACGTGCTGAACGTCCCGAGCGCCGCGACCCCCACGGTCCCGGTGTTGAAGCCGTCCCCGGCGTGCGCGCCGACCTCCGGCAGGTCGATCCCGCCCGAGCGCCCCTCGAACACCTGGCCGTAGCGGTCGACCACGAAGTTGTAGCCGATGTCCGGCCAGCCCCGTCCCTGCACGTGGTAGACGTAGATGGAGCGGATCTGCGCCGCGGAGTCACCGGGCCCGTAGCTGTTCGTCGTCGCCGTGTGGTGGATGAACGCCATGTTCAGCGCACGTGCGGGCGACGGGTTGTTCGTGTTGATGCTCTCGTCGGCGCCCCACTGCGCGCGCGTGATGATCGACGGCCGCGACACGACGGTCGACGCGGCACCCATCGAGGTGCCGGCGCCCGGCGCCGGGTCCGCCGCGGTCTCCTCGCCGGGGTCGACGAGGTCGATGCGCACGTCGGACGGCCAGGTCCCGTCGGGGCTGGCGAGCTGCACCTGGATGCCGTCGGCGCCCGCGAGGTCGATGAGCGGTGCGGTCCCGCCGCGTCCCGAGTCCGCGCCGGCACCCTCCTCCGCCTCGAGGTGCTGCCACTCGGTCCAGCCGTCGCCGCTGCGCACCCGCGCGCTCACCTCGAGCGTGTCGTCGGGCTCGGCCCAGGTCACCGCCGCGAGGTGGAAGACGTCGGTGGTGAGCTCGGAGGTCGTCACCGCGGCGGTGCCCGTGAGGCCGACCCCGGCCGGGAGCGTCGTGGCGTCCACCGGCACGCTGGAGAGCCCGGCGCCGGTCGCGGGACCGGCGTCGCTCGCACGCTCGTCCGCGGGTGCGGGCGACGGTGCGTCCGTGCTGGTCGGCGCGTCGCCGGCCGTCGGGGTGCCGGCGCTCGTCGGGGCGTCGGTGCCCCCGGTCGCGCCGGTGCCGCCCGCGGGGCCCTCGGGTGCGACGACGGCCCCCTCGTCCGGGACGACCTCGCCCGCGCCCACGGCGACCGTGGGTGACGGCGAGGCCACGGGCGACGTGCCTGGGTCGGGCCCGACCGGGACCGTCGCCACCCCCGGTGCGGCCCCTGCCGTCACGAGCGCGACCGCGAGCGCGGCGATGCCGGCTACCCTCGCGCTCTCGCGCCCCCGTGCTGATGGCACCTGCATGCCCGTCCCCCTCGCGGTCGTGGTGCTCCCGAGGCTACGGCCGCGCAGCCCGCACGGGGACCCTCGCGGAGCGCGTGTCGCGGGACCCCGGGGGCCTTTGCCCGGGTGTGCGGCGATCTGTCCGCGCACCGGTCGGCGCCGGAGGTGCGAACGGGCGCAACCCCCTCACCGGGGACGAGGTCCCCCGCGACGCCGTGGCGAGCGCCGGGCTCGCGCCGGATAGGGTTCCCCGGGGCCGGGCACCCGCACGCCCGCCGGACCCGGGAGGTGGCCGCCGTGAGCGAGAGCCGAGCGGTCGAGCCCGCGACGCCCCTGCGCCGCCCGGCCCGCGCGGGCCTCCTGGTGCTCGCCGCGGTGCTCGCCGTCCAGGTGGCGCTCGGCGTCGTGTGGTGGGTCGCCGAGCTTCCCGGCGTGCCGGAGTACGGCGACACGATCGAGTACGTGTCGCAGTCGACGACGTGGGCCGTCGACGGCTACCGGACGATCGCCTACCCGGCGCTCGTCCGCGCCGCCACCGAGGTGGGAGCCGTGCTCCGCGTCCCGTGGAACGCGCTGCTCTACGTCGCCCAGCTCGCCGTGGCCGCAGCGGCGGCGGCGTACCTGGTGCGCACGCTGCGCCCGGGGCTGGACCGCCGGTGGGTCGCCGCGCTCGTCGCGGTGCTCGTGACCCTGCCGCTCCCCCTGCACTACAGCGCGAGCGTGCTGACCGACTCCCTGGCGGCGTCGGCGCTCGTGCTGCTCGTCGCGGCGCTCGCACGGGTCGCGGGGCGTGCCGACCTCTCGTGGCGGCCCGTCGCTGTCGCCGTGCTCGGGACCTCGGTGTCCGTGATGCTGCGGCCCGAGCGCCTGTACGTGGTGCTCGCGCTGCTCGGCGTCACCGTCGTGCTCGTGGCGCTGCGCGTGCGCCGCGGCTCGCCGCTGCTCCCGGGTCGCACCGCGCTGCGCGCCGTCGCCGTCCTGCTCGCAGCCGTCCTCGTCCCCGCGCTCGGACTGACGGTGCTGAGCCGCGCGATGCAGACGGCCGACCTGGGCCGGGAGCCGGCGACGTTGACCGGGGCGGTGTTCGACCGGGTGGCCTACCCCCACCTCGACGAGGCTCGCGGGCTGCTGCCGCCGCACGTCGCCGCCGCCGTGCCGGTGCCCGCCGAGTCCGCGGACCGCACGACCGTCCTGCTGGCGCTGCGCGCGGTGGACGGGGACGCCGCGGTCCGGGCGACCGTCCGTGCGGCGCTCGAGTGCTGCCTGCCGGCGGTCGCGTGGGACGTGGTCCACGACGTCGCGCACGGCCTCGGGTCGCCGTTCGCGGTGGCGTACGACTGGGCCACCGGGAACAACGGCTCGTCCCAGTGGGACTTCACCCGCATGACAGGGCGCAACCCGGGTCTCGCGTCCGCGGTGCTCACGTGGGGCGTCGTGGTGGCGTGCGCGGTGGCCGCCGCGTGGCTCGTGCTGGGCGTGCGGTTCCTGCGGGGCCGGCGTGCGGCTCCACCTCGACCTGAGGACGCCGCGGACCGCACGACGACCGCCGTCACGATCGCGCTCCTGCTGGCCGCCGCGCTCGTCGGGGCGGTCTTCTTCGGGCTCGTGACGAGCCTCGACCCGAACCCGCGGTACAGCCTCGCGACGCAGGTCGCGCTCGTCGCCATCCCCTTGGTCCTGCTCGTGCCGGGATCCGCGCGGGGCCCGCACGACGTGTCGATGCCCGGCGGACCGGGCCGACGGCACACCCGTGGGGCAGCCGGCGCGCCGTGAGACGATCCTGCGCGTGCTGATCACGCTGGACGCGACCCCCCTGCTCGGTACGCGGACCGGCATCGGCCGCTACGTGGACCGGCTGGTGAGCCACCTCCCGGACGCCGTCGCCCGCAGCGGCGCCGACGCGACGATCCGGGTGACCACGTGGACCGCGCGCGGTGGACGCATCCCGGCGCTTCCCGCGGGCGTGCGGCAGGTCGGCCCGCGCGTACCGGCCCGCCTCCTGCGCGAGTGCTGGCGCCGGTGGGACGCGCCGCCGGTCGAGGTGCTCACGGGGCGCACCGACGTGTTCCACGGCACGAACTTCGTCTCCCCGCCGACCCGCCGGGCGCGCGAGGTCCTGACCGTGCACGACCTGACCTACGCGCTGCACGCCGGGACCGTGACGGCCGCGAGCCTGCAGTACCGGGAGCTCGTGCCGCGGGCGCTCGCTCGGGGCGCGCACGTGCTCACCCCCACCGCCGCGGTCGCGGCCGCGGTGCGCGAGCACTACGGGCTCACCGAGGACCGGGTGACACCGACGCTGCTCGGCGTCGACGCGCCCTGGTTCGACGCGGTGCCGGCGAGCGGGCGGTGGCTCGACGAGCGCGGGCTCCCCGAGGAGTTCCTGCTGTTCGTCGGCTCCCTGGACCCGCGCAAGAACCTGCCGCGCCTCCTCGAGGCGTACGCCCGTGCGCGCCGGGACCACCCCGGCACGCCGGACCTCGTGCTCGCCGGGCCCGCCGGGCGCGAGGAGCGGCTCGCCGCGACGCCCGGGGTGCACCTCACCGGCTGGCTCGCGGACGCGGACCTGCGCGCGCTCGTCGCCGCGGCGCGCGCGCTCGTCCTCCCGTCGCTCGACGAGGGCTTCGGGCTGCCCGTGCTGGAGGCGTTCGCGACGGGCCGGCCGGCGGTGGTCTCGGCGGTCCCCGCGCTGCTCGAGGTCGGCGGCCCGCACGCCTTCGCCGCGCCCCCCGAGGACGTCGACGCGCTCGCCGGCGCCCTCGTGCAGGCGCTCCGCGCGCCCGACGACGCCGAGGCGGTCGCGGCGCGACGGGCCTGGGCGGGGCGCTTCACCTGGCAGGCGTGCGCCGACCGGACGCTCGACGCGTACCTGGCACGATGAGCGGCGCCCGCACGCCGCTTGCCGAGCCCGACCGGGTGCCCGGACCGGCCCCCGACGTCACGGTCGTCGTCGTCGCGTACGACGCCGCGGACCGCGTGGGCGCCTGCCTCGACGCGCTGCGCGGCCAGGAGCTCGGCGGGCTCACGATGCGCGTCGTCGTGGTCGACAACGCGTCCCACGACGGCACCGCGGACGTCGTCGCGCGGGGCTACCCCGAGGTGCACCTCGTCCGCTCGCCCGTGAACACCGGCTTCGCCGGCGGCAACAACCTCGGCCTGCGCACGGCAGGCGGCCCCTGGGTCGTCCTGCTCAACGACGACGCGATCCCGGAGCCGGGGTTCGTGGCACGACTGGTCGGCGCGATCTCGGACGCCGCACACGACGTCGCGGCGGTGAATGCCACCGTGCTGCTCGCCGCGCGGTTCCGACCGGCGCGTCCGGGCGACTCCGAAGGGCTGCTCGTGCACGGGCCGCACGGCGACTACGTCGCGGACCCCGCCGGCGAAGTGCGGCTCGTGAACACGACGGGGAACGTCGTGCGCACCGACGGTTACGGCGTCGACCGCGGGTGGCTCGAGGAGCACGGACGGCACGCGCCGGACCGTGAGGTCTTCGGCTTCTGCGGCGCCGCGGTCGTCCTGCGCCGCTCCGCGCTCGACGTCGTCGGGCTCTTCGACGACGACTTCTTCATGTACTACGAGGACACGGACCTGTCGTGGCGGCTGCGCCTCGCGGGCTTCCGGGTCGAGCACTGCCCGGACGCCGTGGTGCACCACGAGCACGGCGCGTCGTCGCGCGAGTCGAGCGAGCTGTTCCGGTTCCACGACGCCCGCAACCGGCTGCTCGTGCTCGTCAAGGACGCGACCCCCGGCCTCGCCGCCCGGTGCCTCGCGCGGTTCGTGCTGACGACGGCGTCGATCGCGGTCCGCCGGTCGCAGCCCGCCGCGCACGTGCGGACCCGGCTGCGGGTGCTCGCCTCGTGCGTGCGCCTCGCGCCCCGGCTCCTGGCCCGACGACGCGCGATCGGGCGGTCCGCGGCCGTGTCCCGCGCCGACGTCGAGCGCCTCCTCGTGAGGCCCTCCGCGGAGGGACCGGGGACCTACCGGCGGGTGCCGAGCGACTAGTATGCGGGAGTTCACGTCCCTGCCTGGAGGTCCCTCGTGCGCCTGCTCGTCACCGGTGGAGCCGGATTCATCGGCTCGAACTTCGTCCACCAGACGGTGCGCGAGCGCCCCGACGTCGAGGTGACGGTCCTCGACGCCCTCACGTACGCGGGCGACGAGGCCTCGCTCGCACCGTCGGCCGGCTCCGTGACGCTCGTGCGTGGCGACATCGCCGACGCCGACCTGGTCGACGGCCTGGTCGCCGCAGCCGACGTGGTCGTGCACTTCGCCGCCGAGTCGCACAACGACAACTCGCTGTCGGACCCGTGGCCGTTCGTGCAGACGAACGTCGTCGGCACCTACACCATCCTCGAGGCCGTCCGCCGGCACGGCGTGCGCCTGCACCACATCTCGACCGACGAGGTCTACGGCGACCTCGAGCTCGACGACCCCGCGAAGTTCACGCCCGAGACCCCGTACAACCCGTCGAGCCCGTACTCCTCGACGAAGGCCGCGAGCGACCTGCTCGTGCGCGCGTGGGTCCGCTCGTTCGGCGTCGAGGCCACGATCTCGAACTGCTCGAACAACTACGGCCCGTACCAGCACGTCGAGAAGTTCATCCCGCGGCAGATCACCAACGTGCTCGACGCTGGCCGCCCCAAGCTCTACGGCACCGGCGAGAACGTCCGCGACTGGATCCACGTCGAGGACCACAACTCCGCCGTGTGGACGATCATCGAGCGCGGCCGCATCGGCGAGACGTACCTGATCGGCGCCGACGGCGAGCAGAACAACAAGGACGTCGTCGAGCTCATCCTGGAGCTGACGGGCCAGCCGCGCGACGCCTACGACCTCGTGAGCGACCGTCCCGGCCACGACCTGCGCTACGCGATCGACTCGACGAAGCTCCGCGAGGAGCTCGGCTGGACCCCGCGGTACGAGGGCTTCCGCGACGGCCTCGCGGCGACGATCGACTGGTACCGGGCCAACGAGGCCTGGTGGCGACCCCAGAAGGACGCGACCGAGGCGAAGTACGCCCAGCTCGGCCGCTGACGACCCATGCTCAGCGACGACGCAGTGCCGGGGCCCGACACCGCACGACAGGACGGCGCACCCGTGACCTACGACGACACCTGGCTCGTCGTCCCGCTCTACAACGAGGCCGAGGTCATCCACGACGTAGTGACCCACGCGCGGGAGACGTTCCCGAACATCGTGTGCGTCGACGACGGCAGCGTCGACGACTCCGGCGCGCGCGCCACGGCCGCGGGTGCGGTCGTCGTGAGCCACCCGATCAACCTCGGGCAGGGCGCGGCGATCCAGACGGGCATCGAGTTCGCGCTGCGCCGCCCGAGCTGCCGCTACGTCGTCACGTTCGACTCGGACGGTCAGCACCGCACGGAGGACGCCGCTGCGATGGTGGACCGCCTGCGCAAGGACGAGGCGGACGTGGTCTTCGGCTCGCGGTTCCTCGACGGGCGGACCAAGCCGGGACTGATGAAGAAGCTCGTGCTCAAGACGGCGATCGCCTTCTCGAACGCCACGTCGGGCGTACACCTCACCGACACGCACAACGGCCTGCGCGCGTTCAACCGGACCGGCGCCGCGGCGCTGTCCATCAAGCAGAACCGGATGGCTCACGCGTCGGAGATCGTCGACCAGGTGGGCAAGGCCGGCCTGCGGTACACCGAGCAGCCGGTGCACATCCTGTACACGGACTACTCGCGGAAGAAGGGGCAGTCGCTGCTCAACTCCGTGAACATCCTGACCGAGCTCCTCTACAAGTAGGTCGCCGCCATGTGGATCAAGGTCATCCTGCTCGTCTCGATCAGCGTCATCGCGCTGATCGGCCTGCGTGCACCGCGCGGCGCCCGTCACCTCGCTCTGCGGCGGATCACGCTGCTCGCGTTCGTGCTGTTCGCGGCAGCGTCGGTGCTCTTCCCGGAGGTGTGGAACGCCCTTGCCAACGCCGTCGGCGTCGGGCGCGGCACCGACCTGCTGCTCTACGGCCTGATCCTGGCGTTCCTGGGGTACATGGCGACGTCGTACCTGCGCTTCCGCGGGCTCGAGGCCCAGATCACGCTCCTCGCGCGCCGCATCGCGCTCGACGAGGTGGGCGTCGGGCCCGTCCCGGAGCAGGGTGCCGTCGGTCAGGAGCCGACCGTCGAGGTGGAACGCCACCCGGCCACGCCCTGAGCCCCGGCGACGCCGCGAGGCGCGCGTGCCGGGTGGCACGCGACGCCGCGAGGCGCGCGCGTGCCAGGTGGGAGGCGACGCCGCGAGGCGCCGGTGCCGTAGGAGGAGGGACGTCGCGTCGACGTGGCGTCGTACGTCAGACGACGCCGGGCGCCGGGGTGCGCGCGGGCTGGGCCTGCCACGCCGACCACGCGCTCGCGAGGATGCTCTCGAGGTCCTCCTGGGCCGTCCACCCCAGCACCTCGCGGATGCGGTCGACGGACGCGACGACCGACGGGGGGTCACCCGCACGGCGCGGGGCGTAGTCGACCCCGGTGTCGATGCCGGTGAGGCGGACCAGCTCCTGCACGACCCGCGCGACCGACGCGCCCTCCCCGGTCCCGACGTTGAACACGTCGCACGTGCCGGCCGGGGCGGCGGCGGTGCGCTCGAGGGCGGCGACGTGGGCGCGGGCGAGGTCGAGCACGTGCACGAAGTCACGCACGCACGTCCCGTCCGGCGTCGCGTAGTCCGTCCCGAAGACACGGGGGGCCTCGCCCCGCGCGAGCCGGTCGAGCACCATCGTGACGAGGTTGAGGACCGCCGGGTCACCGAGGTCGTCCCAGCCGCTCCCCGCGACGTTGAAGTACCGCAGGGCCACGCCGCGCAGGACGCCTGCGTGCGCGGCGTCGCGCAGCAGCCACTCCCCCGCGAGCTTCGTCTCGCCGTACGGGTTCACCGGGACGGTCGGCGCGTCCTCGGCGACGGACGCCTCCTCGGTCGCGCCGTAGACGGCGGCGGACGACGAGAACACGAGCTGGTCGGCCCCGGCGGTCTCCATCGCCTCGACGACGTTGGCGAGCCCGGTCACGTTCTGCCGGAAGTACCACGCGGGGCGCGCGACCGACTCGTCGACCCGCTTGCGAGCGGCGAAGTGCACCACCTGGCGCACGCCGTTCGACGACATGGCGGCGGCCAGCACCCGGACGGAGGCCGAGTCCGCGACGTCCGCGACGACGACCTCGGCCCCGCCGAGGCGTTCCCGCCGGCCGGTGGACAGGTCGTCGACCACGAGGACGTCGCGGCCGGCCTGCTGGAGGAGACGGACCACGTGGGCGCCGATGTAGCCGGCACCACCGGTCACGAGCACAGTCATGGCGCGAGCCTAACGGCGTGCGCCGGACGGGGGACGCGCGCGGGTCGTCTGCACGAATCCTCCACCGCACCCGACGCGCTGGTCCCCCTCCTACGGCCTCACCTCTCTTATGCTCCTGACGTGACAGTCCGCCACGCCGCCCCGTCGCGCCCCCGCGCTGTGCGGCACGCCCGCACCCGGAGGGGCCACTCGGCCCTGCGCGGCGCCGCCCTGGTCACGACTGCGGTCCTGGCCTTCGGGTTCTCCGGGATGGCGGCCGCCTACTCCCAGCTCCAGAGCAATATCCAGGCCGAGGACGTCACCGAGCTGCTCGGTGACCGCCCGACCCCCACGCCGGACCCGGACGACCCGAACGCGGGCCAGGCCGTCAACATCCTGCTCATGGGCTCCGACGTGCGTGACGGCGCGAACGCCGAGATCGGCGGCAAGGTCGAGGGCATGCGCTCCGACACCACGATCGTGCTGCACATCTCCGCGGACAGGTCGCGCGTCGAGCTCGTCTCGATCCCCCGCGACTCGCTGGTGCAGATCCCGGCGTGCGCGCGCTCGGACGGCTCGTCGTCGCGAGGCCAGTTCGGGCAGTTCAACGCAGCGTTCTCGATCGGCTCGGAGCGGACGGGCCTCGCGTCGGACGCCGCGGCGTGCACGATCCAGACCGTCGAGTCGAACACCGGCGTGTTCATCCACCACTACGTCGTGATCGACTTCGCCGGCTTCATCTCGATGGTCGACGCGCTCGGCGGGATCCCGATGTGCATCCCGAACGACATGCGCTCCACGAAGGCGGGGCTCGACCTGACCGCGGGCGACCAGGTGCTCGACGGGTCGACGGCCCTGGCGTACGCACGTGCCCGGACCGGCGAGGGGCTCGGCAACGGCTCGGACACGGACCGCCTGGTGCGTCAGCAGAAGCTCCTCGGCGCCACGGTGCGCACGGTCCTGTCGAAGAGCCTCCTCACGGACGTCCCCCAGCTCGTGCAGTTCCTCAACGCAGCCACGAGCTCCGTGACGGCCAACCCGGAGCTCGCGTCGATCCCCGCCATGACGGGTCTCGCGTTCAGCCTGCAGAACGTGCCGACGAACAGCATCACGTTCATGACCATCCCGTTCGCCACGGCCGAGAGCGACCCGAACCGCGTCGAGTGGACGTCGGAGGCCGACCAGATCTGGGCGAACATGGCGGCCGACCTGCCGCTCGTGCCGGCCCCGGTGGCGGACCCCGCGACGCCCGCCGACCCCGGGACCACCGCGCCGGACCCCGGCACCGCGGCCCCGGACCCGGGCACCGCGACGACCCCGCCGGCCCCGGCGACCGATCCGACCGAGGGCGACGCCCTCACGGCTGCCGTGGCCGACACGTGCGGCCCGGCGTGAGCAGGTGCCATGACGCCCGATGAGAACCCCGGCGCCCGCGGGTCGCGCGCCCGCACGGGCGGCTCCGCCCGTCCGCTGACCCCCGGAGCACCCAGCCGGGTGCCCCAGCGCAACGGCCCGGGCGCTGCGACGCCCCCGAGCTTCGCGCCCGGCACCGGGTCCGGACGCCCCCCGAGCGCCGCGGACGCGGTCGCGGTCGGCGGCGGGACGCGCACGCCCGGCCGGCCGTCGAGGCCCGCGCCCCCGCGCACGGCGCGGCCCGCGACACCGACCCCGAGCGACGGCACCCGGCAGGCCGGCGGACGACCAGGGGCACGTGACGACGCCCGGCCCACGCCCGTGCGCACGCCGGCCCCGCGCGACGACCGCGGGCCCGCGTCCGGGCGGCCGCCCGCCGTCCGCCCGGCCACACCGACCGCCGGACGCCGCCCGGCGGACGACCAGCCGGTCATGGTCGCCGGTCGCGCGACGCCCGCCGACGCGGCGCCTGCCCGGCCCGCACGCACCCCGGGTGGACGCCCACCGGCCTCCCGGCCGCCCGCCGGCGCACCGTCCGCTGCCGCACGCCCCGGCACCGCCCGGACCCCTGCCCGCCCGGCTCCCGTGGCCACCGACGGCTCCCCTGCGGCCCCACGCCTCTCGCGTCGCCGGCTCGTCGCCGTCGGCCTCGTGCTCGTGCTCGTCGCGGTCGTCGCCTGGCCGATCGGGCTGCTGATCTGGGCCGACGGACGCCTGACGCACGTCGAGGCGCTCTCGGGCGCGGCGGGGACGGACGGCACCACATACCTGCTCACGGGCTCCGACTCGCGCGCCGACGGGGCGATCGAGGACCCCGAGACCACCGGGCAGCGGTCCGACACGATGATGCTGCTGCACCAGCCGACCTCGGGTCCGGCGGCGCTGCTGAGCCTGCCGCGCGACACCTACGTCGACATCCCCGGGCAGGGCCCCGGCAAGCTCAACGCGGCCTACTCGGCGGGCGGGGCACCGCTGCTCGTGCAGACCGTCGAGGGCCTCACGGGCATGACGGTCGACCACTACGTCGAGGTCGGCTTCGCGGGCTTCGAGCAGATCGTCGACGCCGTCGGCGGAGTGAACCTGTGCTCCGACCTGACGGTCGACGACAAGGACAGCGGGATGGTCTGGACCCCCGGGTGCCGCGACGTGACCGGGTTCGACGCGCTCGCCTTCGCCCGGATGCGCAAGGCGGACCCCGACGGGGACATCGGCCGCGCCGAGCGTCAGCAGCAGCTCGTCGCGTCCATCTCGAACCGCGTCCAGGACCCGGGCCTGCTGATGCAGCCGGGCAAGCAGGTCGCGCTCCTGCGGTCCGGGACCGGCGCGCTCACGGTCAGCGAGGGGACGGGCATGCTCGACCTCGGCCGCATGGCGCTGACGTTCCGTGCGGCGAACGGGCCCGACGGCATCACGGGGACCCCGCCGATCTCGGACGTCGACTACCGGCCCGGCGGCGTGGGGTCGGCCGTGCGGCTCGACCCCGACCTGGCACCGGGGTTCTTCGCGGCGATCCGCGACGGTGCGCAGCCGGCCGGACCGGTCGGCGGCATGCCCACCCCCTGAGCTGCCGACCGTCGTCGGCGGCTCAGGCCTCGCAGGCCGGCCGCTCCCCGTGTCGCGAGACGTGGACCGTGGAGCCCGCGGCGTCCGAGCCCGGGATCCCGCGCGCTCCGGCGTCAGGCCGTGAAGCCTGTGCGGGGCCGCCCACCGTCCGCGGAGAAGCCCCGCAGCCGCTCCCCCTTGGCGTCGGCCTGCGCGCGCAGCCCGACCTGGAACTCGGCCATGGCCTCGGCCAGCCGGCGAGCGTCGTCGTCGGCCCCGGACGCGAGGACCCGCACAGCGAGCAGGCCGGCGTTGCGCGCACCGCCGACGGACACGGTCGCGACGGGCACGCCGGCGGGCATCTGGACGATCGACAGCAGCGAGTCGAGCCCGTCGAGGTGCGCGAGCGGCACGGGGACGCCGATGACCGGGAGCGTCGTGACCGCGGCGAGCATGCCCGGCAGGTGCGCCGCGCCGCCCGCGCCGGCGACGATCACCCGCAGCCCGCGCCCGGCCGCCGAGCGCCCGTACTCGATCATCTTCTCGGGCTGGCGGTGCGCGGAGACGACGTCGACCTCGACCGGGACGTCGAACTCCCGCAGCGCGTCGGCCGCGGCCTGCATCACCGGCCAGTCGGAGTCCGAGCCCATCACGATGCCGACCAGCGGCTGTGCTGCCATGTCCGTCTCCTGTTCGCTCAGGTGTCGTGCGGGTCGTGCGGTGGGGGTCGTGCGGCCGGGGCGTCCGCGCGGGCACGCCGCCCGACAGGTCGCCCTCCGGCGTCTCCCGGCGACGGCGCGGAGGCCGTCAGGCGGGTTCCTCGCCGCGCAGCAGGCCCGCGGCCGCACGGGCCCGGCGGCGCACGTCGTCGAGATCGGCTCCCGAGACGTTGACGTGGCCGAGCTTGCGGCCCGGGCGCACACCCTTGCCGTACAGGTGCACCTTGGCGTGCGGGTCGGTCCGTGCGACGGCGGCGAGGCCGTCGGTGAGCTCGTCCCGGGCGCTGCCGAGGACGTTGACCATGACGGTCCACGGTGCGCGCGGTGCGGTGTCCCCGAGCGGGAGATCGAGGACCGCGCGCAGGTGCTGCTCGAACTGGCTCGTGACGGAGCCGTCGATCGTCCAGTGCCCCGAGTTGTGCGGGCGCATCGCGAGCTCGTTGACGAGCACGCGCGGCGCCGCGCCCGGCTCCTCCCCGGAGACCTCGAACAGCTCGACCGCGAGCACGCCCGTGACGGCGAGCCCCTCCGCGACCGCCACCGCGGTGCGCCGTGCCTCCTCGGCGGTGCGGGGGTCGAGGTCCGGCGCGGGCGCGACGACCTCGGAGCACACGCCGTCCACCTGCACCGACTCCACGACGGGCCAGGTCCGGACCTCGCCCGACGGCGTGCGGGCCACGAGCACCGCGAGCTCGCGGGTGAACGGCACCTTCTCCTCCGCGAGGAGCTCGGCGCCCTCGCCGCGCGCGGCGGCGTCGAACCAGTCGTCCACGTCGCGTGCCGACCGGACGACGCGCACGCCCTTGCCGTCGTACCCGCCGCGCACCGTCTTGACGACCGCCTCGCCGCCCGTGGAGCCGAGGAACGCCTCGAGCTCCGCGGCGTCGGCCACCGCGGCCCAGCGCGGGCAGGGCACGCCCAGCTCGGTCAGGCGCCGGCGCATCACGTGCTTGTCCTGGGCATGCACGAGCGCGCCCGGCGTCGGGTGCACGGGCAGGCCGGTCGCGACGAGCCGCTCGAGGAGCGCCGAGGGGACGTGCTCGTGCTCGAACGTCAGCACGTCGGCAGGGGCGGCGTGCGCCGGTGCCACGGCACCGGGCCGGCCGGCCACGAGCGCCTCGACGGCCTCCTCGTCGCGCGCGGCCCCGACCGGCGCGTCGACCACGACCTGGGCCGCCGACGACGTCGGGTCCTCGACGAGCACGCGCAGGTGCAGCCCGAGGGCGGTCGCGGCGGGCGTCATCATGCGGGCGAGCTGGCCTCCACCGACCACGGCCACGACGGGTGCTGTCACGGGCGACGAGCCTAGTCGAGCCCCGCGCCGGGACCGCCGCACCGTCCGCATCCACGCCCGCGCCCGGGTCGGAACCGGCCCGGGCGCCCGATTTCACCCGATCTCGGCCTCTCCGACCGCCGGGGGCCCCGGAGTACGATCCCCCGGTGACGTCTACGCCTGGAGCAGGACCGGTGCGGCTGCTCGCCCTGCGGGTCCGCGTGCTCGAGCTCGCGCGCTTCCTCTCGGTCGGGGGCGTCGCGTTCGTCGTGGACCTCGGCCTGTTCAACCTGCTGCGGTTCGGGCCGGGCGAGCTGCTCGTCGAGAAGCCCATCACGGCGCGCGTGCTGTCGATCGCCGCCGCGACCGTCGTCTCGTGGCTCGGGAACCGGCACTGGACGTTCGCCGAGCACCGCACCGCCCGGCGCGGACGTGAGTTCACGGCCTACGCGCTCGTCAACGCCGCCGGCGTCGTGCTCGGCGTGGGGACGCTCGCGCTCTCGCACTACGTCCTGGGCTTCACGACTCCCCTCGCCGACAACGTCGCGAACGTCATCGGCATCGGGCTCGGCACGGTCGTGCGGTACATCGGCTACAAGACGCTCGTCTTCACGTCCGCCTCGGGCGACGTCGTCCCGACCGTCGCGCCGCCCGTCGTGCTCGAGGACGTCACCGCGACCGACGAGCCCCTGCTCGCCGCGACGCCCGGACCGGACGGGACCTTCCCGGACGAGGCCGCGTCGGACGCGACGGTCCACGGCCAGCCGGCGCTCGACGAGCCCGCCGTGCCCTCGCTCGACCGGGCCTGACCCGACCGGCACCGAGCCGACCCGCACCGGCCCACCCAACGCGGGCCGACCGCGCCCGAGCCGCCCCGAGCCGACCGACGCCGCGCCGACGAGCGCGGCCGCCCCCCTACCGCCAGCGGCGGTCGGTCCGCGGCGAGATCACCGAGCCGCGCGGCATCACGACGTCGGGCGCGAGCTGCGCCGGCACCCCCGACAGGAACAGCGCGAACACCGCGGGCCGCCGCTGCGCGAGCTCGAGCCAGCCGCCGTCGGCCGACGCGAGGTCCCGCGCCAGCGCGAGGCCGAGTCCCGTCCCCTTGCCCGAGGTGACCTCACGCTCGAAGATCCGCGGCGCCAGCTCGTCGGGCACGCCCTCCCCCTCGTCGGCGACCTCGACGACGACCGCGCCGGACGGACCGCCGCTGCTGCGCGAGCGCACCGTCGTCGTCCCGTCCCCGTGCTTGAGGGAGTTCTCGATGAGCGTCGCGACGACCTGGGCGAGCGCACCGGGGGTCGCGAGCACCCGGACGTCGGGACCGACCTCGACGACGAGCCGGCGCTTGGCCGCGGTGAACGCGGGCGCCCACTCCTCCTCCTGCTGGTGCACGACGTCGAGCAGCCGGACGGCCTCGGTCGTGCCGCCCTGCGCACGCCGGGAGCGTGTGAGCAGGTCGTCGACGACGGTCACGAGGCGCTCGACCTGCTCGAGGGAGATCCGGGCCTCCTCGCGGACGGCCTCCTCCTCGGTCGCGAGCGTGATCTCCTCGAGGCGCATCGACAGCGCGGTCAGGGGCGTGCGGAGCTGGTGGGAGGCGTCGGCGGCGAACTGGCGCTCGGCGGCGAGCCGTCCGGCCATGCGGTCCGCGCTGCGCGCGAGCTCCGCGGCGACGAGGTCGATCTCCTCGACGCCGGAGGGCTCGAGCTCGGGGCGCACCTGACCCGAGCCGAGCTGCTCGGCGGACGCGGCGAGGTAGACGAGCGGCGCGGCGAGCCGGTTGGCCTGCCAGATGGCCATCGCGATGCCGGCGGCGAACGCCACGACGGCGGCCGCGACGACGAGCCCGATGACGCGCATCGTCTGCCAGAACACGTCCCACCAGGAGACGTAGATCGAGACCTGGACGCCCGTGTCGCTGAGCACGTGCTTGGACAGCGTGCGTCCCTCGATGAACTCGCCGGCCTGGTACCGCGTGCCGTCGGGGGCCGTGACCAGCACGAACGCCGGCAGCTCGCCGTCGCCACCGATGTGGCGCTCGAGCATGCGCTCGCTGAACGGGATGCTCTCGTCGATGCGGAAGTCGGCCTTGTCGGCGAGCTCGTCCGCGCGCTTCTGGATGGCCTGGAGCTGGGTCTCGCCGACGAGCTGCGCACCGAGGAACGCGAGCGGGAACCCGAGCAGGACGACCGCGACCGTGACCGCGGCGATGGTCGCTTGGAGGACGCGACGACGCACGCCTAGCCCCGATCTGCCTCGCCGGTCTCGAACCGGAAGCCCATGCCGCGCACGGTCGTGATGTACCGGGGGGAGTTCGCGTCGTCGCCGAGCTTGCGGCGCAGCCACGACACGTGCATGTCGAGGGTCTTGGTCGAGCCCGACGGGTCGGAGCCCCAGACCTCGCGCATGAGCGTCTCGCGCGCGACCACGGTGCCCGCGGCGGCGACGAGCACGCGCAGCAGGTCGAACTCCTTCGCGGTGAGGTGCAGCTCGCGCTCGCCCTGGAAGGCGCGGTGGGCGGCGACGTCGACCCGGACGTTCTGCGCGTGCAGCTCGTCCTCGTCCGCGGGGTCCCCGACCGTGCGGCGGAGCAGCGCCCGCACGCGCGCGAGCAGCTCGGCGAGCCGGAACGGCTTGGTCACGTAGTCGTCGGCGCCCGCGTCGAGCCCGACGACGAGGTCGACCTCGTCGGCGCGCGCCGTGAGGACGAGGACGGGGGTCGTGAGCCCCAGGTTCCGGATCGCGCGCGCGACGTCGAGACCGTCCATGTCGGGCAGGCCGAGGTCGAGCACCACGAGGTCGGCTGCTGCCGCGCCGTCGATGGCCCCTTGACCCGTACCTTGCACGTGGACGTCGTAACCCTCACGCCCGAGAGCGCGGGCCAAAGGCTCGGCAATCGCAGGGTCGTCCTCCGCCAGCAGCACGTGAGTCATTCGCCCATGCTAGGTCACGACCGTGCGATGTCCGGAGGACTTCCGCGGACGACTTACTTAGGTGGCCTAAGTTACCTCTTGACCTGCGGCGCACGGCCTGGTTGCCTACGAGACGGCGGCCCACGGCCGTCGCGGTGAGCACGACGGCCGCCTGCCGGTCCCCTCCCGGCAGGCGGCCCGGTCCCCCCGCGGACGGACGGCGCGGCGACGGGCCGTCCACCCCCGGGTGCACGACGGCGCGGTGCCCGGTGCCTACGCTCGTCCGGTGGGCTGGTGGGAGCGAGCGATCCGGTGGGAGGACACCCATCGGCTCGCCGTCGACGCCGCGGGCACCGCGCTCCTCGCGCTCGTCGCGGTCCCCTTGACCTGGGCGCTCGGGACCGGCCTCGGCGGCTACCAGACCGCCGGCGTCCCAGTCATCGCCCTCGCGCTCGTCGCGCCGCTCGCGTGGCGCCGCGCCCAGCCGGTCGCCTCGGTCGTCACCGTCTACACGATCGCGCTCATCCACCTCACCGGGGGCTACGGCCCGCTGCTGCCCGCCGACGTCGCCGTCCCGCTCGCGCTGTACTCCGTGACGGTGCACGGACCCCGCTGGGCCCACCGGGTCGCGGTCGTCGGCGCCGTCGTCGGCTCGCTCGTGCTCGGCCTGAGCCTCGGCGGGACGTCCGACCCGTTCGCGGTCCTCTTCGCGTGGATGTTCGGCTCGGCGCTCTCGCTGGCCGTGTGGGCGTTCGGGCTCGTGCGCCGGTCCCGCCGCGAGGCGATGGACGCGCTCGTCGACCGCGCGCGCCGCCTCGAGATCGAGCGCGACCAGCAGCACCAGATCGCGACGGCGGCGGAGCGGTCCCGCATCGCACGCGAGATGCACGACATCGTCGCCCACTCGCTCAGCGTGATCATCGCCCAGGCCGACGGCGGCCGGTACGCCGCCGGGGCCGACCCGGCCGCCGCGGCGCGCTCGCTCGGCACGATCGCCGAGACCGGTCGCGCGGCGCTCGGCGACATGCGCCGGCTGCTCGGGGTGCTGCGCGCCGACGAGCCCGCGCAGCCGGGTGGGCCCGCGCCCGCCCTGAGCGGGATCTCGACCGGGCCCGGCGGCGCGGGGGGCACGCCGTACACGCCGCAGCCCGCCGAGCAGGACCTCGAGGCGCTCGTCGAGCAGGTGCGCGCGAGCGGCCTGCGCGTCTCGCTCGTACGCATGGGCACCGCGCGCCGCCTGCCGCCCGGCGCCGGGCTGACGGCCTACCGGATCTGCCAGGAGGCGCTCACCAACATCCTCAAGCACGCGGGGCCCGACCCGACGGTGACCGTCGTCGTGCAGTGGCTCGACGCGTCGCTCGTGCTCGAGGTCGGCGACGACGGGCGCGGCGCCGCCGCCGAGTCCGACGGCCTCGGCCAGGGCCTGCTGGGGATGCGCGAGCGCGCGGCCATGTTCGGCGGCTCGGTCACGGCCGGCCCGCGCCCCGGCGGCGGGTTCCGGGTCCGCGCGCAGATCCCCCTGCCGCCCGTCGGCGGGGCCAGCGCCCCCGGCACCCCCACCGGCACCGCCGCCACCAGCACAGCCGCCCGCACCACCCCTCCGCCACCACCGCCCGCCCCGACCGCACCCCAGGGAGCCCCCGGCATGACCACCCCGAAGCCGCTGTGAGCGGCCCCATCCGCGTCGCCCTCGTCGACGACCAGCAGCTCGTCCGTGCCGGCTTCCGCATGGTGATCGACTCCCAGCCGGACCTCGAGGTCGTCCTCGAGGCGGGCGACGGCGCGCAGATCGTCCGGGCGCTCGCCCCCGACTCGGCGTCCCGGAACGTCGTCGGGCAGGTCGACGTGGTCCTCATGGACGTCCGCATGCCCACGATGGACGGTCTCGCGGCGACCGCGGCGATCACCGCTGCCGCGACGCCCGGCGAGCCCGCCCCGCGCATCATCGTGCTGACGACGTTCGACCTCGACGAGTACGTGCTCGCCGCGATCCGGGCCGGCGCGAGCGGCTTCCTGCTCAAGGACGCCCCGCCCGAGGAGATGCTCGACGCGATCCGCACGGTGCACGCGGGCGACGCCGTGATCGCGCCGTCGAGCACGCGCCGGCTCATCGAGCACCTCGTGATCGTGCTCCCGGCGGAGCAGCAGGCGGGCGACGCCGGCCCGGCGCACGCCGCCGTCGCCGAGCTCACGGACCGCGAGCGCGAGGTGCTCGTGCACATGGCCCGGGGGCGGTCCAACACCGAGATCGGCCAGGACCTGTTCGTCGCGGAGGCCACCGTCAAGACGCACGTCGGGCGCATCCTCGCCAAGCTCGGCGCCCGCGACCGCGTCCAGGCCGTCGTCGTCGCGTACGAGACGGGCCTCGTGCGACCGGGGGCGTGAGCCGTCCCCCCAGGGGATGACCGCCGGACCCGCCCACGGCCCGACGCGCTCGTACCGCCCCGCTCCGTAGCGTCGGGACCACCACCCCGATGACCCCTGGAGCACCCGTGGACACCACCGTCTACCGCCCTGCCGGACCCGAGCCGCACGTCGCCTCCCACGCCCGTGGGCTCACGAAGGTGTACGGCAGCGGGGCCTCGGCCGTGCACGCGCTGGCGGGCGTCGACGTCGACTTCGCGGCCGGCGAGTTCACCGCGATCATGGGGCCCTCGGGCTCGGGCAAGTCGACGCTCATGCACCTGCTCGCGGGGCTCGACTCGGCGACGTCCGGGACCGTGCACCTGGGCGACACCGACGTCACGACGCTCGACGACGACGGGCTCACGCGGCTGCGGCGCGACCGTGTCGGGTTCGTCTTCCAGTCCTTCAACCTGCTGCCGATGTTCACCGCGGCGCAGAACATCACGCTCCCGCTCGACCTCGCGGGCGCCCCGGTGGACCCGGCGTGGCTCGACACGCTCGTGGGGACGCTCGGCCTCCGGGACCGCCTCGGGCACCGCCCGGCCGAGCTGTCGGGCGGCCAGCAGCAGCGCGTCGCGATCGCCCGCGCGCTCATCGCCCGCCCGGAGGTCGTGTTCGCGGACGAGCCGACCGGCAACCTCGACTCGCGCTCCGGCGCCGAGGTGCTGAGCTTCCTGCGGCGCTCGGTGCGCGAGCTCGGCCGCACGGTCATCATGGTCACGCACGACCCGACGGCCGCCGCGTACGCCGACCGCGTCGTGCTCCTCGCCGACGGGCGCATCGCGGGCGACATCGTCGACCCGACGCCCGACGCCGTGCTCGCGGGGCTCGACGCGCTGCGTCGCCTCGAGGTCCCCGCGGGTGAGCCGCTCACGGCGACCGGCAGCATCCCGGCGGTGCGCGCCTGATGCTGCGCCTCACCCTGGCCCAGATGCGGCGCAGCCTCGGGCGCCTCGCGTCGGGCGGCATCGCCATCGCGATCGGCACCGCGTTCGTGGCGGCGACGCTCCTCGCGGGCGGCGTCATGACCCGGACGAGCTACGACTCCGTCGCGGCGACCCTCGCGGACGCCGACCTCCTCGTCGAGGGCGACCTCACGAGCGACGACCTCGACGCGCTGCGCGGCGTGCCCGGCGTCGACGCCGTCCAGCCGGACGTGCACGGCTGGCTCGAGGTCCGGGCGGGCGGCGGCAAGCGCGCCTCCCTCCTGGCGCTGCCCCGCGCGTCCGACCCGCGCCTCGACCCGCTCGAGCTGGTCGACGGCCGCCTCCCGGAGCGGCCGGGCGAGATCGGGCTGCCCGCCGCGGCCGCCGAACGGATCGGCGTAAGCCCCGGTGACGAGGTCGTGACGAGCCGGGTGCGCTGGGTCCCGTCGGAACCCGGCGAGTCCCCCGGGCCCTCCTCGGCCCCGTCCCCGGGCTCGGAGCGGAACGCGGACCCGAGCGAGCCCGCCGCCCAGGGCTCCTACGAGTCCGAGGACTACCCGCTCGAGGTCACCGGGCTCCTCGACGACCCGCGCGGCGCGTACCTCGCGATGGGTGGCGCCGCGGTGCTCCCCCTCGAGGACGTGCAGGCGGTCTCGGGCGCCGGTTCGCTCGACGAGCTCCAGCCGACCGGTGCCCTGCTCGCCCTGACCCCGGGCACGAGCACGGCCCGCACCACCACGTTGATCGACGAGGTCCTCGACGACGTCACGGTCCTCACCCCCGACGAGGCCGCGGTCCGGGCGCTCGGGCGCGTCACGCAGGGCACCGACGTCTTCACCGGGCTCGTCCTGGGCTTCGCGTCGATCGCGCTCGTCGTCGCCGCCCTCGTCATCGCCAACACGTTCCAGGTCCTCGTCGCCCAGCGCACCCGGACGCTCGCGCTGCTGCGCTGCGTGGGCGCGCTGCGCCGCCAGGTGCGCCGGTCCGTGCTCGTGGAGGCCGCCATCCTGGGCAGCGTCGCGTCCCTCGTGGGGCTCGTGACCGGCACCGTGCTCGCGCAGGTGGCGCTGCTCGTCCTGCAGCGCGTCGACCTCGACGTGCCCCTGCCCGGCACCGTGACCCTCACGCCGTGGGTCGTCCTCGTGCCGCTCGCGGTCGGGACGAGCGTCACGGTCCTCGCCGCGCTGCTCCCGGCGCGCGCGGCCACCCGGGTCGCCCCCGTCGCGGCGCTGCGGCCCGCCGAGCTCGCCGAGGTCGGCGGGCGCGGGGGCCGGGCCCGGCTCGTGCTGAGCCTGCTGCTCACGGCCGGCGGCTTCGTCGCCCTCGCGGGCGGCGTGGGGCTCGGCATGCTCGCGAACCCCATGGTCGGGCTCGCGCTCGGCGTGCTCGGGGGTGCCACGTCGTTCGTCGGGATCCTGCTGGGCGCCGTCTTCTGGGTGCCGCGCGTCGTGGGCCTCGTCGGGCGCACGGTTGCCGGGAACGGGCCGACCGCCCGCCTCGCGACCGCGAACACGCTGCGGAACCCCCGCCGCACGGCCGCGACCAGCACCGCGCTGCTCATCGGCGTCACGCTCGTCGCGCTCATGAGCACCGGTGCCGCGAGCGCGCGCGTGACGCTCGACCGCGAGCTCGACGAGCGGTACCCCGTCGACGTGCAGGTCACGGCGTTCGACGGCGGCACGGACGAGCGCCCGGCGGTCACGGGCGGAGCGGTGTCGACCCTCGCGGCGGCCGACGGCGTGGCCGGCACGGCGACCCTCGCCTCGACGCTCGCGGCGCTCGAGCGCCCCGGGGGCGGGGAGGAGTGGCTGACCGACGTGTACGCGGTCACGCCCGAGGTCGTCCGGTCCCTGATGCGCGACGGGGACGTGCTGGCGAACAGGCTCGGGCCCGGGACCGTCGTCCTCGGCGAGGAGGCCGCCCAGGGGCTCGGGATCGCCGACGGCGACGTCGTGGACGTCGCTGCGCGCGCGTCCTGGGAGGAGGCCGCCCTGTCCCCGCCCGGCGGCCGCGAGCTCGGCCTGCGCGCCGCGGTCGTCGACATGGGGAGCGAGTCGGCCTACGTGACCCCGGAGACGCTCGACGACCTGTCCTCCGAGGCGCCCGTGACGCGGGTCTGGGTCCGGCTCGACGACGTGACGGACGCGGGGACCGTCGTGCCGGCGCTGTCGGACGCCCTCGCCGACGAGTCGGTCGAGGTCAACGGCTCGGCGCTCGAGCGCGCGGGCAACCAGCGGCTCATCGACACGCTGCTCGCGATCGTCGTCGGGCTGCTCGGGGTCGCCGTGCTCATCGCGCTCGTCGGGGTCGCGAACACCCTGTCCCTCTCGGTGCTCGAGCGGCGCCGCGAGTCGGCGACGCTGCGCGCGATCGGGCTCTCCCGGCGCCGGCTGCGGTGGATGCTCGCGATCGAGGGGGCGCTCATCGCCGGGGTCGGGGCCGCGCTCGGCGTCGGCCTGGGCGTGCTGTACGGCTGGGCGGGCTCCGCGACGCTGCTCGGCGCGATGGGCGACGTGGTCCTGTCCGTGACGTGGTGGCACCTCGTGCTGGTGCTCGTCGTCGCGCTCGCGGCGGGCATGCTCGCGTCCGTGGTCCCCGGGCGCGCGGCCGCCCGCACGTCACCCGTGGCGGCCCTCGGCGTCGACTGAGGCTCGCCCGACCGGCGGGCCTGTGGACACCGGGGACCTCCCCCGGCGTGCACGGGCCCGCCGGTCGCGCGTCCGACGTGCGCCACGGTGGGCGGCGTGCGACTCCTCCTGCAGCCCACCGGCTCCGCGCCGGCCACCGAGGTCGACGTCCCGCCCGGGACGCGGGCGCGTGACCTCCGTACCGGGCTGACCCGCCTCACGGGCGACCCGTGCTGGTCGGCACCCGGGGCTCGGCTCGCGGCCGGTCCTGTCGCGGTCGACGACGAGCACCCGTGCGGTCGGTACCCGCTCCTCGCGGGCGCCGAGCTCCGGCTGAGCCGCGGTGCCACTCCCCCGGACGAGACGGCGCTGCACGCCCGCTTCCACGTCGCGGTGCTCGCCGGACCCGACTGCGGAGCGCTCGCCGCGGTCGCACCCGAGCTCGTGGTCGGACGCGCCGCGGGCCCCGCCGGCAGCGCGTCCTTGCGCGTCGAGGACCCCGCGCTCTCGCGGGCGCACGTCCGTCTCCTCGCGCGCCGGCGCCATGTCCTCGCGCGCGACCTGCGGACCAGCAACGGCACCGTCGTGGCGCGCGCGGACCGGCGCGGCGTGCCGCGCGAGCACCTCACCGTCGGCGCGGACGGAGGCGGCCGGCGCGCACGGGTGCGCCCGCTGCGTCGGCGCGCGGTGCGGCTGCGCACGGGCGACCGGCTGCACGTCGGGACGAGTGTCCTCGAGGTGCGGGGGCCGCTGCGCCGGCGGGGCCGTCCGGTCGCGGACGCGGACGCACCTGGCACCGGGCCGGGTGCGTGGCTGTGGCTCGGTCCCGCCGTCGGGTCCGCCGCCCTCGCAGTGAGCACGGGGAACCCGGTCCTGCTCGTCGGTGCGCTGCTCGGTCCGGTCATGATGCTCGCCCACGCGGGCCGGACGCGGGCGCGCCGACGACGGGCCGGTGCGCCGGGCGGCTCGCAGGCGCTCGCGGGCCGCCGGGGTCGACGAGGACGACCCGACGCGACGTCCGGCACCACAGGCCCGGGCGCGGACGACGCCCCGCTCGGGCCCGCGGACCTGACCGCCGCGTCCGTCCTCGCCGCGGTCCCGGGAGTGCCGTCGACGACGACCCCCTCCGCGGGAGGTGGCCTGCGCCGGCTCGGGCACGCGGCCGTGCACGAGCAGGGTCTCGTGGTCGCGGTGACCGGCCGGCGGTCGCTCGCGCTCGGCGCCGCACGCGCGCTCGCCCTCGGGCTGGCGGGACCGACGGGCGACGGCGCGCTCGTGGTGCGGTGCGACGACGAGCGTCGGGCCGACTGGCGCTGGGCGCGGTGGCTCGCGGAGGTGCCGGCGGGCGCGCCGGTGACGCCCCGTGCCCGGTGGGTCGTCGTGGTCGACGGGCCCGTGGCGCTCGCCGGGACCCGCGCGGACCCCGGCCGACCGGGCACCGCGCTCGTGCTCGTCGTCGACGGGCCCGGGGCCGTGCCCGCCTGGTGCACCTCGGTGCTCACGGTCGGGCCCGACGGGGCGACGCTCCGCACCGGTGGGTCGCACCGCGCGCTCCCGCTGCAGGCCGTCACCGCCGCGTGGGCCGAGGCGCAGGCGCGGCGGGTCGCCGGGGCGCGGGCCGGGGGCGCGGCGGGCGGTGTCTCCGGTAGCGGTGGGTCGGGTGGGGGTGGGTCGGGCGGCGGCGCACCGGGTCTCGGCGGCTCGCCCGCGTTCCCCGGCACGCGCCCGCGAGCGCCCGGTGAGCCGGCCGCCGACCCCGGTGCGGGAGCCCGCAGCCCGCACGGCGAGGACCCCCTGCCCCGCACCGTCGCGCTGGGCGACCTGCCCGGCGTCCCCGCGCCCGACGCGGCCGCGGTCGCCGCACGGTGGGCCGAGCCCGCCCCGCCCGGGCTGCGCGCCGCACTGGGCGTCGACCACGCCGGCCCGGTGCACGTCGACCTCGTCGCCGACGGGCCGCACGCGCTCGTCGCCGGCACGACGGGCGCGGGCAAGTCGGGCCTGCTCCAGACGCTCGTCCT
This sequence comes from Cellulomonas cellasea, assembly GCF_006538745.1. GTDB lineage: Bacteria > Actinomycetota > Actinomycetes > Actinomycetales > Cellulomonadaceae > Cellulomonas_A > Cellulomonas_A cellasea. The sequence continues at coordinate 9,411 of NZ_BJLR01000039.1, read as the reverse complement.
CACCCTCGCGCTCGCCCACCCCCCGGAACGGCTCGCCGTCGCGCTCGTCGACTACAAGGGCGGCACGAGCTTCGGGCCGATCGCGCGGCTCCCCCACGTCGTCGGGCAGGTGACGGACCTCGACGGGGCTCTCGCCGAACGGGCGCTCGCCGGGCTGCGCGCCGAGCTGCACCGCCGCGAGCGCGTGCTCGCCGAGGCCGGCGTCGCCGATGTCGACGCCCTCGCCGCGGAGCACCGAGCAGGTCGCACGACGGCGCCTCCCCCGCCGCGCCTGCTCGTCGTCGTCGACGAGTTCCGGGCGCTCGCGGACGAGGTGCCGACCTTCGTGCCGGGCCTCCTGCGGGTGGCCGCCCAGGGGCGCGCGCTGGGGATGCACCTCGTCCTGGCCACCCAGCGACCGGCCGGCGCGGTCGGCCCCGACCTGCGCGCCAACATCGCCCTCCGGGTCGCGCTGCGCGTCGCCGACGCCGCCGAGTCGACCGACGTGCTGGGAGTGGGCGACGCCGCGGCGCTCCCCGTCGACCGGCCCGGCCGCGCGGTCCTCCGCCGTGGCAACCGCGCCCCGGAGCAGCTCCAGGTCGCGCTGCCGCACGGCCCGCGCCGCGACGAGGTCGTCCGCCTCGCCGACCCGTGGCTCGCCGGCGCGCCCTCGTGGGTCCCGACCGGACCCGACCCCGCGCGCGAGGACGGGTCGAGCCGGTACGTCGACGCGGTCCGGGCCGCGGCGCACGGCCGTCCGGCGCCCGTGTCGCCGTGGCTGCCGGAGCTCCCGGTGCACGTCACCCGCGACGAGGTGCACGCGCAGGTCACCGGCGCGGCGACGACCGGCCCGGGCGACGTGCCGCTCGGGCTCGGTGACGTCCCCGCGGAGCAGCGGCGCTCGCTCGTCTCGTGGCGGCCGGACGACGGTCACCTGCTCGTGCGTGGCGGCCCCGGCTCGGGGCGGACCAGCGCGTTGCGCACGGTCGTGCACGGGGCGCTCGAGCTCGGCTGGGACGTGCACGCGGTCGGCTTCGCACCCGACGCCCTCCCGGCACCCGCCGCACTGCTCGGCACCGTCGTCGGGCCGGACGACCCCCGCCGCCTCGCCCGGCTCGTGCGGCTGCTCGCCGGTCGCCGCCCCCCGACCGCCGTGGAGGACGACGCCTCCCGGACCGACGACGTGCCGCAGCTCGTCGTGGTCGACGTGCTCGAGTCGACGGTCGCGGCGCTCGACGGCGTCGCCCGCGGCGCCGCGACCGAGCTCCTGGTGGACCTCCTGCGCGACGGCCGCGCACGACGGGTCGCCGTCGCGGCGGGCTGCGGCTCGGGGGCAGGGCTCGCCTCGCTCGTCGGCCACTTCCGCAGCCGGCTCGTGCTCGGCCCCGGGGACCCGGTGACGGACGTCCTCGCGGGGGTCCCGACCGGGCTCGCCGGTGGCCGCCGACCGCCCGGCCGCGCGGTGCACGTCGGCCCCGAGGGCGCGGTGCTGTGCCAGGTCGCGCTCACGGACGGCCCGCCGCGGACGTCGCGCGGTGCGGGGCACCAGGCGCTCCGGCTCGCGCCGGTCCCGACACGGGTGACGCTCGACGCTCCGGTTGCGGTGCGCGTCGACCGTCCGGCGGCCGACCGGGTCGCCGTGGGGCGCGGGGGTGACGCGGGGGACGTGCTGTCGCTCGACGTCCGGCACGGCGCGCTCGTCGTCGGTCCGCCCGGGTCGGGGCGCACGACCGCGCTGGCGGTCGTGGCGGCGGCCCTCGTCCGGGCCGGACGGGACGTCGCCGTGGTGGCCGACGACGCGCCGCTGACCAACGTCCCCGGCGTGCGCTGGTCGGCGGGGAGCCGCGACCTCGCGGACCTGCTCGGGGACCTCGAGGGTGCGACCGGCCCGGTCGACGTCGTGGTCGACGACCTCGACGCACTCGAGCACTCGGCGCCGCACCTCGTCGAACGCCTCGTCGGCTGGCTCGAGCGCGCACGCGCCGAGCACCACGCCGGCCTCCGCGCCGTCCGGCGCACCCCGGCCGACGGAACGCCGGTGCCCCGCGCTCCCGGCTCCCGGGTCGTCGCCTCGATCTCGACCGCACGCGCGGCGACCGCCTACCGCGAGCCGCTCGCGTCGCTGCGCCACGCCCGCTCCGGCATCGTGCTGCAGCCGCACGAGCCGGGCTCGGCGGACGTCTTCGGGACGGCGGTCGAGTGGGCCCTCGACCCTGCGCAGGCGCACCTCGCCGGCCGCGGCGTGCTCGTCACCGGCCGCGAAGCGGTGCCCCTCCAGGTCGCACTGCCGGTCCAGGTCGCACTGCCGGTACCGGCCGACCGGGCGTAGTCCGGCTGCTGGCCCGTCGCGCCCACCGGGGGGAGCGCGTCAGGGACGGGCTGCGGCGGCTTCGAGGGACGGCGGCGCGGTCGCGGCGGCGGCGCGGCTCAGGGTGCCGGCGGGGTGCGCGGAGCGGTCGTCACCGCGACGACCGGGGGCAGCAGCAGGCCGACACCGACCACCAGCGCGACGAGCACCACGCCCGCGGCCCACGGGCTCGGCTCCGCGGAGAACCAGCCGACCGCCATGACGAGCAGCAGCAGCTGCCACGTGAGCACCGGGGAGCGGGCCCAGCGGCGGCCGTCGGCCAGCGCACGCGCGGCGAGCACGAGCACCGCGGCGACCCCGAGCAGGAAGACCGCGAGGAACGCCGTCGGGCCCGGGAGCTCGGCGCCCCGCGCCAGGTCGACCACGAACGCCGCCGCGAGCCCGGCGAGGGCAGCGGCCTCGACGAGGACCAGCAGGCAGACGACGAGGAGGGCGCGAGGGCGGCGATGGGGCACGTCGTCGACCCTATGCGAGCACGTCGGCACCGCCCCGCCGGAGGGGTCCGGCCGCTCCGCCGATCCCGCCCAGGAACGGGCCGACGAGCGGGCCCGTTCCGAGTCGAGGACCCGCCGCCGCGGACCCGCTCGTCTTGCACTTCGAGGCGGTTCGCGCACGAGCGGTGGAACAGGGTACGGTGACGATCCCCGGCACAGGGCTCACACAGGTGTGATGAACACCTCAGCGTTCACGCGGAGGAAACCGCCGCGTAACTCTTGTGCGCGTTCAGCCCAGGTGTGAGGCTGATCAACAGCAGTTCACACCCCCACCCGAAGTGCAGGGCCCAGTTCCGTCGCATCCTCCAGCGGCCTGGTCGCGCCCTGCCCGCTGAGCCCGAGTCCCACGACAGGGAACGGGCTTGCCCTCTGCCGAGGAGATGTCATGGATTGGCGCCACCGCGCAGCGTGCCTGGACGAGGACCCGGAGCTGTTCTTCCCCATCGGGAACACCGGGCCCGCGCTGCTGCAGATCGACGAGGCGAAGGCCGTGTGCCGTCGCTGCGACGTCGTGGACACGTGCCTGAAGTGGGCGCTCGAGTCCGGACAGGACGCGGGCGTCTGGGGCGGGCTCTCGGAGGACGAGCGCCGCGCCCTCAAGCGCCGCACCGCGCGCCAGCGCCGCGCCAGCTGACGCACCACCACACCGCACGCACTCAGCCGTCGGCGCCCTCGGGCACCGGCGGCTGAGTCGTGTCCGGGGCGAGAGCGTCCGGGGCGACATGCCGCGATCGGCGCGGGACCGGTACGCGTCGCCAGGGGTGCGCGACGTTCGGCCACGCTCACCGCCGGACCGACGCCCGCGGCACCCAGCGCCCGGGTCGAACCCGTCAGTGCCGGATCGACCCGGTCTCGCGGTTCGGCGTCCGGAGCACCACGTCGAGCACCACCTCGGTCCCGCCGCCCTCGCGCGCCCCCCACCGGATCGACCCGCGCAGCTCGTTGGTCACGAGTGTCGAGACGATCTGCGTCCCGAGCCCGGTCCCGGCGCCGGCCTTCTCGGGGAGCCCGACGCCGTCGTCCGCGACCGTGATCCCGAGCGCGTCGCCCTCCCGGACCGCCGTGATCTCGACCGTGCCGCCGACGCCGTTCGCGAGCCCGTGCTCGACGGCGTTGGTCACGAGCTCGGTCAGCACGAGCGCGAGGGCCGTGGCGTCCTCGGCGGGCACGAGCCCGAACTCGCCCTGCACGACGGTCCGCACGTGCCCGCCGGCGGACGCGACGTCGGCCGCGAGGCGCAGGCTGCGCCCCACGAGGTCGTCGAAGGGCACCGCCTCGTCGAGCGTCTGGGACAGCGTCTCGTGCACGAGCGCGATCGTGGCGACACGGCGCATCGCCTCGTCGAGCGCGTCCTTGGCCTCGGGGCTGCTCATCCGGCGCGACTGCAGCCGGAGCAGCGCCGCGACGGTCTGCAGGTTGTTCTTGACCCGGTGGTGGATCTCCCGGATCGTCGCGTCCTTCGTGATGAGCGCGCGCTCGCGCCGGCGCAGCTCGGAGACGTCGCGGCACAGCAGGACGGCACCGAGCCGCTGGCCGTGCTCGGTGAGGGGCACCGCGCGCAGCGAGAGCGCGACGCCGCGGGCCTCGATGTCGGTGCGCCACGGCGCGCGCCCCATCACGACGAGCGGCATCGACTCGTCGACGGTCGCTTTCTGCTCGATGAGGTCGGTCGTGACCTCGACGAGCGAGCGGCCGACGAGGTCGCCGAGCGCACCGAGGCGGTGGAAGCAGCTGAGGGCGTTGGGGCTCGCGTAGAGCACCTCCCCCTCGGAGTTGAGGCGCACGAGCCCGTCGCCGACCCGGGGGGCGCCGCGGCGGGGCCCGGTGGGGGCGTTCGGCGCCGGGAACTCCCCGCGCGAGATCATCCCCATGAGGTCGTCGGCGGCCTCGACGTAGTTCAGCTCGAGCCGGCTCGGCGTCCGTGCCCCACCGAGGTTCGTCTGCCGGGCGACGACGGCGATCGCGCGGCCCTGGCGGACGACGGGCACCGCCTCCTCGCGCACGGCGTACGAGCCGAACCAGCGGGGCTCGCGCGAGCGCTGCGCCCGGACCTCGGTGAGCGACTTCTGCAGCTGGGGCCGCTGGCCCTCGGGGGGCCGTGAGCCGACGACGTCGTCGTAGTGGACGGTCGCTCCGGTGCTCGGGCGGCACTGCGCGATGGCGACGAAGTCCCCGTCGTCGGCCGGGAGCCACAGCACGAGGTCGGCGAACGCGAGGTCGGAGATCACCTGCCAGTCCCCGACGAGCAGGTGGAGCCACTCGAGGTCGGCGGCGTCGAGGGACGACGCGTGGCGCGTGGCGAGATCGCTCAGGGTGGACACCGCACCAGCGTAGGCGCGCGTCCGACCCCACTTCCCGCGGGCCGCGCGCACCGCGCGGGCGCCGCCGGATAAACTCGCGGCACCAGCCCTGCAGGGAAGGACCCAGCGCCGTGCACCTCCATGTCCCGCTCGACCTCGCCGGTGCGCCGGACACGGTCGCCGCGATGCTCGCCGACCCGGCCTACGTGCACGAGAAGGTGCGGGCCTCCGGGGCGCTGGACCAGCAGGTCGACGTCGTCGCCGGCGAGAACGGCGCGTTCACCGTGACCACCCGGCGGTCGCTCCCGACGGACCAGATCCCCGCGAACGTGCGGGGCTTCGTCGGCTCGCGGCTCGACGTGCGCCAGGTCGAGGCGTGGGAGGGCCCGGGACCGGACGGGTCGCGCCGCGGGACCGTCGTGGTCGAGATCACCGGGGCCCCGGTGCGCCTCACCGGCACCTCCTCGCTCACGCCGGCGGGCGGCCGCACGACCCTCACCTACGAGGGCGAGGTCAAGGCGGCGATCCCCCTGTTCGCCTCCGCGGTCGAGGAGGCGGCGGGCGGTGCGATCCGCACCGCGCTGGGCGCCGAGGCCGCCGTCGCGGCCCGCTGGCTCGAAGGTCACGGATCGGGTGTCCGGCCGTAACAATTCGGTAACACCTAACGACTCCGCAACGCTCTGACCTGCGGGAACAGTGGTGTGGGATCGCTACCACGGAGATGACGACCCTCTCATCCTTGACACCTGACCAGCCTGAGGACAGAGCTCACCGCAGCGCGTGGGAACGCTCCCGCAAGTTCCACGGGAACGTCCCCATGTGAGGGTCCACACGGCCCACGTGACCGGTCGTCCGCGCGCCCCCTGCGGCGGTGCGTCCGTCGCGTCCACGGGTACGGCGAGGACGCCGTCCGACTGACAAGGGAGTCACAGTGCGCAAGACCACACGCAAGATGTGGGCCGTCGCGGCCGGGGTGACGGGCGTTGCCCTTCTCGCCACCGCATGCGGCTCGGCCGACTCGGGGTCGACCGGAGACGCCAGCGGTGACGAGAAGATCACGCTGACCGTCGCCACGTTCAACGAGTTCGGCTACGACGACCTCTTCGCCGAGTACGAGGCCGCGAACCCGAACGTCACCGTCGAGCACAAGAAGGCCGCCACCTCGAACGAGGCGCGCGACAACCTCAACACGCGTCTCGCCGCGGGCTCCGGCCTGTCGGACATCGAGGCCATCGAGGTCGACTGGCTCCCCGAGCTCCTCCAGTACTCGGACAAGTTCGTGGACCTGGCGTCGGACGACGTCGAGGGCCGCTGGCTCGAGTGGAAGGTCGCGCAGGCCACGGCCGAGGACGGCCGTCTCATCGGCTACGGCACCGACATCGGCCCCGAGGCCATCGCGTACCGCTCCGACCTGTTCGCGGCCGCCGGTCTCCCGACCGACCGCGAGGAGGTCGCCGCGCTGTTCGGTGGCGACGACGCCACGTGGGACAAGTACTTCGAGGTCGGCCGCCAGTTCAAGGCGAGCAACCCCGACGTCGCGTTCTTCGACTCGAGCGCCGCGATCTTCCAGGGCATGGTCAACCAGATGGACGCCGCGTTCGAGGACCCCGAGACCGGTGAGATCACCGCGCTCGAAAACCCCGAGGTCAAGGAGGCCTACGACGCCGTGCTGAAGGCGGGCGTCGAGGACAACCTCTCGTCGCACAAGTCGCAGTGGAGCGAGGACTGGACGGCGTCGTTCCAGAACAACGGCTTCGCGACGATGCTGGCTCCGGGCTGGATGCTCGGTGTCATCGAGGGCAACGCCAAGGGCGTCACCGGCTGGGACATCGCCAACGTCTTCCCCGGCGGCGGCGGCAACTGGGGTGGCTCGTTCCTGACGGTCCCCGCCCAGGGTGCGCACCCGGAGGAGGCCAAGGCGCTCGCCGCCTGGCTGACCGCCCCCGAGCAGCAGATCAAGGCGTTCAAGGCGAAGGGCACGTTCCCGAGCCAGACCGAGGCCCTCGAGAGCGAGGACCTGCTCTCGGTCACGAACCCGTTCTTCAACAACGCGCCGACCGGGCAGATCCTGTCCGAGCGGGCGCTCGCCGTGAAGCCGGAGCCCCCCTTCAAGGGCCCGAACTACTTCGCGGTGAGCGACGCGATGTCGCAGGCGATCAACCGCGTCGACGTGGACCGCACGGATGACCCGGCGACGTCGTGGTCGAAGTTCGAAGAGGCCATCAACGCCCTCGGCTGATTCCACCAGGGTCGGGTCGGCGGACGCACCGCCGGCCCGGCCCTGTCCCACGCTCGACGACCTCACCGCCGAAGGACACCGATGGCCACCACCACCACGCCGACGCCGGCCCGCCGCACGAGCCGCAGCCCGGAACGTGCCCCCCAGCGCGTCGGCTTCAGCCAGCAGCTCGGGCGCTGGGACGTCAAGCTCTCGCCCTACCTCTACATCTCCCCGTTCTTCATCCTGTTCGCGGTCGTCGGTCTCTTCCCGCTCGCGTACACGGCCGTCGTCTCGGTGCACGACTGGCACCTGATCGGCGGGCAGGGCGACTTCGTCGGCCTCAAGAACTACCAGGACGTGCTCGCCCAGCCGAACTTCTGGCGCGGGCTGCGGAACACGTTCAGCATCTTCCTGCTGTCCTCCGTGCCGCAGGTCTTCATCGCGATCGTCCTGGCCGCGTTCCTCGACGCCAACCTGCGTGCACGCACGTTCTGGCGCATGGGCGTGCTCCTGCCCTACGTCGTCGCACCGGTCGCGGTCAGCCTCATCTTCAGCAAGCTCTTCGCCGACCAGTCCGGCGTCGTGAACACGGTGCTCGGCACCTTCGGGGTCGAGCCGGTCAAGTGGCACGGCGACGTCCTGGCCAGCCACTTCGCGATCTCGACGATGGTCAACTTCCGCTGGACCGGCTACAACACGCTGATCTTCCTCGCGGCGATGCAGGCCGTCCCGCGCGACATCTACGAGGCCGCGATCCTCGACGGCGCCGGCCGCCTGCGGCAGTTCTTCTCCGTCACGGTGCCCATGCTCCGCCCGACGATCATCTTCGTCGTCCTGACGTCGACGATCGGCGGCCTGCAGATCTTCGACGAGCCGCGCCTGTACGACCAGATCGGACAGGGCGGCAACGACCGTCAGTGGATGACCGCCACGATGTACCTCTACGAGCTGGGCTGGGGGGCGCAGAAGAGCTTCGGTCGCGCCGCCGCCGTCGCCTGGATCCTGTTCCTGATCATCATCGTGGTCGGCATCATCAACTTCTCCATCACCCGCCGGATCTCCTCCGAGTCGGCGCCGAAGAGCGGAAGGAAGAAGCGATGAGCGCTCCTTCGATCCCCGTCATCCGACAGACTGCCGGTGCGGGCGCCGCTCGTGCTGCCGGCCGTCGTCGCCGGGCGCAGGGCGCCGGTTCCGACCGACGCCCGGGCTGGCTGACGTACACCGTCCTGGCGATCGTCATCCTGGCCTCGGCCGCACCGCTCTACTACATGTTCCTGCTCTCGAGCTCGAACGCGTCGACCATCGCGCAGACGCCGATCCCGTCGCTCATCCCGCAGGGTGAGTTCTTCGACAACGTGAGCCGGGTGCTGAACGCCGACATCCGGTTCTGGAAGGCCCTGACGAACAGCGTCATCGTCTCGACGCTCACGGCCGCGTCGGTGGTCGTGTTCTCGACCCTCGCCGGGTTCTCGTTCTCGAAGCTCCGGTTCCGGGGACGTGGGCCGCTGCTCGTGTTCGTCATCGCGACCATGGCGGTGCCCACGCAGCTCGGCATCGTCCCGCTGTTCATCGTGATGTCGGAGCTCGGCTGGACCGGCAAGCTCGTCGCGGTGATCGTGCCGGGCATGGTCACCGCGTTCGGGGTGTTCTGGATGACCCAGTACCTCGAGAGCGCGCTGCCCTACGAGCTCATCGAGGCGGCCCGCGTCGACGGCGCGTCGATGATCCGCACGTTCTGGCACATCGCCATGCCGGCGGCACGCCCGGCGGCGGCGATGCTCGCGCTGTTCACCTTCGTGGGCTCGTGGACGAACTTCTTCTGGCCGTTCATCGTGCTCGGCTCGACGAACCCGACGCTCCCGGTCGCCGTCCAGCTGCTGCAGTCCACGTACTTCAAGGACATGGCGCTGATCATGGCGGGCGTCACGCTCTCGGTGATCCCGCTGGTCATCCTGTTCGTGTTCGCCGGCCGCCAGCTCGTCGCTGGCATCATGGCGGGTGCTGTCAAGGGTTGATCCCGCGCCGCGCGGGGGCGCCACCATCGCCCCC
>NZ_BJLR01000038.1 GCF_006538745.1 Cellulomonas cellasea | reverse complement strand
CCATCGCCCCCGCGCGGCTGACAGCACGCCGCGCAGCACGCTGCTACCGCAGCCTCACGAGGGGACGACGACCAATGGTGGTCGACAACACCACGTTCCGGAACGACGTCGGGCGCCCTCCTGCACCCACTCTCGAGCAGGTCGCCGAGAGGGCCGGGGTCTCCCGCTCGACCGCGTCGCGCGCCATCAACGGCGGGCTCCGCGTCTCCCCCGAGGCGCAGGCATCCGTCGAGGCCGCCGTCGCGGACCTCGGCTACACCCCGAACCGTGCGGCCCGCTCGCTCGTCACGAAGCGCACCGACTCGATCGCGCTGGTGGTCCCCGAGCCCGACGAGCGCATCCTGTCGGACCCGTTCTTCGCGGGGACCCTGAACGGCCTGAGCACCGCGCTCGCCGACTCCGAGCTCCAGCTCGTCCTCGTCATCGCGCGCCCGGGCGACAGCGCCCGCACCATCCGCTACCTGCGCAACGGCCACGTCGACGGCGCGATCGTCGTCTCGCACCACCGGGACGACGAGCTCGACCGGGCGCTGCAGCAGTCGCGCCTGCCGAACGTCTTCGTCGGCCGCCCGCTCTCCGACGAGGGCGACACCCAGTACGTGGACACCGACAACGTCGCCGGCGGCCGGATCGCGACGCAGCACCTCATCGACCTGGGCCGGCGCCGGATCGGCACCATCGCCGGGCCGCTCGACATGTCCGCCGGCATCGACCGGCTCGCGGGCTGGCGCGAGGCCGTGCGCGGCGCGGGTCTCCCCGAGAACGCCGTCGTGCACGGCGACTTCACGATCGCGTCGGGTGCCGCGAGCGCGCGGCGGCTGCTCGAGGCGCACCCCGACCTCGACGCGCTGTTCGTCGCGTCGGACCTGATGGCGGCCGGTGCGCTGGGCGTGCTCGCCGAGCTCGGGCGCGACGTGCCCGGAGACATCGCGGTCGTCGGCTACGACAACCTCGGGGTGTCGATGTCGACGAACCCGCCGCTCACGACCGTGATCCAGCCGGTCGTGGCCATGGCGCGGGCGGCCGGCGTGCGGCTGCTCGAACAGCTCCAGGGGTCCGTCATCGGCGGAGAGCCGCTATCTTCGCACCGGAGCTCGTGATCCGCGCCTCCGCGTGAGCCTGCGCCTGTCGTTCGCCCTCGTGGGCGTCGGGGGCGCGGTCGGTGGCCTCGGGCGCTACGCGCTGACCTCCGCGTTCCCGGAGGCGCCGGGAGCCGTCCCGTGGACGACGTGGTCGATCAACGTCACCGGCTCGTTCCTGCTCGGGCTGCTCGTCGCGGGCGTCGTGGGCCGCCGGCTCGCACCCGCGTGGGTCCGGCCGGCGCTCGGCACCGGGGTGCTCGGCGGGTACACGACCTTCTCGGCGTACGCGCACGCCCTCGACGTCCTGGCCACGGACGGGCACGTGGGCACCGCGGCGGGCTACCTCGTGGTGTCCCTCGTCGGCGGGGTCGTCGCGGCCGCTGCGGGGGTGGCGCTGGGTGCGAGGCTGCCCGCCCGGACGCCGCCGGCGGCGGACACCGGCGCGGGGGGTGCGCCGTGAGCCTCTGGGTCGCGCTCGGGGTCGGTGTCGGCGCGGGCCTCGGTGCGCAGCTGCGGTACGCCGCCGAGCTCGTGCGCGCGCGCGACCGGCGACGCCGCGGGCTCGGGCGTGCGACGTTCCCGTGGGCCACGCTCACGGTCAACGTCGTCGGGTCGGTCGTGCTCGGCATCGTCGCGGCGCTCGTCCTGCGCGGCACGCTCGACGCGGGCTGGGGCACCGTGCTCGGCGCCGGCTTCGCGGGCGGGCTGACGACGTTCTCGACGTTCAGCCTCGACGTCGTCGAGCTGTGGCGTCAGCACCGGACGCTGCGGGCGGTGCTGGACGTGGCCGCGCACCTGGTGCTCGGGGTCGGGGCGGCGGTCGCGGGGTTCCACCTCGTGGCGTGAGGTAGGCCGGACCGCCCGCAGTCCCCCGTCGCGCCGCCTCCGTCTCTCGCCGCCCCCGTCAGTCAGCCCGCCGCGTGCGCGTCGCTCCCGGGGACGGAGCCCGGTAGGTGGCCGAAGCGGTGCAGCGTGCGGCTCACCGCCTGCTCGCGCACGACCGTGAGCAGCTCCCGGCGGGCGCTCGCGAGCACGGGCCCGTCGAGCACCGTGACGGTGCCGAGCCGGGTGCGGGCCGCCTCACGCAGCCCCGGAGCGGCGCCGACCACCCGGATGCGCCCGGTCACGCCGCCGTCGCGCACCCGGGCGGCGAACGCCTCGTCTGCCTCGCCCGCGACCCGGCTCACCGCGACCGGGACCCCGGCGCGCCGCGCCGCCGCGAGCACCCGCGCGAGGTCGCGGTCCCGCGCACCCGTGCCCACGCGCACCGTGAGGTGCTCGACGGGCCGGTAGCGCAGCAGGTTCGCCTCGACGCTCAGGCCGCTCGGGTCGTGCTCGACCGACAGCTCGTCGGCCCACCACCGGGCGTCGTCCTCCTCGGCCCAGGCGAGCCACCCCGCGTCATCGGACGGCACGTCGGGCGCGTCAGCCCAGTCGCCGAGCTGCGCGACGTAGTGCGGCCCGCCGGCCTTGGCGCCCGGCCCGACGACGGAGGCCTTCCAGCCGCCGAAGGGCTGGCGCTGCACGATGGCGCCGGTGATGTGCCGGTTGACGTACGCGTTGCCGACCTCGACGCGGTCGAGCCACGTCGCGATCTCGTCCTCGTCGAGCGAGTGCAGCCCGCCGGTGAGCCCGAACGCGACGGCGTTCTGCACCTCGATCGCCTCGTCGAGCGTCGCGACGCGCAGCACCCCGAGCACGGGGCCGAAGACCTCGGTCGTGTGGAACGCGGAGCCGGGCGCGACGCCGTGCTTGACGCCGGGGGTCCACAGCCGGCCCTCGTCGTCGAGGCGGCGCGGCTGCACGAGCCACCGCTCCCCCGCGTCGAGGGTCGTCAGCGCGTGCAGCAGCTTCCCGGACGCGGGCTCCGTCAGCGGTCCGACGGTCGTCGCGAGGTCCGTCGCGGGACCCACGCGCAGCGACGTGACCGCGTCCGCGAGCTGGCGGCGGAGGCGGTCCGACGTCCCGGCGGACCCGACGAGGATCAGCAGCGACGCCGCGGAGCACTTCTGCCCGGCGTGCCCGAACGCGGAGCGCACCACGTCGGCGACCGCGAGGTCCACGTCCGCCGACGGCGTCACGACGATCGCGTTCTTGCCGGACGTCTCGGCGAGCACCTCGAGGTCGGCGCGCCACGACGCGAACAGCTCGGCGGTCTCGATCGAGCCGGTGAGCAGCACGCGCGCGACCGACGGGTGCGTCACGAGCCGCCGGCCGACGTCGCCCTCGGGCGAGAGCACGACCTGGAGCACGTCGCGCGGCACGTCGAGCTCGTCCATCGCCCGCTGCACCGCCGCCATGGCGACCTGCACGCAGCGCGGGGTCGGCGGGGCGGGCTTGACCAGGACGGGCGACCCGGCGGCGAGCGCCGCGAGGACCGAGCCCACGGGGATCGCGACCGGGAAGTTCCACGGCGGCGTCACGACGGTCACGCCGCGCGGGCGGAACACCGCACCGGGCACAGCGCCGTCCGCGAGCTCCTCCGCGCGGTCGGCGTAGTAGCGGGCGAAGTCGACGGCCTCGCTGACCTCGGGGTCGGCCTCGGCGACCGTCTTGCCGGCCTCCTGCACCATCGTCGCGACGAGGTCCCCGCGGGCGTGCTCGAGGTGCAGCGCGGCGCGCCGCAGCACCCGGGCGCGGTCCGCGGGGGCGGTCGTCGCCCAGCGCTCGCGCACGGCCTCGGCGCGCGCGACGGCGTCGTCGACGTCCTGCACGGTCGTGATGCGCACGGCGTCGGGCGCCGGGACGTCCCGGACCAGCAGCTCGGCGGCCCAGGCACGGGACTCGGCGACCGCCGGGTCGGTGTCGGCGGCGTTGCGGAACGGCTCGCCGGCGCGGGGCTCGGTCGGCTCGGGTCGCGGGCGGCGCTGCGGCGGGGTCGTCGGCTCCTGCGACGCGTGCACGGAGTCGCGGAACGCCCGGCGCTGGGCGTCGAGCGGGTCGGCTGCGGGGCCGGCGGGGGCGAACATCGCGTGCAGGAAGTTCTGCGGCGCGGCGTTCTCCTCGAGGCGGCGCACGAGGTAGGAGATCGCGACGTCGAAGTCCTCGGCCGCAACCACGGGGGTGTAGAGCAGCACGTTCCCGACCTCGTCGCGCACCGCGCGCGCCTGCGCCGGCGCCATGCCCTGGAGCATCTCGACGTCGAGCGCCTCGGTGACGCCGCGCTCCTGCGCGAGCCGGTGCCCGAGCGCGACGTCGAACAGGTTGTGGCTCGCGAGCCCGATCCGCACGTGCCGCGTGCGCTCGGCGTGCAGCGCGCGGTCGAGCAGCCGGACGTAGTTCGCGTCGACCTCGGGCTTGCTGCGGTAGGGCGCCTGCACCCAGTCGTGCAGCTCGGCCTCGACCTTCTCCATCGCGAGGTTCGCGCCCTTGACGAGGCGGACCTTGATGCGCGCCCCGCCGGCGAGCGCGCGGCGCCGGGCGATCTCGGTGAGCTCGTCGAGCGCGGCGACCGCGTCCGGCAGGTACGCCTGCAGCACGATGCCCCACTCGGCGTCGAGCAGCTCGGGCTCCATCACGAGCTGCTCGAAGACCTGCACGGTGAGCGCGAGGTCGCGGTACTCCTCCATGTCGAGGTTGAGAAAGGTCCCGTGGGTCGCGGCCGCGCGGTACAGCGGGCGCAGGCGGTCGACGACGCGGTCGCGGCTGCCCGCGGTGTCCCACGTCGAGAGCTGGCTCGCGACGGCGGAGACCTTGACCGACACGTAGTCGACGTCGGGCCGCTCGACGAGCGCGCGCACGCGCTTCAGCCGGCTCGCAGCCTCCTGCTCGCCGAGCACGGCCTCCCCGAGCAGGTTGAGGTTGAGGCGGAACCCGTCGGCGCGTGCTCGGGCGATGTGCGCCCCGAGACCCGGACCCGCGTCGGCGACGAGGTGCCCGACGAGCTGGCGCAGGCGGTACCGCGCGGCGGGGACGACGACCGCGGGCAGCACCGGGGCGACGCGGGCGCCGACCGCGAGCATCGCCCGGTCGACCGGCCCGAGGAACCCGCCCGCCGCCGACGTGTACCGGGTGAGGCCCGCGAGCTCGCGCGCCGCGACGTGCACGTCGTCGGGCCGCGCGACCCGGTCCACGAACCGCACCGCGAGCTCGAGGCCCGCGGGGTCGGAGACCAGCGCGGCGAGCCGGCCGCTCGTGCGGCGCTCCTGCTCGGTCTCGCCGTGCACCCCGGCGAGCGCCCAGCGGTCCGCGAGCTCGAGCGCGTCGTCGACCAGGTCCTGCGGCGTGGCGTCCATCCCCTCATCGTGCGGCTGGGGGTGGCCCGGCGTCTTGTCGTGATCCGGCACGCTGCGTGACGCGCTGTGCCGGTCGGGGCCACGCGGGCCCTGACCTGCGGCTGCGTCCCTGCGGCCACGTCCCTGCCGCGTGCGGGCGCCGCGTGGGCGTCACCCCCGCGTCACGCCCGACGTGCGCCGCGCTTGTAGCCTCCGAAGAGCCATGACCGCCGAACCCGACCGCCCGCGCCCGACCGCCGCTCCGGCGTCCGGGCCCACGCCGCAGAGCCGTCGCCTGCTCGACGCGCTCAGCCCGGCGATGCTCGCGCTGATGGACGAGCTCTCCGGCACGATGTTCTGCGCCAAGGACACCGACGGCCGCTACGCCGCGGTCAACCCGGTGTTCGTGGCCCGCACGAGCGAGCGCTCGCGCCGCGCGGTGCTGGGCCGGCGCGCCGAGGACCTGTTCATCCCCGAGCTCGCGCAGCACTACACCGCGCAGGACGCGCACGTGCTGGGCACGGGCCGGCCCCTGCGGCACCTGCTCGAGCTCGTGCGCCGAGCCGGCGGGGAGCCCGGCTGGTACGTCACGTCGAAGCTGCCGGTGCGCGACGGCGGCGAGGTCGTCGGGCTCGTGAGCATCTCGCAGGACCTGCGCACCGCCGACACCGGCGACGTCGCGGTCCGGTCGCTGTCGCGCGTCGTCGCGCTCGTCGAGGAGCGGCTCACCGAGCCCGTCGCCGTCGCGGACCTCGCGCGCGCCGCCGGGTGCTCGCCGTCGACCCTCGAGCGCCGCATGCGCCGGGTCTTCGGGCTTTCGCCGCAGCAGTTCGTGCTGCGGGCCCGGATCGACCACGCCGCGGCGCTGCTGACCACGACGGACGTCCCGCTCGCCGACGTCGCCGCCCGCGCCGGGTTCTACGACCAGGCGGCGTTCACCCGGACGTTCGGCCGGCTCACCGGCGAGACGCCCGCGCAGTTCCGCCGCCGGTCCCCGTCCGCAGCGCCGCGCGCGTGACCGCCCGGCGTCGAGCGGCGGTGGGCCCGTCGTCGCGCCGCGCGAAGGCCCGGCGCCGCGCCGCGCGCGGGCCTGCCGGGACGCCCTCCCCGGCGAGGTCGTGCGCCGCAGACCGGACGCAGCGGTCGACCCGCCGCGGACGCTGGCCCATCATGGACCGATGACGACGGCACAGATGCCCACGCTCGCGCTCAAGGGCGCCGACATCCCGCTCCTCGGCCTGGGGACCTGGCAGTCCGAGGGATCCGAGGCCGAGCTCGCGGTCGTCGCGGCGCTCGAGCTCGGCTACCGGCACATCGACACCGCGACCGGCTACGGCAACCAGGCGCAGGTCGGCCGCGCGCTCGCGACGCGCGGGAACGACCGCGACGACATCTTCGTGACGACGAAGCTGCCGCCCGACCACGCGGGCCGCGAGCGGCAGACCCTGATGGAGTCGCTCGCCGAGCTCGGCACCGACCACCTCGACCTGTGGCTCGTGCACTGGCCCCCGAACGGCGAGGCGACCCCGTCGACGTGGGAGGCGTTCATCGCCGCGCGCGACGAGGGCCTGACCCGGGCGATCGGGGTGTCGAACTACTCGATCGCCCAGATCGACGAGCTCATCGCGGCGACGGGCGAGGCCCCGGCGATCAACCAGATCCCGTGGAGCCCGTCGGACTTCGACGCAGACCTGCTCGCGGCCCACGCGGAGCGCGGCGTGCGCGTCGAGGGGTACAGCCCGTTCAAGCGCACGAGCCTCGAGGACCCGACGCTCGTCGCGATCGCGGAGGCGCACGGCGTGACGCCCGCGCAGGTCGTGCTGCGCTGGCACCTCGAGCACGAGGTCGTGGTGATCCCGAAGTCGACGAACCGGCAGCGGCTCGCGACGAACCTCGACGTGCTCGGCTTCGGCCTGACGCCGGACGAGGTCGCGCGGATCGACGGGCTCGGGGCGACCGCCGACCGATGACCCCCACCCTGGGCGGCCGACGGCGTCCGCTCGTGATCGCCCTCGGCGCGCTCGTCGTGGTCCTGCTGGTCGCGCTCGGCGTGACGCAGGTGCGCGCCGACCGCGCCGCGGCCGCACGTGCCGACGAGGCGCGCGCGGTCGCGGCCGCCCAGGTCGCGGCCGACGTCGCGCGCGAGCGCGCCGTCCGGGAGTCCGGCGTCGTGCACGCCGCCCGGCAGGGTCAGGCGCAGGCCCGCGAGCTCGCGGCGACCGCCACCTCGGTCGCGCCGCGGGACGCCGCCGCCCAGGCGGTGCTCGACGCGTCCGCGGGCAGGGTCGCCGACGAGGCGGTCCGCAGCGCGCTGCAGTCCGCGCTCGACGCGCTCCGCGCGCAGGTCGCCGCCGCACCGCAGGGCGCCGCGACGAGCGCGTCGATCCTCGCGGCCGCCGACGCGGTCGACGCCGCGAGCGCGACCGTCGCCGCGGCGCAGTCCGAGTGGGAGGCGGCGGCAGCGGAGGCCGCGGCACGCGCCGCACCGACGGCGACGGCGCGCCCGACGGCCCCGGCAGCCCCGGCGGACGAGCCCGCACCCGCCGCCGGCGGTCGTCCCGTCGACGCCGCGGGGAACGTCCTGTGGGTCACGTCCGTGCCGACGGCCGACGGCGACGGGTCGAACGGCAACCTGCCGATGTCGGCGATGTGCCGGATCCCGTGGGGCACCGACCAGCTCGGCTACGCGCAGTACCTGCGCTGCGACGCCGCGGAGGCGCTCACCGAGCTCGAGGCGGCGTTCCGTGCGACGTTCGGCGAGTCGATCGCGATGGACCTGACCTACCGCTCGTACGAGGACCAGGTCGCGATGAAGCAGGCGCTCGGCCCCCTCGCGGCGAGGCCCGGCACGTCGAGCCACGGCCTCGGGATCGCGTTGGACGTCCAGGAGTGGCCCGACGTATACGGCTTCGGGACCCCGCGCTACGAGTGGCTCGTGGCGAACGGCCCGACGTACGGCTGGTACGCCCCCGCGCGCGTGCGCGCCGACGCCGCGTACCCCGAGTACTGGCACTTCGAGTACGGCCCCGGGCGCTCGAGCTGACGGCGCGGACCCCGGCGCACGCGCACGCCGGGTGGTATGGTGGGGCGTGGCGCGACGAACCCGCCGTGCCACGTCGCGACCCCTGACCCCAGGAGGCACCCGACCATGACGGACACCCAGCCGTCGACGTCCACCGGCCCCGACGCCCCGGTGACCCCGGGCTCCCCCGCAGCCGGCACGAGCACGCCGCCCGACGGCGCACCGGCGCGCACGCGGCCGCTCGAGACGGCCCGCGCGCAGCTCGCGAAGGCCGTCGACATCCTCGGCTACGACAACGGCCTGCACCAGATGCTCGCAACCCCCCGGCGCGAGATCACCGTCGCCGTCCCGCTGCGCCGCGACGACGGCACGACGGAGCTGTTCACCGGCTACCGCGTCCAGCACAACATCTCGCGCGGGCCCGGCAAGGGCGGCCTGCGCTACGCCGCGAGCGTCGACCCCGACGAGGTGCGCGCGCTCGCGATGCTCATGACCTGGAAGTGCGCGGTCGTCGAGCTCCCGTACGGCGGCGCCAAGGGCGGCGTGACGATCGACCCGCGGCGGTACTCCGCCACCGAGCTCGAGCGCGTGACCCGGCGCTACACCAGCGAGATCATGCCGATGATCGGCCCCGAGCGGGACATCATGGCGCCCGACATCGGGACCGACGAGCGCACCATGGCGTGGGTCATGGACACGTACTCCGTCAACCGCGGGTACACGATCCCCGCGGTCACGACCGGCAAGCCGCTCGCCGTCGGGGGTTCGCTGGGCCGCGCGACCGCGACGTCCCGCGGCGTCGTGCACGCCGCGCGGGCGGCGCTCGAGGAGGCCGGCGTCGGGATGAACGAGGTCACGGTCGCGATCCAGGGCTTCGGCAAGGTCGGCTCGCACGCAACCCGGTTCTTCGCCGAGGGCGGCGCGCGCGTGGTCGCCGTCAGCGACGAGTACGGCGGCGTGCACGACCCGAGCGGCCTCGACGTCCCCGCCCTCCTCGCGCACGTCGCGGCGACGGGGTCGGTGACGGGCTTCGAGGACGCCGAGCCGATCGACAACACCGCGCTGCTGGCCCTCGATGTCGACGTGCTCGTGCCCGCCGCGGTCGAGGGGGTGCTCGACGCCCGGACGGCCCCGTCGGTCAAGGCGCGCTGGGTGGTCGAGGCGGCCAACGGCCCGACGACGCAGCGCGGTGACGAGCTGCTCGCCGAGCGCGGCGTGATCGTCGTGCCCGACATCCTCGCGAACGCCGGCGGCGTCGTCGTCTCCTACTTCGAGTGGGTCCAGGCGAACCAGGCGTACTGGTGGACCGAGCGCGAGATCGAGGAGCGCCTCGAGGGCCGCATGGTCAGCGCGTACGAGGCCGTGGCCCGCACCGCGCGCCACGAGGGGCTCTCGCTGCGGGACGCCGCGCTCACGATCGGCGTGCGCCGGGTGGCCGAGGCGCACCAGATCCGCGGGCTGTACCCCTGACGTGGTCCGCGGCGGGCGCCGCCGGGCGTCCGCCGCGACCCGGGCGCGGCGCGCCGACGCGCGGCGTCCTCGACGGGGTGCCGAGCCCCGGAATCCCGGTGCACGCCGCGCGCCGGGCCCCGTAGCCTGCGCCTGCGCGCGAGCACCGTGCGCGACGACGAGCCCGAGAAGGTGACCGTGCCCAGCGCGCCCGCGCCCCGATCGACGACCGGCGCCACGCCGCCGACCGCCCCCGCGCAGGACCCGCCGGCGCGTCAGGTGCGGGCCGACGCGGACGACACGACGCTCGTCGTCTACCAGGCCTACGCGCCGGAGATCGCCGAGCCCGCCCTCGCGGCGGGGACGTTCGTGACGCCCTTCCGGCGCGGCCGCATGACGTGGGTCAAGCCGTCGTTCCTCTGGATGATGTACCGCTGCGGATGGGCGACGAAGCCGGGTCAGGAGCGCGTCCTCGCCGTGCGGATCACCCGCGCCGGGTTCGAGGAGGCGCTCGCCGAGGCGGCGCTGAGCCACGCCGACCCGCGCGTGCACGCCGACCACGCCGCGTGGCGGGAGCAGGTCCGGCAGAGCCCGGTGCGCGTGCAGTGGGACCCCGAGCGCTCGCTCACCCTCGCGCCGCTCCCATGGCGCAGCCTCCAGGTCGGCCTCTCGGGCTCGGCCGTGGACCGCTACGTCGACGAGTGGGTCACCGGCATCACCGACGTCACGCCGACGGTCCGGCGCGTCCGCGGCCTGCTCCTGGACGGCGACGTCGACGCGGCCACCGCGGCGCTGCCGGTCGAGCGGCCCTACCCGCTGCCCTCCGCGGTGGCGGCCCGCATCGGCGCCGACCCGGGCGTGACCTCGCCCACGTCCTGACCGCCCGCGGGAAGCCTCCGCGCCGCACGCGCGTTGCCCCGAGGTGACCTCCTCGATCCCGCTGTCCGTCCTCGACCTCTCCCCCGTCGCCGCCGGCGCGTCCTCGCGTGACGCGCTGCTCGCGACCACCGAGCTCGCGCGCCGCGCCGACGCGCTCGGGTTCGCCCGGTTCTGGGTCGCGGAGCACCACGCGATGCCCGCCGTCGCCTCGACCTCGCCGGCCGTGCTGCTCGCGCACCTCGCGGCGGCGACCGAGCGCATCCGGGTCGGCTCCGGCGGGGTCATGCTGCCCAACCACCCCGCGCTCGTCGTCGCGGAGCAGTTCGCGATGCTCGAGGCGCTCCACCCCGGGCGCATCGACCTCGGCATCGGTCGTGCGCCGGGGGCGGACCCGCGCACGGCGGCGGCGCTGCGCCGCACGGTCGAGGGTCTGGGCGCCGAGGACTTCCCCCTCGAGCTCATCGACGTGCTCGCCCTGCTCGGCAGCGGACCCGAGGGGCACCCGCCGTCGGCCCGTGCCGCCCGCCTGACCGCGACGCCCGCGCCCACGTCGGCGCCCGAGGCGTGGCTGCTCGGGTCGAGCCTGTTCAGCGCGCAGCTCGCCGCGGAGCTCGGGCTGCCGTTCAGCTATGCGCACCACTTCTCGACCGGCCGCACGCACCAGGCCGCCGCGGCCTACCGCAGCACGTTCCGGCCGTCGTCCGTGCTCGCGCAGCCGCGCCTCATGGTGTCCGCGTCGGTGATCGTCGCCGACACCGAGGAGGAGGCGCGCTGGCTCGCCGGCCCGAGCCGCGTCATGGCCCTGAGCCTGCGCAGCCCCCGGCCGCTCGCGCCGATCGTGTCGCCCGACGACGCGCAGCGCATGCTCGCCGACCTCGACCCGGGCACGGCGGAGCTCCTCGCCCAGCTGCCCGGGACCCAGATCGCGACGACCCCCGAGCGCGCGGTCGCCGAGCTCGGCGACCTGGTCGCGCGCACGGGCGCCGACGAGCTCCTGCTCACGGCGACGACCCACGACGTGGCGACGCGGATCGCGACGCTCGAGGCGCTCGCCCCGCTGTGGGCCGAGGCCGACGTGCGGGCCGGGGCGCCGGCGGCACACTGACGCCCCGGCCCGAGGGCCTCGGCGCGCGCGACCGCAGGGACCTTCCGCGAGAGCGACAGGTCCCGCGTCGCCGCCCCGGGCCGGCCCGAGGGCACGGTCCGCGGGCGGTCCCGGGTGGGCCTCAGCGCGGGGCGCCGGGCTCCGGCTCGGCGGGCGCGTGCGGGGCGTCCGGGACGCGGGTGACGGGCACGAGGCGCGACTCGCGGCCCTGGGGGTCGGACAGCACCAGCACGACCCCCTCGACGGCGGCCGTGTTGCCCACGCCGTCGTGCGCCGCGGCGGGGCCGGCGCCGCCGGCTGCCGCGTGCTCCGCGCGGACCCGCACGTCCCCGGCGAGCAGCGCCAGCACGGCCTCCTCGCGCTGCGTGTGCTCGGGCGTGCCGGCCATGCGCGTGCTCACGACCGTCCCGAAGCGCAGGACGCCGTCCTCGAGGCGGTACGTCGAGCGCAGCCGGTTGACGCCGCCCGTCCCGTAGACCTGCCCGTCGGACTCGAAGGTCAGCGCGGGGCGCGAGCGCTCCGGGACGGCGCCGAGGGGCTCCCCCGCGACGTCGACGAACTGCCACGGCGCTGCGGTCAGGTGCACGGCTCCGGTCACGTGCCGATCATGGCACGCCACCGCGGAGCCGTCAGGACCCCGGGGCGAGCCGCGGAGCCCGCCCGCGCTCACTCGCGCGGCTGGCGCTCCGCCCAGTCGGCGAGCAGCACGCGCGGGCCCGTGTAGAACGGGACCTCCTCGCGCACGTGCCGGCGGGCCTGCGTCGCGCGGAGCTCGCGCATGAGGTCGACGATGCGGTGCAGCTCGTCGGCCTCGAACGCGAGGATCCACTCGTAGTCCCCGAGCGCGAACGCGGCGAGCGTGTTGGCGCGCACGTCGGCGTAGTCCTTGGCCGCACGGCCGTGCTCGATCAGCATCTCGCGGCGCTCGTCGTCGGGCAGCACGTACCACTCGTAGGAGCGGACGAACGGGTAGACGCACAGGTAGTCGCGCGGGTCCTCCCCCGCGAGGAACGCCGGCACGTGGCCACGGTTGAACTCGGCGGGGCGGTGCAGCGCGACGACGGACCACACGGGCAGCAGGTGCCGGCCGAGCGCGCTCGCGCGGAACCGCTGGTAGGCGCCCTGCACGGACTCGACCGAGTCGCCGTGCCACCAGACCATGAGGTCGGCGTCGGCCCGCAGGCCCGCGACGTCGTACCAGCCACGCACCACGAGGTCGCCGATCGCGGGCGTCGGGCCCTCGCCGCGCACGGCGGCCTCGGCCTCGGCGACGAGGAGCGTGCGCTCGTCGTGGTCCTCGGGCAGCGGCTGCTCGAGCGCGAACACCGAGAACATCGCGTACCGGATCGCGCCGTTGACCGCCTCGGCGACCTCGGGGGCGTGGCCGCCCTCGTGGTGCCCGTGCGCCCCCTGCGCGGCCTCGGCCCCGTGCGTCCCCTGCGCCGCCGCGTCGGGCGCGCCGGCGTCCGGCGTCGTGGGTCCGGCGCTCATCGCTGCTCTCCTGCGGTCTGCGGGGCGGTCGTGCCATCGACGGGGTCCGACCCGCAGGCCGCGGGCACCCCGTTGTCCTCGCCGGCGCGCAGGCGGCAGCACCCCGGCCGGCACACGTCGGGCCACGGGTCGAGCCCGCCGACGACGAGCCGCTCGACGTCCTCGCCGCGCTCCACCGCCGCGCGCTCGACCACGAGGTCGACGAGGCCCTCGACGAACGCCGCGCGCACCCCGACGGTGTCGGCGCGCACGGCCGTCACACCGAGCTCGGCGGCGGTCTCGAGCGCCTCGGTGTCGAGGTCGAACGCGACCTCCATGTGGTCCGAGATGAACCCGATCGGCGAGAGCACGACCGAGCGCATGCCCTGCGCGGCGCGCTCCGTGAGCAGGTCGTTCACGTCGGGCTCGAGCCACGGCTGGCTCGGCGGGG
>NZ_BJLR01000037.1 GCF_006538745.1 Cellulomonas cellasea | reverse complement strand
ACGGCTGGCTCGGCGGGCCCGAGCGCGAGCAGAACGCGAGCGTCCAGTCCACGTCGTGGCCCAGCCGCTGCCCGACCTCGGCGGCGACGACCGCGCCGATGTCGAGGTGCTGCGTGCGGTAGCTGGGACGCTGCGCTCCGGACGCCTCCTCCATCGTGTCGGGGATGGAGTGCGTGACGAAGACGAGCGGCGCGGTCGCGGCCACCTCGGCGGTCGTCGTCCCGGTCCGCTCGGCGAGCGCGGTGTACGCCTCGACGACGGCGTCGGCGTTCGCGCGCACGAAGCCCGGGGTGTGGAAGTAGTGGCGCAGCTTGTCGACCACGAGGCCCGCGCTGCCGTCGTCCCCGGTCGGGGTCGTGGCCCCCAGGCCGCGCAGCGTCGTCGCGAGGTTCTCGCGGTACTGCCGGCAGCCCGAGTACGAGCCGTACGCGCTCGTCACGATCGCGAGCACGTGGGTCGACCCGCCGTCGCGCAGCTCGGTCAGGCCCGCGTCGGTGTAGGGCTCCCAGTTGCGGTTGCCCCACGCGACCGGGACGTCGATGCCCCGGCGCGCGAGCTCGTCCCGCAGCGCGGCGAGCAGCGCGAGGTTCTGCTCGTTGATGGGGCTGCGGCCCCCGAAGTGCGCGTAGTGCTCGCCGACCTCGGCGAGGCGCGCGTCGGGGATGTTCTTCCCGCGCGTCACGTTGCGCAGGAACGGCAGGACGTCGTCGGGTCCGTTCGGGCCGCCGAAGGAGAACAGCAGCAGGCCGTCGTAGGGCGCGAGCGAGGTGGGGTTCAGGGTCGAGGAAGCCACCCGAGAATCATCCCACCGCCACGCGGAGCGGCCCGGTGGCGGCGGTGCGGCCCACCGTGACGTTGTCGCGACGGGCTGTCAGATCCACGTTTCCACCCGGTCGCCGGGATGCACACGGGCTCCCGACCTCCTACCGTGCTGGAGGGGATCCCGGGACGTGGGGCGCGTCCCGGGGCGTACGCACAAGGCATGCAGCGCACACAGGACGAGGGAGCAAGCCGCGTGGACCCGACCCGCCTCGACGCGCTCGTGGGCCATGCCCTGGGCCGTCGCTACCGCATCGACGGAACGCTGGGGCACGGCGGCATGGGCACCGTCTTCGCCGCGACCGACGTCCGCCTCCGCCGCCCCGTCGCCCTCAAGGTCTTCTCGCTCGAGGGCGTCCCCGCACGCGACATCGGCCGGTACGCCGGCGAGGCGCGCGTGCTCGCGAGCCTGTCGCACCCCGGTCTCGTCGCCCTGCTCGACGTGGGCGCCGACCAGGGCCCCGAGGGCGAGCCGCTCGCCTACCTCGTCATGGAGCTCGTCGACGGGGTGACGCTCCGCGAGCGCCTCGACGAGGGCCCGATCGACCCGGTCGAGGTCGCGGACATCGGGCGCCAGCTCGCGGAGGCCCTCGGCCACGCGCACGCGGCCGGGGTCGTGCACCGCGACCTCAAGCCCGCGAACATCCTGCTCGCGCACGAGCCCGTGCTGTCCGGGGAGGCCGAGGCGCCCGCGACGGCGACGAAGCTCGCCGACTTCGGCATCGCGCAGGCGCTGGGCGGCCCGACGTCCGGGGAGACCTCGGCCGGCCGCACGCTCGGGACCGCGAGCTACCTGAGCCCCGAGCAGGCGCTCGGCCGGCCGCTCGGCGCGACGTCGGACGTCTACTCGCTCGGCCTCGTGCTGCTCGAGTGCCTCACCGGCGAGCGTGCGTACCCCGGCGAGGCGCTCTCGAGCTCGCTCGCGCGCCTGCTCGACGCGCCCGAGGTGCCCGACTCGCTCGGCCCGACGTGGTGCTCGCTGCTGCAGGAGATGACCGCGAGCGACCCGACGATGCGGCCCAGCACGACCGAGGTCGCCGAGCGCCTGCGCCGGCTGCGGCGCCCCGCGCTGTGGGACCGCGTCGCGGCGCGGCTCGGCTGAGCGGTCAGGCCACCGGGACCGCGCGGGTCGCCAGCTCGGCGGCGATCTGCTGGCCCCAGCGGCGGACCGCGCCGAGGTCGCGGTGGTCGCCCTCGCGGGCGCGTGCTCCGGCGATGATCGTGCGCTCGGTGAACGAGAGCACGCTCCGGTCGAGCCGACCCGCGAAGCTCCGGTGCGCGACCGCGCCGATCTCCTCGCGCAGCCGCGCGACCTCGTGCGGGGAGTTCGCGGACGCGGCGGGCTGCGTCGCGAGGCCCGACGAGAAGAGCCAGACCGGCCGCTCGCGCAGCTCGTCGCCCAGCCGGACCGTCAGGTCGCGTGCCTCGGGGATCCAGTGCGCGGTGTAGACCGCGGAGCCGAGGACCACCGCGCCGTACCCCTCGAGGCTCAGCACCTCGGACGGGGACCGCTCGTCGACCTCGTGCCCCGCCTCGGCGAGCGCCCGCGCCACGACGGCGCCGATCTCCTGCGTCGCGCCGTGCCGGGATGCCGCTGTGACCAGGATCTTCACTGCTCTCACCTCTGTCTGCCGACGGTTCCGGGTGCGCGTGCCTGCGCTCGTGCGTGGGGGCGCTCGGCGGTCCTCCGCGCGATCCGGGAGGACCGTGCGCCGCTCCTCGCCCCTGCATCCATCGTGCGGGCGCGGGCCTGCGGCGTCGTGGGTCGGAGGTCCCCCGGGACCTGTGACCCACGCCCGGTCACCGGACCACCGTTTCGCCCGGAACGCCCGAGGAGGCATGCTGGGTGCGGCCGCACGGCGTCGTTGGCGCCAGGGCGGCCCTCTCGCGCGCACACCGGCGTCGGGAGCCCTCGACCAGGAGCCGTCACGTGCGCCGTCGCCCCGTCCTCGCGAGCACCGTCCTCGCCGCCGCCCTCGTCCTCGCCGGATGCGGCTCGAGCGAGCCCGAGAGCTCGCTGCCGACCGCGAGCGGCGAGTTCGGCGAGAAGCCCGAGATCACCTTCCCCGAGGCCGAGCCGCCCACCGAGCTCACCACGGACGTCATCTCCGAGGGCGACGGCCCCGAGGTCGCCGAGACGGACCTCATCGTCGCGGACTACCTCGGCCAGGTCTGGGACGGCAAGGTCTTCGACAACTCCTACGACCCGAAGGGCGAGGGCGAGGCGCAGCCGCTCATCATCCCCCTGAGCGAGCTCGTGCCGGGCTGGGCCAAGGGCCTCGCCGGGGTCAAGGTGGGCAGCCGCGTGCTGCTGTCGCTGCCGCCCGAGGAGGGCTACGGCGAGGAGGGCAACGAGCAGGCCGGCATCGAGGGCACCGACACGATCGTCTTCGTCGTCGACGTCCGGGACAGCTACGGCGCCGACGCGAAGGCGCAGGCCGACGCCGCACCGGACGCCGCGGCCGCGGCCTCGGTCGCCCCGCAGGTGACCGGCGAGCTCGGCAGCGAGGCCACCGTGACCGTGCCGGCCGGCTCCCCCGAGCCGACCGAGGTCGTCACGACGGTGCTCGCGACGGGCACGGGCGACCCCGTCGTGGAGGGCAACCTCGTCGCGCAGTACTCGGGCGTCGACTGGGCCGGGTCGAGCATCGGCAGCTCGTGGGAGGACGGCACGCCGCAGCTGTTCCCGGTCTCCCCGGAGCAGCCGACGTTCGCCGGGCTCGTCGGTGTCCCGCTCGGGAGCCGCGTCCTGCTGCAGATCCCCTCGGCCGAGGCGAGCCCCGCGATCGCGGTCGTCATCGACCTGATCGGCCAGCCGTAGCGCTCACGCTCCGCTCGCACGAGGGCCCGGTACGCCACGGCGTGCCGGGCCCCCGTCCGTCCGGGCGACCCGCGGCGGCCGTACGCTGGCCCGATGGAGACGCCGGCGCCGCGCACCACCTACGTCCTGGTCGACGGCGAGAACATCGACGCGACCCTCGGCTCGTCGATCCTCAGCGGGCGGCCGACCCCCGAGCAGCGTCCCCGCTGGGAGCGCGTGCTCGACTTCGCGCAGCGCGCGTGGGGCGGCAACGCGAAGGGGCTGTTCTTCCTCAACGCGTCGAACGGCACGATGCCGATGTCGTTCGTGCAGGCGCTCGTCGCGATCGGGTTCCAGCCCATCCCCCTCGCCGGCGAGAGCTACGAGAAGGTCGTCGACATCGGCATCAAGCGCACGCTCACCGCGCTCGCCGACCGCCCCGGCGACGTGCTGCTCGCGAGCCACGACGGGGACTTCACGCCCGAGATCGAGGCGCTGCTCGGCACCGACCGCCACGTCGGGCTGCTCGCGTTCCGTGAGTTCACGAGCTCGGCGCTCGCGCAGCTCACCGACCGCGGCCTCGAGGTGTTCGACCTCGAGACGGACGTCAAGGCGTTCAACGTGCAGCTCCCGCGCCTGCGGATCATCCCGCTCGACGAGTTCGACCCGCTGCGCTACCTCTGACGCACGGCCCCGCCGGGGGCCCGGCGGCGCCACGGCAGTCCGGCCGCGCCGCGGGGCTCGGCCACGCCGCGGGGATGGGTCACGCCGCGGAACTCAGCCGCGCGGCGGGCTCAGCCGCCCGCAGCGCTCAGCCGGCGAACAGGCCGCCGAGGAACTCGGCCATGCGCTGCTCGACGAGCGGGCCCGAGTCCGTCGCGAACAGCGCGAGGCCGTGCGCGCCGCCGGGGACCTCGAGGTACGTCGACGGGTCGTCGGCGCGCGCGACGGCCCGCGCCGCCGTCGCGTTGTCCGCGGCGCTCCCGATCACGAGGAGCGGGCCCGTGTAGGCCGAGTCGGCCGAGGCCGCCGAGCCCGCGTCGGACACCCGGCCGGGGCTCAGTGCGAGCACGCCAGCCGGCGCGGGATCGAGGTCGTCGGCCAGGGCCGCGGACATCGCGCCGCCGACAGAGGAGCCGACGAGCGCGTAGGCGTCCACGTCCTCGGCGAGCAGGACGTCGACGGCGCTGCGGAGCGAGGCCGCCGCGTCGCCCGACCACGCGAACGACGCCACGGTGTACCCCTGGGCGGCGTACGCCTCGAGCGTGGGCACCCACTCGCAGAACGTGTCGCCCGACTGCGGGGCGAAGACCAGGCCGTTCGCGCCGTCGCCGAGCGTCACGACGACGACCGGCTCGTCCTCGGGGCCGGTCGCGACGGCGCGCGCGTCGTCGGGGACGCAGTCCGGGGTGTCGATCTCGCGGGGCCCGGTGGGCGCCGCGTCGGCCGTGGGGGCCGCGCCCGCGCCGCCGCCCCCGCCACCCTCCCCACCGTCTCCGCCGCCGCACGCGCCGAGGAGGGCCGTGAGCGGCAGCACGACGAGCAGGGCGAGGCGACGCGGCGATCGGGGCGCAGGCATGCGGACGTTCTAGGGGCGGGCCGGCGTCGGGTCAAGGGACGAGCGGCGTGCCCCGGCGCATGCGGGACGAAAGGGCAGGACGCCGGGTGCGCCGAGGCCACCCGGGGGCGTCAGCGCGCCGCGGCGACCTCGAGCGTCGCGCACGCGGCGGCGTACCGGTCGAGCGCGATCGCGACGAGCCGGTCGTCGGGCGCGAGCGGCGCGCTGACCACGTCGCCGCCGGCCTCGAGCACGCGGTCGTGGAAGAACCCGGGCGCGAGCAGGTACGCGGCCACGACGACGCGCGGGGCCCCGGTGGCCCGTGCCGCCGCGACCGCCTCGGGCACGCGCGGCGTCGTGCCCGCGCCGTAGCCGATGTGCACCGCGCGCCCGAGCCGCCCCGCGAGGCCCGAGCCGATCGCCTCGACGGCCACCGCGGCCGCGGGGTCGGTCGAGCCGGCCGCGGCGAGCACGACCGCGTCGTCGTCGCGCAGCCCCGCCTCGGCGAGCCGGTCCGCGAGCAGGTTGACGAGGCGCGGGTCCGGGCCGAGCGGCGCGGCGGCGACGGCCGGGTGCCCCTCGACGGACTCGGCGATGTCGACGCGCACGTGGAAGCCCACCGAGAGCAGGAGCGGGACGACCACGGCCGAGGCGCCGTCCGGCTCGACCGCGCCCGCGACGACGTCCGGGACCTCGGGCTGCTGCACGTCGACGAACGCCTCGCGCACGTCCAGGTCGGGGCGCTGCCGCCGGATCCCGTCGAGGATCGAGCGGATCGCCGCCCGGCCGGCCACGCTGTCGGTGCCGTGCGAGCACCCCACGAGCACCGGTGCGTCCACGTGCGTCATCGTCATCCCTCGCTCACGAGCTCGAGCCGGTAGCCGCGCTTGACCACCGTACGGATCAGGGCCTTGCTCCCGGTGGCCTCCCGGAGGCGCGCGACGGCGACCTCGGCGGCGTGCGGGTCCTGGGAGTCGCCCGGCAGGACCGAGAGCAGGTCGGAGCGCGGCACGACGGCCCCGCGCGCGGCGGCGAGCAGCCGGAGCACCTCGAGGCCCGACGGCGAGAGCGGCAGCACCCGGCCGTCGAGCACCGCGGCGCCGCGGTGCACCTGCAGCGGACCCGCGACCGTCTCGAGTGTCTGCAGCCCGCCGTAGTGCGCGACGAGCGTGCGCACGAGCGACCCGAGCCGCCCGCGGTCGGGGACGATCGGGGTGATCCCGCGCTCGACGAGCGGCTTCGCGGTGACCGGTCCGACCGCCGCGGTGACGACCTGCCCGCGCCCGGCGAGCCGCACGACGGTCGGCAGGACGCCGGCCTCCTCGGCGGCCGCGAGCCACGCGGCCGCGCCGGGCGCCGACGTGAACACCACGGCGTCGATCTCGCCCGCGGCGACCGCGCGCACCGACGCCGCGAGCGCCTCGGGGTCGGGCGGCGGGCCCCAGCGGTAGACGACGAGGCTGCGCACCTGCGCGCCCGCGACCTCGAACGCGCGGTCGAGCCCGTCGGCCCCCGCGCCGTGGTGCTGCACGGCGACCTTGAGCCCGGCGACGCCCTCGTCGAGCAGCACCTGGGCGATCTCGGCGCTCGTCTCGGACTCCGCGACCCAGTCGGCCTGGAGCCCCGCGGCCTGGATCGCGCCGCGCGCCTTGGGTCCGCGCGCGACGATCCGGGCACCCCGGAGCACCGTGGTGAGCTGGTCGGCGATGCCCACGGCGTCGGCCGCCTCGATCCAGCCGCGGAACCCGATGCCGGTCGTGACGACGACGACGTCGGGCGGGTCGGCGAGGAGCGTGCGCGTGCCCGCGATGAGCGCGGCGTCGTCCTGGTTGGGGATCATGCTGAGCGCCGGGGCGTGCCGGATCGCGGCCCCGCGGCGGGCGAGGGCCGCGCCGAGCTCGGCCGACCGGCGGTCTGCGGTCACGAGCACGACGACCCCCGCCATGGTCTGGTCGATGTGGTCGCTCACGAGGTCATTGTGTCCTGGCCGGATGTCGGTCGTGTGTCGGGCCCGTCGTCCGGCGGCGGCGGGGGCACCAGGAGGCCGTCCGCGGCGACCGCGCCGACGACGATGACGGCCGGGGCGCGGACGCCGGCGGCCCGGGCGGCGGCAGCGATCCCGTCGAGCGGGGCCCGGGTCACGCGCTGCGCGTCGAGCGTGCCGCTCTCGATGATCGCCACGGGGGTGGCGGGGTCGGTGCCGGCGCCGAGGGCCGTGGCGACGAGCTCGTCGAGCATGCTCACGCCCATCAGGACGACGAGCGTGAGCGACGCGTCGCACAGGCCGGCGAGCGCGGCGCGGGAAAGCCCGTCGTGGCCGTTGACGACCTGCACCGAGCCGACGGTGCCGCGGTGCGTCAGGGGGATGCCGGCCGCGGCGGGCACGGCGAACGCGCTGCTCACGCCGGGGACGACGGTCACGGGGACGCCGGCCTCGCGGCACGCGAGCACCTCCTCGCCGCCGCGCCCGTAGACGAACGGGTCGCCGCCCTTGAGGCGCACGACGAGCTCGCCGCGCTGCGCCCGCTCGACGAGGATCCGGTTGATCTCGTGCTGCGGGACGGCGTGGTTGCCGGGGGTCTTGCCGACGTCGATCACCTCGACGTCCGCGGGCAGCTCGTCGAGCACAGCCGTCGGGCCGAGGCGGTCGGTCACGACGACGTCCGCCTCGGCGAGCGCCTGGCGCGCCCGGACGGTCAGCAGGTCGACCGCGCCGGGTCCCCCGCCGACGAGCACGACCCGGCCCTGGCCGGGCACCGGCGCGCGACGGTGGCGCAGGTCGGCGCCGCCCCCGCGCAGGTGCGCGGCGATCGAGTCCCGCACTCCCGCGATCCGGCGGGCGTCGGCCGGCCCGGGCGCACCCGGTGCGCCGGACGCGCCCGTCGAGGGCCCGGCCGTGCTCCCGGCCGAGGTCGCGACGACGCCCACGAGGACGTCACCGAGGCGGGTCGTCGCGGGCGTGCGGGCCGTCCCGCCGCGCACGTCGCCCGACGTCACGCAGAAGACCCGACGCTCCTCGGCCCAGCCGGCGACCGCGGCGTCCGTCGCCCGGTCACCCGTCGCGGTCTGCACGAGCCACGCGCCGTCGAGGTCCTTCGCCCGGACCTCCGCGGCTCGCCACTCGACGAGCCCCCAGCGGTGCATGTCGAGCAGCGCCTCGCACAGCTGCGGGGCGACCACCAGCACGCGCGGGCTCTCGACGAGCAGGTCCTGCACGAGCCGGGCCGCGACCGGGCCGCCGCCCGCGACGACGACGCGCCGACCGGTCAGCCGGAGCCCGAGGAGCGCGGTCACCCGGCACCCCCGACGGCGACCGAGCCGGCCGCGACGCCGACCTGCACCGAGCCGGCCACGACCCGCACGGGCCACGTCCGCAGGTCGACGGGCTCCTTGCCGACCGCGTCGAGGCACCGGCCGGTCGTGAGGTCGAACACCTGCTTGTACATCGGCGAGGCCACGGTCGGCACGTCCGCGCCGTCGACCGTCCGGGTCCCGACGATGCCGCGGGACATGACGTACGCACCGCAGAACGGGTCGAGCTGCTGGACCGCGAGCACGCGGTCGTCGAGCAGCCGGACGAGGGCGACCTGCTCGGCGCCGACGAGCGCCGCCGCGCCGCGCTCGGGCGCGAGGTCGTCGAGCCGGCACACGTCGACCCACGTCAGCTCGCCGTCGGCCACGAGGTCCTCCACCTGAGCAGCAGTCACGAGCGCACCTCCAGAGTCGTCCCCGCGACGAGCACCGCACCGCTGCGCCCGTCGTCGTACCCGTTCTTCTCCTCCGCCGTGGCGGGGCGTGCCTGGCCGCGCTCGGCGACGTACGCGAGCGACGGGTCCGGCGTCTCCGGGGCGTTGACGAACGACGCGAACCGGCGCAGCTTCTCGGGGTCCGCGAGCGTCGCGGCCCACTCGTCCTCGTACGACTCGACGTGCAGCGCCATCTGGGCGTCGAGGTCCGCGGCGATGCCGAGGGAGTCGTCCATGATCACCGCGCGCACACCCTCGAGGCCGCCCTCGACGTCCTCCATCCACGGTGCCGTCCGCTGCAGCCGGTCGGCCGTGCGGACGTAGTACATGAGGAAACGGTCGATGGTCCGCACGAGGGTCTCGGTGTCGAGGTCCTCGGCGAGGAGCTGCGCGTGCCGCGGGGTGAAGCCGCCGTTGCCGCCGACGTAGACGTTCCAGCCCTTGTCCGTGGCGATGACCCCGACGTCCTTGCCGCGCGCCTCCGCGCACTCGCGCGCGCAGCCCGAGACGCCGAGCTTGATCTTGTGCGGCGAGCGCAGGCCGCGGTAGCGCAGCTCGAGCTGGACGGCGAGCGCGACCGAGTCCTGCACCCCGAACCGGCACCAGGTCGACCCGACGCACGACTTCACGGTGCGCAGCGACTTGCCGTACGCGTGCCCGGACTCCATGCCGGCGTCGACGAGCCGCTTCCAGATCGCCGGGAGCTGGTCGATGCGCGCGCCGAACATGTCGATGCGCTGGCCGCCCGTGATCTTCGTGTACAGCCCGAAGTCCTTGGCGACCTGCCCGATGACGAGCAGGCCCTCGGGGGTGATCTCGCCGCCGGCGATGCGCGGGACGACCGAGTAGGAGCCGTCCTTCTGCAGGTTCGCCATGACGTGGTCGTTGGTGTCCTGCAGCGTGGCGCGCTCGCCCTCGAGGACGTGCCCGGGGGCGGTCGTCGAGAGGATCGACGCGACGACGGGCTTGCAGATGTCGCAGCCGCGCGCGCCGGGCCGGGTGCCGAACCGCGCGAGCACGTCGGTGAACGAGCGGAGCTGCGTGACACGGACGGCGTCGTAGAGCTGGGCCCGCGAGAGGTCGAAGTGCTCGCAGAGCGCCTTGCTGACCGTGATGCCGGACTTCTCGAGCTCCGTGGTGACGAGCTTCTTGACGAGCGGGAGGCACGAGCCGCAGCTCGTCCCGGCACGCGTGCACGCCTTCACCGCACCGAGGTCGGTGCAGCCGTGCTCGGTGACCGCGCCGCGGACGGTGCCCGCGGTGACGTTGTTGCACGAGCAGACCGCGGCGTCGTCGGGCAGCTCGAGCGCCGCGCCCCCGCCACCGCCGCCCTCGGGCAGCAGGTACTGGCCCGGGTCGCCGGGCAGCTCGCGGCCGAGCATCGGGCGCAGCGACGCGTAGGCGCTCGCGTCGCCGACGAGGACGCCGCCGAGCAGCGTGCGCGCGTCGTCGGACAGCACGAGCTTCTTGTAGACGCCGCCGACCGGGTCGGCCCAGACGATCTCGAGGGCGCCGGGCGTGACGGCGAACGCGTCACCGAAGCTCGCGACGTCGACACCGGAGAGCTTGAGCTTGGTCGCGGTGTCCGCGCCGGGGAACGTCGCCGCGCCCCCGAGCAGGCGGTCCACCACGATCTCGGCCATCGCGTAGCCGGGGGCGACGAGCCCGATGCAGGCGCCCTGGATGCACGCGACCTCGCCGGCCGCGGAGATGAACGGGTCGGCGGTGCGGCACGCGTCGTCGACCACGACGCCGCCGCGCGGGCCGACCTCGAGGCCCGCCGCGCGGCCGAGCTCGTCGCGCGGGGTGACGCCCGTCGCGACCACGACGACGTCGACGTCGAGCCGGCCGCCGTCCGCGAAGTCGAGCCGGCCGACGGTGCCGCGGCGGTTGGTGCGCATGCGCGTCGTCGCCGTGTTGAGCCGGACGCCGACGCCGAGGGAGTTGATCAGGCGGCGCAGCGCCTCGCCGCCGCCGAGGTCGATCTGCGCGGACATGAGGTGCGTGCCGAACTGCACGACCGTGCTCTGCGCACCGAGCGCCTGGAGCGCGCCCGCCGCCTCGAGCCCGAGCAGGCCGCCGCCGATGACCGCGCCCCGGACCGGTCGGCTCCACCGCTCGCGCTGCTCCTCGACCCAGCCGCGCAGCTCCGCGACGTCGTCGACCGTGCGGTACACGAACACGCCCGGCAGGTCGTTGCCCTCGATGGGCGGCATCGCGGCCTTCGAGCCCGTCGCGAGCACGAGGTGGTCGTAGTGCTCGACGCGCCCCGACGTGCTCGTCACCGTGCGCGCCTCGCGGTCGATCGCGGTGACGGCGTCCCCGCGGACGAGGCGCACGAGCGGGTCGGCCCACAGCTCGGGGGTGCCGAGCGCGAGGTCCTCGGGGTGGCGGCCGGAGAAGTAGCTCGTCAGCGCGACGCGGTCGTACGGCGCGCGGGGCTCCTCGGCGAGCACCGTGATGCGCCACTCCCCCGCGGCGTCCCGGTCGCGCATCGCCTCGACGAGCCGCTGCGCGACCATGCCGCCGCCGACGACCACGAGGTGCTTCGGCGCGCGCTCGTCGACCACGGCGGCCGCGGGCTGCACGGCCTCGGGCGCCGGCGTGCTGGCGTCGTCCGTCGTGGGGCGGGGCTCGTCGGGCGTGCGGTCCGTCGGGTCGGTCGCGTCCATGTGGGTCTCCAGGGTGGGTCCGGCCGGGGCGTGCCCCCACGCTAGGAACGGCGTGTTTCCGACAGGGGGCACGCCCCGTTACCCCGCGGGAACGGTCTGCGCACAGCCCGCCGGGGACGCGTGTGAGTTCGCCGGGGCGCCGCGGGGTGCGACGCGGGGTGCCGCGGGACGGGCGCGCACGGCATCCTGGGCCGATGACCGCTGTCGTCGCCCTCCTGCGCGGAGTCAACGTCGGGGGGCACCGGAAGGTCCCCATGGCCCGTCTGCGCGCGGTCGCGGAGGGGCTCGGCCACGCGCAGGTCGCGACGCATCTGAACAGCGGGAACGTCGTGCTGGTCGCGCCCGACGCCGCGACCCCGGAGCGGCTCGCCGCGGACCTCGCGGGCGCGCTGCGCGAGGACGTCGGGTTCGACGTCGACGTGCTCGTGCGGACCCGGGCCGCATTCGACGAGGTCGTCGCGGCGAACCCGTTCCCCGAGGCCGCCGCCGAGGACCCCGCGCGCGTGCTCGTGACGTTCTTCGCCGCGGACCTCGACCCCGACCCGGCGTTCGACGCGGGCGCGTACGGCGACGAGCAGGTCGTCTGGGCCGGCCGCGAGGCGTACGTGCACTACGTCGACGGCATGGGCAGGTCGCGGCTGACGCCCGACGTCCTCACGCGGGCCGCGCGCCAGGCCGGCACGGGGCGCAACTGGCGCACCGTGCTCGCGCTGCGCGACCTGCTCGCGGCGCGCGAGGACTGACGGGGCGCACCGGCGGGAGCGCCGGCCGGTGGAGACGCGTGCGCCTCACTCCAGGTCGTCGAGGATCTCCCACGGCGCGACCGGGCCCGGGGCCACGACGAGCATCGGGTGCGGGTCGGGGACCTCGACGCCGGACCAGCGCGCGAGGACCTCGGGGCTGCGCTCGGCGAGCTTGGCCCGCAGGTGGCCCCACTCGTGCGCGAGCTGGCCGTCGGTGACCTCCAGCCGCAGGTCCTGGTCGGGCGGGTGCAGCACCTTCGACCGGTCGAAGACGTAGCCGCGCGCGGCGGCCTCGTCGGCGATGCCGTGCAGGAACGTGGTGATCGCCCGACCGGGGTCGCGCGGCTCGGGCGGTGCCGGCGGCTGCGCGTCCGGCACGTAGGCGGTCCCCGGGACGCGGACCGCGCGCCCCGGGAACGGGGGCGGCGGCCAGCCGGGCGGCGTGAAGCGCACGAGCTGCGGGTGGTTGCGGTACCCCCGCGTCGTGCCGGTGAGGACCTTCTGCGCGAGCAGCGCCTCGCGCCAGGCGGCCGTGAGGCCCTGCCGGTCGAGATAGCGCGGGTGGACCGACCACAGCCTCATGACGACGTCCGCGGGGCGCGCGGCCGGCGGCGGGCCGTCGGCGCTCCGGGCTCCTCGTGCGGGGTGGGCATCGCCCTCACGCTAGGCGAGCCCCGCCGGGCCTGCGCGCCGGGCGTCGCTAGCGTGGGGCCATGAGCACCGTGTTCACGAAGATCATCGACGGCGACATCCCGGGCCGGTTCGTGTGGGCCGACGACGTGTGCGTCGCGTTCTCGACCATCGCGCCCATCACCGACGGCCACGTGCTCGTCGTGCCGCGCGAGGAGGTCGCACAGCTCACCGACGCTCCCGACGAGCTGGTCGCGCACCTGAGCGTCGTCGCGAAGACCGTCGGCGCGGCGCAGCAGGCGGCGTGGGGTGCGCCGCGGGCGGCCCTGCTCGTCGCGGGGTTCGAGGTCGCGCACCTGCACCTGCACGTGCTGCCCGCGTGGGACGAGTCGAGCCTGACGTTCGCGAACGCCCGCGCGGACGTGCCGGGCGACGAGCTCGACGCCGCGGCCGAGCGGCTGCGGACGGCGCTGCGGGACGCCGGTCACGGCGCGCACGTGCCGGCCGCGCTCGGCTCGGCGGCGCTAGCGGGCTGACGGGCGCCGCGTGCGCGCCCGGCACGCCTGCAGGCAGTAGGCGGCGATCCGGCGCACGTGCGCGTCGGGGTCGTCGACCAGCGCCGTCAGCACCTCGTGGGCGGCGGCCCCGTCGAGCTCCGCGAGCGCCTGGGTCAGCCGGGCGCGCGCGGCCGGCGACGCCCCGGGCCGCCGCAGCTCCTCCTCGACCGCCCGGGCGAGGCGGTCAGCGGTGCCGTGCCGCAGCGCGAGCGCGCCCAGGACCTCGGCCGCGTCGACGTCGTCGGCTCCGCGGACGACCATCCGGAGCAGCTCCGGCGCCGCCGCCTCGCCCCCGCGCGCGCCCAGGCCGAGGGCCGCCCGGGCACGGACGTCCTCGTCGGGGTGGTCGAGCGCCCCGGTCAGGGCCGCGGTCGCCTCGTCGGTCGGGATCCGCACGACCGCCGCGACGGCGCGCCGCCGGACCTCGCGGTCGGGGGCGTCGAGCGCCGCCACGAGGACGTCGAGGCCGCCGCCGTCCGAGCGGCCGAGCGCCCACTGGAGCGCCCCGGCGACGTTGGGGTCGTCCTCCGCGAGCAGCGCCTCGGCGAGGGACGCCGCGGGGAGCCGCGCCACGTCGGGAGCGGTGAGGAGGAGCTGCTGGCGGCGGGCCGGCTCCGCGTGGTCGAGCCCGCGCAGCAGGGCCACCATGCCCAGGACGTCCGTCCACGCGGCGGGCTCGCCGGCCCGCACCTCGCGCAGCCGGGCGAGCAGCTCCTGCTCGCGGGCGATGCGCTCCTGCGTCGCCGCGATCAGGTCGTCCACGAGGGCCGACGGGACGAACGTCGGGTCGTCGAGCGCGCTGCGCACGTCGCCCAGCGGCAGCCCGAGCGACCGCAGCGACTCGACCTGGAACAGCCGGCGCAGGTCGTCCGGCGAGTACGCGCGGTACCCGCCGGACGTGCGCGCGCTCGGGGAGACGAGCCCGATGGCGTCGTAGTGGCGCAGCATGCGGGTGCTCAGGCCCGCGTGCTGCGCCACCTCACCGATCAGCACGGTCGCCCGGCGCGGCTGCCGCGGCCACCGTCGGGCCCTCGGGAGCAATCAGCCCCGACATGCCGTCGGGCTCCGGCGTCTCGGGCGCGACCTGCGCCACCGACGTACCCGGCACGGGCGACGCCGATGCGCCGTCGGCCGCCGACGGCGCCGGTGCGTCGTCGGGCACGGACGGTGCAGCCGCCAGGGCGGCGACGCGCTGGGCCTCGGCGACCGCCGCCTCGAAGTCAGCGTCGGGGTCGTCGAGGAGGTGCCGCGTCGCCGCCGCGTGGGTGCGGACGGCCTCGTCGGCGGCCGACTTGCGCTTGCGCAGGGCGGGCAGGCCCGCGTCGCCGAGCGCCGCGAGCGCGCGGCTGAGGCTCCGCTGCGTCTCGCGGTCGCCCCGGCCGAGCTCGCTGCACAGCGCCTCGGCGAGGTCCGCCTCGCGGCCCGAGGGCACGAGGCGCACCGCCGCGCGCCAGGCGGTGCGGGCCACGTCGTCGTCGGGGTGGTGCAGCACGTCGGCCGAGATCGCGTCCCACCCGCGGGCGTCGCCGATCTTCGACAGCGTGTGCAGCGCCTGGCTGCGCGCCTGCCGTCCGCCGTCCCGTACCTCCGCGAGCAGCAGCGGGACGGTCTCCGGCGACGGGTGGCGGGTGAGCGCCCACGTGAGCATGTCGCGGACGAAGAAGTCGGGCTCGACCGCGCAGCGCTCGACGAGCAGGGGGACGAGCGCGGTGTCGGGGTGCGTGCCCGCCGCGAGCGCGGCCTGCAGCCGCACGGACGACGACCGGGCGGCCAGGGCGCGGCCCAGGCGGATGCCGGCGTCGGCGGCCGGGCGGGTCTGCGGGGTGGGGACGGTGTTCGACGTCATGGTGGGACCTCCTGCGTCGAGTCCACACCTTCACACCGTGTCAAGGTCAAGGACCCGCCGACGTCGGACGCGCGTCCCCGCTGCGCCGCAGGGCGCGGCGCCGTCAGATCGCCGGGTCGTCGTCGCCGTAGGGCCGGATCCGCAGCACGCGTGCGTCGGCGGCGACGATCCGCGCCGCGTTCTCCCGGAGCTGCTCCGGGGTGTCCGCGCCCGCACGCACGAAGCGCCCCGAGAGCTCGTCGAGGTCGCCCGACGCGAGCGCGAGCAGCAGCTCGGCGACCGTCTCGACCGGGGTCCACTCGGTGCGGTCGTCGTGCGCGGGCATGCCCTGCGTCATGTCGGTCACGACGACACCCGGGGCGAGGTCGAAGACGCGCAGGCCGGCGTCGCGGTGCTGGTGGTCGAGCAGCCTCGTGAACCGCGCGAGCGCGCCCTTGCTGATGCCGTAGCCCGTGTAGGTCCCCGTCGCGCGGTGCCCCGCGCCCGAGTTCAGGTTGACGACCCGCCCGACCCCGCGCGCGAGCATGCCGGGCAGCACCGCGTGCGTGACGAGCAGCGGCCCCCGCACGTTCGCCTCGACGACGCGCCACATGTCCTCGGGGTCGTCGTCGGCGAACGCGACCTCCGCGTGCTCGATGACGCCCGCGTTGTTCACGAGCAGCCCGATCCCGCCGAGCGGCGCGAACGCCTCCTCGACCGTCGCCACGACGTCGGCGACCTGCGTCGCGTCGACGAGGTCGCCCGCCGCGACGACGACCTGCTCGGGCGCGAGCCCCGCGTCGAGGCACTCCTGCGCGACCGCCTCGAGGTTCGTGCGCGTGCGCCCGACGAGGGCGACGGCCCAGCCCGAGCGCGCGAGCCCGAGCGCGAGCCCGCGTCCGATCCCCCGCCCGGCGCCGGTGACGAGTGCGGTCTGCGGGACGGACTGTGCGGCAGGCGTGGTCGTCATGCGCGTCACGGTAGCCGCACGGCGCCCTGCCCTGGCACCTCGTCGTCCCGTCGTCCCGTCACCACCTCGTCACTTCTTCCGCCAGCCGCCCGGGCTGACCTCCCCGCATACTCGGTCCATGCCCCGCACCCCGTTCGCCGCGTTCGCCGGCCTCGCCGCGGGGGCGGTCACGCTCGGCGTCGCCGCGCTCACCGCGGCGGTCGTCTCCGCGAGCGCCGACCCGCTCCTCGCCGTCGGTGCGACGTTCGTCGACGCCACGCCCGCCTGGCTCAAGGACCTTGCCATCGCCGCGTTCGGCACCGCCGACAAGCTCGCGCTCACGGTCGGCAGTGTCGTGGTGCTCGCGGGGCTCGCGGCGCTCGCCGGGGTGCTGGCCGCACGCCGGTGGGGTCTCGGTGCGGCGCTGGTCGTGCTGCTCGGGGCCGTCGGTGCGCTCGCCGCGGCGTCCCGCCCCGACGCCGGCCTGCTCGCGCCGGTGCCGAGCCTGGTTGGCACGCTCGCGGGGCTGCTCGTGCTGCGGTGGCTCGTGGACCGGCTGCCGGGCCGCGCGCGCCCGTCGTCCACCGCGGGCCCGGCGGACGCCGCCGGCCGGGCCGACCGGCGCACCTTCCTCCGCCTCACGGGCGCGGTCGCCGTCGGTGGTGCGCTCGCGGTCGTCGCGGGCCGCACGCTCGGGGCGGGGCGCCGCGTCGTCGAGGCGGTGCGCGACGCCGTGCGGCTGCCCGCCGCGACCCGGGCCGCCCCACTGCCGGCCGGCGTCGACTCCGGCGTGCCCGGCGTCGACCCGTGGGTCACCCGGAACAGCACGTTCTACCGGATCGACACCGCGCTCACCGTGCCGCGCGTCGACCCCACGACGTGGTCGCTGCGTGTGCACGGGCTCGTCGAGCGCGAGGTCACCCTGACGTTCGACGAGCTGCTCAGCTCGGAACTGGTCGAGGCGTGGGTCACGCTCGCGTGCGTCTCGAACGAGGTGGGCGGCGACCTCGTCGGGAACGCGCGGTGGCTCGGGCTGCCCCTGCGCGAGCTGCTCGAGCGGGCCGGGCCGTCGCCCGACGCCGACATGGTGCTCTCGACGAGCGCCGACGGGTTCACCGCCTCGACGCCGATCGAGGCGCTCACCGACGACCGCGATGCGCTGCTGGCCGTCGGGATGAACGGCGAGCCGCTGCCCGTCGAGCACGGCTTCCCGGTCCGCATGGTCGTGCCGGGCCTGTACGGGTACGTGTCGGCGACGAAGTGGGTCGTCGACCTCGAGGTCACGCGGTTCGCGGACGCCGAGGCGTACTGGACGGTGCGCGGCTGGTCGGAGCGCGGGCCGGTCAAGACTCAGTCGCGCATCGAGGTGCCGCGCCACGCCTCCCAGGTGACCGCCGGTCGGGTCGTCGTCGCGGGCACCGCCTGGGCGCAGCAGCGCGGGGTCGAGGGCGTCGAGGTCCGGGTCGACGACGGTCCGTGGCGGCCCGCGACGCTCGCGGCCGACGGCGGGATCGACTCGTGGCGCCAGTGGACGTACGCGTGGGACGCGACCCCCGGCACGCACGAGCTGCGAGTGCGCGCGAGCGACCCGGACGGCCCGCAGACCGCCGACGTCGCCCGGGTCGTGCCCGACGGCGCGACGGGGCACCACACGGTGCGCGTGTCCGTGACGGACGCCTGAGCCGACGCCGCGGGCCCGGGCGCGCCACGAGGCGTCCGACGCACGACACCGACCGCACCGCCGTGCGGCGAGCACCCCGCGGGCATAAAGCCGGGAGCGGGGTGCGTTGCGCCGACGCCCGGCAGGCTGGCACGTTGGGCGCCGTCCCACCCTCCGGAGGTCCCATGGCCGTGCTCCCCTCGCCCGGTCCCACGCTGCGCGTGCGGTTCCCTGCGACGTCCCCCGCGGTGCTGCGCTTCCTCGCCACCGAGGCGGGGAGCGCCGCGTTCCTGCTCGCGGCGACGGTGCTCGCGCTCGTCTGGGCGAACTCGCCATGGGCGGACGCCTACGCGGCGCTGTGGGAGACGGAGGCCGGGTTCCACGTCGGGGGGGTCGGGCTCACGCTCGACCTGCACCACTGGGTCAACGACGCGGCGATGGCGGTCTTCTTCGCCGTCGTCGGGCTCGAGATCAACCGCGAGGTCACCAGCGGCGAGCTCCGCGACCGCCGCACCGTCGCGGTCCCGGCGCTCGGCGCGCTCGGCGGCCTCGCGGTCCCCGCGCTGATCTACCTGGCCTTCAACGGCGGCTCGGAGGCGGCGCACGGCTGGGGCGTCGTGATGTCCACCGACACCGCGTTCCTGGTCGGGATCCTCGCGCTGTTCGGGCCCGCGTGCCCGGACCGGCTGCGGCTGTTCCTGCTGACGCTCGCGATCGTCGACGACATCGGCGCGATCACCGTCATGGCGGTCTTCTACACCGACGAGGTCGCGCTGCTGCCGCTCGCGCTCGCGGGGCTCGTCGTCGTCGCCGTGCTCGTGATGCGCTGGCTCGGGGTGTGGCGGCTGACGCCGTACGTCGTCGCGGCGCTCGCGCTGTGGTTCGCGGTCCAGGCGTCCGGGGTGCACGCGACGCTCGCCGGCGTGCTCGTCGGGCTGCTGCTGCCGTCGCGCCCGTCGCGCCAGGAGGACGTCGACGACGTCGCCCGGTACGCCCAGCACCTTGCCCGCGAGACGACCGCGGAGCGCGAGCACCTGACCGAGGTCGCCGCGCGCGCCGCCGTGCCCGCCGCGGACCGGCTCCAGCGGCTGCTGCACCCGTGGAGCGCGTTCGTCGTCGTCCCGGTGTTCGGCCTGGCCAACGCGGGGGTCCGGCTCGACGCCGAGACGCTCCGCACCGCCGCGTCGTCGCCCGTGACGATCGGCGTGGCGGTCGCGCTCGTCGCCGGGAACGCGATCGGCATCTTCGGGGCGGCGTCGCTCGCGATCCGCGCGGGGATGGGCGTGCTGCCGGGGCGCGTGCGGTTCGGGCACCTGCTCGGCGGGTCGGTGCTCGCCGGGATCGGGTTCACCATCTCTCTGTTCATCGCGGAGCTCGCGTTCGACGACGAGCACCTCGTCGAGCAGGCGAAGATCGGCATCCTCGCGGGGTCGCTCGTGGCCGCCGTCCTGGGCACCGTGCTCCTGCGCTACCTCGGCGAGCGGCTGCCGCTGTGCTCGCCCGCGGACGACGGGCCACCGCCCGCGCTCCCGCCGCGCCCGTGGGTCGCGGCCGTGGGCTGACCTTCAGCGGACGCCGAGCGCGACCCGCATCGCGTCGAGCTCGATCGGCCCGCGGTAGCGCACGCCGCCGAACAGCAGCGTCGGGGTCCCGCGGATCCCGGCCGCGACGCCCTCGAGGTAGTCACGCTCGACCGCGTCGGCGTGCACCTGCGCGCGCTCGCCCACGACCTCGTCGGGGTCGATGCCGAGCTCGGACGCGGACGCGCGCAGGTCGGCGTCGGTCAGCCGGTCCTGCCGCGAGAACAGCAGCTCCTGCATCGGCCAGAACAGCCCGTGCGCACCGGCGGCCTCCGCCGCGAGCGCCGCCGTCAGGGCGTGCGGGTGCACCTCGAACAGCGGGAAGTGCCGCCAGACGAGCCGCACCTGACCGCCGGAACCCTCGACGAGCTCGCGCAGCACCGGGGCGGCGGCGCGGCAGTAAGGGCACTCGAGGTCCCCGTACTCGACGACCGTGACCGGGGCGTCGATCGGACCCAGCACGTTCCTCGCGTCCTGCGGCATGGGCACAGCATCGCACCCGCCCGCCGCCGCCCCGGGCGCACGCGCGGGCGGTCGGGGCACCGCCGTACGCTGACGCGGTGACGACGGTCCGCGCACGCCTCGACGCCGCCCCCCTCGACCTCGCACGGCACGTCGCCGACGTCTCGGGCCCGCGCGCGGGGGCGGTCGCGTCGTTCGTCGGGCTCGTCCGCGACCACGACCCGGGGGCGACGGGCGAGGTCACGGCGCTCGAGTACTCGGCGCACCCCGACGCCGAGCGGGTCCTGGCGGCGATCGCCGCCGAGCTCGCGGGCGACCCGGACGTGCTCGGGCTGTCCGTGAGCCACCGCACCGGGACGCTCGGCGTCGGCGACGTCGCGATCGTGGCGTGCGTCGCGACCGCGCACCGGGCGCACGCGTTCGACGTGTGCCGCACGCTCGTGGAGCGAGTCAAGGCCGAGGTGCCGATCTGGAAGAAGCAGCTCGAGGCCGACGGCTCGCACACCTGGGTCGGGCTGGCCTGACGCGCGTCCGCGCCTGACCCGCGCGGCTCAGGCGCCGGCGGGCACGGCGGTGGCAGCGGGAGCCTCCGGAGCCCCGGGCTCGGCGATCCGCTGGGCCGCGGTGGGCTCCTCGGACTCCGCCGCCGCCCGGCGCGACAGGTGCAGCACGCAGCGCTGGGCCCCCGCGACCCGCTCGAGCCGGTCCGCGACGAGCGGCCCGTCCTGCTGGGCGAGCACCCCGCGCGAGAGCCCCAGGTGCACGCTGCACACGACCTCGGGCCGATCCCGGGCGAGGTCGACGAACGGGCAGCGGTTGAGCTGCACCTCGAGCCCGTCGGTGCACGCGTCCGGCGCGAAGCCGAGGTCCTCGAGGTGCTGCTCCAGTGCGGCGAGCTGGACCTGCTCGACCGGCGCCGCGACGGCCTGCGCGGTCTCCTCGACGACGAAGTCGGCGCACCGCGGCACGTCGGAGCCGGGCCAGCGGTCGTCGGCGGAACCCTCGTCCGGTCGAATCGAGGGCGCGAGCGTCGCACCCCACGCGCGGCCCGCGGTCTCGGCTGCGGACTCGGCGGACCCGAGCCGCCGGCCGTAGCCCGCGACGAGCACGTGCACGAGCTGCTCGCGGGCCCACGCGTCCGTCGTGACCGCCGCGGCGCGCTCGAGCGAGCGGTACAGGATCCGCGGCCGGCCGCGCGTGCGGCGGAGCTCGGGCTCGCGGGCGACGAAGCCCGAGGCCACGAGC
The DNA here is from genome assembly GCF_006538745.1 of Cellulomonas cellasea. Taxonomy (GTDB): domain Bacteria; phylum Actinomycetota; class Actinomycetes; order Actinomycetales; family Cellulomonadaceae; genus Cellulomonas_A; species Cellulomonas_A cellasea. The sequence goes on along the minus strand of NZ_BJLR01000037.1, from coordinate 53,616 downwards.
TGGTCGAGGTGCTCGCGCGCGGTGTTCACGTGCAGCCCGACCTCGCCGGCCAGGGTGTCGACCGTCATCGGGCCGCCCGTGCGCTGCAGGAGGTGGAGCATCGCGACGCGCTTGTCCGACGCGAGCACTCGGTAGGCACTGGCCCGTCGGTCGACCATGCCTCCGAGTGTGCCCCTCGGCAGGTGCGGCCGGCCGGGACCTTCGGGCCGCCTCGGCTCGACCGGCTCCCGCAGTGCGACCCTCCTCCACGTCCTGCTGGGCAGGCGTCGGGCACGTCGTCGTCCACCGCAGGCACGGTCGTCGTCCGGCGATCCTGCCGCACGGCAGGCACGCCCCGCGCTGCCGGAGCCCCCGTGGACCGTCCGAGATGCCGGATCCGGCGGTGCCGTCGGTACGGTGGGCGCATGCACCTGCCCTCCGGCGTCCACCCCGCTCACGACCCGGGCACCCTGCACGACCCGGGCGCGACGCTCGTCGGGCTCCCCGCCGCGGTCGTCGTGGCGTCGGACCGCTCGTCGCGCGGCGAGCGCCCCGACCGCTCCGGCCCGCTCGCCGTCGAGCTCCTGCGCGACGCGGGGATCGCCGCCGAGCAGCCGGTCGTGGTGCCCGACGGGCGCCGCAGCGTGCAGGCCGCGATCCACCAGGCGCTGTCGTCGGGTGCGCGGCTCGTGATCACGAGCGGCGGCACGGGCGTCGGGCCGCGCGACCAGACCCCCGAGGGAACCCGCAGCGCGATCGTGCGGGAGCTGCCGGGGCTCGCCGAGGCGATCCGGCGCGACGCCGCCGAGTCCGTCCCGACCGCGGTGCTGTCCCGCGGGCTCGCCGGCATCAGCGCGACGGGCTCCGTGGTCGTCAACCTCCCGGGCTCGCCGGACGGCGTCCGCCAGGGACTGCGCGTGCTGCTCCCGCTGCTCCCCCACCTGCTCGACCAGCTCGACGGGGTCGACCACTGATGCTGGTCGACCGGTTCGGCCGCGTGCACCGGGACCTGCGGATCTCCCTCACCGACCGCTGCTCGCTGCGCTGCACCTACTGCATGCCCGCGGAGGGCGTGCCGTGGCTCCCCGGCTCGACGCTGCTGACCACCGCGGAGCTCGTCCGGATCGCGTCCGTCGCGGTCGCGCACGGCGTCACCGAGATCCGGCTCACCGGCGGCGAGCCCCTGCTGCGGCCCGACGTGGTCGACGTCGTGGCGGCGATGGCCGCGCTCGACGGCCCGGAGGGGTCCCCCGAGATCTCGCTGACCACCAACGCGCTGCGCCTGCCCGCGCTCGCCGCGCCGCTCGCCGACGCCGGGCTCGCGCGCGTCAACATCTCGATCGACACCCTGCAGCGCGAGCGGTTCCGCGACCTCACCCGCCGCGACCGGCTCACGGACACCCTCGCGGGCATCGCCGCCGCGGACGCCGCCGGGTTCCGGCCGATCAAGCTCAACGCGGTCGCGATGCGCGGGGTCAACGACGACGAGCTCGTCGACCTCGTGCGGTACGCGGTCGACCGCGGCTACGAGATGCGGTTCATCGAGCAGATGCCGCTCGACGCCGGCCACACGTGGGCACGCCGGACCATGGTCACCGGCACCGAGATCCTCGAGCGGCTCGCCGAGGCCTTCACGCTGACCGAGATCCCCGGGCGCGGCTCGGCGCCCGCCGAGCGGTGGCTCGTCGACGGCGGACCGTCGACGGTCGGCGTCATCCGGTCGGTCTCCGCACCGTTCTGCGGGGCGTGCGACCGGGTCCGGCTCACCGCCGACGGCCAGCTCCGCTCGTGCCTGTTCGCGCGCACCGAGACCGACCTGCGGACCATCCTGCGCGAGGGCGGCACCGACGAGGACCTCGAGGCGGCGATCCGCACGTGTCTCGCCGGCAAGCAGCCCGGCCACGGGATCGACGACCCGACGTTCCTGCAGCCGGACCGGCCGATGAGCGCGATCGGCGGCTGAGCGCCCGACCCGACCGAGCTGCGGCGCCTGCGCCGCCGGGCACCGCCGTGGCCGATCGCGGCGCGCCGGGCGCCCGCCATCGCCCGGCCGCTCAGCCGCCCGCGAACGGCGGCAGCACGTCCACGACGTCGCTCTCCCGGACGACCGCGTCGTCGTCCGACCGGACGCCGTCGACGAGCACCGAGCAGCGGCCCAGCACCTGCGCGAGCTCGTCGCCGTGGGCCGCGAGCATGCGTGTGCGGAGCTCGCCGACGCTCGTCCCGGCGAGCTCCTCGGACTCGGTCCCGGCCGCCTCGGCGGCACCGGCGAAGTAGCGCACGAGCGGCACGTCAGGCCCCCGTGCCGCCGAGCGCCCCGGAGCGCTCCTGCCAGCCGGCGGCGAGCGCGCTCGTGCGGCGCATCGCCTCGTCGAGGCCCACGGTTCCCGTCGCCACGGCGTAGCCGAGCAGGAACGTCGTGAGCGGGGTGGCCGGGCGGGCGACGCCGTGCGCGGCGTCGCGGGCGACGTCAAGCAGGCCTGCGACGTCGACGACCGCGGGGTCGACGCCGAGCTCGGTCGCCAGCGCGCGGACCCACGTGTCGAGCGGGGTCTCGGGGACGGGCACGCCGGTGTCGTCGGACGCGGTCATGGGTTCCTCCGGGTGTCGGGTGCTGCGGGCTCGGGTGACGGCGAGCGGGCCGTGCGGACGGTCAGCCGCCGGGCCGAAGCTCCGGGTCGGGCGGGCCCTCGCCATCGTCCCACCGCGGCGGGGTCGTGCGGACGCCCGGACGTGCGACGACGTCCCCGTCCGGCGGGCGGGCCGTGTCGAACGCGCGCACGTCCTCCCACGTGTCGAGGTCGGCGGCGGCGGACGCGTCGTCGGGCACGCGGACGAGGGTCAGCGGGGCGAGCAGCGCGCGGACCGACGCACCGCGCACCGTGCCGTCGTCCCGCCCCGCGGCCAGCGCGGTCAGCGCCCGGTCGAGCTCCGTACGTCGGTAGAGCCCGACGAGCGGCTGGTCGCGCCCGTCCGCGTCGACGAGCAGCGCACCGGACGCCGCGCCGGCGCCCGAGCACGCCGCGACGAGGTGCGGGACTGCCACGGCCGCGCGCGGGACGTCGCACGCGAGCACGAGCACCCACGGCGCGGGCCCGTCGCCGCGCTCCGGCACGTCGGGCACGGCGCCTCCACCGAGCTCGGGTGAGCCGTCCGGTCCGGCGGCGTCGCGACCTCCTGCACCTCCGGCGCCCGGTGCCGAGCCGGTGGGCACCGCGTCGGCCCCGGTCCGTCCCAGCGCCGCGAGACCCGCCGCGATCCCGGCGACGGGTCCGCCGTCGGGCGGTTCCTCGAGCGTCCGCAGCACCCCGCCCGGCACGGCCACCGACCCCGGCGCGACCACGACGGTGCGGCGCGCCCCACCCCCCGGCCCGGATGCGGCCGCGTCGAGCGCGTACGCGAGGAGCCGCCGCCCGGACACGACCACGTCGGGCTTCGACACCCCGCCGAGCCGCCGCGCGCGCCCGCCCGCGAGCAGCAGCGCGTCGTAGGTCAGCGGCGCTGCGGCCCGTGCCGCGCCGGGCATCCCCGCCGCGTCGCGCGCGAGCTCAGGCCCGGGCCCAGTCACCGGACTTCCCGCCCGACTTCGCGACGAGCCGCACGTGCTCGATCTCGACCGCCTTGTCGAGGCCCTTGAGCATGTCGACGACCGCGAGCGCCGCGACCGACACCGCGGTGAGCGCCTCCATCTCGACGCCCGTGCGGTCGGCCGTGCGGACGGTCGCGGTGATCCGCACGCCGTCCTCGTCCGGCTCGAGGTCGACGACGACGCCGTGCACCCCGATGACGTGCGCGAGCGGGAGCAGCTCCGCGGTGCGCTTCGCCGCCGAGATGCCCGCGATGCGCGCGACCGCGAGCACGTCGCCCTTGGGCACGTCGCCGGCGTGCAGGACGTCCATGACGTGCCGCGGCGCACGGACGTAGCCCTCGGCGGTCGCGGAGCGCACGGTCGGCTGCTTCGCGGTCACGTCGACCATGCGGGCGTGGCCCGCGGCGTCGAGGTGCGTGAACGGGCCGCTCACGAGGCGATCCGGATGACGGTCACGTGGTCGCCCTCGGTGACCTGCTCGACGTCGGCGGGCACCACGGCGAGCCCGTCGGCGGCCGCGAGGCTCGCGACGAGGTGCGAGCCGGACCCCCGGGCGGCCGCGGGGCGCACCAGGACCTCGCCGTCGTCCTCGACGATCGTCACGGGGATGTGCTGCTCGCGGCCCGCGGGCGAGCTCCAGCCCTGCGTGACGCGGGCCCGCAGCCGGGGACGCTCGAGCGCGGCGCCGGACAGGCCGCGCAGCCGCAGGATCGCGGGCCGCACGAACGCCTCGAACGACACGAACGCGCTCACGGGGTTGCCGGGCAGCGAGACGACGGGCGTCCCGTCGGGCAGCAGCCCGAAGCCCTGCGGCTTGCCGGGCTGCATCGCGACGCTCACGAACGACATCCCCGGCAGCGGCGCGAGGACCTCCTTGACGACGTCGTACGCGCCGACGCTCACGCCGCCGGACGTCACGACGAGGTCCGCGGCGGGGTACTGCGCGCCGAGCGCCTCCGCGAGCAGGTCCGGGTCGTCGGGCACGACGCCCAGGCGCTGCACGCGCGCACCCGCGGCGGCGGCCGCGGCGGCCAGCAGGTAGGAGTTGGAGTCGGGGATCTGGCCGCGGCGGGGTGCCACGCCGGGCGTCACGAGCTCCGACCCGGTCGCGAGCACGACGACCACGGGACGGCGGTGCACGACGACCTCGGCGCGCCCGACCGACGCCACGGCGGCGAGCCGGTACGGCGTGAGCTCGGAGCCCGCGCGCAGCACGACGTCCCCGGCGCTCACGTCCTCCCCGACGCGGCGCACGTGCCGGCCCGCGGGCGACGGCTCGCGCACCTCGACCTCGACGATCCCGGCGTCGGTCACCTCGACCGGGACGATCGCGTCGGCGCCCGGGGGCACGGGCGCGCCGGTCATGATCCGCGCCGCGGTGCCCGCCTCGACGACCGGCTCGGCGTCGGTGCCCGCCGCGAGGTCACCCACGACGCGCAGGTGCACCGGGGAGCCGGGGGTCGCACCGGCGACGTCGGCCGCGCGGACCGCGTACCCGTCCATCGCGGAGTTGTCGAAGCGCGGGAGCGCCTCGTGCGCGGTCACGTCCTCCGCGAGCACGAGCCCGGCACCGTCCTCGAGCGCGACGGTGTGGGCGGCCGTGGGGACCACGAGCCCGAGGACGGCGTCCCGGTGCTGGTCGACCGTGCGAATCATGGGACCTCCTGGCGTCGGGAGAACCACGCTAGCGGCCGGGACGTCCGCGGTGCACGGAACGCCCGCACCGAGGTCGGTGCGGGCGTCCCGGTTGTGTCTCGACGCGGTCACGCGCTGGTCACGGCCGTCCCGGCCCTGCGTCCGCAGGCGTGTCGAACGCCCGCGGAGGCCGCGCGGTCAGCCCTGCCAGACCTGCACGACGCTCGGGCGCGGACCCAGCGCCTGGCCGCGCTTCGGCCGGCGGCCGGGCGCCACGTAGTCCGGGAAGTTCGACTGCGGAGCGTCGAACGTCCCGTCCTCACCGGGGTGCTGCACCGCGACGAAGACCATCGACTCGTTGTCGCGGATCACCGGGCCGCACGTCTCGGCGCCCGCGGGCACCGAGAGGAACTGCTGCACGTGACCGCGCTCGGCGCCCTCGAGCGGGACCTTGAACAGCGCGTCGCCGTAGCCGATCGTGCCGGGCTGGCCGTCCGTGGAGACCCACAGGTTGCCGGCCGCGTCGAACGCGAGGTTGTCGGGGCACGAGATGGGCGAGACCTGCTCCGGCGGGAAGCCCGCGAAGTAGGTCGAGGTGCCCGCCGCCGGGTCGCCGCACACGAGCAGGAGCGTCCAGCGGAACGTCGAGGCCGTCGGGTCGTCGCCGTCCTCGGTGAGCTCGACGACGTGGCCGTCCCGGTTCGCGACGCGGGGGTTGGGCTCGGTCGCGCCCTCCTTGCCGGCCTTGCCGCGGTCGGTGTTGTTGGTGCACGCGACGTAGACCCGGCCCGTGTGCGGGTTGGGCTCGACGTCCTCGGGCCGGTCCATCTTCGTGGCGCCCACGGTGTCGGCCGCGAGGCGCGTGTAGACGAGCACCTCCTCGGTCGTGAACCCGGGGACGTGGCTCACGCCGTCGACGACGAGCGGGATCCACTCGCCGGTGCCGTCGAACTCGCCGTCGGCGGGCAGCGCGCCCGTGCCGGTGATCTCCGCCGCCGGGGAGTCGCCCTGGAACCGCGCGACGTACAGCGAGCCGGCCGAGAGCAGCGTCTTGTTGTGCTCGCGGTCGGCGCGCTTCGAGCCCGTGCGCATCGTGTCGCGCGAGACGAACTTGTAGAGGTAGTCGAAGCGCTCGTCGTCGCCCATGTACGCGACGACCTGACCCGACGGCGCGAGGATGACGTTGGCGCCCTCGTGCTTGAACCGGCCGAGCGCGGTGTGCTTGACGGGCACCGACTCGGGGTCGTGCGGGTCGACCTCGACGATCCAGCCGAACCGGTTGGGCTCGTTCTCGTAGCCGGGGTTGCGGGCGTCGAACCGCGGCTCGATCTCCTCCCAGCCGCGCGTCGTCGCCTTGTCGGCGAGGCCGTAGCGCTGCTCGCGCAGGGACGTGCCGCGCGTGCGGAAGTACTGGTTGACGTTCTCCTCGCCCGACAGGACCGTGCCCCACGGCGTCGTACCGCCCGCGCAGTTGTTGAGCGTGCCGAGCACCGTGCGCCCCTCGGGGTCGTCGACCGTGCGCAGCAGGTCGGAGCCCGCCGCCGGCCCGCTGACCGCGAACGGCGTCGAGGCCGTGATCCGGCGGTTGTAGCCGCCGATCCGGAGGTACTCCCACGGCTTGCCCGGGCCCGAGCGGCGCAGCTCGACGACGCTCATGCCGTGCGCGTTCATCGCGATGCGCTTGCGCTCCGCGAGCACCGCCGGGTCGGTCGACGGCGGGAACATCAGGTTCTCGTTGGTGTACTCGTGGTTCGCGACGAGCAGCGCACCCTTGTCCCCGCGGCTGCGGTCGCGCCCGGTCGGGAGCATCGGGACGATGTCGAGGTAGTCGTTGTTGTAGCCGAACTGGCCGGCCTGCGCCTCGGCGGTCTGCGCGTCGCGGTCGAACGCGGGCGCGTGCCGCAGGATCGGGTCGCCCCAACGGATGACCGGTGCCCAGCGGTAGCCGTCGGGCACGGTGAAGGCGTCGGTCGCCGCGGGCACGGGTGCGATCGGGCCGAACGCGAGGCCCTTCGTGGCGCCGTGACCCTTGCCGTGCGCGGCCGCGGGCTGCGCGCCGAGCGTCGGGCCGACGACGAGGGCGAGCGCCCCCGCACCGAGGCCACCGAGGACGGACCGGCGGCTGAGCGCGGCGCTCGCGACGTCCCGGAAGTAGGCGTTGTCGCTCGTGTTCGGGACGGGCTGCGCGCACGCGTCCCCGCACTTGAGGTGGCAGGTCACGGCGCTGCGGTTGCCGCGGACGTGCCCGGCCATGGGGAGCAGCGAGCGGGACTCGGGCGCGAGGGTCACGGGGGTGCCTCCGGGGAGATGAGAGCGCCGCCCAGGGGACGACGAGGGGCGCCCCGGACGCTAGGCACCCGATCCGACCGGCCGGCGACCCGGCGGTGACGCGCGGGTGAACGTTCACCCGGACGCCGGGGCGCAGCCTCTGCGTCTGCCTCTTCCCCCTCTGCCGACGCTCAGCCCCGTGTCCCGACCCTGCGGCTCAGCCCGGACGGACGCTCCGGCCCTGCGGCCGACCCCGGGGCTCAGCCCCGCCGCGCGGTGCGGTCCTCGCCGCACGCGAGGTCGACGGTGAACCACACGGTCGTGCCGGCAGCGCCGTTCGCACCGGGGTCGACGCCCCACGCCGACGCGAGGTTGGCCACGACGTGCAGGCCGCGCCCCGAGAGCTCGGTCGGGTCCGGGTCGCGCAGGACCGGCGTCCCGGCTCCGTCGTCCGTCACCGCGACGCTGAACGCACCGTCCCGGAAGGCGGTGCGGACGGCGACGTGGCCGCGCTCGGGTCCGTGGACGACCGCGTTGGTGACGAGCTCGCTCGCGAGCAGCTCGATGACGAGGGCCTCGTCGGGCGACGCCCCGCACCCGAGCGCCACGTTGGCGGCGCGCCGGCGCACGTGGGTGACCAGCCAGGGGCCGGCCTCCGCGCCGAGGTCCAGGCCGTGGCCACCGGGGCGCGGCTCCGGCGCGGGCAGCACGGGGACCGCGGACCGGTGGGCGGCGCCGTGCGGCTCCAGCACCGCGGCGGCGGGTCCGGCGGCCGGTCCGGCGACGGGGACCCCGTGCCGTACGCGCCCGGGGCGAGCGCGCGGCACGGGCGTCACGCCCGTGCGGGTCAGTGCGTGCAGGTCGTCCATCGCGTCGATCACGGCTCCCCCGAACCTCTCCTGTGACGCGTCGCGGCCGGCGCCGGCGCGTTTGCTTGATAGTTCATCTATCGGCCGGTGAGGTGGCCGCCATGAAGGATTCTGGACGCGCGTTCAGGGCCGACCGCCGAGCCGTGGGCCGACCGGGCCCCCGGCGCCCGTGTGCGGGATGATCCGCAGCATGGCCACCCAGACCCGCGTGCTCGTGACCGACGACCTCGACGGCTCCGAGGGAGCGCGCACCTACCGGTTCGCGTGGGGCGACACCCGCTACGAGATCGACCTCTCCGACGCGCACCGCGACGACCTGCTGCGCGCGCTCGAGCCGTACATCACTGCGGCGCGCAAGACGACGGCGCCGAGGCGCCAGCGCGCCGTCGCGGACTGACGGGACGGTCGCGGGGTCAGCCGCGGGCCCGCGCCGGCTCCTCGACCTCACCGAGGACGTCCCCGACCGCCCGGCGCGGCTCGCGGGCCCGCGCCCGGTCCGGGTCGGTCGTCCCGAGCCAGTCGAGCAGCCCGCAGACCACGTCCGTGCACCCGCCGCACCCGGTCGTCGCCCGGGTCTCCCGCGCGACGTCCTCGACGGTGTCGGCGCCGTGCCGCCAGCACGCCACGATCTCGCCCTTCGTGACGCCGTTGCACCGGCACACCGTGGTGCGGTCGGGCATGAGCGTCGGCGACGCGGCGGGCTCGGGGGCACCGCCGACGGGCCGCAGGAGCAGCTGCGCGGGGTCCGACGGTGCGGGCGTGGCCCGCGTGTACGCCGCGACCAGGTCCGCCGCGACCTGGCCCGCGCCGACGCACGTCGCGCCGACGACCCGGCCGTCCGCGACGACGACCTCGACGTGCCGCCCGCCCACCGGGTCCGTCAGGCGGACCGACCGGTGCCCCGCGTCGGTCCCGCGCCGCGTCCCGCTCACGCCCATCGAGACGACGTCGAGGCCGACGGCCTTGACCCGCACCACGTCGGTGCCGCCCTGCGGCAGCGGGGCCCCGACCGGACCGGGGGCGGCGTCGGGGTCGGCGTCCGCGGGCTCGTCGCGCTGACCCGTGAGCAGCAGCGCGAGGCGCCGGGCCTGGTCCCAGCCCTGCGCGATGAGCCCGGTGCCGCCCTCGGGCGGCTCGGCGCAGTCGCCGATCGCGAACACGCGCGGGTCGGCCGGCGCCGCGAGGTCCGGGCCGACGACGACGCCGCGCGCGACGTCGAGCCCCGCCCGCTGCGCGAGCCCGACCTCCGGCACGGTGCCCGCCGTGAGCACGAGCAGGTCGGCGTCGAGCCGCTCACCGCCCTCGAGCCGCACGCCCTCGAGCCGGCCGCCGCGCACGAGCACCTCCTGCGTGCGGGCCGCGAGGCGCACCCCGATGCCGAGGCGCCCGAGCTCGCCGGTCACGACCGCCCCGGCGTCGCCGTCGAGCTGGCGGTCCATGAGGCTCGGCCCGCCGTGCACGACCGTGACGTCGAGCCCCCGGTGCGCGAGACCGCACGCGACCTCGAGTCCGAGGACGCCGGCGCCGACGACGACCGCCGTGCGCGCGTTGACGGTCGCCGCGACGATCTCCCGCGCGTCGTCGAGCGTGCGCAGCGCGTGCACGCCCGCGGGGAGCGCGGCCTCGTCGTCGGGCGACCCGAGGCCCTCGAGCTCCGGGACCCGGGCGCGTGCACCGGTCGCGAGCACGACGACGTCATAGGGGTACGTGCACCCCGCGGAGTCGACGACGACCTGCTCGGCGCGGTCGATCGCGACGGCGCTCGTGCCGGGCAGCACCGACGTCCGCTCGCGCACGCTGCGGGGCAGGCTCAGCGACGCGACGTCGAGCTTGCCCGCGACGACCTCGGAGAGCAGGACCCGGTTGTACGGCTCGTACTCCTCCGCGCCCAGCACCGTGACGTGGAAGCGCCGCTCGGCGTCGCGCGCGTGCAGGTCGTCCGCGAAACGCGACCCGACCATGCCGTGCCCGACGACGACCACCCGCGTCGTGCCGCTGCTGCTGCTCATGCCCCCGCCGTCCCCGGCGCGTGCGCGCCGCCGTCGCCCCTGACGCCGGCCGCCACGGGCTCGAGCCCCGCGTCGACCGGCTCGAACCCGTCCCACGGCCCGTCCCACCGGGTCACCTGGACGGCGCACACCTTGAACTCGGGCATCCCCGAGACCGGGTCGGTCGCGTCGTTGGTGAGCCGGTTGACGCTGCCCTGGCCGCTCCAGTGGAACGGCATGAACACGGTGTCGGCCCGCACCGCGTCGGTGACCCGGGTGCGCGCGACGAGCCCGCCGCGCGCGGTCTCGAGGTGCACGGGCGTGCCGTCCTCGACGCCGAGCCGCTCCGCGAGCAGCGGGTGCACCTCGACGTAGGGACCGGGCGACGTGCGCACGAGCGCCGGCACGCGCCGGGTCTGCGCACCCGACTGGTAGTGCGCGAGCACCCGCCCGGTGATGAGGTACAGCGGCGCACCGGGCCGCAGGTCGTCCGCGGGGCCGACGTGGTCGACCGGGACGAGGCGCGCGCGGCCGTCGGGCGTCGGGAAGTCCCGCGTGAACAGGCGCTTCGTGCCGGGGTGCGGGTTCGTCCCGGCGGGCGTGGCGGGGCACGGCCAGAACAGGTCCGGCTCGGCGTCGAGGCGCGCGTGGCTCAGCCCCGAGTAGTCGGCGCGGCCGCCGGCGCTCGCGCGCGCGAGCTCGTCGAAGACCTCCGCGGGGTCGGTGCCGAAGTGCACGGTGGACCCGAGCCGGGCGGCGAGGTCGGCGAGCACGTCGAGCTCGCTGCGCACGCCGGGCGGCGGCTCGATGGCCTTGCGCCGCCGGATGACGCGGCCCTCGAGCGACGTCATGGTCCCTTCCTCCTCGGCCCACTGGGTCACGGGGAGGATCACGTCGGCGAGCAGCGCGGTCTCGGACGGCACGACGTCGCACACCACGAGCAGCTCGAGCGCGGCGATCCGCTCGCGCAGCCGGTCGGCGTCGGGCGCGCTCACGACGACGTTCGAGCCGTGCACGAGCAGCGCGCGGGGCCCGCCGGGCGTCCCCAGGCGCCGCAGCAGCTCGACCGCGGGCAGGCCCGAGCGCGGCAGGTCGGCGGGGTCGACACCCCAGACCGCCGCGACGTGCGCCCGCGCGGCGTCGTCCTCGATGGACCGGTAGCCGGGGAGCTGGTCGGCCTTCTGGCCGTGCTCGCGCCCGCCCTGGCCGTTGCCCTGCCCGGTGATCGCGCCGTACCCGCTCCCGGTCCGGCCCGGCAGGCCCAGCAGCAGCGCGACGTCGATCGCCGCGGTCACGGTCGCGGTCCCCTGGCTGCTCTGCTCGACGCCGCGCCCGGTCAGCACGTACGCGCCCGCTCCCCCGCGGGACGGCGACGCGGCGGCGAGCAGCCGGGCGACGGCCCGCAGCGTCGTGGCGGGCACGCCGCTGACCTGCTCGGCGCGCTCGGGCCACCAGGCCGCGACGCACCGGCGCAGGTCGTCGAGCCCGGTCGTGCGCCGCTCGAGGTAGGCGGTGTCGGCGAGCCCCTCGGCGAGCACGACGTGCGCGAGCGCGAGGAGCACGACCAGGTCGGTCCCGGGCACGGGCTGGACGTGCAGGCCCTGCCCGTCGGCGGTCAGTTCGGCGGTCGCGGACCGGCGCGGGTCGACCACGACGAGCCCGCCCGCGGCGCGCACGCCCGCGAGGTGCTGCAGCGACGGCGGCATGGTCTCGGCGAGGTTCGAGCCGAGCAGCAGCACGGCCTGCGCGCCGCCGACGTCCTCGAGCGGGAACGGCAGGCCGCGGTCGACGCCGAGGGTCCGGTTGGCGCCCGCGGCGGCGCTCGCCATGCAGAAGCGCCCGTTGTAGTCGATGTTCGGGGTCCGCAGCACGGTCCGCGCGAACTTCCCGAGCGCGTACGCCTTCTCGTTGGTCAGCCCGCCGCCGCCGAACACCGCGACCGACTGCGGCCCGTGCTCCGCGGCGAGGGCCCGAAGCTTGCCGGCGACGAGGTCGAGCGCGTCGTCCCACGTCGCGGGGCGCAGCTCGCCACGCACCCGGACCCACGGGGTCGTGAGCCGGTCCCCGGTGCGCAGGACGCTCGCGCTCGTCCAGCCCTTCTGGCACAGCCCGCCGCGGTTCGTCGGGAAGTCCCGGCCCTGGACCGTGAGCGGCGGGACGGGGTCGGTACCGGGCGCGGGCGGACCGGCGGACGCGTCGGCGCCGGCGGTCGGCGTCAGGCTCATCGCGCACTGCAGCGCGCAGTAGGGGCAGTGCGTGACGGTCCCCCGCGCGTCGTCGGACGCGCGGGGGGCCGCCACCGCAGGCAGGGCCACCATCAGATGCGGGCCTCGGTCATCGCGGCGCCCTTGCGCTGGTACACGGTCCACGTCACCGCCGACATGACCGCGTAGACCCCGATGAACACCCAGAGCGCGGCCTCGAGGGAGCCGGTGCGCGTCGTGGACATCGCGAACCCGCGCGGGATGAGGAACCCGCCGAACGCCCCGATCGCCCCGGCGATGCCGATGCAGCCGGCGGCGGCCTTGCGGGCCCGGTCCAGCCTCGTCCCGGTGCCCGCGCCGACCGCGAAGACGGCCGGGATCATCCGGTAGGTCGAGCCGTTGCCGATGCCGGTGGACGTGAACAGCAGCAGGAACGAGGCGAGGAAGAGCCAGAACACGTGCTCGCGCAGCGCCATGATCGCGCCGAACGCCCCGAGCGCCATGCCGAGGTAGGACGCGATCGTCACGCGGGCCCCGCCGAGGCGGTCCGCGAGGATCCCGCCGAAGGGCCGGGCCAGCGAGCCGACGAGCGCCCCGAGGAACGCGATCGACAGGACCGTGCCGGCGACCGAGAAGGTGACCTCGGGGAACTGGCCCTTGAGCAGCGTCGGGAACGCGCCGGCGTAGCCGATGAACGAGCCGAACGTGCCGATGTAGAGGAACGAGATGATCCACGTGTGCCTGCTGCGGGTCGCGTCCGCGAAGGACCGGTAGTCCGCCTTGGCCGAGGTCAGGTTGTCCATGAAGCGCCACGCGACGAACGCGGCCAGCAGGATGAACGGGATGAACATGAGCCCGGCGCGCTCGAGCGCGATCCCGGCGCCGGCGACGATCACGAACGGCACGGCGAGCTGCACCGCGGCGGTGCCCATGTTGCCGCCCGCCGCGTTCAGGCCGAGCGCCTTGCCCTTCTCCTTCGCGGGGTAGAAGAACGAGATGTTCGCCATCGACGACGCGAAGTTGCCGCCACCGACCCCGGCGAGCGCCGCGATGGCGAGCATGACGCCGAACGAGGTCTCGGGCCGCTGCACGGCCCACGCGATCGCGGCGGTCGGCAGGAGGAGCAGGAGCGCCGAGACGATGGTCCAGTTCCGGCCGCCGAACAGCGGGACCGCGAACGTGTACGGGATGCGCAGCGTCGCGCCGACGAGGCTCGGGACCGCGATGAGCCAGAACATCTGGTCGACCGTGAACGCGAAGCCCGCCGCGGGCAGCTGCGGGACGACGATGCTCCACACGGCCCAGACCGCGAAGCCGAGGAACTCCGCGAAGATCGAGCCGTAGAGGTTGCGCTGCGCGACCCGCCGGCCCCCGTTCGCCCAGAACGTCGTGTCCTCGGGGTCCCACTGGTCGATCCACCGGCCGCGACGCCCGTGCGCCGGCGGCGCCAGGGTCGTGTCGAGGGCGGTCTCGGTGTCCGTGGGTCCGGCGACGCTGCCGGCGGGGGTCATGGTGGTGGGTGTCGCCATCACTGCCTCCTGAGGGGGACGGCCGGGAGTCGGTGGAGAACCGTGGCCGTGTGCCCTGACGCTAGGAAGCCGATGTTTCGCTCGTGCGCGTGCGTCGATGACACGGAGGGAAACCTCCGCGCACAGGGTCCGTGCCGGGGGTGTGAGAAGTGCTGTGAGACGGCGGGCGCACGCCGGCGCCCGGGCGACCGCGAGGGTGCGGTCGGCCGGGCGCCGGGTGGGGTGCTGGACGCGCTCACCGGGGGACGGCGAGCGCGGGCCTCACCGGTAGGTGATGTCGGACACGGAGTACCCGCAGGCCGCCGACGGACCGGAACGGACCTTCGAGGGCTCGCCGGACGTGACGCCCTTGTACTCGTCGCAGATCGAGATCTTCCGCGACGAGTCGCCGATGATCGTCACGTTGCGCAGGGTCGCCTTGTCGCCGAGGTTCGAGTTGATCCCGACGAGCGCCTTGCCCGGCGTGGTGACCTGGACCCCGTCGACCTTGACGGTGCGGGCGTACTGCTTCGAGCAGTTGCCGCACGAGCGGTACAGCTTGCCGAAGCCGCTGACCTGGAAGCCGCCGGTGATGACGAACGTGCCGGGTCCGTTGTGCTGGAAGACCTTGTCGCTCGCCCCCTTGGCGCCGCCGCCCGTGACCGTCATGACCTGCGACGTGCTCGAGCCCTTGAGCGTCGCGGCGTCCTCGCCGACGTCCTCCCACCAGACGTTCTGCAGCGTGCAGGTCCCGGTGCAGTGCACGCCGTCGCCGGCGCCCGTGCCGATGATGACGTTCTTGAGCACGGCGCCGTCGGAGAGCAGGAACATCGGCGGCTGGCTCTCGCCCTGGTCGCCCGACGAGATGCCGTAGTACCGGACGAACCGGCCGTCGAGCGTGCCCGAGACCTCGATGGTCGAGGACACCTTCTGCGTCGACGTGGCGCTCGGCCACGAGCCGCTCGGGGCGGTCGTCCCGGTCGGGGTCGGCGTGGGGCTCGACGACGCGGTGGGGCTCGCGGTCACGGTCGGGCTCGGGCTCGACGTCGGGCTCGTCGTCGCGGTCGGGCTCGACGTCGGCTCCGGCGCGGTGCCGGAGACCTTGCGCAGCGTGATCTGCTGGTTGTTGGCGTTGGTGTCGGTCGCCTGGTTCCAGCGCGCGCCGGCCGACTTCGAGCTGTCGACGACCTGGAGCGCGAGCCCGCTGGCCCGGTTGACGAGCTTGATGCGGCCCGACGAGCCCGCCGCGACGGTGAACTGCTGGCTGGTGGCCCCCGAGTCGGCCGTCTGCGTCGCGAGCGAGGACGCCGAGCTCCCGATCGTCAGGACCTTGCCGGAGTGCGCGAACGCGACCCGGACGTAGCCGCTGCCCGAGCCGAGGAACCGCACGCGCTGGCTCGCCGCGCCGGTCGAGGAGTCCTGGACGACGGCGGCGCCGTCGGCCGTCGAGGCACCGTCGACGCCGAGCACGAGCCGGGAGCGCCAGCTCTCGAGCTCGTACCACGCGGAGGTGTCGATGGCGGGTGGTGCGGCGGTCGCGCCCTGCGCGCCGACGACCGCACCGAGCGCGCCGACGGCGAGCGCGAGCGTGACCGCGATCCCCCGGCGGCGAGGGCGTCGCGGCCCGGGGTCGACCGGAGGCGGGAGCCTCCGGGTGTCGTTCGTGAGATCCACGTCGTGTGCCTTCCGTGGTGGGCCTCCTCCTCGGCGGCGTTGCCGTGGAGGTGCGGGGCGGCCCGGTCGGGCCGCCGTCCCGGGAAGCGCTTCCCCAGGGTGCACGGCCGACGGTAGCCACGTCGTGAGGGGCAGGACAACCGCCCGGAACGTGCTGGAAACGATATGGATAACGCTTTCCGCCGCGTTTGGCCCCCGGGCGCAACGACGCCCGGCCCGCCGCAGGGGCTGCGACCGGCCGGGCGACGAGCGGGGCGACCCGCTGCGGGTCGTCCCGTCCGGGCCGTGCGGTGGCGAACCCGCAGCGGTAGGTGATCGAGAGGGTGGAGGTACCCGCACCGCGAGAGCCCCGCTCCGCCGCCGGCCCGGAGCCGCCGAGAAAGGGCGGCCGGGACCCGCGGCGTCGCGTCAGAGCTCCGCGGCGATCGACGCCTCGATGTTCGCGACCATCTGGTCCCACAGCGCCGCCGGGTCGCCCTCGCCCCGCGCGATCGACGCCTCGGTCGACCCCCAGTACAGCCAGACCATGCCCATCTGCGGGATCGCGGGCATGGGGGCACCCTGCGCGCCGGCGTCCGCGAAGCCCGTCGTGATCGGGTCGTCGGTGATCTCGTCGAGCGCCGCGGTCAGCGCGGGCGCCCGGCTCGTCGCGCGGTACAGCGCGAGCTGCGCCTCGGGGGTCGCGAGGAAGTCGCCGACGAACGCGCGCGCCGCGTCCTGCTGCAGCGACAAGTTGTTGACGAACGCGCCCTGCACGCCGACGAACGGCTGCGCCGGCAGGTCGCCGGCCGGCGGGACCGGGAGCACCGAGATGTCCATGCCCGCCTCGACGAACGCCGCGGTGCTCCACGGGCCGGTGAGGATGTACGGCGACCCGCCCGCGAGGAAGCCCTGCGTCGCGACCTCGGACGTGATCGCGGGGTCGAGCACGTCACGCTCGGCGAGGTCCGCGAGGAACTCCGCGAACGCGCGCCCGCCGTCGCCGCCGAGCGCGAGCTCGCTCGTGTACGAGCCCTCGTCGTCGGCGCGGAACGCCGGCGCACCGAACGAGGTCTGCACCGGGTACAGGTGGTACGGGTCGCCGCCGTCCCCCTGCTGCACGAGCAGCGGACGGGTCGCCCGGCCCTCGGCGACGAGCGCCTCGCCCTGCGCGACGACCTCGCCGAACGTCGCGGGAGTCGTGGTCGCGAGCGCGTCGTTGCGCACGAGCGCGACACTCTCGATCGACAGCGGCATGCCGTAGGTGACCCCGTCGTACGTCATGGCCTCGACGGCCGCCGGCGCGAAGGCGTCGGGGTCGGCGAGGTCCACGGGCTGCACGACGCCGTTCGTCACCAGCTCACCGAGCCAGTCGTGCGCGCCGATCAGCACGTCGGGCCCCTCCCCCTGGGTCACGGCGCGCACGTAGGCGTCGCGCAGGGTCTCGCTGGTCTGCGGGACGACGTCGATCGCGACGCCGGCCTCGGCGCCGTAGGCACCGGCGAGCCCCTCGAGCGCCCCCGCCCGGGCCTCGTCGACCCAGACGACCAGCGAGCGGCTCGCGGCGACGGGGGCGGGCTCGTCCGGCCCGGCGGATCCGCACGCGGCGAGGGCGAGCACGAGGGTGAGGCCGGCGGCACCGCCGGCGAGGATGCGTCGTCGCATCGAGGGGTCTCCTGGGTGGCTGCTGCGGTCACGACCGCCCGGCGCGAGGGGCTCCGGCGCTCGGACGGTAGACCGCGCCGACGCCCCGCAGCAACGCATTGCAGCAACTTGCTGCAAACTTCGGCCGTTCGTTCCCTCGTCCGGAGGACGAGCACGGACGCTCTCGGGCGAACCGTGAGGGCCGCCGGTGGGCCTGCGTGCGGGCGCCTCGGCCGTCGCCCGTCCCGCGGGAAATGCCGGACAGGCCGGGCCGAACAATTGACCCGGAGCGCCTAAACGATTATCTGCCCGCGTTCCGCGCATTTTTCTCCCGACCGGTCGGAGGCAATCGCGGCGACGGCCGGTAACGTCCCCGGAAGGCTGTGAGCGCCACGCAGGGGACCGGTGCGCCGGCCCGACGACGCCCATCCCGACGCGTCGGACCGCCGACCCCGCGGGCGGACCGCCGAACCACCGTCCGACGGAGGACACGTGGACCACGACCGCACAGCGGGCACCGCGACAGTGACGCCGCAGCCCCCCGCACCCGCGCCCTCGGACGCACCGACCGGCCCGCTGCTGCGCGCCTGGGGCCTCGACGCACGCCGGGACCGCCTCACCGAGCTGCTCGCGGGCGGCCTGCGCGCCCACCCCGTGCGCCCGGTGCACGACCGCGCGCTGTGGGACGCGGTCGACCGGCCCACCGTCGCGGCGTTCCGGCTGCGCGGCGAGCTCGACCTCGAGGAGCCGTGGCCGCAGCCGCTCACGTCCCACTACGCCCGGTACCTGCGCGACGGCAACCGCACCGCGTACGAGGACCAGGTCGCGCGCCGGCAGGAGCGGCTCTCGCGCGCCGCCGTCCTCGCGACCGCCACCGGCGAGGAGCGCTGGCTCGACGAGGTCGCGGACGGCGTGGTGCTGCTGTGCGAGCAGAGCAGCTGGTGCTGGCCCGCGCACGACGAGGGCCTGCGGATCCACGGGTGGGCGCTGCCCCCGGAGGGCTCGCCGTCACTCGACCTCGGCGCCGCGGAGGTCGTCGGGCAGCTGGCCTGGATCGACCACACGCTCGGCGCCGCGCTCGACGACCACGCTCCCGGCGTCCGCGAGCGGCTGCGCGCCGAGGCCCGCACGCGCGTCCTGCGCCCGTTCGTCGACCGGCGCGACTGGCACTGGCTCCGGCAGGACGGCTGGGCGCACAACTGGAACCCGTGGATCCACGGCCACGTCCTCGTCGCGGCGCTCGCGCTGCTCGACGAGCCCGACGAGCGCGCCGAGGCGGTCGAGCACGCGATCGCCGGCCTGGACCAGTTCCTCGACACCCTGCCCACGGACGGCAGCAGCGACGAGGGCTACACGTCGTGGTGGAACGGCGCCGGGCGTGCGCTCGAGGCGCTCGAGGTCCTCGCGCACGCGAGCGGCGGGGTGCTCGACGCGAGCACGGTGCCCGTCGTGCGCGAGACCGTGCGGTTCCCGCACCGCATGCAGCTCGGCGGGGACTGGTACCTCGACGTCGCCGACAGCCCCGCCCGGCCGCCGCGCGACCAGGCCTGGCACGTGCTGCACCGCTGGGCGCAGACGCTCGACGACGAGCAGGTCCGCCTGCACGCCGCCTCCTACCGCGAGCCCGGCCTCCCGTCGGTCACCGAGCGCGCGGGCCTCGGACGCGCGCTGCAGGGGCTCGCCGACCCCGCGTGGCGCGACGCCCACCGCGAGCACCCACCGCTCGAGCGCGACGTGTGGCTCCCGCAGACGCAGCTCGTCGTGACCCGCGAGCGGCTCGGCTCGGCGCGCGGCCTGTGCGTGACGGTCAAGGGCGGGCACAACGGCGAGCACGACAACCACAACGACGTCGGCTCGGTGGTCATCGCGGTCGACGGCGTGCCGCTCGTCGTGGACGCGGGCCAGCCGACGTACACCGCGGCGACGTTCGGGGCCGAGCGCTTCACGCTGTGGACGATGCAGAGCAGCTGGCACAACGTCCCCGAGCCGGCGTGGACGACGCAGGGCACCGGCGCCCGGTACCGCGCGCGGGACGTCCGCGTGACGCCCGGGGAGGACACGACGCGCGTCGTGCTCGACCTCTCGGAGGCGTACGACCTGCCGGGCGCGACGGGCGTGCGGACGGTCGTGCTCGACCGCCGGCGGCGCTGCGTGACGGTCGAGGACGCGTGGGACCTCGGGCGCGACAGGCACCCCGGCGGTGCGGGCGCGGCGCTGGCTGACGCGGCGTCGACGGTCGACGGGGACGGGACGCACGCCGACCCCGACGCCGCCGGGCGCACGGACGAGGGCTCCCCCGCCGGGCTGCGGGTGCACTACCTGCTCGCGGGCGAGGTCAGCGCCGAGCGCGGCGGCGTCGTGACCCGACCCGCGTCCGGCGGACGCGGCGTGCGGCTCACGTGGGACCCCGAGACGGTCGTCGCGACCACGACGGTCCGGCTGCTCGACGACCCGCTGCTCGCGGGGGTGTGGGGCGAGCGGCTCACGCGCCTCGAGCTCACGCTCACCGAGCCCGCCGCCGGGGCGGCGCGCGCCGTCGCACGCGCGGGCCGCCGGACGCGCACGGCGCCGGACGAGGCGACGAGCCGGATGATCCGGGTCGTGGCGCAGGCGATCCGGTAGGGCGCGCGGGAGCGGGCCGGCGGCGCGGGGCGGCCCCGCGGGGGCCTCACGCGGGTCACGACGGGGTGCCGCTGGGCCTCGTCGGTCATCGTCAGGTCATGGGATGACCAAGCCGGTCATGGGATGACCGAGATCCGGACGGGGGGTGGGTCTGCGTCGTCAGGTCATCCTATGATTACGGGGTGACGGACCACGCCAGCACTGTCGATGTCGTCCTCGTCGGCGGCGGGATCATGAGCGCGACGCTCGCCTCGATGATCTCCGTCCTCGAGCCCACCTGGACGATCGAGATCCTGGAGCGCCGCGACGCGCTCGCCGAGGAGAGCTCGAACGCCTGGAACAACGCGGGCACGGGGCACGCCGCGCTGTGCGAGCTCAACTACACCCCCGAGCGCCCCGACGGCTCGATCGACATCGCCAAGGCCGTGACGATCAACGAGCAGTTCGAGCTCTCGCGCGAGCTGTGGCACTTCCTGCTCACGAGCGGCCGGCTGCCCGAGGGCTTCGCGTTCCTGTCCCCGACCCCGCACCTGACGTTCGTGCGCGGCGCCGAGAACGTCGACTACCTGCGCCGGCGTGCCGACGCCCTGCGCGCGCACCACCTGTTCGCCGGCCTGGAGTTCACGGACGACCCCGAGGTCATCCGCACGTGGGCCCCGCTGCTCGTCGAGGGGCGCGTCGGCGACGAGCCGATCGCCGCGACCCGGGCACCCGAGGGCACGGACGTCGACTTCGGGGCGCTGACCCGCGGGCTCGTCGACGGCGTCGTCGCGCGCGGTGCGACCGTCCGCCTCGAGCACGAGGTGCGCCGGCTGCGCCAGCGCCGCGACGGCAGCTGGCGGCTCACCGTCGCCGACCGCCGCTGGAACGCGAGCCCGCGCAAGCGCACGATCGACGCGCGGTTCGTCTTCATCGGCGCGGGCGGCGGCGCGCTGCACCTGCTGCAGAAGTCGGGCATCCCGGAGGCCCGGGGCTACGGCGGCTTCCCGATCAGCGGGCAGTTCCTGCGCACGACCAACCCGGACCTCGTCGCGCAGCACCAGGCGAAGGTCTACGGCAAGGCCGACGTCGGCTCGCCGCCGATGTCGGTCCCGCACCTGGACACGCGCGTCGTCGACGGGCAGACGGCGCTGCTCTTCGGCCCGTACGCCGGGTGGAGCATGAAGTTCCTCAAGGCCGGCTCGCCGCTCGACCTCATCCGCTCGATCCGGCCCGGCAACCTGGTCCCGATGCTCGCCGTCGGGCTCAAGAACGTCGACCTGGTCAAGTACCTGATCAGCGAGGTCACGGCGACCGAGACGCGCCGCCTGCGCACGCTGCGCGCGTTCATGCCGACCGCGCACCCGCGCGACTGGGAGCTCATCACCGCGGGCCAGCGCGTCCAGGTGATCAAGAAGCACCCGACGCAGGGCGGCGTGCTCGAGTTCGGCACCGAGCTCGTGACCGCGCAGGACGGCACGATCGCCGGCCTGCTCGGGGCCTCCCCGGGCGCGTCGACCGCGGTCTCCACGATGGTCGACCTGCTCGAGCGGTGCTTCCCGACGAAGGTCGACGGCTGGCGCCCGCAGCTGCGCGAGATGATGCCGAGCCTCGGCGGCAGCGACTGGGACGACTCGTTCGAGCGCGAGGGCATGGCGGACGACGCCCAGGTCGGCGCCTGACCCGCACCCGCACGCACCACGACGCCCGCTCCCCCGGTCCTGCCGGCGGGGCGGGCGTCGTCGTGCCGGGCGGCGTCGGCGCCGCGGAGGCGTCGTGCCGGGGTGTCGTCGCGCCGGGCGGCGTCGGCGCCGCGGCGGCGTCGTGCCGGGGCGTCGTCGTGCGAGGGCGGCAGCTCAGCCCGTGGCGCCGGCGCGCTCGTCGAGCGCCGCGTCGAGCCGCTCGAGGATCTCGCGACACTCCGCCACGTCCCACGGCGTGCCCGCGAGCTCGAACTCGAACAGCACCGGGCGCCCCGAGCGCTCGGCGACGACCCGCGCCGCACGCTGGTAGTGAGTCCCGAAGTTCCGGTTGCCGCTGCCCAGGACCCCGACGAGGCGGCGCCGGTTCACCGGTGAGGCGAGGAAGCGCCGCACGCCCTCGGGGATCGTGTCGTTGCGGTCGTTGCCGGTCTTGTACGACGGCGTGAGGAGCACCCACGGCCCGTCGGCCACGCTGCGTCGGTGCTCGCGCTCGGCGAGGTTGTACGCCGGCCGCCCGAGCCGCTCCGCGAACGACCGGACGAGGCCGCTCGTGCTCGAGTAGTAGTACACCGGGGTCGTCCGCACGCCGCCCAGCCCATCACGCACGGACGCGCGCCGACCGGGCCCGAGGTCCTGGTCGGCGCGCGCGTGGTCCGCCGGCGCTGCGTCAGCGACCCGCGAGCAGGTCCTCGAACGACGTGGGGCTCGCGAACGGGTCGTGCACCTCGCGCGGGGTCCGCGCGGCGACGAGGTCGGCGAGCTCGCGGCCCGCGCGGTCGACCCGGACGACGAGCGGTGCGGTGTCGTCGGACCCGGCCCTGCCCTCCACGGCGCCGAAGTCGTCGGTCGCGGCGAAGACGCCGGTCGGGACGACCACGGAGCGCAGGTAGGAGAACAGCGGCCGCAGCTCGTGCTCGAGCGCGAGCGAGTGCCGTGCGGTGCCCGCGGTCGCGCCGAGCAGCACGGGCGTGCCCGCGAGCGCGCCCTGCTCGAGGACGTCCACGAAGTTCTTGAACATCCCGTTGTACGAGCCGCTGAAGATCGGCGTGACCGCGACGACGCCGTCGGCGCGCGTCACGGTGTCGATCGCCTCGCGCAGCGGGCCGCTCGAGAAGCCGGTCAGCAGCGCGTCGGTCAGCGGGTGCGCGAGCTCGCGGAGCTCGATCACGTGCACGTCGACGTCGAGGCCCTTCTGGCCGAGGGCGTTGACCGTCGCCTCGGTCAGGCGGTCGGCGAGCAGTCGCGTCGAGGACGGCTGGCGCAGCCCCGCCGAGACGACCGCGAGGGTCCGGCGGTTCGTGGCGCCCCCGGTCATCGCGTCACCGTCGCGACCTCGGGCGAGGCGCCCGTGACGTCGTCGGCCGCGGCGTAGACCGTCGCGTCGTGCGCGCCGCCGGCCTTCGCGACGAGCGAGGCGTGCGTCGGGGCGTCGGGCACGTGCGCCGGGCGGCCGATCGCGAGCTCCTTGCGGAGCACCGGGACGACCTCGCCGCCGAGCAGGTCGAGCTGCTCGAGGACCGTCTTGAGCGGGAGCCCGGCGTGATCCATGAGGAAGAGCTGGCGCTGGTAGTCCCCGACGTGCTCGCGCATCGTGGCGTAGCGGTCGACGACCTCCTGCGGGCTGCCGACGGTGAGCGGCGTCTGCGCGGTGAAGTCCTCCATCGAGGGCCCGTGGCCGTAGACCGGGGCGTTGTCGAAGTAGGGCCGGAACTCACGCTTCGCGTCCTGGCTGTTCGCCCGCATGAACACCTGGCCGCCGAGGCCGACGATCGCCTGGTCCGCGCTGCCGTGGCCGTAGTGCTCGAACCGGCGGCGGTAGAGGGCGACCATCTGCTGCGTGTGCTCGAGGGGCCAGAAGATGTTGTTGTGGAAGAACCCGTCGCCGTAGTACGCCGCCTGCTCGGCGATCTCGGGGCTGCGGATCGAGCCGTGCCACACGAACGGCGGGACGCCGTCGAGCGGGCGGGGCGTCGAGGTGAACGACTGCAGCGGGGTGCGGAACTTGCCCTCCCAGCTCACGACGTCCTCGCGCCACAGCCGGTGCAGCAGCGCGTAGTTCTCGATCGCGAGGCTGATGCCGTTGCGGATGTCCTGGCCGAACCACGGGTAGACGGGTCCGGTGTTGCCGCGGCCCATCATGAGGTCGACGCGGCCGTCCGCGAGGTGCTGGAGCATCGCGTAGTCCTCGGCGATCTTCACCGGGTCGTTCGTGGTGATGAGCGTCGTCGAGGTCGACAGGAGGAGCCGCTCGGTCTTCGCGGCGATGTAGCCGAGCATCGTGGTGGGCGACGAGGGCACGAACGGCGGGTTGTGGTGCTCGCCGGTCGCGAAGACGTCGAGCCCGACCTCCTCGGCGTGGCGCGCGATGGTCACCATCGCCTGGATGCGCTCGGCCTCGGTCGGCGTGCGACCGGTCGTCGGGTCGGTGGTGACGTCGCCGACGGTGAAGATCCCGAACTGCATGGCGTGCTCCCTCTGGTCGTCTTGTTTAACATTCAACCATCTGGTCGCTGCAACGCCAACCCTGGGGGACCTATTCCGCTCGTCTAGCGTGGAGCGGGTGACCACGACAGACCCCACCCCGTCCCCGTCCACCGCGCCGACCGCGCGCCAGGTCGCCGACCGCTGGGTCGACACGCTCGTCGACCTCGACCCCCGCTGGGCGTCGGCCCTCGGTGTCCGCCCCGGCGACGACCGGATGCCCGACCTGTCGCCCGACGGCCTCGCCGCGGAGGCGGACGCCGCCAGGGCCGCGCTCGCCGAGCTCGACGGTGCACGCGTCCTCGACGACGACGACCGCCGCTGCGCCACGCTGCTGCGTGAGCGGCTCGAGGCGCAGCTCGCCGTGCACGAGACCGGTGCCGACCTCGCGTCGCTGCGGCCCATCGCGTCCCCGGTGCAGATGCTCCAGGGCATCTTCCTGCTCATGCCGACCGCGACCGACGAGGACTGGGGCGTCGTCGCCCGCCGGCTGCACGCCGTCCCGGAGTCCGCCGCGTCCTACCGGCGCACGCTCGAGGCCGGGCTCGCCACGGGTCGGACCAGCGCACCCCGCCAGGCCGCTGCGGTCGTCGAGCAGCTCGGGGACTGGCTGCCCGACGGCGACACCCCCGGCTGGCACGCCGGCTTCACAGCCGCCGGCCCCGACGCGCTGCGCGCGGAGCTCGACGCGGGCGCCGCCGCCGCCACCACCGCGGTCACCGAGCTGCGCGACTGGATCGCCGGCACCTACCTGCCCGCGGTCGAGGGCACGCCCGACGGCGTCGGCCGCGACGCCTACCTCGTCGCCGCACGGTCGAGCATCGGCGCGACGCTCGACCCCGACGAGGCGTACGCCTGGGGGTGGGAGGAGCTCGCGCGGATCGAGGCCGAGATGGTGCGCGAGGCCGACCGGGTCCTGCCCGGCGCGACCCCGGCGGAGGCGTTCGCGCACCTCGACGTGCACGGCGAGGCGGTCGAGGGCGTCGAGGAGGTGCGTGCGTGGCTCCAGGCGATGATGGACACGGCGATCGCCGAGCTGGACGGGACCGCGGTGGACGTCGCCGAGCCGGTGCGCCGCGTCGAGGCGATGATCGCGCCCCCGGGCGCCGCGGCCGCCCCGTACTACTCGCGCCCGTCGCTCGACTTCAGCCGGCCCGGACGCACCTGGCTGCCGACCCTCGGGCGCACGCGCTTCCCGACCTGGGACCTGATCAGCACCTGGTACCACGAGGGCGTCCCGGGCCACCATCTCCAGCTGGGTCAGTGGGCGCACCGCGCCGCCGAGCTCTCGCGGTTCCAGGTCAGCGTGGGCTCGGTGTCCGCGACGACCGAGGGCTGGGCGCTGTACGCCGAGCGCCTCATGGACGAGCTCGGCTACCTCACCGACCCGGGGGCGCGCCTCGGCTACCTCGACGGGCAGCGCATGCGCGCGGTGCGCGTCGTGATCGACATCGGGATGCACCTCGGCCTGCGCATCCCCGACTCGTCCGGCTTCCACCCCGGGGAGCGCTGGACCGCCGAGCTCGGCGAGGAGTTCTTCGCGGCGCGCAGCGGGTCGCCCGCCGCGTTCGTGCACAGCGAGATCGTGCGCTACCTCGGCTGGCCCGGGCAGGCCATCAGCTACAAGCTCGGCGAGCGCGCGTGGCTCGCGGGCCGCGCGGCGGCGCGGGCGCGCGTCGCGGAGCGGGGCGAGCGCTTCGACCTGCGAGCGTGGCACACCGCGGCGCTCTCGCTCGGCTCGCTCGGGCTCGACGACCTGGAGCGGGAGCTCAGCGCGATCGACGCGGTCGCCGCGGGCTGACGCGCGCCGGCCGGTCGGCCCCCCGGGGCGGTGCTCGCGGGGAGCCGGCCGGACGCCCGGAGGGTTTGCGCGGAGCTGGGCGTCCGAGGGCTCGTGCGGAGCCGGCCGGGCGTCCGAGGGCTCGCGGAGCCGGCCGGGCGTCCGAGGGCTCGCGGAGCCGGCCGGGCGTCCGGAAGGCTCGTGCGGAGGCGACCGGGTGCCCGAGGGCTCGCCAGGAGCCCGCCGGTGTCCGCAACGTGAGACGTCCGGTCCGGCTCTTGACACGTTCTCTCGTGGCACGGACCCTCGTCGGCACCACGAGACACCCGACGACCCCCGAGAGGAGCCCACGATGACCCGACCCACGTCCCCGTCCCACGTGCTGCCGCTCCCCGTGGCCGTCACCCTCTCCGCGGCCGGCGCCACCGGCCGCGGGTGCTGTCGCTGTCGTTGACGCCCCGCTCCCCGTCAACACACCCGCACCGTCGTGCCCTCCGGCCTGCCCGGACGCGAGCCACGGGCGGGACCGCGCACCCCGAGAGGCACTTTCGTGACCACGACCGTCGACCGTTCCCCCGCTGCCCCCGCACTCCCCGCCGCCCCCGCGACCCGCACGCCCGCCCCCGCCCGGACGCTGGGCCTCCCCGAGCTCGCGTCCCTCACGCGCTCCCTCGCGCAGCGCCCCGACCTGTGGCGCCCCCTCGTGCGCTTCGACCAGGGCTCCCGGTGGTGGACCCGGCTCGAGGGCCCCGCCGGGACCGACGTCTGGCTCCTGTCGTGGCTCACGAGCCAAGGCACCGAGCTGCACGACCACGGCCCCTCCGCCGCGGCGTTCACCGTGGTGCGCGGTGCGCTCACGGAGAACCGCCCCAGCGGCGGCGGCAGCCTCACGTCACGCACCTTCGCGGCCGGCCGCACGCAGACGGTCGTCCCCGGCGCGGTCCACGACGTGGTGAACGCCGACGCGGAGCCGGCCGTGAGCATCCACGCGTACTCGCCGCCGCTGCTGGCGATGACGTACTACGCGCTCGGCGCCGGCGGCCTGACGCCGACGCGCACCGTGCTCACCGACGAGCCGGAGCAGGACGCGTGAGCGCGCCGACGGCCGTCACGGCGCACCCGGCGCCGTCGCACCCGGCGTGGGCACACCCAGCGCCGTCGCACCCGGCGTCAGCGCACGCGGCGTCGTCGCACCGCCAGGCGGACGCCGCCGGCCCGGGCGACGCGACGCTCCCCGCGCACCGTCGACGCACCCGCACGATCGACGAGGTCCTCGCCGACGCGCGCGCCCGGCTGCGGCGGCTGTCCCCGGCCGAGGCCGCGGAGGCGCACTCCCGGGGCGCGGTGCTCGTCGACATCCGCCCGGCCGCCCAGCGCGCGGCCGAGGGGTCCGTGCCCGGTGCGCTGGTCATCGAGCGCAACGTGCTCGAGTGGCGGCTCGACCCGACCAGCGCGCACCGCGTCCCCGTCGCGACCGACCACGACGTCCAGGTCGTCGTGCTGTGCTCGCAGGGCTACACGTCGAGCCTCGCCGCAGCGGCGCTCGTGGACCTGGGGCTGCACCGGGCGACGGACGTCGTCGGCGGCTTCGAGGCGTGGCAGGAGGCCGGGCTGCCCACGGCGGGCGCGGCCTGACGTCCACCCGCGCGCACGGTGCCCGGCGTCAGGCGTGCGGTCGCCCGCTCGCGAGGGACGGCAGCGTGCGGGCCGCCGCGACGAGCGCGTCGAGCGTCGCGGCGACCGCGGGGACCCGCAGGAGGTCGGGCGTCGTGACGGCGTGCACCGTCCGGTCGGCCGTCCCGGAGGCGGGCCGCACCACGACCCCGGGCGTCCGCAGCGCGGTCGGCAGGACGAGCCCGGGGAGCAGCGCGACGCCGAGCCCCGCCGCGACGAGGCCGAGCACGGCGACGTAGTCGTCGGTCGCGTACGCGATCCGGGGCGTGAACCCGCGCGAGCTGCCGGCGGCGAGCAGGTGGCCGCGGCAGCGCGGGCAGCCCGCGATCCACACGTCGTCGGCGAGGTCCGCGAGGTCGAGCCCGTCGCCGGCGTGCGCCGCGGGGTGCGCCTCGGGCAGCGCGACGACCGTGCCGTCGTCGACCAGGTGCCGGGTCACGAGCCCGTCGAGGTCCCCGCCCGCCGTCGGCACGCCGGGGTAGGCGAAGACGAGCGCGACGTCGCAGGCCGCGGTCCGCAGGGCCTCGAGCGCCTGCGGGGGCTCTGCCTCGTCGAGGGTCACCGCGAGGCCGGGGTGCCGCTCCCGCAGGTCGGCGAGCGCGCGCGGCACGATGGTCGCGGTCGCGGACGGGAACGCCACGAGCCGCACGCGGCCCGAGCGCAGCGTCGTGAGCGAGAGCACCTCGGCCGCGGCGGCGCCGACCGCCGCGGTCACCGTCGCCCCGTGGTGCGCCAGCACGCGCCCCGCCTCCGTGAGCCGCACGCCGCGGCCCACGCGTTCGAGCAGCGCCGTGCCGAGCCGCCGCTCGAGGCGACGTACGTGCTGGCTGACCGCGGGCTGGCTCGAGCCGATCGCGGCGGCCGCGGCCGTGAGGCTCCCGTGGTCGGCGATCGCCCGCATGAGGCGCAGCGCCTGGACGTCGAGCGCGCGGGGGTCGAGCGCGGGCGGGGCGAGCGCGGCCGGCGGCACCGCCGGGGTCGTCGGCGCGGGCGTGGCGGCGGACGTCGACACGGGAACGGGCGCGGTGCTCGAGGTCGGCACGGGAGCGGGAGCGGCGCTGGGGCTCGGCACCCGAGCGGGCGCGGTGCCGGAGGTCGGCCCCGGAGCAGTCGCGGCGCCGGGGGTCCGCACCCGAGCGGGGCGGGCGGCGGGCGACCCGCCCGGCCGGACGGCGTGACGGTGCTCGCTCACGGACGCTGCTCGCTCATGGCGACACGCTACCGACCCATCACGCCGCATGATGGGACGCCTCACCATCCTGCCGTTGTGTGATGGACCGCAGCGGGACGACGATCGGACCATGCCGCTCACCACGACCGCCCTGGCCGACCTGCGCGACGCGTTCGCGCCCGTCACCGGCTACCTCGACGCCGCGACCCTCGGCCTGCCGCCCCGCGCGACGGCCGACGCGCTCCGCGACGCCCTGGACGCGTGGCAGTCCGGTCGCGCCGACGCGGCGGGTTACGACGCGGCCGTGCGCCGGTCGCGAGCGGCGTACGCACGGCTGGTGGGCGTCCCGGTCGAGCACGTCGCGGTCGGCTCGCAGACGTCCTCGCTCGTCGGGGTCGTCGCCGCCGCGCTCCCCGACGGCGCGGAGGTCGTCGTCGTCGACGGGGACTTCACGTCGCTCGTCTTCCCGTTCCTCGCGCACGCCGACCGCGGCGTCCGGGTGCGGCACGTGCCGCTCGACCGGCTCGCCGAGGAGGTGCGCCCCGGGACCGACCTCGTGGCGTTCTCGCTCGTGCAGTCGCGCGACGGCCGGGTCGCCGACGCCGACGGGGTGCGCGCCGCGGCGGCCGCCGTCGGTGCGCGCACGCTGTGCGACACGACGCAGGCCGCCGGGTGGTTCCCGGTCGACGCCGCACGCTTCGACGTGACCGTGTGCTCGGCCTACAAGTGGCTGTGCGGCCCGCGCGGTGCCGCGTTCCTGACGGTCCGCCCCGAGGTCGCCGCCACCCTTCGCCCGGTCCACGCCGGCTGGTACGCGGGCGCCGACGTGTGGTCCTCGGTGTACGGGCCCGAGATGACGCTCGCGCACGACGCCCGGCGCTTCGACGTCTCCCCCGCGTGGCTGTGCTGGGTGGGGCTGGCGCCCGCGCTCGAGCTGCTCGCCGGTGTCGACCCCCGCGACGTGCGCGCGCACGACGCCGGCCTCGCGGACGCCCTGCGCGCACGGCTCGGGCTCGAGCCCACCGGGAGCGCGATCGTCGCGCTGCCCGACGCGACGGGGACGCTGCGCACCCGGCTCGCCGAGCACGGGGTGCGGGCGGCCGGCCGCGCGGGCGGCGTGCGGCTGGCCTTCCACGTGTGGTGCACCGAGGCCGACGTCGAGCGGGCGGCCGAGGTCGTCGCGCAGGCTCAGGCGGGTCGTACCTTCGACGCATAGTGCTCGCGCACCGTGCGCTCGGCCTGCTTGCCGAACATGCAGTAGTCGTCGTTGCGCGCTGCGTCCGCCTCGTCGTACAGCCGGACCGGCCAGTCCCAGAGCATGAAGCCCTCGACCCAGTCGCGCGGCCCGGTCGCGGCGAACGCCGCCTCGTACCACGCCCGCTGCGCGTCCTCGCTCGGCTCGCCCGGCAGCGCCCAGTCGTTCGGGAGCGCCGGGGAGCCCGTGCGGCTCGGGCAGCCCGCCTCCATGAAGAAGAACGGCTTGCCGTGCGCGCGGACGACGGGCTCGATCCGGTCGAGCTGGTTCTCCCAGTCGTCCACCGGGTAGTAGCCGCTCGACGAGATCACGTCGACCGCGTCCCACCACGTGACGCGGTCCTCCTGGTACTTGTCGCAGTTGTACGTGACGAGCCCGGAGTACACGGCGCGCACCTGTCGGACGAGCTCGCGCCACTCGCCCTCGCGCCGGTCCGTCTGCACCATCTCGCAGCCGATGCAGAGCATCTCCGCACCCTCCTCCTCGGCGATGCGGGCGTGATGCACGAGGAACTCGGTGTAGCTCGCGAACCACTCGCTCCACTTCGGCTCGCACGGCACGTCGTGGTCGAAGAAGTTGATGTGGGCGCGCCACGTCCCGTCCGCGCAGTTCACGACCGGCTTGAGCACGACCTTCAGCCCGCGCTCGTGCGCCCCGCGGATCGCCGCGCGCACCTCGTCGTCGCTCACGGTCGGCTCGTCGCGGAACCGGATCTCGGTCGACTGCGGGGTGTCCTGCAGCGTGAAGAACGTGATGGCCGTCCAGGTCACGCCGAGCCGCTCGACCATGAGCGACATCGAGCGCTCCGCGTCAGGGCCCGTCCACTCCCCGCGCCGGCCGCCCCAGCCCCACGTCATCCCCGCGATCCAGCCGTCGAGCTGCGTCATCCGTGCACTCCCCGTCGAGTCGTCGTCGCCGCGCCCGCCGAGGCGGACCTCCGGGCCTCGTCGCGCGCGGGGTCAGGCTACGTCGAAGGCGGCTCAGAGCCGGGCGTGCAGGCAGTGCGTGCTCACGTTCTCCGTCGCCTCGTCGAGCATCGCGCGCAGCGCGGCGTAGCGTGCGCGGCGCACGTCGGCCCCCGGCTCGCGGGCGCCCGCGCGCTCGAGCGCGTGGTGCGCCTCGGACGTCGCGCGCGCGAGCTCGAACCATGTCGCCCCGGCGTACGCGGCACGGACCTCACGGGTGACGTCGTCCGTCCGGGCGTCGTCGTCGGCTCCTGCCATGTCCCACCACCTCCTCGTGCGTCCCAGCGTCTCCCCGACCTCCGACACGCCCCGGGCGCCACGCCGGTCGCGCGCCCCGGCACGCCGAGCGCTCTGGTGAGGAGGAGCCCGCACGCGCGCCCGTGATGCACCGCGCACGCGCCTGGGCACCGGCGGCGCGCGCCGGCCACGGGCGTGCGGCAGCCCGGCCGTCGACCCGACCCGTCCGGAGCGCGCGGACGCCGTCCCAGACGCTCAGAGCGCCGCAGGCACCCGTCCCGCAGCGACCCGCTCGTGCGGGTGCTCGGCGGCCCGGCCCTGGAACGCGAGGACCGCCGGGTTCAGGACCCGGCCGTCGCGCACCTCGATCGCGCGCCGCAGCGTGTCGTCGCGCGACCAGCCGTCCGGCCCCGCCATGACGCCCTCGACGAACGGGAGCAGCGCCTCGCTGATCTCCCACGACGCGGAGCTCCACAGGTACGACGGGCTGTGGTCGACGGCGTAGTAGGAGAGGTGGTCGCCGACCTCGAGGACCGGCTCGCGGAACGACGTCGGCCGCGCCCACTCGAAGCCCATCCCGGCGTCGCACGAGACGTCCACGACGAGGCTGCCGCGCCGGAACGCCGCGAGGTCCTCGGTGCGCAGGTACAGCACGGGGCGCTGCGGGTCCTGCAGCGTGCAGTTCACGACGACGTCGTGCCGGGCGAGGAACTCCGCGACCGGCACCGCCCCGTCCCCGGTGTCCACGTGGCCGTCCGGCTCGAGGTGCACGATCCGCGCCTGGTGGATCGGGGCGCCGACAGCGGCGACGCCCCGGTGCGTGACGACGTCGACGTCGTGCACCCCGTGCGCGAGCAGCGCGGTCACCGCTCCGCGCGCCGTCGCGCCGAAGCCGAGCACGACGGCGGAGAGCCGCCGGCCGTAGTCCCCCGTCACGCCCGCGAGCTGGAGCGCGTGCAGGACCGAGCAGTACCCGGCGAGCTCGTTGTTCTTGTGGAACACGTGCAGGCCGAACCCGCCGTCCGCGGCCCAGTGGTTCATGGCCTCGAACGCGATCAGCGTCAGGCCGTGGTCGATCGCGACCTGCGTGAGCGCAGCGTCCTGGACGCAGTGCGGCCAGCCCCACAGGACCTGGCCGGCGTGCATCGCCTCGAGGTCCTCGACCTGCGGCTTGGGCAGGAGCACGACGTCGGACCCGGCGAGGACCTGTGCGCGCGGCGCGAGCCGGCCGACGAGCAGCGCGAGCTCCGCGTCGGGCACCCCGAGGCTCTCGCCGTACCCCTCCTCGAGCGTGATCCGCGCCCGCAGCCCGGGGTCGATGCGGTCGAGGTGCGCGGGGTGGACCGCGAGCCGTCGCTCGTCCTCCTTGCGTGACGTCGAGACGATGCCCAGGCTCAGCGGACTCACGGTGTGCTCCCTCGTGGGAGCCGCAACGGCTCCGCAGGGCGAGCGTACGCCCGGGTCGGACGAGTGAGGCGCTCGTCACAGTCGACGCGGGCCCGATCAGGCGATCGCGCCGGTTTTACGCGTGCTGGTCCCGATCTCGGGGTGACCCACGTCATCCCATCGGGTGATCGTGCGACCTGGACACGTGTTCACCCGTGACCTTGCCGTGACATATCGCGACCGCCGTGCCTAACATCGTCGCGCCCCACCCTCCTGGGGCGGCCTGAGGTGGATCGCCGAGTCCTGCCACCACCCGCGGTCAGTTCGAGTCTCGCTGGCAGGAGCGGGGGACCCACTTGTGGGCATCCGTGCGGTGTCCTTGGGGTGAAGCCGGTCGAACCTGACCGGCCGGGCGTTCTCCAGCCCGAACCCGACAGCTCACCTCGTAGGCGTCTGGAGAGGTTCTGCATGCCCTCGAGCACGTCTCACGGACGTCGCCGGTCACCCGGACGGCCGACGACTCCCCTCACCGACCTCGCCACGGCCACTAGCGCCGGCATCGCCACGGCGGGTCGCCGCTCGGCGGTCGTCGCGGCCGGATCCGGCCTCATGATCGGCATGGTCGCAGTCCCCGCCTCCGCCGAGGGCAGCAGCGCCGGTGGCGCCTCCCTGGCCGCGGTCGACAGCACCGTCCTGACGGCCTCGGCCCGCGCGCTCCTCGAGACCTCCCCGGTCGTCGCGGCCGCGCCCGACGCGGTGTGGGGCTTCGACGCCCCGACGCTCACCGCCGTCACGCCGCCGCCCCCGCCGCCGGAGCCCGAGCCGGAGCCCGTCGTGGAGACCCGCGCCGCGAGCACCTCGCGCAGCACCGCGCGTGCCGCCGTGGTCGAGGAGGAGGCCCCCGCTGAGGAGGCCGCCGCCACGCAGGTCCCCGCCTCGGCCGTCGGCAACGCGATCGTCGAGATCGCGGCCCGGTACATCGGTGTCCCGTACGTCTCGGGTGGCACGACGCCCGACGGCTTCGACTGCTCGGGCTACACGTCCTACGTGTTCGCGCAGGTCGGCATCACGCTGCCCCGCACGTCGGCCGAGCAGCGCTACGCCGGCACGGTCGTCTCGCGTGCGGACGCCCAGCCCGGTGACCTCATCTGGTCGCCCGGTCACATCTCGATCTACGCGGGCGACGGCATGCAGCTCGACGCGCCCCGCCCGGGCAAGACGATCCAGCTGCGCTCGATCTGGCAGTCGAGCCCGGTCTTCATCCGGGTCGGCTGACCTCAGCCTCCGCACGACGCGAGAGCGCCCACCCCTCCAGGGGGTCGGGCGCTCTCGTCGTTCCGGGGCGGACGCGCCCTCAGTGCACGCGGTACGTCTCGACGAGCCGGTCCATGAGCGCGTCGAGGCGTGCGTCCACGACCTTGCGGGCCGGGTCGGCATCGAACCAGTCGACGATCTCGCGAGCGCCCCGCTCGAAAGGCACGGTCGCGCGGTAGCCGGGGACGACGCTGCGCACCTTGGTGTTGTCGAAGACCATCGAGTGCGCCTTGTCGCCGAGCAGCCCGGCGCCCCACTCGGGGTCGTGCGACGCGATGACGTCCGAGGGCACGTGCACGATGCGGGCCTCGACGCCGGCCGCGGCGGCGAGCGCGTGCGTGATCTGGTCCCATGTGAGGACGTCGTCGGACGTGAGGTGGAACGCCTCGCCGAGCGTGCGCGGGTGGCCGAGCAGCGGCACGAACCCCTGCGCGAAGTCGGTGTGGTGCGTGAGGGTCCACAGCGACGTCCCGTCCCCGTGCACCACGACCTCCTTCCCCTGGCGCATGCGCTTGAGCGCCGTCCAGCCGCCGTCGAGCGGCACGAGCGTGCGGTCGTACGTGTGCGAGGGCCGCACGATCGTCGCCGGGAAGCCGTCCTCGCGGTACGCGCGCACGAGCAGGTCCTCGCACGCGATCTTGTCGCGCGAGTACTGCCAGTGCGGGTTGCGCAGCGGGGTCGACTCGGTCACCGGCAGCCGCGCGGGCGGCGTCTGGTACGCCGAGGCGGAGCTGATGAACACGTACTGCCCGGTGCGCCCGGCGAAGAGCTCGACGTCCGTGCGGACGTGCTCCGGAGTGAATGCGACCCAGTCGACGACGGCGTCGAACTCCCGGTCACCGAGGGCCGCGCGCACGGACTCCGGGTCGCGGACGTCGGCGCGCAGGGTGCGGACGCCGTCGGGCAGCGGGCGCGTCGTGCTCTCACCGCGGTTGAGCACCGTGAGGTCGAGGCCGCGCTCGACGGCGAGGCGCGTGGAGGCGGAGCTGATGATGCCGCTGCCGCCGAGGAACAGGACCGAGAGAGCACTCATGCCCGCACGCTAGCCGGGATGGGCGACGAGTGACGCAGGTCACGGCGGCATAACGATGTCGTCGCTCCGGGGCCCAACTACCTAGTACTGACTGTTCGTCGTATCGGTCCCGCTGCTAGACAGTGGTCGCTCCGCTCCGGTGGGGCGGACCGGCAACGACGCCGGCTGCCCCGCCGGACGGCTGCACGCCCCGCTCGCGCCCCACCACCGCGCACCCACGCACCGCACGCCGCACCCCCACACGCGACCGCACCGGCTCCTCGCCGCGGCCGGCCGCACGGTCCTGCACGCCCCCGCGCGCCCCCGGGCGCTCGCACCACACCGAGGTGGTCATGACACGTCCCCTGCTCGCCGGGTCCGTCCTCGCCGTGCTCGCCGCCGTCCTCGTGCTGCTCAGCGGCGTGCTGGGCCCCGAGACGCAGGCCGTCGCGCTGCTCGGCACCGCGCTCGGCGGTGCGCTGGGACTCGTGGCGGACCGCTCCCCCGCGCAGCGCGCCGGCGCGTTCGCCGCCGGTCTCGCCGCCGCCTGGGTCGGCTACCTGCTGCGCGCCGCCGTGCTGCCCGACGCCCCGAGCGGCCGCGCGGTCGCGGTGCTGCTCGTGGTGCTCGCGTGCACGCTGGTCGCCGCGGGGACCCGCGGGGCGTTGCCGCTGTGGGCGAGCCTGCTCGGCGCGGCGTCGCTGGCGGGCGCGTTCGAGGCCACGTACACGGCGGACCCCTCGGGCGTCGTGACCACGTCACCGACCGCCGCGACCGCCGTCCTGCTCGCCGCGGGCGCGGGCTTCGTCGCGACCTCGCTGCTCGGGGCCACCCTCGCCCGGGACGCCGACCGCACCGCCCCCGCGCCCGCGCCCGACGACGAGGGCGGGCACCGACACACCGCCGACCCCCGCCCGAGCCTGCGCCCCCTCCAGCTCACCGAGGAGTCCTGACGTGCGCCCCACCCTGACCCGCCGCCGTCCCGCAGCGGCCGGCCGCCCCGCCTCCGTGGGCCGCCCGGCGGCCCGCCGCGGCGCCGTCGCCGCCCTCGCCGCGCTGACGGCCCTCCTGGTCGCCAGCCCGTCGCTCGCCGCCGCGCCGTTCGCGGCGGGGACCGACGGCGACGTCGTCGTCACCAACACCGAGACCGTGCAGGCCCGCCTCGACGCCTCCGGGATGGTGCGCGAGGCGCGCGTGTACGAGCAGCTGACGTTCACGGGCAGCGGGTCGGCGCGCATCGAGAACCCGGTGTCCGAGCGCGGCCTGCGCAACCTCGACGGCTTCGGCGCGCTGGCCGTCGACGACGGCGCGCTGCGCACGTCCGTGGACGTCGACGGCGCCGAGCGCGTGCGCACCGTGAGCGACTTCGCCGGCGAGCTGCCGCTCGGGGTCGACGTGACCTACCGGCTGGACGGCGAGACCGTCGCGCCCCGCGAGGTGCTCGGCCGCTCGGGCCTCCTCGAGGTCCGGTACACCGTGACGAACCTGACGGCGCGCGACGACTCCGTGGAGTTCGCCGACGGCACGGGCGGCACCGGCTCCGAGACCGCCGAGACCGTGGTGCCGATGGTCGGCCAGCTCGTCACGACGCTCCCGTCCGGGTTCACCGCGGTGACGTCGGACGAGGCCAACATCTCCGGCGACGGGCGTGGCGGCACGCGGCTGACCTACCAGATGACCCTCTTCCCGCCGATCGGCGCGACGAGCCTCGAGCTCGGCTACACCGCCCGCATCACGCGCGGCGTGGTCCCGCCCGCCACGATCACCGCGCTCCCCGTCTCGCCGCTGACGAGCGCGTCGTTCAAGGGCGGCTCGGCGAGCTACGCGAGCGGCGCCCAGAGCGGCGCGGACCTCGCCGCGGGGGCTCTCGAGCTCGACGCGAACCTGCTGCGCCTGCACGACGGCGCGCAGGAGCTGCTCGGCGGCCTGGTGCAGCTGCGCGACGGGGCGGCGGAGCTGTCCGCTGGCCTGGTGGCCGAGGCCGCGCCGGGCGCGGACACGCTCGCGGCGGGCCTGGACACGGCGCACGACGGCGCGGTCGACCTTGCGGACGGCGCACGACAGCTCGACACGGGCGCGGAGCGGCTGGCCGACGGCGGGGCCCAGCTCGACGCCGGGCTCGCGTCGGCCGGGGCCGCGGTGCCCCAGCTGCTCGGCGGGCTCACGCAGCTCGACGCGGGGCTCGTCCGGGTCGACGCCGGGCTCGCGCAGCTCTCCGGGTCGATCGGGGTGCTGCCGGAGAGCATGAAGCCGCTGCACGACGGGGTCGCCAGCATCCGCGCCGCGGTGGGTGCCGTCGGCGCCCCGAAGACGCTCGTCGGCGGGGTCGACCAGGTGCGCACGGGGCTCGGCGGCGCGGTCACGGGACTCGGCACCGCCCGGGCTGGCGCCGCCGGCGTGTCGACGTTGATGGGCACGGGCGAGGACCTCACCGGCGCCGCCGCCGCGCTGCGCAGCGCCGCAGCGGCCGTGCGCCCCGACCACCCCAGCCAGGCCGACGACCTCGTGGCCCAGGCGCAGGTGGTCGACGCACGGGGCGCGAGCCTCGCACGAGCGAGCGCCACCAACGCCGCGGTCGTCGCCGGCCTCGACAAGGTGCTGACGGGGTTGCAGGGCGCCGGCTCCGGGATCGTCGAGATCGAGTGCGGTCTCGACGCGGCTTCGCTGCCCGTGTGCCCGGCGGGCGGCAGGAGCGTGATGACCGGCCTGGCCCAGCTGGACGGCGGCATCGACCAGGTCGCCGCCGGCGTCGTCGGCAAGGTGCAGGGCGCGGTCGGCTCCCCGGCCGACGGCCCGACCACGCTGCGCGGCGGTGTGGGCGCCGCCCGCGCCGGCGTGGGGCAGCTGGCCACCGGTGGCCGCACGCTCGCCGGCGGCCTCGGCGAGCTCGCGACCGGCGCCTCGACGCTGCGGGGCGGTGCGACGACGCTCGCGCAGGGCACCGACCGCCTCTCCGCCGGTGCGGCCGAGCTGGCCGGCGGCACCCAGCGCCTCGCGTCCGGAGCCGACGAGCTGGCCGCGGGCATCGGACGGGCGGCGGACGGCTCGACCCTCGTGGCGGACGGTCTCGTGTCCGCGGCGGACGGCGCTCCCGCGCTGGTCGACGGCGCGCGGCGGCTGTCGGCCGAGGGCACGTCGCCGCTCGTCGAGCGGGGCAAGGACACCGCGGGCGACTACGGCGTGAAGTACGCCGTGATCGAGGCGGGGGCCGAGCGCACCGCCGCCGAGGGCATGGCCTTCGGAGCGCCGGAGGGCGCCGCCGGGGCGACGGCCTACTCCCTCGAGATCGCCGGAGTCGACGGCACCGGCGCCCGCAACCTCGGGCGGGGCATCGCCGCGGTCGCGCTGTTCGGCATCGGGGCGGTCGTGGCCGGGCTGCTCGGCCGGCGCACCGCCTGACGGACCGCCCGGGCATGCCCCGGGCCCACGACGCGCCCGGCACCGGGATCCCCCCTCCCGGTGCCGGGCGCTCCGGCGTCCCGACGCGGCAGAGCGGGGTCGGGCACGACGTCGAGACCTCCGGCGGCGACCGGGAGCTCCCTACCGCCCCGGCCCCAGCCCCAGCCCGGACCGCCGCTGTCGCACTGTCGTGCTCCGCTGACCTGACAACGTTGTCTAGCGGACCCGCCCGCCGGTACGCTCAGCCCATGACATCGATGTCAGACCCACCCGACGAGACGCTGCACCGGCGGACCCGCGCCACGATGCGCGACGTCGCCGCGCTCGCCGGGGTCGGCATCAAGACCGTCTCGCGCTGGGCCAACGGCGAGAGCGGCGTCTCCCCCGCGACGGCGACGCGCGTCGCGCGGGCCGCGTCGGCTCTGCGGTTCCAGCCCGACCTGGTCGCGGGCAACCTGCGCCGGACCGGCGGACGGTCGATGAGCGTCGGCCTGATCCTGGCGAGCGTCGACAACCCGTTCTGCGCCGCGATCCACCGCGCGGTCGAGGACGTCGCCGGCAGCCGGGGCGTCGCCGTGTTCTCCGCGAGCACCGACGAGGACCCGCGCCGGGAGCGCGCGCTCGTCGCCGCCTTCACCTCGCGCCGCGTCGACGGCCTGATCCTCACCGCGACCGCGAGCGACCACCGCCACCTGCACGCGGCGATCGAGACCGGGACGCCGGTGGTGCTCGTCGACCGCGCACCCGACGGTCTCGCCGCGGACGTCGTCGTGGTCGACAACGTCGAGGGCGCCGCGACCGCGACCGCGCACCTCGTCCGGCGCGGGCACCGGCGCATCGCGCACCTCGGCGACCTGTCCGTGATCGTGACGGCCCGGCAGCGGCACGAGGGCCACCTGCGGGCGCTGCAGACCGCGGGCATCCCGCTCGACGACCGGCTCGTTGTCCCCGGGCTGCGGGGCGTCGACGCGGCGCACGCGGCGACGCGCGAGCTCCTGACCGGGCCCGAGCCGCCGACGGCGCTGTTCACGAGCCAGAACCTCGTCACGATCGGCGCGATCCGCGCGCTGCGCGAGCTCGGCGCCCAGCACACCGTCGCCCTCGTCGGCTTCGACGACTTCGCCCTCGCCGACCTCGTCGACCCCGGGATCACCGTCGTCGCCCAGAACCCCGCCGACATCGGCCGCGCCGCCGCCGAACGCGTCTTCGCCCGCCTCGCCGACCCCGACCTGCCGCCCGAACGCATCGTCCTGCCCACCCGCCTCGTCGAGCGCGGCTCCGGCGAGATCCCCCCACCCGCGGGCGCCGGCGCCTGACCGCCGCTCGACGGCGGGCCCCGGCCGGGCTCCACGCCGTCGCCGGACCTCCCGGCCCGGCGACGGCGCGCGCCGCGGCTCAGCCGAGCGGCCGCACGGTCAGGCTGTGCACCCGCGCCTCGCCGCCCTCGGCGAAGAGCGCGACGCCGTCGCTCGTGAGCGCCGGGAAGACGAGGTCGGTCAGCGCGATCTCCCCGCCGCCGCCGATGACCTCGACCGACGACCGGTCGACGAGCACCCGGATGCGCACGCGCCGGTCGGGGGCCGGCAGCGGCGCCGCGTGCACCCCCGCGAAGGCCTCGTGGAAGTCGACGTCGCCCGACGCCGTGCGGTCGACGAACAGCCGCTCCCGGTGCACGTCGTACCCGACGACGGTCCGCTCGCCGGTGCCGGTGCGCACGTGCAGCCCAACGCGGTCGGCGGTGCCGACCTCGAGCTCCGCGTCGATCGCGAGGACCGTGCCGCGCGCCTGCCGGGGCAGCGCCGTGACGCCCTCCGGGACCACCCGGTCGCGCAGCAGGTACGGCGCGCCGGTCGCGGGCTGCGCGGCGAGCTCCTCGACCGGCTGCTGGGTCAGGCGCAGCTCACCGCCGACGTCGCGCAGCGTGAGCTCGCGCGGGAAGGTCATCGACCCGCGCCACGTCCCGGTCGGCGTCGCGGACGCGTACTCCCAGTTGTTCATCCAGGCGACCGCGATGCGGCGCCCGTCGGGCACGTTCTCGAACGTCAGCGCCGCGTAGAAGTCGGTCCCGTGGTCGAGCCACCGGTAGCGCTCGAGCAGGTTGCGGGCCGGCACGTCCGAGAGCGTGAGCTGGTCGGCGAGCACGTGGCCCCAGCCGCCGCTCACGCTGTCGACGACCCGGAGCTGCGCCTGGCGTCCGGCGAGCTCGCGCACGTCCCACGCGACCCAGTCGAGCGCCTCGCTGTCCTGCCCGGTGGCGGTGCGCACGACGTCGCCGTCGACGACGAGGTTCACCGTCGCCTCGGCAGCCCGCAGCCGGGCCGGCTCGGCGGACGCGACGAACGCGTCGGCCATGATGTGCCCCCAGCCGCCGGTCGCCGCGTCGCGCACCTCGATGCGGGCGCGGCGGCCCTGGAGGTCGGCGAGGTCCCAGCTGACCCAGTCGAGCGTCCCGCTCTCGGAGCCGGAGGCGGTGCGGACGACGGCCCCGTCGACGAGCAGCCGCACCGCGGTGTCGGGCTGCGCACCGCCACCGACGAGGAAGCTGAGCCAGCGCTCGGTGATCGTGAGCTCGGGCGAGGTCAGCGTGCCGGTGCCGGTGTCGGGCGGCACGGAGCAGTCGTCGGGCGTCGCGCTGCGGTACGAGCCGGCGAGCCCCCCGCCGAGGTAGCCGGTCACCCCGACCTGGCACGGGGCGTCGCCGCGGGTCGGGCCGGTGCCGAACGCGTCACCGGTCACCGTCCAGTCGCCGAAGCCGTCGCCCTCGAAGTCGGCGAGCACCGTCCCCTCGGGCGCGGAGCCGTCGCCGGTGCCGGGCCGGCGCGGGTGGTCGCCACCGCCGACGAGCACGTTGACGTAGTCCTCGGTCAGCGTGAACGGCGGCGAGGTCAGCGTGCCCTGCGCCCGGTCCTGGTCGACGAAGCTGTTCGCGAGCCC
This sequence comes from Cellulomonas cellasea, assembly GCF_006538745.1. GTDB lineage: Bacteria > Actinomycetota > Actinomycetes > Actinomycetales > Cellulomonadaceae > Cellulomonas_A > Cellulomonas_A cellasea. Next base: position 12,367 of record NZ_BJLR01000037.1, on the reverse strand, counting down.
GGTCCCCCGGAAGCCGGTGACGGCCTGCTGGCCCGGCAGGGTCCCGGTCGCCGGCGCGGTCCCGAAGGCCGTCCCGGTCGCGACCCAGCCCGGCCCGTAGCCGCCGTCGAAGTCGGCGAGCACCGTGCCGGGCGGGTCCTCGTCGCCGGTCACGACGCTCTCCGAGGTGAAGCGCGTGCCGTCGAAGTCGCCCAGGAAGTACTGCGCTCCCGACCCGCCCGCGACGGCCCCGGGGTTGAGGTTGACGACGAGCACCCAGCGCGACTCCCCCGGCCGGCCCTCGACGGGGAGCTCGAACAGGTCGGGCATCTCCCAGACCCCGCCCACGGCGTTGGCCGGGCCGAAGTCGCTCAGGTGGCTCCACGCGAGCAGGTCGTCGGACCGGTAGAACGCGATCTCGCGGTCGACCGCCATCGCGACGGCCATGACCCAGTACCCGCCCTCCTCGAACCACAGGACGCGGGGGTCCCGGAACTCGCGCGACCCGAGGTCGAGCACCGGGTTCCCGGCGTGCTTGGTCCAGGTCTCGCCGCGGTCGGTGCTGTACGCGACGGACTGCGCCTGGATCCCGGTGACCGGGTCCCAGCTCGTGTAGAGCGCGACCATCGCGGGCTCCTCGGGCGTGCCCCAGCCGCTCGTGCCCCGGCTGTCGACGACGACCGAGCCCGAGAAGATGTGCTCGCGCTCGGACCACGGGATCGCGACGGGGCGCTCCTCCCAGTGCACGAGGTCGGTGCTCACGGCGTGACCCCAGGACATGTGGCCCCACTGCGTGCCCTCGGGGTTGTGCTGGAAGAACAGGTGGTACTCGCCGTCGTACCAGACGGGCCCGTTCGGGTCGTTGACCCAGTTCTGCTGCGGCGCGAAGTGCAGCTCCGGGCGGAACCGGTCGGTCACGGCGGCGTACCGGGCCGGGGCGGCGGAGGCCGACGCCGACGAGCCGGCTGGGGACGGGCCGGAGGCGGCGGACGCCGGGAGCGGTACGGCGGACGTCAGCGCGATGACCCCGCAGAGCAGGCGGAGCGTGCGTCTTCCCATGAGATCTCCTCGTCGAGACAGGGGCGCGGGCCGCGGGATGGTGAGGCCCGCGGGCGCAGCGCGGTCTGACAACGTTGTCAGACCGGGACGATTCTCAGCCCGCCGGACAACGTTGTCAACGCCAGGCCACCCTGCGTGCAGCGGTATCGGTGCAGATCAGGGCACCCCGGACGGCTCGAAGTTCACCCGGGGCCCACCCCGCGCCGTCCCTAGGATGCCGACCATGGACGACGTGGTTCTCAGCAAGGGCGCCAACACCGCGCTGCCGGACGGCACGACGGGGCTCCAGGTCGTCGTCACGTGGGACGACCCCGACGGGTCAGTCGACGTGGACGCGGCGGCGCTGCTCCTCGACGCCGGCGGGCGGGTCCGGACCGACGAGGACTTCGTCTTCTACAACCAGCCTGCCTCGACCGACGGCTCCGTCCGCCACCTCGGGCGCTCGAGCACCGACGCCGGCGCGCACGAGCTCCTCGCCCTGGACCTGGCGACCGTGCCCGACGACGTGCACACCCTCGCGGTCGTCGCGAGCCTCGCCGACGGGACGTTCGGCCGGCTCGACGGGCTGCGGATGCTCGTGCTCGACGCCGTGGGTGCCCACCTCGCGCGCTACGACATCGTCGGCGCGACGACCGAGACCGCCTTCCTGTTCGGCGAGGTCTACCGCCGGTCCGGGGAGTGGAAGGTGCGTGCCGTCGGCCAGGGCTGGGACACCGGGCTCGCCGGCATCGCGAGCGACTTCGGCGTGACGGTCGACGACAGCGACGACGACCACGCCGACGCCGCCACGCGGCCACCCGCGGAGGCGGAGCAGCCGGCAGAGCCGACGACGCCCGCCGTGCCGGCCGGCGACGACGCCGCCCCGGGGACCGTCGACCGACCCGAGACCGTCGACGAGGTCGACCCGTCGCGCACCGACCCGCCCGCGGCCGACGCCGACGAGCTCGTGGAGGTCGTCGAGTCGGCGTCCGAGCCGCCCGAGATCGGTGCGGTCGTCGAGCTCTCGCGACCCGTCGCCTCGCTCACCGCCGTGCCGACGCCGGCCCCGAGCAACGCGCCACGGCGCCGCACCGCAGGCGTGCGCACGGCCAAGCGGTCGGTCGCGGTCGTCACCCCGCCCCGCCTCCGGCTGGCGGTCGAGGACACGTGGACGCCGGCGAGGCTGTTCTCGATCTCGGGCGTGGGCACCGCCGACGAGCAGGAGAAGCGCACGACGTCGGCGCTGCTCGCCACGGTCATGGGCGTGCCGGCGTTCGCCCGGGCGCTCACCGCGCGGTTCGGCGCGCCCGCCGGGACGGTCGAGGCGTACCTCGAGGTGCAGTTCCGGCTCGGCGAGACGACGGTCATCCCGGACGGGGTCCTGAGGGTCTCGCGCGGCACCCGGCTCTGGACCGGTCTCGTCGAGGTCAAGACCGGCAGCGGCCAGCTCGCTCGGGAGCAGGTCGAGCACTACCTCGACGTGGCGCGCCAGGAGGGCTACGACGCCCTGATCACGCTGTCGAACGAGATCGCGCCGCAGGCCGGCGAGCACCCGGTCACCGTGGACCGGCGCAAGCTCCGGAAGACGGCCCTGCTGCACCTGTCGTGGGCCGAGGTGCTGCACGAGGCGAAGGTCACGCTGCACCACCGCGGCGTCGCGGACCAGCTGCAGGCATGGCTGCTCCACGAGCTGATCCGCTACCTCGAGCACCCCCGCTCGGGGGCGGCGTCGTTCGACGACATGGGCCCGTCGTGGGTGCCCGTGCGCGAGTCGGTCCACGCGGGGACGCTGCGGCCGACGGACCGGAAGGTCCCCGCGGTCGCCGACTCCTGGACCCGGCTCGTCCGCCAGCTCTGCCTGCGGCTCAGCTCCGACCTCGGCGTCACGGTCACGCACGCGCTCCCCCGGCGCCTCGCCACCGACTCGGCGGCACGGATCCAGGCGATCGTCGCGCAGCTCTCGGCCACCGGCGAGCTCGAGGCGGTGCTCAAGGTCCCGCTCGCCGCGGGCCCGCTCACCGTGACGGCCGACCTTCGGACGAGCCAGGTCAAGGTCGCCGTCGCGCTCGCGGCTCCCCAGGAGGGGACCGGGCCGCGGCGCATCGCCTGGCTGCTGCGCCAGCTCCGCGACGCACCCGACGCGCTCCTCGTCGAGGCGGTCTTCACGGGCCGGTCGGACAGCGCGTGCGAGCGGCTGGTGGACGTCCGCGCCGACGCCTCGGTGCTGCTGCCCGACCGCAGCGCCGAGATCTCGGCGTTCCGGCTCACGCTCAGCAGCCCGATGGGCACCAAGCGGTCCGGCGTCCGGGGCGCGTTCGTCCCGAGCGTCACGAGCGCGGTCGAGGCGTTCTACAGCACCGTCGTCCAGCCCCTGAAGCCGTGGGTCCCCGCTGCTCCGCGGCTCCCCGAGGACGTCCGGTCCGAGGCCCTCGCCGACCAGGCGGAGGACCTCGCCGAGCTGGCCCAGGACGCCGGGTGACGGACGAGCCCCGCCCCCCAACGGGTGGGGGCGGGGCTCGTCGACCGGGTGCGCGTTACTTCAGCAGCGCGAGGCGCGCCTCGTCGTCCGCGAAGACCTCCTGCGCGTTCTCCTTCGTCACGACGACCGGGTCGAGCTGGTAGACGTTGACGTCGGTCTTGCCGTTGTCGACCATCTCGTCGGCGTCGGGCATCTCCTCGCCGGCCTGGAGCGCCTGGATGAGCTCGACCGTCTTGCCGACCAGGTCGGTCGTCGGCTTCGCGACGGTCGACCACTGCTCGTCCTTCCAGATCGAGACGATCGACTCGTTCTCGGCGTCGAGGCCGGTCACGACCGGCAGGGGCTGGCCCGCCTGCTGCGCGGACGTGAGGATGGCGCGCGCGATGCCGTCGTTGGGCGAGAGCACCCCGTCGACCTCGGAGCCGCTGTAGAAGCCCGAGAGCAGCGAGTCCATGCGGGCCTGCGCCTTGGCGTTGTCCCAGTCGGGCGTCGCCGCCTGCGTGAAGTCGGTCTGACCGGAGCCGACGACGAGCGTGCCGTCGTCGATCTTCGGCTGCAGCACCGACATCGCGCCCTCGAAGAAGTTCGGGGCATTCGGGTCGGCCGGGCCGCCGCCGAACAGCTCGATCGAGTACGGGGGCTCCCCGGCGCGGGCGGCGAGCCCGTCGAGCAGGGACTGGCCCTGGAGCTCGCCGGTGCGGATGCTGCCGAACTGGACGACGCCGTCGACGGCCTCGGTGTTCTCGATGAGGCGGTCGTAGCCGATCACCGCGATGCCGGCGTCGGCCGCGCGCTCGAGCACGCTCCCGAGCTGGGTGCCGTCCACGGGGCCGACGACGATGACCTCGGCGCCGCGCTCGATCATCGCCTCGATCTGCTGCTGCTGCTGCGTGACCTTGTTGTCGGCGGCCTGGACGAGCGGCTCGAAGCCCGCCTGGGTCAGCTGCTCGGTGAACAACGTCTCGGCCTCCTTCCAGTTCTGGGTGCCGAGCCACGGCAGCGAGACGCCGATGACGGCGTCCTCGGCGAAGCCCGCGGCCTCCTCGCCGCCGGCGGCCGTGCCCTCGCGGCCGCCGCCGCACGCGCTGAGCACCAGCACGGAGGCCGTGGCCAGCGCCACCAGGTTCAGGGATGTCTTCTTCATCGGAGAGCTCCTTCTCATGGGCGACGCTCGTCGCCTGGGGGATGCCTGCGGGCGTGACGGCCCGCAGGCCGGGGTGCGTACGGCCTGGGTGGTCGTGCGGGGTGGTCGTGCGGGGTGGTCGTGCGGGGTGCGGAGGTCGGGCGGGCAGGTCAGGCGGGACCCCGGGTCCGGACGGGTGCGGCGGGCTCCGTACCCGACGCGGGCGCGGACGCGTCGCCCGTGCCGAGGTCCGGCATGACCGGCCCGACGCCGGCGGGCTCCGCCGGGCCGGTCGGCGCCTCCGGCAGCGACGGCCCGGGCGCGTTCTTCTTCCCGAAGAGCAGGCCGGTGATGGACGGGCGGCCCTGCTCCTTGTTGTAGACGTCGAACGCGACGGCGGCGAGGAGCACGAGGCCCTTGATGACCTGCGTGCGGTCGGCCCCGACGCCCATGAGCATGAGGCCGCTGTTGAGGACGGCCATGACGAGGCCGCCGACCATCGACGCGAGCACGGTGCCGATGCCGCCCGAGACCGCCGCGCCGCCGATGAACACTGCCGCGATCGCGTCGAGCTCCCACGCGGTGCCGTCGGAGGGTCCGGCCGAGGTCGCACGCCCGACGAACATGATCCCGGCGAGCGCCGCGAGGAACGACATGTTCGTCATGACGAGGAAGTACGTGCGCTTGGTGTTGACCCCGGAGAGGGCCGCCGCCGCGCGGTTGCCGCCGACCGCGTAGATGTGGCGGCCGAACGTCGTCCGCTGCGTGATGGTGTGGTAGACGATCACGAGCGCCACGAGGATGAGCCCGGGCACCGGGAACGACGTGCCGGGGCGCCCGCTGCCGAACAGCCAGGTGACGTACCCGATGACCGCGGCGACGAGCACGACCCGGATGAGCACGGGCCACAGCGGGACCGACTCCTCCTCGCCCGAGGCGACGAGCCGGCGGTGCTTGCGCAACTCGCCCCACGCGAACGCGGCGATCCCGAGCAGGCCCAGCAGCAGCGTCGAGTTGTTCATCTGCGTGAACGCGGGGCCCCACTCGGGCAGGTAGCCGGAGCCGAGCACGCGCAGCTCGTCGGGCACGGGGACACTGATCGACTGGCTCATCCAGATCACGACGCCGCGGAAGATCATCATCCCGGCGAGGGTCGTGATGAACCCCGGGATCCCGATCTTCGCGAGCCAGAACCCGTGCCACATGCCGATCAGCACGCCGCAGGCGAGCCCGAGCAGCGTCGCGGCCCACCACGGGATGCCCCAGTCGCGGGACGTGAGGGCGACGACCATCCCGACGACGCCCGCGACCGACCCGACCGACAGGTCGATCTGGCCGATCACGATGACCATGACCATCCCGATCGCGAGGATGAGCACGTAGGCGTTCCCCGAAAGCAGGTTCTGGAAGTTGGACGGGGTGAGCATGCGCCCGTCGGACGCGATGTTGAAGCCGACGAGCAGCGCGATGAGCGCGAAGACCATCGTGAACTGGCGGTAGTCCCCGCCGAGGACCTGCTTGAGTGACGTCATCGAGGTTCTCTCGTCTGTCCGGGCCGTCAGCGCGCAGGCGCCGAGGACGTGGTGGTCATCATCCGCATGAGCTGCTCCTGGTCGGCCTCGCGCGCGTCCACCACGCCCGTGACCCGGCCCTCGCAGATGGTGTAGATCCGGTCGCTGAGCCCGAGGAGCTCGGGCAGCTCGGAGGAGATCAGGACGACGGCCTTGCCCTCGTCGGCGAGCGACTGGATCAGCCGGTAGATCTCGTACTTGGCGCCGACGTCGATGCCGCGCGTCGGCTCGTCGAGGATCAGCACGTCGGGGTCGGGGAACATCCACTTGGCCAGCACGACCTTCTGCTGGTTGCCCCCGGACAGGGTCGTGACTCCGGCGTCGACCGTCGAGGTCTTGATCCGCAGGGACTTGCGGTAGCGCTCGGCGACCGCCCGCTCCTTGTCGAAGTCGAGCAGCCCGCGCCGGACGATCGCCCGCAGGTTCGCGGAGATCGTCGTGCGCTTGATGGTGTCGAGCAGGTTGAGCCCGAGGTTCTTGCGGTCCTCGGGCACGTAGGCCAGGCCCTGCCGGATCGCGGACGCGACGGTCGGCGCCTGGACCTCGCGGCCCCGGAGCAGCAGCTGCCCGGAGAGGAACGTGCCGTAGCTGCGGCCGAAGATCGAGCGCGCGAGCTCGGTGCGGCCCGCGCCCATGAGGCCCGCGAAGCCGACGATCTCCCCGGCCCGGACGTGGAAGGCCGAGTCCTTGCAGATGAGGCGGCCGGGCACCGCGGGGTGCTCGACGTTCCAGCCCCGCACCTCGAGCACGGTCTCCCCGATCGTCGGGGTGTGCTCGGGGTAGCGGTTCTCGATCGACCGCCCGACCATCGCGCGGATGATGCGGTCCTCGTCGACGTGTCCGGCCTCGACCTCGTAGGTCTCGACCGTGCGGCCGTCGCGAATCACGGTCACGGCGTCCGCGACCGCGGCGATCTCGTTGAGCTTGTGCGAGATCATGATCGAGGTGATCCCGCGGGCCTTGAGGCCGCGCATGAGCTCGAGCAGGTTCGCCGAGTCGTCCTCGTTGAGCGCCGAGGTGGGCTCGTCGAGGATCAGCAGCCGGACGTCCTTGGACAGCGCCTTGGCGATCTCGACGAGCTGCTGCTGGCCGACGCCGAGGTTCTTGATCGCGGTCTTCGGGTCGACCGAGAGGCCCACCCGTGCGAGCAGGTCGAGCGTGCGGCGCCGCGCGGCGTCCCAGTCGATGAGCCCGCGGCTGACGATCTCGTTGCCGAGGAAGATGTTCTCGACGATCGACAGCTCGGGGATGAGCGCGAGCTCCTGGTGGATGATCACGATGCCCGCGTGCTCGGAGGACTTGATGCCCGTGAACGCGACCTCCTCGCCCTGGAAGACGACCTGGCCGCCGTAGGTCCCGTGCGGGTACACCCCGGACAGGATCTTCATGAGGGTCGACTTGCCGGCGCCGTTCTCCCCGCAGATCGCGTGGATGTCGCCGACGCGGACCTGCATGGTCACGTCGTCGAGCGCCCGGACCCCGGGGAACTCCTTGGTGATGTGCCGCATCTCGAGGATGACGCGTGCGTCGCCGTCCATCGTGGCCTCCCGGGCGCCGTGCGGTCGGGGCGACGGGGTGGGTCCCGCTCGCCTGGTGTGGTCGGCGCCGTGGCGCTGACAACGTTGTCTGGGCCTTTGTACCCGCCGCTTCTCGGGCAAGTCAAGGCGTTCTGCCCCTTCGGGAGGTCACGAGTAGACAACGTTGTCTCCCGCCTCCCGTGCGTCGGCCGCCTCGTCGCGCGCCGCCGCCGCCGCCCGGGTGGGGCGTCCGTCCAGGTCAGCCGCAGGTCCCCCGGTCGGCCGCAGCCCCACGGGGCGCGCGAGGCCGAGGCGATAGGGTCACGTGCCATGACACGGACGTCCGGGAGCGCGAGCGGTCCGGTCGCGCACCGCCCCCGAGCCACGATGAAGGACGTCGCCGCGCTCGCGGGCGTGGGGATCAAGACCGTCTCGCGCGTCGTCAACGGCGAGCCCGGCGTCTCCGCAGCAATGGCCGAGCGCGTCGAGCGCGCCGCGGAGGCGCTGAGCTTCCAGCCGGACCTCATCGCGGGCAACCTGCGCCGCTCGGGCCGGCGGTCCATGAGCCTCGGGCTGCTGCTCGCGAGCGTCGACAACCCGTTCTGTGCCGCGATCCACCGGGCCGTCGAGGACGTCGCCGAGGAGCGCCGCGTCGCGGTCTTCTCCGCGAGCACCGACGAGGACCCCCGCCGCGAGCGCGCGCTCGTCGCCGCCTTCACCTCACGACGGGTCGACGGGCTCATCATCACCGCGACCGCCGGCGACCAGACGTACCTGCGCGCCGAGCTCGAGACCGGCACGCCCGTCGTCATGGTCGACCGCCCGCCCGTCGGCATCGACGTCGACAGCGTCGTGGTCGACAACGTCGCCGGCGCCGAGGTCGCGACCGCCCACCTGCTGGCGCACGGCCACCGCCGGATCGCCTTCCTCGGGGACCTCGGGCAGATCGCCACGGCCCGCCAGCGCCACGAGGGCTACCGCCGGGCGCTGCACGCCGCGGGGGTCGCGGCCGACGAGCGGCTCGAGATCGGCGACCTGCACGACGCGGACGCCGCGCTCACCGCCACGCGTGAGCTGCTGAGCGCCCCCGAGCCGCCGACCGCGCTGTTCACGAGCCAGAACCTCGTCACCATCGGCGCGATCCGCGCGCTGCGCGAGCTGGGCGCCCAGCACACCGTCGCCCTCGTCGGCTTCGACGACTTCGCCCTCGCCGACCTCGTCGAACCGGGCGTCACCGTCGTCGCCCAGAGCCCGGCCGACATCGGGCGCGCCGCCGCCGAACGCGTCTTCGCGCGCCTCGCCGACCCCGACCTGCCGCCCGAACGCATCGTCCTGCCCACCCGCCTCGTCGAGCGCGGCTCCGGCGAGATCGCCCCACCCGCCGACGCCGCCGCCGGGCGCCCGGCCCGTACGCTCGAGACAGTCGACACGGGGAGCCGGGGATGACCCAGACCGAGGTCCTGCGCGCAGGGGACGCCGAGCTGCACGTGGCCCTGCTCGGCGCGACGCCGCTGCGGTGGCTCGTCCCGCACGGCGGCGCACCGTGGGACCTGCTCGACGGGTACCGGGACGACGCCGAGCTCGAGGACCAGAACGGGGTCCGCAACGGGATCATGGCGCCGTTCTGCAACCGGGTCGCCGATGCGCGCTACTCGTTCGACGGCGCCGAGCACGACCTCGCGCCCGGCGCGACGGACCGCACGGTCTACCACGGGCTCGTGCGCACGCTGCCGTTCGAGGTCGTCGAGCGCACCGACGCGGCCCGGACCGGCGTCGACACCGGCGACGAGCGTGCCTCGCTGCGACTGCGCTGCACGGCGCTCGCGGACTCCCCTGCCGTCGGCTACCCGTTCGCCGTGGTCGTCGAGGTCACGTACACGCTCGGGCCGCGCACGCTCGCGGTCGAGATCACGGGGCACAACGTCGGCGACGTCGCCGCGCCGTACGCGAGCGGCTGGCACCCGTACTTCCGGCTGCCGGGCACGGCCCGGGTCGACGACCTCGACCTCGACGTCCCCGCGTCGGTCGGGGTGCGCACCGACGACGCGCTCCTCCCGCTCCCGGGCGCCGACGCGTTCGCGGACGTCGACGCGCCCGCGTGGCACCCGCTCGGCGACGCCGTGCTCGACGCGGCGTTCGGCGGGCTCGACCCGGCGCTCCCGACGGTCGTGCGGGACCCGGCGGGCACCCGCCTCGTGCTGCGGCAGGACCGCGGCCTGGTGCACGTGTTCACGGGCGACACGCTGGGCCGTGACCGGCGCGCGTCGCTCGCCGTCGAGCCCGTCGAGGTCATGACCGACGCGTTCAACCGGCCCGACCAGGCCGCGGCGATCCGCCTCGAGCCCGGTGAGCGGCGCTCGTTCGGCTTCGTCGTCGAGCTCGAGCCGGTCCCCGCGTAGGCGGTCGCGGCCACCCCCGGCCGTGCCCGAAAAGGCACCTGGGCGACGGTCCAGGACGAGCGTGCAGGTCAGCGCCGGGACGCCCCCAGGGAGGCCGCCGCACCTTCGCGTGAGAACGCGGTGAGAGTCGATCCGCGCCCTTGTCGCACCCCGGACGCGGGTGTTAGGTGGGTCACATCCGGTCGTTCGCGACCGCCTGACAGGGGGACGAGGACACCACTCCTCCACCGCGCCGTGACGTCCGGCGCCGACCAATCCGCATCATGCCCGCCGACATCGTCGTCGACGGGCGCGATCGTCACGGCACGCACACGCACCCGGGCGCCAGCCCCCTCCTGCGCGCGCCGCCACGGTCCTGTCCCACGGGAGACCACATGAACCGCACGATCCGGCGCGCCCTCTACGGGGCGCTCGCAGGCACACTCGTCGTCGCCGCACAGCTACCCGCAGGTGCGCTCGAGAGGCCACGACCCTCCGGCGAGGGCGTCACGATCAACGCCGTGTACGACCCGACGGCGAACTACACCGCGAACTGGACCCGGGCCCAGGCGCTGAAGATCCAGTCCAACGCGTCGAACACGACTCCGCGGATCCCCGAGGAGTTCCCGATCATGACCGACGAGGTCTGGGTCTGGGACACCTGGCCGCTCAGCGACCTCGACATGAACCCGGTCTCCTACGGCGGGTGGAACGTCATCTTCTCGCTCGTCGCACCCCGCGACATCTTCTTCGGCGACCGGCACTGGCAGGCCCGGATCGGGTACTTCTACTCCGACGACGCCCAGAACTGGACCTACGGCGGGCTCGTCTTCCCCGAGGGGTCCTCGTTCGGCTCGCGTGAGTGGGCAGGCTCGACCGTCGTCAACGACGACGGGACGGTCGACGCCTTCTACACGGCCTCAGGCCGCGACAACCCCACCGAGATCGACCCGACCGACGCGCTCCAGCGCCTCGCGCACACGCAGGGCCGCATCCACGCGGACGACGAGGGCGTGTGGTTCACGGGCTTCGAGGACCACCAGATCATCGCCGAGGCCGAAGGCCGGCTCTACCAGACCCTCGAGCAGTCGCAGGCGGTCCCCGACGCGATCATCTACGCGTTCCGCGACCCGTTCGTGTTCCGTGACCCCACCGACCACAACGTCTACATCCTCTTCGAGGGCAACAACCCGGGCAACGCAGGCACCCACACGTGCGACCGCCGCGAGATCGGCCGGGTGCCCGCCGGGCACGTGATCCCGCCGAGGACCAACCTCTACACCGGAAACATCGGGCTGATGAGGCTGACCGGCTACGAGCGTGACATGAACGAGTGGGAGCTCCTCCCGCCGGTCCTGTCCGCCGAGTGCACCAACCAGCAGACCGAGCGCCCGCACCTCGTCGTGCACGACGGCGACTACTACCTGTGGACGATCAGCCACCAGTTCACGTTCGCCCCGGGACTGTCCGGCCCCGACGGCCTCTACGGCTTCGTCGGCCCCGGCCTGCGCAGCAACTACCGCCCGCTCAACGAGAGCGCGCTCGTGCTCGGCAACCCGGCCGACGCACCGCTGCAGAACTACTCGCACTTCGTGATGCCGAACTTCCTCGTGGAGAGCTTCATCGACACGATCCCGCGCGCCGGCGGCGGGGACCCCGTCTACGGCGGAACGCTCGCGCCGACGCTCCAGCTCGAGGTCGAGGGCACGCACACCGAGCTCACGGGGGTCCTCCCCTACGGCTACATCCCGGCCCTGCGGGAGGCGGGCGAGTCCTGGTGACCCGCACCTGACCGCAGCACCCGCAGCACCCGCACGCACGGGACCCCCGGTCGACGACCGGGGGTCCCGTGGTGCCTGCGCCTGCAGCCCGTCACCCGACGGTGCGTGCGCCCGGCACCCGACGGTGTGCGCGGTGGACCTCAGGCCGTGAAGCGCCCGACGAGCGTCTTGAGCTCGGTCGACATGGTCGCGAGCTCGGACACCGCCTGCTGCGACTCCGCGGCGCCCTGCGTGGTGAGCTGCGCGGCGCCGGCGACGGCCGCGATGTTCGCGGCGATCTCCCCCGAGCCCGTCGCGGCCTCGGCGACGCTGCGACTGATCTCGGACGTCGTCGCGGTCTGCTCCTCGACCGCCGAGGCGATCGTCATCTGGAAGTCGTTGATCGAAGCGATGACCTGCGAGATGCGGTCGATGGCCGTCACGGCGCCGAGCGTGTCCTCCTGGATGCCCTCGACGCGCCGCGCGATGTCCTCGGTCGCCCGCGCGGTCTCCTGCGCGAGC
>NZ_BJLR01000036.1 GCF_006538745.1 Cellulomonas cellasea | reverse complement strand
AGATCGGCAACGTCGTCAAGGTCATCACGAGCATCGCGGAGCAGACGAACCTGCTCGCGCTCAACGCCACGATCGAGGCCGCGCGCGCCGGGGAGGCCGGCAAGGGCTTCGCGGTCGTCGCCGGCGAGGTCAAGGACCTCGCGCAGGAGTCGGCCCGCGCCGCCGAGGACATCGCCTCGCGGATCGCCGCGAACCAGAGCCAGACGACGTCGGCCGTCGCGGTGATCAGCCAGATCGGCCGGATCATCGAGAGCATCAACGACTACCAGATGACCATCGCGTCGGCCGTCGAGGAGCAGACCGCGACGACCACCGAGATGTCGCGCAGCGTCGCGGAGGCCGCGACCGGCTCGGGCGACATCGCCGCGAACATCACGGGCGTCGCGTCGTCCGCGGCGTCGGCGAGCTCCGTCGTGAGCCGCACGAACGACCAGGTCGCGGACCTCGCGCGGATGTCCGCCGAGCTGCGCGAGCAGGTCGGGGCCTTCCGCTACTGAGCGGTCGTGTTCTCACCCGTCCGGGTACTCACCCGCACGGGCCGGCAGTCGATGAGGACGACGCGTCACCGCACGGTGGCGCGTCGAGGGGGAGAGCACGTGTCACGAATCCGGGTCCTGGTGGTCGACGACTCCGTCGTCGTCCGCCGGCTCGTCACCGACACGCTCGCCGGTGACCCGGCGATCGACGTGGTCGGCACGGCGGCGAACGGTCAGATCGCGCTCACCAAGGTCGAGCAGCTCGCTCCCGACCTCGTCACGATGGACATCGAGATGCCGGTCATGGACGGCATCGGCGCGGTGCGGGCGCTGCGGGCCTCGGGCTCGCGCGTGCCGATCATCATGTTCTCGACGCTCACCGAGCGGGGCGCGTCGGCGACGCTCGACGCGCTCGCCGCGGGGGCGACCGACTACGTGACGAAGCCGGCGAACGTCGGCAGCGTGAGCGAGTCGCTCGCGACCGTGGCGCGCGAGCTCATCCCGCGCATCAAGGCGCTCGTGCCGAACCGCGGCCACGTCGGGGCGCTCGCCACCCCGGCCGCCGGCTCCGGCTCCGGCGCGGCCGCCCCGGCGCTGCGCCCGCTCGGTGCCCGGACCGTCACGCTGCGGCCCGCACCGCGACCGCGCCCGCTGCGGGCGATCGTCGTCGGCTCCTCGACGGGCGGCCCCGAGGCCCTCTCCCGGGTGTTCTCGGCGCTGTCGAGCCCGCTGCCCGTCCCGGTGCTCGTCGTCCAGCACATGCCGCCCGTCTTCACCCGGCAGCTCGCCGCGCGGCTCGACCGCGCGACGGGGGGCACGGTCGTCGAGGCGAGCGGCGGCGAGGAGCTGCGGCCCGGGCACGTGTACGTCGCCCCCGGCGACCACCACCTCGAGCTCCAGCGCTCCGCGAGCGGGGCGCGCACCGTGCTCACGCAAGGACCCCCGGTGAACTTCTGCCGCCCGGCCGTGGACGTGCTGTTCCGCTCGGCGGTCACGGTCTACGGCGGGGACCTCCTCGCGGTCGTCCTCACCGGCATGGGCTCCGACGGCCGCGCGGGCTGCGAGGACGTCGTCGCCGCCGGCGGCACCGTCTACGCGCAGGACGAGCGCTCGAGCGTCGTGTGGGGCATGCCCGGCGCCGTCGCCACCGCAGGCCTCGCGCACCGCGTCCTGCCGCTCGACCAGGTCGCCCACACGCTCGTGGGCGCCGTCCAGCACGCCACCGGCGCACCCGCCGCCCGAGCCTCAGGAGGTGCCGCATGACCCTCACGCCGGAGAGCTTCTCCTACGTCGCCGACGTCGTCCGTCAGCGCAGCGCGATCCAGCTCGACCTCGGCAAGGAGTACCTCGTCGAGAGCCGGCTCCTGCCGATCGTGCGCGAGCGCGGTCTCGCCGACGTCGACGCGTACGTCCGCGGCCTGCGCGCACGCCCCGACCCGGCCGAGCTCGAGCTCGTCGTCGAGGCGCTCACGACCAACGAGACGTCCTGGTTCCGCGACGCGACGCCGTTCACGGCGCTGACCCAGCACGTCGTCCCCGAGATCCTCGCCGCCCGCGGCGCTGCGACCACGCTGCGCGTGTGGTCCGCGGCGTGCTCGACCGGCCAGGAGGCGTACAGCGTCGCGATGGCGCTCGAGGACGCGCTGCCGAACGTGCGCGTGCAGATCACTGCGACCGACATCTCCGAGCAGGTGCTCGCGCGCGGTCGTGCGGGGCGGTACACGCAGCTCGAGGTCAACCGCGGCCTGCCCGCGTCGATGCTCGTCAAGCACTTCACGCGCTCCGGCACCGACTGGGAGATCAGCCAGCGGCTGCGCTCGATGGTGACGTTCCAGCGGCACAACCTGCTGCACGCGCCGCCCGCGGGCCAGTTCGACGTCGTGTTCCTGCGCAACGTCCTCATCTACTTCGACCTCGCGACCAAGCGCGAGGTCCTGCGCCGGGCCCGCTCCGTCGTGCGCCCGGGGGGCTACCTGCTCCTCGGCGCCGCGGAGACCACGCTCGGCATCGACGACGACTGGGAGCGGGTCCCCGTGGGCCGCAGCTCCGTGTACCGGCACAACGCCCGGAGGGCAGCATGAGAGCGCTCGTGATCGACGACTCCCGCACGATGCGCCGCATCGTCGCGGGAGCCCTGGGCCGGCTCGGGTACGAGACGGTCGAGGCCGGGGACGGGCAGGAGGCGCTCGACGTGCTCGAGGCCGGCGGCCGCTACGACCTCGCCTGCATCGACTGGAACATGCCCGTGATGGACGGCCTCACGTTCGTGACGAACGTCCGGGCCAACCCGCACTGGCGCTCCGTGACGCTCATGATGGTCACGACGGAGAGCGAGCACGGGCAGATCGTGCGGGCCCTGGCCGCGGGCGCGCACGAGTACATGATCAAGCCGTTCACCCCGGACGCGCTCCGGGACAAGCTCGAGCTGCTCGGGCTGCTGCCTCTCGAGGAGACCGTATGAGCCCGCTCGCCCCCTTCGACACGGTCCAGATCACCGCGATCGCCGAGGAGGTTTTCGCAGCGATGGTCGACGGCGAGCCCGGGCACCTCGTGCCCTGGGCCGGCGACGCGCCGGTGCTGGCCGAGCCGCTGCACGCCTGGGTCGAGATCCACGGCACGTTCGCGGGCCGGACGCTGCTGTCGACCGACGTGTCGACCGCGGACGACCTGGCCCGCGCGCTGCTCGGGATGCCGGCGGACGAGGCGGTCTCGGAGGAGGACCTCGTCGACGCGTTCGGCGAGGTGGTGAACGTGGTCGGCGGCAACCTCAAGGCGCTGCTGCCGGTCCAGGAGAAGCTCACCATGCCGCGGGTCGGGCGCACCGCACCGGACACGCACGGTGCGACGCGGATCGACGGCGTGGTGCTCGCCTGGCGGGGACGTCCCCTGGACGTGTCCGTCTGGCAGATCTGAGGGTCGTGGGGGCTCTCAGGATGACGACTCGACGAAGTGGGTGGTGAAGGTGCTGCGAGTGCTGGTCGCCGACGACAGCCGCGTGATGCGGCAGATCGTGGTGCGCACGTTGCGCCAGGCAGGGTACGACTGGGACGTCCGGGAGGCGCCCGACGGCGCCGCCGCGCTCGAGATGGTGCGCGCGGACGAGCCCGACCTGGTGCTGTCCGACTGGAACATGCCGGAGATGACCGGCATCGAGCTGCTGCGTGCGCTGCGGCGCGAGGGCTTCGACACGCCGTTCGCGTTCGTGACGTCCGAGGGCTCGCCCGAGATGCGGCAGACGGCCGACGAGGCGGGGGCGCTGTTCCTCATCGCGAAGCCGTTCACCGCGGAGACGTTCCGCGACGCGATCGAGCCGGTGCTCGCGTGAGCGCCGAGACGCCGCTGCCCGCGGCGAAGGACGTCCGCGAGCTCTTCGAGGGGCTGCTCGGGCGCGACGTCCAGGTCGCGACGGGCGGCGGGATGGTCGACCCGAACGAGGAGTTCGGCGCGGCGGTCGGCGTGTACGTCGACAACATGCTCCGGCTCACGGCCCTCGTGATCCTCGACCTGGACCTCGCGGCGCGGGTCGGTGCGGCCATCGGGCTCGTGCCGTCGCGCGGCGCCGAGGAGGCCATCAACGCCGGCGCACTGCCCGACAACCTGCTCGAGAACGCGTCCGAGGTGCTCAACATCACCGCGTCGCTGTTCAACGCCGAGGGCGCCCCGCACGTCAAGCTCGACGTCGTGTACGCGCCCGGCGAGCCGGTCCCCGCGGACGTCGCGCAGTGGGTGCTCGCGTACGTGCGGCGCACCGACCTCGACGTCGACATCGCCGGGTACGGGCCGGGGCGGTTCTCGCTGCTCGTGATCTGACGCGCGTCCGCCCCGTCGCCCCGTGCGGCGGGGTCGGGCGTGCGCCGGGCGCGGGGATGCTCGGCGCTGGGCACCGAGGTGCTGCGCGCTGTCCGCGTGGGGTGAGGGCTTTCACATGCCCGATTTGCTCCGGGTCAGGTCACGATCGGATAACGTGACCCGGATGGAGCAGCCGAGCCACGCCCCCGCGTCCCCTCGGCGGCGTGAGCTGCGTGAGTTCCGCTCGGCGCGATCGCGTCGTCGGCGCCTGCGGGCGCGCGCGATCGTCGTGACCTCCGTCGCCCTGTGCACGGGTGCGCTCTCCGCGTGGGCGACCGTCCCGTCGCTGCGCACCGACAGCCCGCAGCAGGCGCTCGCGTCGCTCCCGGCCGCGGTCTCGCAGCTCGTCGACCGCGGCGACGACGTGTCCCGCGGCGGCGGCGGTGGTCGGCGCCCGCACCCCTCGCCGCTCGCGACCGCGACGGGCACCCCGACCGTGACGCCCGAGCCGTCGGCGACCACGCCGGCCCCCGAGGCCTCGCCCACGACGACGCCGACCGCGGCGCCCACGTCCGCGCCGACCGCGGACCCGGCCCCGCCCGTCGCGCCGCCGGCCGAGAGCCCGGCCCCGGCACCCGCCGCCCCCGAGGCGCCCGCGCTGACCGCCGACCAGGAGTTCGCCGCGTCGCTGGTCACGCTGACGAACGAGCAGCGCGCCGCCGCCGGGCTCGGCCCGCTCGCGGTGTCGGACTGCGCGACCCAGCAGGCCGTCGCGCGCGCCCAGGTCCTCGTCGCCGAGAACCGCTTCGAGCACGACCCGCTCGAGCCCATCCTCGCCGCGTGCGGTCCGGGCTCGGCGGGGGAGAACCTCGCGCTCGGCTACCGCACGCCCGCGGAGATGATGGCGGGCTGGATGGGCTCGGAGGGGCACCGCGCGAACATCCTGCGCGCGTACTCCTCGATCGGCATCGGGTGCGTCTCGAGCCCGCGCGGCGTGCTGTGCGCGCAGGTCTTCCTGGGCTGAGCGCGGGCTCAGCGCAGGACGCGGTGGTACGGCCCGGCGCGGCGGTCCCGCGGTGCGGGAGGGCCCGCTCGCAGCGGCCCCTCCCGCCCCGCGCACCGCGGTCAGTACATGTGCAGCGACGTCACCGTGTTGGCCCACCCGTTGATGAAGTTGCCCTTCGCGTTCGGGCCCATCACGGTCCAGTCCCCGCCGCCGTTGGCGTAGTCCCAGAAGTCCCAGCTGTAGCTCGTGCGGTTCCAGATGCTCTCGATGTTGTTGTTCATCCCCTGCGGGCCGACGCCGTCGCGCAGGTCCCAGTCGCCGACGACGAATGTCGCCATGACCCCGGTCCCGTCACGGTCGGAGAAGACGCACATCCGTCCGTCGGGACAGCGGGCGTACCCGGTCGCCGCTGACGCGGTCGGGGCCGTGAGGACGACGAGCGCGGCCGTGGTGACGATCGAGGTCAGGACGTGCGTCAGCTTCATGTGGAGCTCCCCCTGCGGTGGACGTCCTCAGGGCGTCTCACGCCCTGAGCCCGATGCGGACGGACGCTAGCAGGGCGTCCGTGCGTCGCCAGGGAAGCGGCGGCGAGGCGTCCCCGACGGGCAACGCGGTGCGCGGTCGCGACGGCGCGGTGCGGGCCGTCAGCCGCGCACGACGTGCACGAGCGTCGCCACCGCAGGCGCCAGCTCGTTGTAGGACCGCTGGAACACCTCGGCGCTGTGGCCGTAGGGGTCCACCACGTCGTCGGCGCCCGGTTCCGCCGGGACCAGCCCGCGCTGGGCGGCGGCGAGCGGCACGAGCGCCCGCAGGCGGTCCCCGATCCCGGCACCGGCGGGGAGCTGCGCACGGTCCACGTGGGACGCGAGGCGGGCGAGCTCGCGCAGCGTGAACGTCCGGCGCACGGCCCCCGGGAACAGCTCGACGACGGCCGAGCGGTGCCGGCGCGTGAGCGCGAGCACGAGGTCCGCCGAGCGCACGATCTCCGGGGTGAGCTGGCGCGCCGCGAAGCCGCTCGCGTCGACCCCGGCGCCGTGCAGCAGGTCGACCATGAGCGGGCTCACGGGTGCCCCGACGACCGCGCCGGTGCCCGCCGACGACACCACGGCGCCGTCCGGGCCCACGGCCGGTCCGCGCAGCGTGCGGCCGACCGGCCACGGCGCGCCGAGCCCCGTCGCGAGCAGCCGCTCGACCGCGGGGGAGCGGCAGATGTTGCCCGTGCACACGGCGAGGACGTGGAACGGCCGGGGCGCGTCGGGGGAGGTCACGCGTCCATCATGCCCGCGCGCCGTGTCCCGACCGACCTGCCGGGCCGCCCCAGGAGCCGCGGGTAGCATCGCGGCGGCCGTGGGGAGCGGCCCCGGGGGTCGTCGCGCGAGCGGCCGCGCCCGCGTGCACGACGGGGAGGCGACGTGACGCAACCAGCGGAGGGCGCGCTGTGGGCGACGCCGGACGCGCCCGCGGGGAGCGGCCGCACGCCCGCCCGGCACGGTCGGCGCCGGCCTCGTCGGCGCGGTCCCGTCGTCGCGCTCGTGCTGACCGTCCTCGTGCTCGCCGTGGTCGCCGCGGCGGCGTCGCTCGCGTACGACGCGATCCGTGCGCGGGAGGCGCTCGAGCTCGCGCGCGGGGACGTGCGCACGCTCCAGGACCGGGTGGTCGCCGGGGACGTCGACGGTGCGGGAGCGGTCCTGCCGCAGCTCCAGGAGCGGGCCCGCACCGCCTACGAGCGCACGCACGGCCCGCTCTGGCGCGTCGCCGCCGCGCTCCCGCGGGTCGGCGCCGACGTCGAGGCGGTCCGCACGCTCAGCGCGGTCGTCGACGGGCTCGCCGCCGACGCGCTGCCCGCGTTGATGCAGGCCACGACGGTCGTCGACCCGGTGTCGCTGGCCCCGGTCGACGGCCGGCTCGACGTCGCCCCGATCGCCGCGGTCGCCCCGCAGGTCGTCGCCGCCGACGCCGCGGTGCAGGACGCGCGGGCCGCGCTCGAGGCCGTCGACACCTCCGCGCTGGTGGGAGTCGTCGCCGACGCCGTGGTCCAGCTGCGCGCGCAGGTCACGGACGTCGCGATGACCACCGCGACCGCGGCGCGCGCCGTGTCGCTGCTGCCGCCGGTGCTCGGGGCCGACGGACCGCGCGAGTATCTGCTGCTCGTGCAGAACAACGCCGAGCAGCGGGCGACCGGCGGGATCCCCGGGACGGTCGTGCACCTGCGCGCCGAAGCTGGTGCGGTCACGCTCGTCGGACAGCGCAGCGGCGGGTCGCTCGCCGGCCTCGCGGAGCCCGTGCTCCCCCTGACCCCCGCGGAGGACGCGCTCTTCGGCCCGCTGCTCGCGACCGACATGCGCGACGTCACGTTCACCCCTGACTTCCCCCGTTCGGCCGCGCTCGCGCGCGAGATCTGGCTGCGCGAGGTCGGCGGCACCGTCGACGGCGTGCTGTCGATCGACCCGGGGGCGCTCGCGCACGTCCTCGGTGCGACAGGTCCCGTCGAGGTCGGGTCCGGGCTCACCCTCACCGCCGACAACGCGGTCGAGACGCTCCTGAGCACGGTGTACCTGGAGATCGAGGACCCCGAGCGGCAGGACGAGCTCTTCGCGGCCACGGCGGGAGCCGTGTTCGGCGCCGTCGTCGACGGGCAGGGCGAGGCGCCCGCCGTGATCGACGCGCTCGCGCGGGGGGCGCGCGAGGGCCGCGTGATGTTCTGGTCCGTGCACCCCGAGGAGCAGGCCCGGCTCGCGGGGACCGTGCTCTCGGGCGAGCTGCGGGGGAGCGCCGGCGGGTCCGGCGTCGTCGGGGTGTACCTCAACGACGGGACCGAGGCGAAGATGGGCTACTACGTCGACCTCGACGTCACCGGGACCGCGACGGCGTGCGCGGCCGACGGGTCCCAGACGCTCCAGGTCACGGTGCGGCTGTCCTCCGCGGCTCCCGCCGACGCGGCGAGCCTGCCCGAGTACGTGACGGGCGCGGGCGCCGTGGTGCCGCCCGGCCAGGTGCGGACCAACGTGCTCTTCTACGCCCCCGAGGGCGGCCGCATCGAGTCGAGCAGGGTGAATTCCGCGGAGGTCGGTGCATTCGCCCAGATCCACGACGGGCTCGGCGTGGAGAGTCGGACATTTACGCTCGAACCCGGGCAGACGGTGACGGTCGAGCTGGACGTGCGCACAGCACCCGGGGACGCGAACAATGCGACATTACGGCACACACCGACCGCGCGGCAGAACGGGCCGGTATTCATTCCTTCCGCTTGCTGACGTGGGCATGTACCGTGTCGTCAGCACTCTTGTGCGCCAGTTTTTTTGTCTACCTGTGGGGGGGACTCACACATGATTCGCCGTAAGGTCCTGATCGTCGCGGCTGCCGCCGCCCTCGTCCTCGCTCCGTCCGCCGCGTTCGGCTACGGCGCGCAGGACTACACGAACAAGGGCACGGTGTCCGACTCGACGCCGGCCGCCGGCGAGAGCTTCACCGTCACCGTGCAGGGCCCGGCCAGCGCGCCGGTCACCCTCACGGTCACGTCGAACCCGGCGTCGCTGCCCGACTCCGCGATCACCATCGCCGGCACCAAGTCGCTCACGAAGACGACCAACGCCTCGGGCACGGCCGTCTTCACGGTGACGCTCGCGCAGGCGGGCACGTACACGCTCGTCGCTGCGGATGCCGCCTCGGGTGCCGTCCTCAGCACGCAGTCGCTCACGGTCGCCGGTGCTGCCGGTGCTGCGCGCGGCGCGCTCCCGACGACCGGTTCGGACGCCCTGCCGCTCGGCCTCGGTGCCGGTGCGCTCGTTCTCGCCGGTGCGGGCGCGGTCGTCGTCGCCAAGCGTCGCCGCGGGGTCACCGCCGCCTGATCGCGGTCGCTCCCCCCACGTAGTGCCGAGAAGGGCCCCCGCCGGTGGCGGGGGCCCTTCTCGTCGTCGGACGCGGGGTGCGTCCCGGCCCGCGCGGGGCGCGAGGACGAAGGCGCAGGAGGGCGGCCCGCGGGCACGGGGAGGCGTCCCGGACCCGCCGCGTCCCCACGGTTCTCCTGCTGCGCCGTGACCTGGTTCGAGGTCGCTCCCGGGGGTGGACGCGCGCCGTCGGGCGGTCCACGCTCCCGGAGCCGACGCTGCCGGCCGCGCATGCGGAAGGGGTCCCCGCCACCGGCGAGAGCCCCGTCGTCGTGCCTGGTGCGGGGTGTCAGCGCGGGGTGCGCTGCTCCCCGGAGCCGGGCTGCGACGACCCGCTCAGCGGCTCGCCCGGCCACAGCCCGGCGATGCCCTCGCCGCGCTGCTGCGACGCGCTGATCGGCTGGCGCGAGGCGGCGCTCGCGGGCCGGGTCGGGCGGACGTCCTTCGCGGACCGGCGCAGCGCGCGGCTGCCGCGGCGGCCCGCCGGCGGCGTCACGGGCTCGCCCGTCGACGTGTGCGACGCGTAGTCGTAGTACGTGTAGGCGTCGCCCTGCTTGCGGACCTGCTGGTTGACCACGACGCCGAGGATGCGCGCGCCGACGGTCTCGAGCGCGCCGACCGACTCGGCGAGCTGGTTGCGGTGCAGCTTGTTGGCGCCGACGACCAGGACCGCGCCGCCCGTGAGCTTGGAGAGGATCGCAGCGTCGGTCACGGGCAGCAGGGGAGCGGTGTCGACGAGCACGATGTCGTACGTGCGGGTCAGCTTGTCGAGCAGGTTCGCCATCGCCTGCGAGCCGAGGAGCTCGCTCGGGTTCGGCGGGATCTGGCCCGAGGGCAGGACGTGCAGGTAGCCGTTGCCCCAGGGCTGGATGACGTCCTCGACGGCGGCCTTGCCGATGAGCACCGTGGTCAGGCCGACGCCGCCCTCGAGGCCCATGTAGCGGGCGACGGAGGGGCGGCGCAGGTCGGCGTCGATGAGCGCGACCCGCGAGCCGGCGTCCGCGAGGCTGATCGCGGTGTTGATCGTGGTGGTCGACTTGCCCTCGCCGGGCAGCGACGACGTGACGACGATCGACTGCGGGCGGTCGGCGATGTCGAGGAACTGCAGGTTGGTGCGCAGCCGGCGGAACGCCTCGGCGCGGTGGCTGTGCGGGCTGCTCTGCACGATGAGCGGGTGCTGCGGGGCGTCCTCGTCGTACCCGATCGTCCCGATGACCGACGTCGAGGTGACCTTGGCGACGTCCGCCTCGCCGCGCACGCGCGTGTCGAGCACCTCGCGCAGGATCGCGAAGCCGACGCCCAGCGCGAGGCCGACGAGCAGGCCGAGGGCGAGGTTGAGCTTGGTGTTCGGCGAGGTGGGGGACGTCGGGGCGGCGGCGTCGCGGACGACGGAGATCTTCACGGCCGAGTCGCCGCCGGACGCCGGGGTCTCGAGCTCGGAGATGACGTCCGTGAACTCGTCGGCGATCGCGTCGGCCAGGGCGGCGGCGATCGCGGGGTTCTCATGGGTCACCGAGAGGTTGATGAGCGAGGTGTTGAGGGGAGAGTCCGCGGTCACGCGACCGGCGAGGGACTCCGCGCGCTCGTCGAGCCCCATCTCGTCGATGACCGGCCCGAGCACGAGCGGGCTCGTCGCGAGATTCGTGTACGAGGTGACCTGCTGACGCGTGAAGTTCGAGCCCTGGAGCAGCTCGGTGGTCGACGACCCGCCCTGCACCGAGACGAACACCTGGGTCGTGGCCCGGTACATCGGGGTGGCCAGGAGGGAGGCGGCCACGGCGCCGGCGACGGCCAGCGCCGTGAGGACGACGATCGAGACCCACCGCTTGCGCAGAATGGTCAGGTAGTCCTGCAGCTCCACAGAATCGCTCCCGCTCCCCGCGCCACGGCCCTGCACCGCAACCGATGAATTCTCGCACGTACCCGGCCCTGTAGGGCATCGGGGGCCCTGCGCGCGCGCTGTGCGCCCACATTCACCCGTTCGCTGCCCGAATTGCGCGGAATTGTCTCGACCGTTTCTGATTACCCTGGACAGGCGTCCGCGCACACGTATTCTCGATGCGACGACGACGACGCGGCCGGGGGGTCAGGTACATGACGGTACGCACGCCGCGGGTCGGTGAATTCCGGCTCCCAGCGCAGCGCGGCGCGCCCGACTCCGAGCGTCTGCGCAGCCCGTCCGTCGCGCCGCCCGCCGCGCCCCGCTGGTCCGGGGGCTACGCGCGCCGTCTGCTCATGACGGACGCGCTCGCCGTCCTCGCCGCCGTGGCCGTCGCCTACGTGGTGCGCTTCGAGGCGACCGGCATCACCACCGTCTCCGGCGAGTTCTCGCCCAGCTACCTGACCGTCTCCCTCGTGCTGCTCGGCGCCTGGCTGGGCGTCCTGGTGTCCGGCCGCACCCGTGACCGGCGCGTCGTCGGCACCGGGCCCGACGAGTACTCGCGCGTGTTCGGCGTGACGTGGCGCCTGTTCGCCGCCGTCGCCGTCGTCGCGTACCTGCTGCGGATGGAGGTCGGGCGCGGCTACCTCGCGATCGCCGCGCCGCTGGGGCTCGCTCTGCTGCTCGGGAGCCGCTTCGCGTGGCGCCAGTGGCTGCACCGCCGCCGTGACGCAGGGGAGTACCAGGCCGGCGTCCTGATCATCGGCCACCGCCCGACGGTCGCCCACCTCATCGAGACGCTGCACCGCAACCCCCGCGCCGGCTACGGCGTCGTCGGCGTGTGCGTCGCGAGCGGCGAGGTCGGCTACAGCGAGACCGTGCTGGGCGTCCCGGTGCTGGGCTCGATGGAGCAGGCGGCGGAGATCGCGGAGCGTGTCGGCGCCGACGCCGTCGCGGTGTCCGGCGCCGACGCCATCACCTCCGAGACGGTGCGCCAGCTCGGCTGGGACCTCGAGGGCAAGGGCATCGACCTCGCGCTGACCCTCGCGCTGACGGACGTCGCCGGCCCGCGCGTGATCATGCACCCGGTGAGCGGGCTGCCGCTCATGTACGTCGACGAACCGCGCTTCACCGGCCCCAGGTACGCGGTGAAGACCGCGTTCGACTGGCTGGGCGCGCTCGCCCTCACGGTCGTGCTGCTGCCGCTGCTCGCCGTCCTGGCGTTCCTCGTGAAGACCACGAGCTCCGGGCCGGTCCTCTTCACGCAGGAGCGCGTCGGCCGCGACGGCCGCACGTTCCGGATGTTCAAGTTCCGCTCGATGGAGATGGGCGCGCAGGAGCGCCTCGCCGAGGTCCTCGCGCTCGAGGGCGTCGAGTCCGTCGGGATGTTCTACAAGCCGAAGAACGACCCGAGGGTGACCCCCGTGGGTCGGGTCCTGCGCAGGTACTCGCTCGACGAGCTGCCGCAGCTGTTCAACGTGCTGCGCGGCGAGATGAGCCTCGTCGGGCCGCGGCCGCAGATCGACTCCGAGGTCGCGCTGTACGACCGGCGCGCGACACGTCGCCTGCTCGTCAAGCCGGGTCTGACCGGGCTGTGGCAGGTCTCCGGGCGCTCCGACCTGTCCGTCGAGGACGGCGTGCGGATGGACGTGTACTACGTCGAGAACTGGAGCCTGTTCGGGGACATCCTGATCCTGGCCCGGACGGCGAAGGCCGTGCTGTTCAGCGGTGGGGCGTACTAGGTGCCGGAGCGAGGCGTCCTGGTCCACGAGTGGCTCTCGCGGACCGGAGGGTCCGAGAACGTGTTCGACGCGATGGTCGGCGCGTTCCCCGAGGCGGACCTCCTGTGCCTGTGGAGCGACGTCCCGGACCGGTACCCCGGGCGGACGCTCACGGAGACGTGGTTGGGCCGAACACCCCTGCGCCGCAACAAGGCGGCCGCCGCGCCCCTCGTGCCGGCGACCTGGCGCAACCGGCGACCCGGGGGGTACGACTGGGCGCTCGTGAGCTCGCACATGTTCGCCCACCACGTGAGCTTCGTGGACCAGCCCGCCGACTTCCGCAAGTACGTCTACGTGCACAGCCCGGCGCGGTACCTGTGGAACCCCGAGCTCGACGCGCGCGGGCGCGGAATCCTGCCGAGGCTCGTCGCCCCTGCCCTGCGCTCGGTCGACCGCACGCGCGCCCAGGAGGCGGTGTCCGTCGCCGCCAACAGCATGTTCGTCCGCGAGCGCGTCCGCTCGACGTGGCACCGGGACGCGCACGTCGTCTACCCGCCCGTGGACGTGCGACGGATCAGCCGGACGGCACGCTGGGCGGACGCGCTCGACCCGTCCGACGCCGTGGTCCTCGCGTCCCTCCCCGACCAGTTCCTCCTCGGGGCCTCACGGTTCGTGCGCTACAAGCGCCTCGACCTCGTGATCGAGGCGGGCGAGATCGCCGGGCTCCCGGTGGTCCTCGCGGGTGCCGGGCCCGAGGAGGCTGCGCTGCGGGATCGCGCCGCCCGGGCGTCCGTCCCGGTGCACGTGCTCCGAGGGCCGACCGACTCCCTGCTCTTCGCGCTCTACCAGGCCGCGCTCGCGTTCGTGTTCCCCGCGGTCGAGGACTTCGGGATCATGCCGGTGGAAGCGATGGCGGCGGGGACGCCCGTGGTCGTGGGGCCCGTCGGCGGCGCCCGGGAGTCCGTCGAGGACGGCGTGACGGGAGCGGTCGCCGAGTCCACGGACCCGCACGCGCTGGCGGAGGCGGTGGAGCGCTGTGCCCGCCTGCTGCCCGTCGACTGCGTGCGCCGTGCCGAGGAGTTCGACGCGGACGTCTTCGACCGCGAGCTGCGCTCGTGGGTGTCGCCCGTCGCGTCGGTCGAGGAGCCGCGTGCCTGAGCGCCGGCGTGTGGTGATCCTTTCGACCGCCGACTTCGACGCGGAGGTGTGGACCAACAAGCAGCACCTCGCGCACGGTCTGGCGCGACGTGCCGACGTCGCGTACGTCGAGTCCTTCGGGCTGCGCGCGCCGAGGCTGACGCGAGCGGACGTGGCTCGAGTGCGCCGTCGGCTCTCGGGGGGCGGAGCGCCCTCGTCCTCGGCGCAGCGCGACGTCGCCCCGACCCGTGTCGAGGTGATCCGCCCGCGGGTCGTGCCGTTCCACGGGAGCCGTGCCGTGCGCGCGCTCAACAGGCGGCTCGTCGACCGGCTCGACGTGCGGGGGCTCGAAGACGCGGTGCTGTGGACCTTCTCGCCGCTGACCTACGGCCTGGAGAGCCGAGCCCGCGCCGTCGTCTACCACTCGGTCGACCTGCTGCACACGCAGCCCGGGGTGCCCGCGGCCGCGCTCCTCGAGGCGGAGGCGGACCTCGTCGGGCGCGCCGACCGCGTCCTCGCGAGCAGTACGGGCGTCGCACAGCACCTGCGCGAGCTCGGGGCCCCCGAGGTGCGTCTCTGGGAGAACGTCGCCGACACCGACCTGTACAGCAGCGTGCACGCCGTGCGTGAACCGCGCGCGGTCTTCGCGGGCAACCTCACGCCGACCAAGATCGACGCCGAGCTCATGCTCGCCGTCGTCGAGCGGGGCGTGCCGCTCGCCGTGGCGGGGCCGGTGCAGATCGACGGGACCTCGGTGCCGCCCGCGTTGCGGGCCGTGCTGGCCCATCCCGGAGTGACGTACCTCGGCACGCTGCGGCCCCCGGAGCTCGCGCTCGAGCTCGCCCGCTCGACGGTGGGCCTGATCCCGTACGTGCAGAACCCCTACACGGCGGGCGTCTTCCCCCTCAAGGTGCACGAGTACCTGGCGGCAGGGCTCGCGGTCGTCGCCACGGAGCTGCCGAGCCTGATGAGCACGGAGCGGCCGGGCGTCGCGACCGTCTCGCGCACCGGCTACGCCGCCGCGGTCGAGCAGGCCGTGCACGCGTTCGACGCCGCCGAGGCCGCGGAACGCTCCCGATGGGCGGGTGCTCACTCGTGGGGAGCCCGCATCGACCAGGCCGAGGAGCTGCTCCGTGGCCTCTGACGAGCGAGCCACGGTGGCGCACCAGTCCTTCGGGATCGTCGTCGTGAGCTACAGGTCCGCCCAGGAGGTCGAGGCGCTCGCCCGCTCCCTGCCGGCGGCGCTCGCCGCGCGCGTCGACGAGCTGTGCGTCGTCGACAACACCGAGGAGGCCGAGGACCTCGCGGAGGTCGGGGCGGTGCTCGCGCACAAGGGTGTGCGGCTGACCGTGCTCCGGCCCGGGGCGAACATCGGCTTCGGAGCGGCCAACAACCTCGGCCTCGCGCACCTCGCCGCCACGGGCTGCGAGCTCGTCTGGTTCCTGAACCCGGATACGCGCGTCGCGGACGCCGACCCCGACCGCCTCGACCGGGAGCTGCGCGCCCAACCCGCACCCGTCCTGCTCGCGACGGGCCTCCGCACGCCTTCCGGCCGACGCGCCGGCACCTCGGTCCTCAGCCTGCGGACGGGCCGGGTCGTGCACGGCGCGCCGAGCGGTGGGCGTGTCACGTTCGTCAACGGGAACTCGATGCTCGCGCGGGTGCCCGGGCTGCTCGCACTCGGAGGCTTCGACGAGCGGTTCTTCCTGTACTTCGAGGAGGCCGACCTCGCGCTCCGCAGCGCCGCCGCGGGCATGCCGCTGGGTGTCGTCGAGGGGCTGTCCGTGACGCACGAGGGTGGCGGCTCGACGGGATCGCGTCGCGGCGAGCGTCGCAGCCGCGTGACGGTGCACCACGCCAACCGCAGCTGCGTGCTGTTCTTCGCCAAGCACCGCCCGGCCCGACTGCCCCTCGTGCTGGCCGCGCGGGCGGCGAACTGCGCGCGTCTGCTGGTCGGTGACCCGCGCGTGGCCGGGGCGGCGACGGCCGGTCTGCTCGCCGGGGTGGCGGCGCTGGTCCACCGGGCGCCGGGAGAGAGGATGGGCCGATGAGGCGGCGGGTGCATGCGGTCGTGTACTGGGGGCTCCTGTGGTGCGCGACCGTGGTCGGGAACGTGCCCTCCCACACGCTGCGCAACGCGTTCTACCGCCACGTCCTGAAGATCACCCTGCCCCGGACCTCGATCGTCTACTGGGGCGCGAGGTTCTTCGGGCGGGGCGGGCTCGTCATCGGCCACCACACGATCGTCGGGGACCACGCCTTCCTCGACTCGAGGCGCGGGCTGACGATCGGCAACAACGTGAACATCGCCTCGGAGCTCCGGGTGTGGACCGCAGAGCACGACGTCGACGTCCCCGGGCTGCCCACCACGGGCGCTCCGGTCACCATCGGGGACCTGTGCTTCATCGGCAGTCGCGTCACGATCCTGCCGGGCGTGACGATCGGCGAGGGCGTGGTCGTGGGTGCGGGTGCGGTGGTCACGAAGGACCTCCCGCCGTGGACGGTGTGCTTCGGTGTCCCGGCGCGACCGGTGCGGGCACGGGCGCGCTCCGAGTACACCCTGTCGACGTCCGAAAGGGCGTTGTTCCAGTGAGCGCGGTCCACGGTGCCGCCGAGGTCGGACCGGGCACGCGGGCACCAGGGGCGGCCGGCACCCGCGCCGACGACGCTGCCGCGTGCGGGGCGCCGCGATGAGCGTGCCCGGGGCGCTCCGTTCGCTCGCCCACCGGCCGGACACGCTGCTCGTCGGGTCGAACGCGCTCGGGCTCGCGCTCGGCCTGGTCTCGGCGGCCGTGCAGGCCCGGATCCTCGGTCCGGAGGGGCGCGGGGAGATCGCGGTCGCCCTGGTGCCCGGCACCATGCTCGGGATGCTGCTGAGCTTCGGCCTCCCCGACTACTTCGGGCGTCGCGCGGCCCAGGGCCGTCCGCTCGGCGACGCGGCCGCGGCCGCGGCCGGGTTCGCGGTGCTGATCGGGGCGGTGTGCGCGCTGCCGTACTCGCTGTTCGTCCACGGGCACACGGACGCGGGGTCGACCGCACGGCTCCTCCTCGTCGCCTACGCGCTCGTGTCGCCGGTCCTGGTCTACGGCTACTGCGTCACGGGCGCGGTCGCCGGTGCGGACCGCTGGCGCGCCGTCGCCGCGGCGCGGTTCGTCCCCCAGGCCGTCACCCTCGTGGGGCTCGTGGTGCTCGTCGGGGTCGGGCCGAGCCCGCTGTCCGTCGGGATGCTGCTGGTCGGCACGACCCTGCTCGGCACGCTCCTGCCGGGTCTGCTCGCCCGCGTGCGTCCGCGTGGCCGTCTCCGCCGGGAGGAGATCCGTCCTGCGCTCGCGTTCGGCCTGGGCGGGTGGCTCGCGGGGGCGCTCGCCCTGCTGAACCAGCGCGCGGACCTGCTCCTGCTCACGGTCCTCGCCTCGGTCGCGGACCTGGGGCTCTACGCCGTGGCCACGACGCTCGCGGCCGTCCTCAACGCGATCGCCGTCTCCGTCGCGATGCCGGTGCGCAACCGGGTCGTGCGGGGGGAGGTCGCCCTGGCGCCGGCGGCCTCCGCGGTGACCGGAGCGGTGGTGCTCGTCGTCGCCGGGGTCGTGGCCCTCGCGCTGCCGGTCCTCGTCCCGCTCGTGCTCGGGGACAGCTTCCTGCCGGCGCAGGGCGCGATGGTGGTGCTCCTCGGCGCCCAGGTGCCGCTCGCGTGCATCGTGGTCCTGACGCAGTGCCTCGTCGCGGTTGGGAAGCCGGGGGCGCCGCTGCTCGGCGAGCTCGCCGCGCTGGTGACGACCGTCGCCCTGGTCCTCGCGGTCTACCCGGTGGGCGGCATCGAGGGGGCCGCCGCGAGCGCGTTCGCCGGGCGGGTCGTGAGCCTGAGCGTGCTCCTGGTCCTGGTGCGCCGGCACGTCACCACGGCCCCCGTCTGGCGCTTCGTCGTCCCCACGCGTTCGGGCGTCGTCCAGATGAGGGGAGCCGCCACGTGAGCGCCGGCGTCGACGTGGTCGTAGTGACTTACAACTCCCGGACGCATCTTCCCGGCGCGGCCGCCGCGGTGCGGGCGCTCGGGGAGGTGACGTCGGTGACGGTGTTCGACAACGCCTCGGTCGACGACACGCCCGCCCTCGCCCGGACCCTGGCGTGGGGGGCGCCGACGGACGTGGTCGCGAGTGCGCGCAACCTCGGTTTCGGGGCGGCCTGCAACGCGGCGGTCCGGTCGGTGGCGGACCCTGCGCCGTACGTGCTGCTGCTCAACCCCGACGCCTCGGTGCCCGAGGGGGGTCTCGCCCGGCTCGTCGCGGACCTCGACGCGGACCCCGCCCTCGGGTGCGTCGGTGCTCGGCTCACGCGCCCCTCGGGCGAACCCGTCTCGTCCGCGCGGTACTTCCCCACCTGGCGTTCCGTGGCCGCCCGCCGGGCGCAGGACGTCGAGCACCGGGGCGCGCTCGTCGAGGCCGACTGGGTCTGCGGAGCGCTCATGCTCTGGCGGCGGGAGGCGTTCGACGGGGTGGGCGGCTTCGCGGACGCGTACTTCCTCTACTACGAGGACACCGACATCTGCCGGCGCGCGGCCGACCTCGGGTGGAGGACGGCCGTCGACGGTCGCGTGCACGCGACCCACGACCAGGGGCACGGCCTGCGGACACCGGCCCACCTCCGTCGGCACAGCCGGCGCAGCCGGCGGCGTTACGCGCTGCGCTGGCTCGGGTGGCGCGGCGCGCTCGCCGTCGCCGTCGCCGACGCGGCCGAGCTGGCCGGGGCCTCCCTGCGCGCGATCGGCCTCCGCCGATGACGCGCGTGCTCGTAGACGGACGAGTCCTCGAGACCGGGTCCTCCGGGGTCCGGGACGTCGCTCGCGGGCTGGTCGACGCGCTGCGCGACCGGGCCGCCGGCGCGGGCGACGACGTGGTCGTCGCGGGCACGACCTCCGCGAGCGACCTGCGCCTCGACCCGCGCGCCTTCATGGAGGTGGGCCTGCCGCGCGCCGCGGTGCGCGGCCGGTTCGACTCGATCCTGGTGCCGCGTCAGACGCGGCCACCGCTCTCGGTGGTCCCGTGCGTGCCGCTGGTGCACGACGTCGGCTTCGTCCGCCTCCCCGAGGCCTACCCGACCGGCCGGCGCATCCGGCTGACGAACCGTGTGGCCCTGCTGTCCCGACGCGCGCTGGCGGTCTCCGACTTCACCGCCGACGAGGTGCGCGCGCTCGGCCGCCGGCGCCCCGTCGACGTCCTGCCGCTCGGCGCGATGCACGACATCGCGTGGACCCCGGCGCAGGAGGACCCCTACCTGCTGTGCACCGCGGTGCACGAGCCCCACAAGAACCTCGTCCGGCTCGTGGCGGCATGGGCGGCCACGAGGCGTCACGGCATGAGGCTGGTCCTGTGCGGCCGGCCGGGGCGCGCCAGCGAGGAGCTCCGGACCGCGGTACGGGCGCACGGCGTCGAGTCGGACGTGACGGTCGTCTCCGGGCTGAGCGACGCGGACTACACGCGCCTGCTCGCGGAGTGCTGGGCGTACGTCCAGCCGTCGCTCTACGAGGGACTGTGCATCCCCGCGCTCGACATGGCGGCGGCGGGGGTCCCGACGGCGGTCTCGTCGACGGGCAACCTCGGCGCGGTCTTCGGCGCGTGCGACGTGCCGCAGACCTTCGACCCGCGCTCGACAGGGGAGCTCGTGCGCGTGCTGGACCGGCTCCTCCACGACGACGGCCACCGAGCGCGCGTCTCGGCCTGGAACGCCGCGCACGTCAGCCGCACGGACTGGTCCGCCGCCGCCGACGTCGCCTGGGGGGTGCTCTCGTGAGCCGCCTGTCCGTCGTCACGGTGACGCACGACTCCGCGCACGTGCTGCCCACCTTCTTCGCGGCGCTCGGGACGGCGCCGGACGGCTGCGAGGTCGTCGTCGTCGACTCCGGCTCACGGGAGCCGGAGACCGTGCGCGCGCTCGCCGAAGGAGCCGGTGCCCGGTTCGTGGCTGCCGGTCGCAACGTCGGGTACGGCAGCGGCTCCAACCGTGGGGCCGCGGTCGCGCACGGCGAGTGGTTGGCGTTCGTGAACCCCGACGTCGAGATCTCCTGGACGTCGCTGCTCCGCCTCGCCGACCTCGGCCAGGAGCGCGGCCTGACGTGCGTCGGCCCGCAGCTCGAGGACGGGCTCGGGCGCGACGTCCCATCGGGGCACCCGTTCATGCGGCCACCGTGGGTCCGGCGCAGCACCGCTCCCCGGGCGCACGGGCCGGTCTCCGTGACGGACGTCGTCAGCGGGTGCGCGCTCGTCGTGCGTCGCGCCGACTTCGTCGCGGTCGGCGGCTTCGACGAGTCGTTCTTCATGTTCGCCGAGGAGCACGACCTCCAGCGCCGCGTGCACGACGCGGGAGGGACGGTCGGGGTCGCGCGCGAGGTCCGGGCCCGGACGGTCGGGGGAGCGAGCTCGGAGTCGGTGAGCCGGCGGTGGAGCGTCGCGGAGCGCTCGGTGGGGCACGTGCGCTACATGCGCAAGCACCACGGACGGCTGGTCGGCGCGCTCGACCTCGCGTACCGCCTCGTGCTCGCGCTGGTCAGGACGGACCAGCGTCCGGCAGCGGCGAGCCTCGCGCAGATCCTGCGGGCGCGGCCGCTGCGTACCGGACCGGGCGCCCGGCCCGACGCCGAGCGTCGCCGCGTGACGTCGGGTCGTGACGGGGAGGTGCGCTGATGGGCGTGCGGCGCCTGGTGCGGGACGTCACCCTGAACACCCTCTGTGCGAGCGCGCTCGTCCCTCGGGCGGCACGCTGGCGCCTTCTGCGCGCCCTCGGCCTGGACATCCCGGGCTGGTGCGCGGTGGCGCCGGGCTGCTGGTTCGGCGGTCGGCGGATCACGATCGGCCGCGACTCGACCGTCAACTACGGCGTCTTCTTCGACAACTCCGCGCGGATCACGATCGGCGAGCGCTGCGACATCGGGATGCTGGTGATGCTCTGCACCGGGACGCACACGCTCGGCGACGCGGGGCGCCGTGCCGGTGCGGCGACCGCAGCACCCATCGAGCTCGGCCCGGGGGTGTGGGTCGGCGCGCGGGCCGTCGTGCTCCCCGGGGTGCACATCGGCGCCGGGTGCGTGATCGGTGCGGGGGCCGTGGTCGCGAAGGACTGCCCCCCGCACGGCCTGTACGTCGGCGTGCCCGCTCGGCGGGTGCGGGAGCTCGACCCCGAGGGGCGACCGGTGAGGACCACATGAGCATGCAGGCCGTTCGGGCACAAATCCTCGGTGGCTCCACGACGCGCGCGACGACGTCGGGGACCGACCTCGGGGCGGCGTCCCGGTGGAGGACCGGGCTCGGCTGGTGCGTCGTCGCCGTGGTCGCCGTCGGCACGGGGTACGCCGTCACGACCTCGCCCCTCCTCGCCGGGGCCGCGCTCGCCGCCGCCGCGGCGGTGATCCTCGTCGTCCGCGCCGCGTCGCCCGCCCCGGTGTTCTTGCTGACCTACCTCGCCCTCGTGCTGCTGCCCGTGCTCCCGGGGTTCCAGCAGCGGAGCGCGTTGCAGCTCGCGGCTCTGGTCGGCGTCGCGGCGCTGGGCTACGCGGGGTTGCTCCGGATCGCCCACGCGCGCGGGGTCTCGGTGGGCGTGGGCGGCTGGGTCGTCGCGGTGCCCGTGGCGCTCGGAGCCGTGACGGTCCTCCTGATGCAGCGGGACGTCCCGCGCTTCGCGCTCGGCGCGCTGATGGCGGTGAACCTCGGCGTCGGGGTGCTGGCCGGTCGGATCACGACCGCGGAGGAACGACGCAGCATCCTGGTCGGGCTCACGGGCTTCGCCCAGGCGATGGCGGTGATCGCGCTGTACGAGGCGGCCACGGGTGCTCCGCTGTACGAGTTCACGCCGTTCCAGGTCCACGAGAACTGGCAGGTGGTCTTCCGGGCGTCCGCCCTGCTCGGGCACCCGCTGATCCTGGCGGCGCTCCTCGTCGCCGTGGCGGCCGCGCACCTCGTGCGCACCGACGTGCGGCCGGCCTGGAACGTGCGGTCCCGGCTGTGGACGGTCGGGCTGCCGCTCGCGGGTGCGGTCGCGACCTCCTCCAGGAGCGCGATCCTCATGATCGTGCTCGCGGTGGCGGCGGTGCTCCTCGTCCGCCGGTCCCGCGACGGCCGGTACGGGCGGGGGGTGGCAGCCCTGGCGCTCACCGCGACCGGGGCGGTCCTGCTGATGTCGCTCCGCGACCCGACCAGCGCGCTCGGGAAGCGCCTCGCGGAGCTGTCGGCCAGTGCCGAGGCCGTGCGCATCTCCGGTCTCGAGGTGGTGCGGAGCATCACCACCGGCGTCGAGGTCGTGGTCGGCGGAGGCTTCGGCTCCGTGCCCGCGGAGGCGAGCACGGGGGCGACGGCCGCCGTCTTCGGGACCGTCGACAACCAGTTCCTGACCGCCTACGCGGACTTCGGTCTCGTCGGCGCGGTCGGCCTCGTCCTGATGGTGGCGACGGTCCTGCTGAGCATCAGGCGCCCCGGCTACGGCCCGGCGACGCGGATGGTCTTCGTCGGTGCCGTGCCGATCATCGTGGCGATGGCCTTCTGCGACGCCCTGGCCTGGCCCGCCCTGTCGATGATCTTCGCCTACGCGCTGGGGGTCGCCAGCGTGCCGGACGTGCCCGCGGCGGCGGACGAGCGCCCCGAGGAGGGGGCGGCGCGCACGCGTGCAGCTGCCCCCAGCGCCCCGGTTACCACCACGTAACACCCGTGGACACCCCGTGCTCACGGGGTGAAGGTTCTGCCACCATGCGTGCCATGGCGACAACCTCCCCCGAGACGGCGACCGCGCCCCCGCGCAACGCCGTCGACCGCTACTTCAAGATCACCGAGCGCGGCTCGACGATCGGCGCCGAGGTCCGTGGCGGCCTCGTCACGTTCTTCACGATGAGCTACATCGTCGTGCTGAACCCCTTCATCATCGGCACGGTCCAGGACGGCACGGGGAGCTTCCTCGGGGGTGGCGACGGGCCCAACTTCGGGATGATCGCCGCGGCGACGGCGCTCGTCGCGGGCGTGCTGTCGATCCTGATGGGTGTCGTGGCGAACTTCCCGCTCGCGCTCGCGGCCGGCCTCGGGCTGAACGCCGTGGTCGCGTACTCGATCGCGTCGCTGCCGGACATGACGTGGGCCGACGCGATGGGCATCGTCGTGCTCGAGGGCCTCATCATCCTGGTGCTCGTGCTGACCGGGTTCCGGGAGGCGGTGTTCCGCGCGGTCCCGATCGAGCTCAAGACGGCGATCAGCGTCGGCATCGGCCTGTTCATCGCGTTCATCGGGCTCGTCGACGCCGGGTTCGTGCGCATCCCCGCGAGCCTCGCCACACCCGTCGAGCTCGGCATCGGCGGGTCCGTCGCGGGCTGGCCGCTGTTCGTGTTCGTCGTCGGGCTGCTGCTCGCGATCGTGCTCATGGTGCGCCGCGTCAGGGGAGCCATCCTCATCGCGATCCTCACGGCGACGGTCCTGGCCGTGATCGTCGAGCTCGTCGCGAAGGTGGGCCCGCAGGGCAGCGAGGGCGAGAACCCGTCGGGCTGGGAGCTCAACGTCCCGGCGATCCCGGACTCGCTGGTCTCGATGCCCGACTTCGGGCTGCTCGGTCAGTTCTCGCTGTTCGGGTCGATCGAGAAGATCGGGTTCGTCGCGGTCGCGCTGCTCGTGTTCTCGGTGCTGCTCGCGGACTTCTTCGACACGATGGGCACGATGGTCGCCGTCGGGGGCGAGGCGGACCTGCTCGACGAGAACGGCAACCCGCCGCGCACCAAGCAGATCCTCATCGTCGACTCGGTCGCCGCGGCGGCCGGTGGCGCGGGGAGCGTCTCGTCGAACACGAGCTACATCGAGTCGGCGGCGGGTGTCGGGGACGGCGCGCGCACGGGGCTCGCGTCGGTCGTCACCGGCATCGCGTTCCTGCTCGCGACGTTCGTCTCGCCGCTCGTCGAGCTCGTCCCGTTCGAGGCGGCCACGCCCGCGCTCGTCGTGGTCGGCTTCCTCATGGTCATGCAGGTCTCGGGGATCGACTGGAAGAACTACGAGGTCGCGATCCCCGCGTTCCTCATCATGGTCCTGATGCCGTTCACGTTCTCGATCACCGCGGGCATGGGCGCGGGCTTCATCGCCTACGTCGTGATCAAGGTCGCGGTCGGCAAGGTCAGGGACGTGCACCCGCTCATGTGGCTCGCGGGCGTGCTGTTCGTCCTGTACTTCACGCTCGGCCCGATCAAGGACGCGCTCGGCGTCTGACGCTCAGCGCTCGCCTGCGGACTCCACGCGCGCCTCTCCCGCCCCGGCGGCGAGGGGCGCGCGTGCGTCGTCCCGGGGCGCCCCGCGGTCCCGGCGGGCGAGCCACAGCCGGTGCCCGACGACGAGGACGACGACGCCCAGCGCCGCGCCGAGGGTGTTCATGACGACGTCCTGCACGGTCGGCACGCGGGTCGGCAGGAACAGCAGCTGCGCCGTCTCGATCCCCGCGGACAGCAGGAGCCCGCCGGCGACCACGCGGGCCCACCAGGCGCGCGTGCGCCGCACGAGCAGCCCGACGAGCACGCCGAACGGCCCGAACATCACGACGTTGGCCCCGGCCTCGACGCCCGCGTAGGTGACGGGGAGCCCGCGTGCGTCGAGCCACTCCGTGATCACCCGGACCTTGCCGAGCGCCTCGTTGTCGGCGAGGTCCGGCGTCAGCGTGATCCACGCGACGAGGAGCAGGTAGACGACGAGCACCGCCTGGGTGCGGCGGCGCGGGCGCGTCCCGGTGATCATCCCGCCAGGCTAAGCACGCGCTGTCGTAGATTGGCGGGACTTCACCCCGCCCTCACGAAGGAGTCACCACGTGCGCATGTCGGTCATCGGGTGCGGGTACCTGGGGGCGGTCCACGCGGCCTCGATGGCGAAGCTCGGGCACGAGGTGGTCGGCGTGGACGTCGACACCGCGAAGGTCGAGGCGCTCGCGTCCGGCCGCGCGCCGTTCTACGAGCCCGGGCTCCCCGAGCTGCTCGGCGAGACGTCCGCGACGGGACGGCTGCGGTTCACGACCGACCTCGCCGAGGTCGCGGGCTCGCGCGTGCACTTCGTGTGCGTCGGCACCCCGCAGAAGCGCGGCGAGTTCGGCGCGGACATGGTGTTCGTCGACGCGGCGTTCGACGCCCTGCTGCCGTTCGTGCAGCCCGGCGACGTGGTCGTCGGGAAGTCCACGGTGCCGGTCGGGACGGCCGAGCGGCTCGCGGAGCGGCTCGCGCCCACGGGGGCGACCCTCGTGTGGAACCCCGAGTTCCTGCGCGAGGGCTTCGCGGTCCAGGACACGCTGCACCCGGACCGGCTCGTCTACGGCCTGCCGACGGGCGACAACGCGGTGCCGACCGAGGCCGGTGAGGCCGCGAAGGCCGTGCTCGACGAGGTCTACGCGACCCCGCTCGCCGAGGGGGCGCCGCTCGTGGTGACCGACTACGCGACCGCGCAGCTCGTCAAGGTCGCGGCGAACTCGTTCCTAGCGACCAAGATCTCCTTCATCAACGCGATGGCCGAGCTGTGCGAGGCGACCGGCGCCGACGTCACCCGGCTCGCCGACGCGATCGGGTACGACGACCGCATCGGGCGCCGGTTCCTCAACGCCGGGCTCGGCTTCGGCGGCGGGTGCCTGCCCAAGGACATCCGCGCGTTCATGGCGCGGGCGGGCGAGCTCGGCGTCGACCAGGCGCTGTCGTTCCTGCGGGAGGTGGACTCCATCAACATGCGCCGCCGCGTGCGCATGGTCGACCTCGCGCGCGAGGTGTGCGACGGGTCGATCGTCGGCCGCCGCGTCGCGGTGCTCGGTGCGGCGTTCAAGCCGGACAGCGACGACGTGCGGGACTCCCCGGCGCTGTCCGTCGCCGCCCAGATGCAGCTCCAGGGCGCCTACGTCACCGTCACGGACCCGCAGGCCGTCGAGAACGCACGCGCCAAGTGGCCGGACCTCAAGTTCGCCGAGTCGGCGCTCGAGGCGGCGCAGGACGCCGACGTCGTGCTGCTCGCGACCGAGTGGCGGGAGTTCCGCGAGCTCGACCCCGAGGTCCTCGGCGAGGTCGTCGCGGGCCGGCGCATCCTCGACGGGCGCAACGTGCTCGACCCGGTCCGGTGGCGCGCGGCGGGCTGGACGTACCGGGCGCTCGGGCGGCCCTGAGCATGACCGCGGCCGGGGGCGGCGGGGGAGCCGACGACGGGACCGGGCGCGGGTCCGGGAACGGCCCGCGGTTCGGTCCGGTGGACCCGCCGGGGTGGACCGGGGGAGTGCCCGACGCGTGGTTCGACTCGCCGCCGACGGTGCGCCGCCGGGCCGTGCCGCCGTGGGCGTGGGCGCTGCTCATGCTCGGGGTCCTCGTCGGGTTCGCGGCGGGCGTCGCGGCGCTCGGTCGCGGCGGCCCGGACGTCGGGCGCCTCATCTCGGTCACCGGCACGCCGACCCCCGCCGCGTCGCCGGCCGCCACGCCGGACGGGTGGGACGTCACCGAGGTCGACCTCGCCGCGTACGCCGCCGGCCTCGTCGACGCGACGAACGACGCGCGCCGGGCCGACGGGCTCGACACCCTCGTCCCGTCGGACTGCGCGCGCGAGGGGGCCGCGGCCCGGGCTGCCGACCTCGTCGGGCAGGAGGCGCTCGAGCACGCGCCCCTCGACCCGGTGCTCGCCGCGTGCACCGGGCCGACCGTCGCCGCGGAGAACCTGAGCCGGGCCGCCGCCGAGCCCCCGGCCGTCGTCGACGCGTGGCTCGGCTCGCCGGGCCACCGGGCGAACGTGCTGGACCCGACGCTCGACGAGCTCGGCGTCGCGTGCGTCGCGGACGGTGACCAGGTGCTGTGCTCGGCGGTCTTCCTCGGCCCCTGAGGCGGGCCGTATTGCGCTGGAGCCCGGCCCGCAGCACCGCGAGACTCGCCCGATGATCGAGCGCCTCGACCCGCCCGGGCTCCACGCGACCCCCGGGTACAGCCACGTGACCGTCTCCGACGCGGGCCGCCTCGCGCACCTCGCCGGGCAGTGCCCGCTCGACCGGGACGGGAACGTCGTCGGTGAGCCGGGCGACCTCGTCGCGCAGACCCGGCAGGTCGTCGAGAACTGCCTTCGGGCGCTCGCCGCTGCGGGTGCCGGGCCGGCGGACGTCGTGCGGTCGGTCGTCTACGTCGCGAGCGCTGACACCGGCGAGCTCGGGCTCGTGTGGTCGGAGCTGCGCGCGTCGGCGCTCGCCCCGGCGTTCACGACCGCGAGCACGCTGCTCGGCGTCGCCGCGCTGGGCTTCCCGGGGCAGCGGGTCGAGGTCGAGCTGACGGCGGCGCTGGGCCCGGCCGCCTGACGGGTGCGAGATGGGCGGTTCGTCCAGTTGCTTACCCAAGGTAATGAACTAGGGTAAGGACATGCCCCTCGGAGAGATCGTCCCGCAGCGCCCGGCGACGGGCCGCGCCCCCGGCGTGGCCGCGACCAGCGGGACGACACCCGGAGCCCCGGCGAAGGCGGGGACCGCGACCGCCGCCGCCCGGCCCGCGCCGACCGCGAAGCAGTGCCGCCCCGAGAACCTCGCGGGCGAGCTCCGCATCGGCATCTTCCGCTCGGCCCGTCGCCTGCGCGCCGAGCGCGGCGCCGCCGACCTGCCCGACCACCAGTTCTCCGTCCTCGCGTGGATCCACATCGACGGGCCCATGACCCCGGGTGCGCTCGCCGAGCGCCAGCACGTGCAGCCGCCGTCGATGACCCGGACCGTCAACGCGCTCGCCGAGCTCGGCTTCGTCACCAAGGCCGAGCACCCGAACGACGGTCGCCAGGTCGTCGTCAGCCTCACCGAGAAGGGCGCCGCGGAGGTCACCGAGACGCGCCGCCGCCGCGACCAGTGGCTGACCCGCCGCCTGACCGCGTTCACCCCCGCCGAGCGAGCGACCCTCGCCGAGGCGGCCCAGCTGCTCCGGAGGCTCGCCGCCGAATGAGTCCCACCTTCTCCTCGCTGCGGTACTACAACTACCGGCTCTGGTTCGGCGGCGCCCTCGTCGCGAACGTCGGCACGTGGATGCAGCGCGTCGCGCAGGACTGGCTCGTCCTGACCGAGCTGACCGACGAGTCCGGCGTCGCGGTCGGCATCACGACCGCGCTGCAGTTCGGGCCCGTCCTGTTCCTGTCCGCGTGGGCCGGCGTGCTCGCGGACCGGCTCGACCGCCGGAAGCTCCTCGCCGCGACGCAGGCGGCGCAGGCCGTGCTCGCGTTCGGGCTCGGTGCGCTCGTGCTGTCCGGCCACGCGCAGCTCTGGCAGGTCTACGTGTTCGCGGGGCTGCTCGGCTGCGTGTCCGCGATCGACGGCCCCGTGCGCAACACGTTCGTCGCGGAGCTCGTCCCGCGCGAGAAGCTCTCGAACGCCGTGGGGCTCAACAGCGCGTCGTTCAACACCGCGCGGCTCCTCGGGCCCGGGATCGCCGGCCTGCTGATCGCGTGGGTCGGCTCCGGCTGGGTGTTCCTGCTCAACGGCGTGACGTTCGCCGCGACGATCCTCGCGCTGACCCGGATGCGCTCGACCGAGCTCCACCGGATGCCCGTCGTCCCGCGCGCCAAGGGCCAGATCCGCGAGGGCATCGCCTACGTGCGCGGCCGCAGCGACATCCTCGTCATCATGGTCGTGATCGGCGTCGTGTCGACGTTCGGCCTGAACTTCCAGCTCACGAGCGCCGTGATGGCGCGCACCGAGTTCGGCAAGGGCGCGGGGGAGTACGGCATCCTCGGCTCGATCCTCGCGATCGGCTCGCTCACCGGGGCGCTGCTCGCGGCCCGGCGGGAGCGGCCGCGCGTGCGGCTCGTGATCGGGGCGGCGTTCGCGTTCGGGGTCACGAGCGGGGTCATGGCGCTCATGCCGACGTACTGGTCGTACGCGCTCGCGTGCATCCCCGTCGGGCTCGCGTCGCTCACGATGATGACCGCGGCGAACACGACGATCCAGCTCACGACCGACCCCGCGATGCGCGGGCGCGTCATGGCGCTCTACATGATGGTGTTCCTCGGCGCGACGCCCATCGGCTCGCCGATCGTCGGGTGGGTCGCCGAGGAGTTCGGCGCGCGCTGGGCGATCGGGATCGGGTCGATCGCGGCGCTGCTCGTCGCGACCGGCGCCGCGCTGTGGGCCGCCCGGAGCTGGCACGTGACCGTCCGGTACCACGTGCTGAGCCGCCCCCACCTCGAGGTGCGGCACCCCGAGCCGGAGTCGCCCGACGGCGCGCACGAGCCCGGTGAACGGGCCGAGGCCGCCCGGCGGCTGCGCGCGCAGGAGGCGTCGGACCGCTCGTCGGCGGCCTGACCCTCCGCGCGCGCTCGCCCTCGCGCTCCCGGGTGAATGTCGCCGTCCCCGCGCGGTCGGCGCAGCCCGCTGTGACACGCTCGGCTCGTGACCCCCTCCGTCGAGCCCGAGCCGGGGTCTGCGCCGGAGCCGGGCGCCGCTGCGCAGCCGGGTCCCGCTTCGGGGCCCGTTCCCGCTGCGCAACCGGTCCCCGCTCAGCAGGTGCCCGCACCGGACGGCGCCGCCTCCAGGGCCGCCGGCGAGGCCGCCGTGCCTCCGCCGCCCGTGCCCGGGACCCCCGGGCCGCCCCGTCGCCGCCGGCTGCGCCGCGCGCTCCTCGTCGCCGGCGTCGTCCTTCTCGTGCTGCTCGTCGCCGCGGGCTGGCTCGCGTCCCGGGCCGCGCAGGCGGCCGACGGCCTGACCGAGGCGGGCGCGGTGCTCGCCGACCTCGAGAGCGGGCTCGCCGGGGGTGACGTCGGCGCGCTCGCGGACGGTCTCCCCGGGCTGCAGGAGGACACCGCCCGGGCGCGGTCCGCGGCGAGCGACCCCGTCTGGCGGCTCGCGGAGCACCTGCCGTGGGCCGGCCCGAACCTCACGGCCGTCCGGACCGTCGCCGTCGCGGTCGACGACGTCGCGACCGACGCGCTGCCGGCCGTGGTCGAGCTGGGCGAGCTCGTCGCCGACCCGCAGGTCCGGCGCGCCGACGGGTCGATCGACCTCGGGCTGTTCGTCCGCGCGGCGCCCGCCCTCGACCGGGCCGCGACGACGACCCGCGCGTCGGCCGCCGCGGTCGGGGCGCTCGACACCGCACGGCTCGTCGGGCGCGTCGCCGGGCCGGTCACCCAGGTCTCCGACGGGCTCGCCACCGCCGCCGACGCGCTGGGCTCCGCGTCCGACGCGGCGCGGCTCCTCCCGCCGAT
Organism: Cellulomonas cellasea; assembly: GCF_006538745.1. Taxonomy (GTDB): domain Bacteria; phylum Actinomycetota; class Actinomycetes; order Actinomycetales; family Cellulomonadaceae; genus Cellulomonas_A; species Cellulomonas_A cellasea. The sequence continues at coordinate 90,134 of NZ_BJLR01000036.1, read as the reverse complement.
GCTCGGCGCGGACGGGCCGCGGACCTACCTGCTGCTCTCGCTCAACTCCGCCGAGCTGCGCAGCGCGGGCGGCATCGTCGGCGCGGTCGCGGCGTTCACCGCGGACGGGGGCGCGATCCGGCTCGTCGACCAGCGCTCGACGCGCGACCTGCGCCCGCTCGACGAGCCCGTCCTCCCGCTGACGGACGAGGAGCTCGCGGTGCACACCGACCGCCTCGGCCGCTGGGTGCAGAACACGGTCCTCACGCCGGACTTCCCGCGCAGCGCCGAGCTCGTGAGCGCGATGTGGGCCCGCGCCGTGGGCACCCCCGTCGACGGCGTGCTCGCGATGGACCCCGTCGCCGTCGCGTACCTGCTCGACGCCACGGGTCCCGTCGAGGCCGGCGGGGTCGAGCTCACCGCGGACACCGTCCTCGACGTGCTGCTGCGCGAGGCGTACGTGCGCCTCCCCGTGGTGGACGAGGCCGACGCCTTCTACGCCGACGTGGCGTCGGCGCTCTTCACCGCGGTGAGCTCGGGCCGCGGCGACACCCGCGCGCTGCTCGACGCCCTCGTCCGGGCGAGCGACGAGCGCCGCCTGCGCGTGTGGTCGGCGCACCCCGCCGAGCAGGACCGCCTGTCGCTCACGTCGCTGGGCGCGGACTTCCTCGCCCGTCCGGGTGACGCCGCGTACGCGGTCGAGCTCCCCGGCGCGGAGACGGCCCGCACCGGCTCGGGCGTCGACACGCGGTCCCCGGCGGGGGCGCCCGGCGTGTTCCTCAACGACGGCTCCGCGGGCAAGCTCGACTTCTTCCTCACGACGGAGCTGACCGTCGAGGAGCTCCGGTGCGCGGCCCCGCCGGCCCCGGGCTGGGCGACCGCCGTGCTGCGCCTCGACCTCGCGTACGACCCGCCCGGGGACATCGCCGGGTACCCGGAGTACGTCACCGGGACGGCGGACACGGGCCTGCCCGTCGGCGGGCTCGCGACGAACGTCACGGTCTACGCGCCGCCGGGCGGCCGGATCCTCGACCAGCGCCTCGACGACGCCCTCGTCGGCGGGCTCGCGGCGACCGAGCAGGAGCGCGCCGTCAGCACGCTGACCACGCGCCTGCTCCCGGGCGGACGGGCGACGTACCGCGTCACCGTCACGGTGCCCGCGCCCGGGGCGGACGAGAGCCTCGAGGTGTGGACGACGCCGACGCTCACGTCGCCCGGCGTCGTCACGGGCACCTGCACCGACTGAGCACACCGCCCTGCGTGCGGCCCCGCGGGGGCGCCAGCTCGGAGGCACCGCGGGGCCGACGGGACGCCCCGCGCTCTGCCGTGGGCCGCTCCCCGCGTGCCCCTCCGGTGGCCCTTCCCGCGCCCGTCCGGTGGCCCCTCGACCGGGTGATTCCGCGGTTTCACCCGTCCGCCTCGGGGCCCGCGCGGCAGGCCGGAGTTACGGTGGCTTTCCCTGATTGTCCGTTTGATCCGGTTACGGGAGAGAGCACCGCCATGAAGAGATCGATGAGGGTGAGCGCCGCCGCCGCCCTGTCGGCCGCCGTCGGCCTGGCGTTCGCGCTGCCCGCCGCTGCAGCGGTCACGCCGACGCCGAACGCCTGCGACGACACCGGCGGCTACTCCGCCGGGGGCGTGTGCGGGATCAAGGTCGAGGTCCTGTCGCCGGTGTGCGACAACGACGTCCCCTACCTCGCCTACAAGGTCGCGGTCGAGGGTGGGGCGACCGGCCCGCTCACCGTGACCTGGGACAACCCGTCAGGAGCGGACGTCGTGCAGTCCGGCCTCCCGCTCGAGGGCCGCGTCCCGTGGCCCGGCGCCGTCGCCGGCGCGGACGGCAAGGGCGCCGACTGGCCCGGGTGGACCAAGAAGTCCGACGGCACCTGGGTCGAGGGCGACGAGTACGACTGGGTCCGCCCGTCCGTCGCCGTGACGCTCGCCGCGAACGCCTCGGTGACCACGACCGTCGCCTACCCGCCGTCGTCCCCGGTGTGCCTGACGTCGCCCGCGTCGTCGTCGGTCCTCGCCGCGGCTCCCGCGTCCTCGCAGGTGCTGGCCGCGACCGGCTCGGAGACGACGCCGTGGCTCGTCGCCGCGGGCGCCCTCGTGCTCGCCGGTGGCGGGCTCGTCGCCGCGCGTGCACGGTCCCGCCGGGACGTCACGAGCTGAGCACCTGACCCGGCCGGGCCCCGCCCGGACCGCACGACACGACTCGACACGGCCCGTCCCCGCATCCCGGGGGCGGGCCGCGCTCGTGCCGGGGCCGGCTCACGACGCCGTGCCGCCGCTGACCGGCTGTTGGCACGGTCGAGAGCCGTGGCCACCTTTCGCTCGCCCTAAACGATTGCCCAACGCATGTGAGCGATAACATCCTCGCGTCGCCGTGGCAACGACGCCACGGCCGGGTCCCCGGTCCGCGACGACGACCCACGACGCGGGGACCGTGACCCGGCGCCCCGCCACCCGCGTGCGAGCTGCCCCTCGCCCGCGGACTCACCCGCACGCGCGCCGCGACGGACACCTTCCGTGCGGCCCGCGTCGGCCCGTGAAGAACGCCCGGCCCCGGCCCGTGCCGGCGCCGCCCCGCGTCCCCGACGAAGGAGATCCACGTGCGTAGACCCCCCCGATGGATCGCGGCCGCCGCGCGCGTCCTCGCGCCCACGTCCGCCACCGTGATGACCGACGCCGTGGTCGCGCCCCGCCCAGCGCCGGAGCAGGTCGTGACCGGGGAGCGTCGCGACGCCCGCGCAGCGACGACGGCGCGGGGCCGGGCTCGCCGCGGGTGGACCCGGCTCCGGCCGGCCGTCGCCGTGCTGGCCTCGGCCGTCTGCGCCCTGACGCTCGTGCCCACCGCGGCGCACGCGGACAACCCGATCGTCCAGCACGTCTACACCGCCGACCCGGCGCCGCTGGTGGTCGGCGACCGGGTGTACCTCTACACGGGGCACGACGAGGACGCCTCGACCTACTTCACCATGCGTGACTGGCGGGTGTTCTCCTCGGTCGACATGGTCAACTGGACCGACCACGGCTCACCCATGTCGCTCGCGACGTTCGCCTGGGCCGACGCCAACGCCTGGGCCGGGCAGGTCGTGCCGCGCAACGGGAAGTACTACTGGTACGTCCCGGTGCGCCAGCGGTCGACCGGCCAGATGGTCATCGGGGTGGGCGTCGCCGACAGCCCGACCGGCCCGTTCCGCGACGCCATCGGTCGCCCGCTGGTGGGCACCAACGAGATCGACCCGACCGTCCTCATCGACGACGACGGGCAGGCGTACCTCTACTGGGGCAACCCCAACCTCTGGTACGTGCGGCTCAACGCGGACATGATCTCGTACTCCGGCAGCGCGACGAAGATCCCGCTCACCACCGCCGGGTTCGGGACCCGCACCGGCAACGCCAGCAGGCCGACGCTCTACGAGGAAGGGCCGTGGGTCTACAAGCGTGGCGGGCAGTACTACAACGTGTTCGCGGCGCAGTGCTGCTCCGAGTTCATCGGCTACTCCACGGCGCCCGGCCCGACCGGGCCGTGGACGTACCGCGGCACGGTCATGCCCACACAGGGGAGCAGCTTCACCAACCACGCCGGCGTCATCGACTTCAAGGGCGGGTCGTACTTCTTCTACCACAACGGGGCGCTCCCGGGAGGTGGCGGGTTCACGCGCTCCGTCGCGGTGGAGAAGTTCGCCTACGGCTCCGACGGCAGCATCCCGAGGATCACGATGACTTCGCAGGGTGCCCCCCAGGTGGGCACGCTCGACCCGTTCGTCCGGCAGGAGGCCGAGACCATCGCCTGGGGCTCCGGCATCGAGACCGAGCCGTCCACCGAGGGCGGCATGAACATCGGCTGGCTCGAGAACGGGGACCACGTCAAGGTCGAGGGCGTCGCGTTCGGCACCGGCGCCACGTCGTTCTCGGCACGGGTGGCGTCCGCGACCGCGGGCGGCCGGATCGAGGTGCGGCTGGACAGCGCCAGCGGCCCGCTCGTCGGCACGTGCACCGTCGGGGGCACCGGGGGGTGGCAGGCCTGGACGACCACCACGTGCCCGGTCAGCGGCGCCACCGGCACGCACGACCTGTTCCTGCGCTTCGTCGGGGGCAGCGGCACGCTGTTCAACGTGAACTGGTGGCAGTTCGCCGGCGGCGGGAGCACCCCGACGTCGTACCGGGTCACCAACCGCGGCAGCGGCCAGGTGATGGACGTGCAGCAGCCCAACACCGCCGATCTCGCGGTGATCGGGCAGTGGACCGCCAACGGCACGGCGTGGCAGCAGTGGCGCTTCCTCGACGCCGGCAGCGGCCGGGTACGTCTGCAGAGCGTGCACAGCGGCAAGTGCGTCGACGTCAGCGGTGCCTCCGTGGCCGACGGCGCGGCGATCATCCAGTACACCTGCCACGACCGGCCCAACCAGGTCTTCACCTGGCGGTCCATGGGTGACGGGTACGCGCAGCTGGTCAACCTGAACAGCACCCAGTGCCTCGCCGTGGTCGGCGGCTCCACCGCGGCGGGCGCCGCTCTGGAGCAGCGGACGTGCAGCGCGGCGACCAGCATGCAGTGGACCCGCTCGTGAGGCCGGCCCGCTGACCTCGGGCCCGGGGGGCGACGGTGCGGCACGGCGCCGCCGCCCCCCCGGGCCGCCGCGCCACCGCCCCCGGAGCCGCCGGCGCTGGGCGTCGACGTGGACCCGGGCCCGGCGGTTGCCGCCGCGCCGGAGGGGCCGCGCTCGGTGGACGGGTGCGCCGGCCCTAGGCCGTCCCGCCGGCGGCGCCGGCCGCGTCCTGCGCCGCACGTCGCCGCGCGCGCTCGGCGAGCAGCACCGCGCCGACCCCGCACGCGACCAGCGCGGGCACCACGAGGAACGCGGTGTGCGGCCCGACCCGGTCGGCGAGCCCGCCGAGCAGCACCGGCGCGACGGCCACCGCGGCGCCGACCCCGAGCGTCGAGCGGGCCTGCGCCTGGTCGAGCCGGCCGTCGGCCGCGCCGAGCAGCATCGAGATCGCGAGCGGGAACTGCGCGCCGTACCCGAGGCCCGCGACGACGAGCCCGGCGAGCGCGAGCGGCGGCGTCGTCGCGACCCACAGCACGGACCAGCCGGCGGCGGCGACGGCGAACGCCGCGAGCAGCAGCTGCAGAGGGGTGAACCGCAGCGCGAGGCGCCCGACGGCGAACCGCGCGACGCACATCCCCGCGATGAGCCCCGACACCGCACCGGCGGCGACCCCGCTGTCGGCGCCCGCGTGCGTGCGCAGCAGGTCGGCCGCCCACGCGGTCGTCGCGTTCTCGATCGCGACGACGGCCACGAGCGTGGCCCAGAGCAGCCAGAACGTCGCCGAGAACCCGGGGCGCCGACCGGTCGTGGCCGCGTCCGGCCGGGCGTCGGTGCGACCGTCCTCCCGGCCGTCCTCCGCGCCCACGGTCCGCGTGGTCGTCGCGGTGCCGAGCGCACCCTCGCCGGGCAGCCGCGCGACGAGCAGCGCCGTGGCCGCCGCGAGGACGACCGTGACCGCGACCGCGGGCCGCCAGCCCCACCCCGCGGCGACCGACGCCCCGAGCGCGAGCGGCCCGACGAGCCCGACGAGCGCGCCGGTCCCGTGCCCCTCGCTCACGGCGGCCGGCCCGGCGGCCCCGTGGTGCACGGTGAGCGCGGGCTGCGCGGCGGCGATGAACAGCGCGCCGCCGGTCGCGACGACGGTCGCCGCGGGGAGCGTCACGAGCAGCCCGGGCGCGCTCACGAGGGCGACGACGCCGCCCGCGAGCAGCCCGGCGGCGAGCAGCAGGACCCCGCGGCGCCCGAGCCGGCGCACGAGGCGCGCGCTCGTGAAGCCCGACGTCAGCGTGCCGCACGCCATGAACGTCGTGTGCAGGCCGGCCTGCGCCCGGGTGATCCCGAGCTCGTCCGCCAGCAGCGGCAGCCCGGGCACGAAGCTGTAGAGGAACCAGCCCCACGTGCCGAAGCACGCGTACAGCGCCGCGGTGACCCGGTCCCGGACGAGCCGCGCGGGCGCGGGGCGACCGCCCACCGCGGGACCGGTGCGCCGGTCAGCCAAGCTGCCCCACAACGTGGTCGACGCACCGCGTGAGCGCCAGCACGTCCTGCGGGTCGACGGCGGGGAACATCGCGACCCGGAGCTGGTTGCGGCCGAGCTTGCGGTACGGGTCGATGTCGACGACGCCGTGCGCGCGCAGGACGCGCGCCACCGCGGCCGCGTCGATCTCCGGGGCGAGGTCGATCGTCCCGACGACGTTCGAGCGGACCGCGGGGTCCTCGACGAACGGCGTCGCCCAGTCGCGCTGCCCGGCCCAGCCGTACAGGTGGGCCGCGGACTCGGCGGTCCGGCCGGCGGCCCAGTCGAGCCCGCCGTGCGAGAGCATCCAGTCGAGCTGCTCCGCGAGCAGGACGAGCGTCGCGAGCGCCGGGGTGTTGAGCGTCTGGTCGAGCCGTGAGTTCGTCAGCGCCGTCGTGAGCGACAGGAACTCGGGCACCCACCGCCCGCTGCCCTCGACCTGCGCGGCCCGCTCGACCGCGTCGGGCGACAGGACCGCGAGCCACAGCCCGCCGTCGGACGCGAACGACTTCTGCGGCGCGAAGTAGTAGACGTCGGTCTCGCTCACGTCGACCGCGAGCCCGCCCGCCGCCGAGGTCGCGTCGACCACGGTCAGCGCACCCTGCTCGCGCGAGCCGGCCACGCGGCGCACGGGCGCGGCGACCCCCGTCGAGGTCTCGTTGTGCGGGTAGGCGTAGACGTCGACGCCGTCCTCGGGCTCGGGCAGCGCGAGCTGCCCCGGGGGAGCGGTGCGGACCGTCGGCTCGCCGAGGAACGGGGCGCGCGCCGCGGCGGTCGCGAACTTCGCACCGAACTCCCCGAAGCTCGCGTGCTGGCTGCGCTCGCGCACGAGGCACAGCGTCGCGAGGTCCCAGAACGCGGTCGAGCCGCCGTTGCCGAGCGCGACCTCGTACCCGTCGGGCAGGTCGAACAGCTCGGCGAGGCCCGCGCGGACCCGGCCGACGAGCGCGCGCACGGGCGGCTGGCGGTGCGACGTCCCGAGCAGCGTGCGGCCGACGGACGCGAGCGCCTCGACCTGCGCGGCGCGGACCTTGCTCGGGCCGGAGCCGAACCGCCCGTCGACGGGCAGCAGGTCGGCGGGGACGGTGATCGCGGGGATCGCGGGCGCGGTGTCGGGGGCCTCGGGCACGGTGCAGACGATACGGCGTCGGGGGACCGCGGCGCCGGACCGCCTACCCTGGTGGCCAGCGACGACGACGAGTGCGACGAGCGAGAGGCTGCGGCGTGAGCGACCTGATCGACACCACCGAGATGTACCTGAAGACCGTGTACGAGCTCACCGAGGAGGGCATCACGCCGCTGCGGGCGCGCATCGCGGAGCGGCTCGGGCACAGCGGCCCGACGGTCTCGCAGACCGTGGCGCGGATGGCGCGCGACGGCCTGGTGGTGGTGAGCGGCGACCGGCACCTCGAGCTCACGGAGCTCGGGCTCGCGAAGGCGACGCGCGTGATGCGCAAGCACCGGCTCGCGGAGCGCCTGCTGACGGACGTCGTCGGGCTCGACTGGGAGTTCGTGCACGAGGAGGCGTGCCGCTGGGAGCACGTCATGAGCGAGCGCGTCGAGCGCCGGCTCGCGGCGCTGCTCGACCACCCGCACTTCGACCCCTACGGCAACCCGATCCCCGGCCTCGCGGAGATCGGCGAGACCAGCACGTCCGAGAAGTTCCTCGACGGCGTCACGTCGCTGCTCACCGTCGCCAACGCCGCGTCGGGCCGGCTCGACGGGGTCGTCGTCGCGCGCCTCGGCGAGCCGATCCAGCCCGACGTCGAGCTGCTGTCGCGGCTCTCGCAGGCGGGGATCCGCCCCGGCGTGACCGTCACGGTCGAGCGCGGCCCGGGGGTCGTGACCATCGCGCCGCCCGGCTCGGCGACCGTCCTCGACCTGCCCGACGACGTGGCCCGCCACATCTTCGTCGGCAACTCCTGAGCGCCCGGGGCGTGCCCCGCTGACCTGCGCCGACGCGCGCGAGACCCCGCCGAGGACCGTGCCGGCGGGGTCTCGTCGCGCCGCCCGCGGGGCCCGTCGGGGGGAGGGGACGAAACGGGCGTGTCGGATACGTGACATTCGTTCCGCGTCTCCTGTACGTTCGTCCTGCTTCGCCCGGACCCTCCTTCGGGGAAGCCCTCGTGCGGATCGCCCAACCCTGCCGCCGCACGCGGTCCGCTCAACTCGCCGGCAGGGGCGGGGGACCCATGACGGGCACCGGCAACGGTGTCCTTGGGGTGAAGCCCGACGGATGCTCGCATCCCGACGGCCGGGTGTTCTCCCACCCGAACCCGACAGCTGACCTCGCAGGCGACAGGAGAGGTACCCCAGTGACCGAGAGCACGACGCGCGCGCGGCACCGTTCCGTCCGCCGCCCTGCCACACCGCTGACGGACCTCGCGTCCGCGGCGTCCGACTCGATGGGCGCCGTCGGCCGAGGCGCCGCGATCGTCGCCGCGTCGGGCGGCCTGGTCGCCACCATGATCAGCCCCGCGGTCGCGGCCCCCGGTGCCGGTGCGGCGGGTGCGCTGCCCGCGGTCGACACCTCCGCGCTCACCGCGTCGGCCCGTGCCGTGCTGCGGACCTCGCCGGTCGTGTCCGCCCCGGCGGACGCCGCGTGGTCCTTCGAGGCCCCGGCCGTCACCGCCGTCGCGAAGCCGGTCGTCACGACCCGTGCCGCGCGGGCCGCCGCGAGCCGCAGCGCCGAGCGCGCCACCGCCGCCGCGACGGTCAACAACCCGATCCCGCAGTCCGTCTCGGGCAACGCGGTCCTCGAGATCGCCGCGCGCTACGTCGGGACCCCGTACCTGGCGGGCGGCACGACCCCCGAGGGCTTCGACTGCTCGGGCTTCGTCGGGTACGTCTACGCCCAGCTCGGCATCGATCTTCCGCGCACGTCGTCCGGCATCCGCGCGGTCGGCACGGTCGTCTCGCGGGCCGACGCGCTGCCCGGCGACCTGATCTGGACCCCGGGCCACATCAGCATCTACGCCGGGGGCGACGACCAGGTCGACTCGCCGTCGGCGGGCAAGACTGTGCAGTTCCGCAACATCTACCAGAGCTCGCCGGTCTTCCTCCGCATCGGCTGACGCCTCCGCACCGCTCCTCCAGGGCCCCCTGCACGCGACCGCGCGCAGGGGGCCCTGGACGTGCGTCCGGCAGTCGCCGGGCGTTCACGGGGTGCACGTGCGAAAGTCGAGGGACGCGGAGGACCTCGCCGCGTACTCTGGTCGCGCTTGCACTCCCCCAGGGACCCACCAGCCAGGTGGGTCCACCGACCTGGACAGGAGCCCGCCGTGCTGATGCCCGTGACGCACCGGACGCTGCTTCTCAATGCCAGTCTCGAACCCCTCTGCGTCGTGAGCGTGCACCGCGCCGTCACGCTGGTCATGTCCGGGAAGGCGTCGATCCTCGAGACCGACGGGCGCGAGCTCCACTCCGAACGCACCTCGCTCCCGCTGCCGCTCGTGCTGTGCCTGACGCGCTACGTGCACGTCCCGATGCGCAAGGCGGTCGCCCCGACGCGGCGCACGGTCCTGCAGCGCGACAACCACCGCTGCGCGTACTGCGGCGGGGGAGCGGACACCGTCGACCACGTGCTGCCCCGCTCGCGCGGCGGTCGGCACGAGTGGACGAACGTCGTCGCGGCGTGCAGCCGGTGCAACCACCGCAAGGCCGACCGGCTGCTGCACGAGATCGGCTGGGAGCTGCCGTTCGTCCCGCGGGCGCCGCGCGGCCTCGCGGCGCTGATGGCGGGCTCGCACGTCGACGAGCCGACCTGGAGCGCCTACCTCGTCGCCTGAGCGCTCCCGGCCGGGTGGTCCGGCCAGGGCCGTCCGGCCGTCCGAGCACGCCAAGGGTCCCCCAAGAGAGTGTCGCGAAAGTTTCCGCCGCGGGCATGATCGGGGGCAGACTGGGTGCCGTGACGACCAGGAGGTACCGGCGATGACGCACCACGACGACGTCGTGCTCGTGGGGGTGGACGGCTCGGCGGCGAGCCTGCACGCGCTCGACTGGGCCGCCGCCCAGGCGCAGGTGCACGGCCGCCGGCTGCAGGTCGTGTGCTCGTACTCGCTGCCGTCGTTCACGGCCGCCTCGCTCGACGGCGGCTACGCGGCGCTCGACGACTCCGCGATCCAGGAGGGCGCCCGGGCCGTGCTGGCCGAGGCGCAGGCGCGGGTCGCCCCGCTCGGGATCCCGGTCACCGCGACGGTCGCCACGGGCGACGCCGCGGGGGTGCTCGTCGAGATGTCGCACGACGTGGCGCTCGCCGTCGTCGGCACGCGCGGTCGCGGCGGGTTCGCGGACCGCCTGCTCGGCACGGTGTCCTCGGCGCTCCCGGCGCACGCGTTCTGCCCGACGGTCGTGGTGCCCCTGCGCGGTCCGGACAACGCGCGGGGCGCCGTGGACGACGCGCCGCTCGAACCCGTCGCGCCCGTGCGCCGGATCGTCGTCGGGATCGACGGGTCGCCGCAGGCGGACCTCGCGCTGCGCTGCGCGATCACGGAGGCGGAGGCCTGGGGCGCCGAGCTGACCGCGGTCGCGGGCGTGCCCGTCGGCTCCGGGACCGGGATCCTCGCGTGGCTGCCCGCCGCCGTGGACCACGAGCAGGTGCTCGCGGACGCCGCGGAGGGCCTCAACGTCGTGGTCGACCGCGCGCTCGCCGACCACCCCGGCCTCACGGTGCGCCGGCACGTGCTCGACGGCACCGGCGCCGAGCTGCTCACCGAGTTCTCGACCGCGACCGACCTCATCGTCGTGGGGTCGCGCGGGCGCGGCGGGTTCGCGGGGCTGCTGCTCGGCTCGACGAGCCAGGCGGTCCTGCACCACGCGGTGTGCCCGGTGATGGTCGTGACGAGCCGGTGCAAGCAGTTCGCGGAGCGGACCGGCGAGGTGCCGCCCGAGCGTCGGGTCTAGCCGGGCGGGCGCCCGCGGGGACGCGTCCGGCGGGCGGGCCCGCGGGGCCGCGTCAGGCGGGCGGGCCTGCGGGGACGTCCGGGCGGCGCAGCAGGGCGGACAGGACGATCGTCGAGCGGGTCCGGGCGACGAACGGCTCGGCGGCGAGGCGCTCGACGACCTGCTCGAGGTGGCGCATGTCGTGCGCGCGGACCTGGAGCACCACGTCGACGTCGCCCGTGACCGTGCTCGCGGAGACGACCTCGGGGTAGTTCTCGACGGCCGCCCGCATCGTCGCCGGGCTCGTCGAGCCGTGGCAGTAGAGCTCGACGAAGGCCTCGGTCGCCCAGCCGAGCGCCGCCGGGTCGAGGAGCACCGTGTACCCGCGCACGACGCCGCGCGCCCGCAGCCGGTCGACGCGCCGCTTGACCGCGGGGGCGGACAGCGACACCGCGGCGCCGATCTCGGCGTAGCTGGCCCGGGCGTCGACGGCGAGCTCGCGCAGGATCGCGGTGTCGAGGCTGTCGAGGGGCGCGACGTCGGCAGGGCGGTCCGAGAAGGGCGAGGCGGGCGGCACGGGCTCATCATCCCGCACGGCGCTGCGCCCGCCGGCGTGGTCCGACGTCGAGGAAGGGGCGATCGCTACCAAATGGCTCGGATCCCGTAATCTCATGAACCAATACGCCGAGGAATGATTTTTCTGGGCAGTCGGGAACAAACCCGACATTTAGCCGTAACAATGCGCATCCGGTCTTGCGTCCAGGTGGCGATTCCGCAAAAGTCGTGCCCGACGAGAGGCAGGGGCAGCCATGGCGACTGTGCGCGAGGACCGACGGCTCGGCACCATCCCGACGCAGCGCGAGGTCGGCGCGACCGGGGCCGCGCCCGACGCAGCGACGACCGCGCCCCCGGGGACCCCGCTCGTCCCCGCACCGCTCCCCGCGCCCGCGGTCGAGAGCATCGCCCCGCCCGAGGCACCGACCGCCGCACCCGCGCCGACCGCCGGCGCCGCCACCTCCGCGCCCGCGACCCCCGCGCCCGCGACCCCCGCCACCCCCGCGCCCGCCGCCGGCTCGCCGGCGAAGGGCCGCCGCGTGCGGACCGCCCTGGTCGTCAGCGCCCTGGCGCTCGTGCTCGGCGCTCTCGTCGCCGGCATCCTGGTCAAGTTCCAGCTCGACGCCAAGGCCGCCGAGCTCGCCCGCGCCCAGGACCGCGTCGCGACCGAGACCGCCGCGCGTGCGGCCGACACCCGCTTCCTCGACGACCGTGCCCGCGCCACCGTGGCCGCGTCGTCCGCCGCGTTCCGCGCCGCGGCCCTCGCCGACGCCGCCGCGGTCACGCAGGCCGCCCAGGGTGCGCTCGCCGCGACTCCGCAGGCGGGGGAGGCCCCGCGGGCCGCGCTGCAGGCCGCGGTCGACGCGCTCGGAGCCGTCACCACCACGACCGGGAGCGGCACCAGCGTCGCTACGCTGCGCACGGCCGCCGCCGCCGTGGCAGCGCCGCAGCAGGCTGCGATCGACGCGCAGGCCGCGTGGCAGGCCGCCGAGGACGCCCGCATCGCCGCCGAGCGCGCCGCGGCGGAGGCCGCAGCCGCCGCGGAGGCCGAGGCAGCGCAGCGCCGCGCGAACGCCCGTCCCGCGTCCCGCGCACCCCGGCAGGCCGCGGCACCGCGCGCCTCGGGCGGCAGCGCACCGGCCGCCGCCGCAGCGCCGGCCGAGGCCGCCGGGGGCTGGGCCGCGGGCGTCGAGTCGTACGGCGTCGGCGGTCTCGGTGAGGCCATCAACGCGCACCGCGCCGCGAACGGGCTGGGCCCGGTCAGCGTGTCGGGGTCGAGCTCGCTCGCGAACCACGCCGCGGACATGGCCGCGCAGTGGCGGATCTGGCACAGCGGCCGCGACCACATCGTCGGCTACGTCCAGCCAGCGAGCTCGAGCGCGATGATCTCGGCCTACGCGAACTCGGCGGGGCACAACGCGTGGCTGCTGTCCGACTCCTCGCACGTGTCGATCGGCGCCGTCACGCTCAACGGGCGCCTGTTCACGGCGATGTCCTTCAGCTGACCGCCGCCGCACGGCTCCGTCCCCGTCGGCCGGGGACCCGGCCGGACCGACCGCCGACGCACGAGGGCCCCGGACGCAGCACGTGCGTCCGGGGCCCTCGGCGTTCCGGCGGATCCCGCAGCGCGACCTGCGGGAGCGGCTCAGCGCAGGACGAGCGTGAGCCGGTCGAGTGCGAGGTCGAGGTCGTCGCGCCCGATGACGAGCGGCGGCGCGAGCCGGATCGTCGAGCCGTGCGTGTCCTTGACGAGCACGCCCTGCTCGAGCAGCCGCACGCAGACCTCGCGCCCGGTGAACCGCGCCGGGTCGACGTCGACGCCGGCCCACAGCCCGACGGCCCGGAAGCGCTCGACGAGCCCGTCGTCGGCCAGCGACTGCAGCCGCTCGCGCAGGTGCACGCCGAGGGTCCGCGCGCGCTCCTGGTGCTCCCCGGTCGCGAGCAGCCCGATGACGGCGAGGCCGACCGCGCACGCGAGCGGGTTGCCGCCGAACGTCGAGCCGTGGGTGCCGTAGGTGAGCACGCCAAGCACGTCCGCGCGCCCGACGACCGCGGACACGGGCACGATGCCGCCGCCGAGCGCCTTGCCGAGCGTCATGAGGTCGGGGCGCACGCCCCACAGCTCGCACGCGAACGTCGTCCCGGTGCGCCCGAGGCCCGACTGGATCTCGTCGGCGACGAGCAGCACGCCCGCCTCGTCGCACGCGGCGCGCACGGCCGGCCAGTAGTCGTCGGGCGGGATGACGACGCCCTGCTCGCCCTGGATCGGCTCGAGCAGCACCGCGACCGTCGTCTCGTCGATCGCGTCCCGCACCGCCGCCGCGTCGCCGTACGGCACGATGCGGAATCCCGGGGTGAACGGGCCGAAGCCGGTGCGCGCGTCGGCGTCGTCCGAGAACGAGACGATCGTCGTCGTCCGGCCGTGGAAGTTGCCCGACGCGACGACGATCGTCGCCCGGTCCGGCGCGACGCCCTTGACGTCGTAGCCCCACTTGCGGGCGGCCTTGATCGCGGTCTCGACGGCCTCGGCGCCGGTGTTCATCGGCAGGACCATCGGGGGACCCGCGACGCGCGGCGCGGCCAGGGCGGCGAGCGCGTCGGCGAACGGCACGAGCAGGTCGTGGTCGAACGCGCGCGAGGTGAGCGTGATCCGGTCGAGCTGCGCGTGCGCCGCGGCGAGCAGGGTGGGGTGCCCGTGCCCGAAGTTGAGCGCCGAGTACCCGGCCAGGAGGTCGAGGTAGTCGGCGCCCGCGGTGTCGCGCACCCAGGCGCCCGAGCCGGACGCGAGCGTCACCGGGAGCGGGTGGTAGTTCTGCGCCAGCGTGGGGGTGCTCCCGGCGGCGTGCGCAGCGCCCGGCGCGGCGGCGGGCACCGTCGTCGTCATCGCGCGCTGCGGATCTCGAGCGTGCAGCACTTCGCGCCGCCGCCGCCCTTGAGCAGCTCGCTCGTGTCGACCGGGATCGGGTTCCAGCCGCGCTCGGTCAGCGCCGCCGCGAGGTCGACGGCCCCGGGGGCGACGACGACGTTCTTCCCGTCGCTCACCGCGTTGAGGCCGAGGGCCACCGCGTCGCGCTCGGTCGCACGGATCGCGTCGGGGAACACGCGCTCGAGCAGCTCGCGCGACCGGTCCGAGAACGCCGGCGGGTAGTACGCCACCTGCGGGTCGGCCGGGTCGCTCGACAGCACCGCGAGCGCGGTGTCGAGGTGGTAGTAGTGCGGGTCGACGAGCTCGAGCGAGACGACCTCGCGGCCGAACAGGCCGGCAGCCTCCTCGTGCGCGGACTGGTCCGTCCGGAAGCCGGTGCCCGCGAGGATCACGTCGCCGACGACGAGCAGGTCGCCCTCGCCCTCGTTGATCTCCGACGCGGTGTGCGTGACGTAGCCCCGGTCGGCGAACCACTTCTGGTACGCGGGGCCCTCGGGGCCGCGCTCGGCGTACCGGAACCGGGCCGAGTAGACGACGCCGTCGACGACCGTCGCGCCGTTCGCGGCGTAGACCATGTCCGGCAGGCCCTCGACCGGGTCGATCGTCTCGACCGTGTGGCCGAGGTCGAGGTACACGTCCCGCAGCGTGCGCCACTGGCGGACGGCGAGACCGGCGTCGGTGTGGCGCGTGACGTCCATCCACGGGTTGATCTCGTAGGAGACGGTGTAGTGCACGGGCTCGCACATGAGGAAGTGACGCGGGGTCGCGGTGCGCTCGGGGGTGGGGGTCGCGGGCGTGACGGACATGAGGCTCCTCGGCGGGCGGTGGTCAGCGCGGGGCTGGGGGCGACGCGCCGGGCCGTGGGGGGTGGGCCCGGCGCGTCCTGAGGCCCGAGCGGTGACTCGGGCCGGGCACCCTCCGAGCGTACGAGCCGCCGGGGCGTCGACCTGGCACGCCGCGTTGCGCGTCCGGGTGCGGAACGTTGCGCCGTGCGCGGGTTCCGCGGCGATTCGTTGCGCAGGGCGACGCGGCTCAGCGCAGCTCGCGCGCGATCCTCGCGAGCGCGAACCGCAGCATGAGCCCGAGCACCGGCGCGAGCACCGCACCGGCGGGGACCGGCCCGGCGAGGACCACGCGCTCGGACCAGGTCACCCGTGCTCGCCCGGGGCCGGCGTCGGCCACGCGGACGGCGGCCTCACCGAGGAGGATCGGCCCCAGCTTGGTGAAGACGGCCTCCCCGGCGCGGTCGGCGGTCGGCGGCTCGAACCGGTCGAGGCGCATGCGGTCGAGCAGCCCGGGGGCGCCGCGCCGGGCGAACGGGCCCGACGTCGCCTCGAAGCGCGCACCGAGCCGCAGCGGCCCGTCGGGCAGGTCGATCCGGGTCAGGGGGATCCACCGCTCGTGGTTGCGGCCCTCGAGCAGCAGGTCCCACGCGGCTTCGGCGCTCACCGGCAGGACGCGGCTCACGGCGATCTCGCGTCCGCGGGGCGCGCCGCTCACGGGCGGCGGTCCGCCGGGGGAGCCGTTCACGCGTCGAGCGCCCGGAGCATCCGCACCAGCGCGACCTGGCGGTAGGACGAGTCGAGCAGCTCCCGCACCTCGTCCCAGTCGACGGTCGGGTCGAGGCGCAGCGCGAGCCACCCGGCGGGACCGAAGTACGGCGGCGAGAAGAACCGCTCGTCCTGCTCCAGCGCGGGCCGCTCGTCGGGGTCCGGCTTGAGGATCAGCGCGGGCTCGTCCGTCCCGCTCGACCCGTACACCGCGAAGATCTTCTTGCCCGCACGGAACGTCGGGCGGCCCCACGCCTCGACCTCGACCGACTCCGGGAAGCGCGCCGCGACGTCGCGGACGTGCGCCAGGAGCGGGTCGCCGTCGTCGTACATCCGGGGGTGCTCCATGCGTCCTCCTGGGGACCGGGGCGGGGTCGGCGTCCGGGCCGGCGGCGCCGCGTCGACCCTGCCCACCCGCGCAGCCCAGGGTAGCGTCGGCCGCATGGAGAAGCGTGTGCTGGGCAGGACGGGACGGTCGGTCGGCGTGGTGGGGCTGGGCTGCTGGCAGCTCGGCGGTGACTGGGGTGACGTCGGGGACGACGACGCGCTCGCGGTGCTCGACGCCGCGGTCGCGGACGGCGTGACGTTCCTCGACACGGCCGACGTGTACGGCGACGGGCGCAGCGAGCGGCTCGTCGGGAAGTTCCTGCAGGCGCAGCGCGCCGCGGGCGGCGAGGTCCCGACCGTCGCGACGAAGATGGGCCGCCGGGCCGCGCCGCACGACGCGGACGCGTACACGCTCGACGCGTTCCGGGCCTGGAACGACCGCTCCCGCGAGAACCTGGGCGTCGACACGCTCGACCTCGTGCAGCTGCACTGCCCGCCGACCGAGGTCTACTCGCGCGACGCGGTGTACGACGCGCTCGAGACGCTGGTGCAGGAGGAGCGCATCGCGGCGTACGGCGTCTCGGTCGAGACGGTCGACGAGGCCCTCACCGCGATCGCCCGCCCGAACGTCGCGAGCGTCCAGATCATCCTCAACGTGTTCCGCCGCAAGCCGCTCGAGCGCGTCCTGCCGGCGGCCCTCGAGGCCGGGGTCGGGATCATCGCGCGCGTCCCGCTCGCGAGCGGCCTGCTCTCGGGCAAGTACGACGCGAGCACGCAGTTCGCGGAGAACGACCACCGCACGTACAACCGCCAGGGCGAGGCGTTCGACGTCGGCGAGACGTTCGCGGGCGTGCCGTTCGAGGTCGGCGTCGCGGCGGCCCAGGAGGTCGCGGAGATCGGGCGCCGCGTGGCCCCGGACGCGACGACCGCGCAGCTCGCGCTGCGGTGGATCGTCGACCAGCCCGGCGTCTCGACGGTCATCCCGGGCGCCCGCAACGGGGAGCAGGCCCGGGCGAACGCCGCCGCGGCCGCGCTCGCGCCGCTCGACGCCGAGGCGCTGGCCGCGCTCGAGGACGTCTACGACCGGTCGATCCGGGAGCACGTGCACGGCCGCTGGTGAACCGCACCACGTGATCGACGAGGGGCCGCACGCGGAGCACGTCGCGTGCGGCCCTCGTCGTGCGGTGCCTGGTCGTCATTCGTGCCTCAGTCGACGACGGCCGTCGCCTCGATCTCGACGAGCGCGTCGGGGTCGGCGAGGCCCGCGACGAAGATGCCGGTGAGCGGCGCCTGCGGGGTGACGCCGAGCCTCTCCGCCGCCCGGGAGATGCCCTCGAAGAACTGCGGCATCTGGTCGGGCCGGGGGTCGGCGACGTAGACGGTGAGCTTGACGACGTCGGCGAAGGTCGCGCCGGCGTCGGCGAGGGCCGTGCCGAGGTTGAGGTAGCACTGCTCGACCTGCGCGGCGAGCTCGCCGACGCCGACCAGCGCGCCGTCGGGGCCGCTCGCGAGCTGCCCGGCGACGAACACGAGCCGCGAGCCCGTCGCGACGGCGACCTGGTGGTAGAAGTCCGGCTTCGGCAGCCCGTCGGGGTTCCGCAGGGTCACGGCCATGATCGCTCCTCGTAGGGGACGGGTCGGACCCGACCGGGCTCGACCATCAAAACATAGCATTGAAATGCTATGTAGTCTCGGGGCGTGGCTCGCACCAAGGACCCCGCCGTCCGCACGCTCCTGCTCGAGCGCGCGGCCCGGATGCTCCGCGCCCGGGAGCCCGTCACGCTGCGCTCGCTCGTCGCGGGGACCGGGGTCTCGACGATGGCCGTCTACACCTACTTCGGCGGCATGGACGGGCTGTGGAAGGCGCTCCGGCAGGAGGGGTTCACGAGGCTCGAGGCCCGGTTCGCCACGACGGCGCCGTCCGCCGACCCCGTCCGCGACCTCGCGGCCCTCGTCGCGGGGTACCTCGCGCACGCCCTCGACCACCCGGACCTCTACCGGGTCATGTTCGACGCGAGCGTCGACCTCGAGGACCTCCCGGCGGCCGACGCGACGCTCGAGCACCTCGTGCAGGGCGTGCGGCGGGCGCGCGACGCGGGCCGGTTCCGCCCGGAGACCGACCCCCTGGCGCTCGCGATCCAGAGCTGGGCGCTCGGGCACGGGCTCGTGTCGCTCGTGGCCACCGGGCCGCTGCCGCGCGAGACGCTCGACCACGGCGTCCCCATGCTGACCGCGCTGCTCGTGAGCGTCGGTGACGAGCCCGAGCGGTGCCGGGCGTCGGTCGAGCGGGGCTGGGCGGAGCTGGCCACCCACGGCAACGGGCCGGCGCCGGGGTGACCCACGCAGGGCCGGTGCGCCGTGCGCCGGGGTGACTCACCGCGGCCGGCCGGCCGTGCGCCGAGGGGCTGCACGGTGACCTCCGCCGGTCGAGCGGACCCGCACGCACGACGACGGGCCGGTGCCGGGGTGACGCCCCCTGCACCGGCCCGCCGCGGACGCTCGACGCCCTGGTCCTGCGGGTCAGCGCCCGCGGCGCCCCGGGCCCTGCGCTTCGATGACCCGCGGTGTCCCGCCGGTCTCGACGACCTCGACGACCTGCGGGAACCGCGCGGGCGGCTCCCCGAACGCGAGCCGTGCACCCTCGACGACGGGCTTGCCCAGCGCCCGCGCGCCGGCGATGCCGACGGCCGCCCCGATGCCGAACGGCAGGAGCCGGCCGAACAGGAGCCCTCCCTGCTTGGCGGCCTGGCGCCGGATGAGGCGCTTGGTCAGCGTCGAGTTGACCTTCTTGACCGTGCCCGACGGCATGCGCGTGAGCAGCGTCCGCGCGAAGTGCACGCCGCTGACCCCGGCCGCGTCGCCGACGACCTCGCCACCCTGCTCGCCGAGGATCGTCGCGAGCAGCAGCGCACGGCGGCGCTCGGTGTCCTGCACGTCGATGCCGTGCACGCTCGCGACGCCCAGCGCGAACGCGGCCGACGCCCCGAAGAACGTCGCGACGTCGCTCGCGGTGAGCGTGAACGCGATCCCGGTGCCGACGCCGGGGGCGGCCGCCGCGGCGCCCACCGCTCCGCCCGCGCCCTGGATGACGAGCAGGTACTCCTTCTCGAGCATCGCGATGATCTGGGCCGGCGACGCCTCGGGGTTGCGCCGGCGCAGCGAGTCGACGTGCGCGTGGATGCGCTCGGACGGGACCGTCACGGCCCGGTCGAGCAGGCCGTCCGCGAGGCTCTTGCGCCCCACGGTCCTCGGCCGGTCGGGCTTCGTGGTGTCGACCGTGATGCCGGGCGGCGTGGCGTACCCGTTCTGGGCGGCCCAGTCGGTCGTCGTGACGTCCTTCGATCGGCGGCGCAGTCCCATCCGCTTCACCTCTCCTCGCGTCGTCCGCACCGGCAGGGGGTCGCCGGGCGGGTTCCTCGGTACAGGATCGTGGTCGCGGGGCCGGACCGCTCGTCGGCGACGTCCTGCGCGCGGCGTCGCCCGGTGGGCCTCAGCGCTCGCCGGTGACCGTGAGCTCGACGGTCGCGCCGGCCTCGATCGTGCGGCCCACCGTGCAGTGCAGGTCGATCGCCCGGTGCACGACGGCGATGAGCCGCTCGCGCTGCGCGGGGTCGAGCGGGCTCAGGTCGACGACGAGCTCCTCGGTCAGCGCCGGGTAGCGGTCCTCCTCGGGGTCGCTCAGGCCCGAGACGCGCACCGTGACCTGGACGTCGTCCCCGAGCCGGTGCGCGAGCGCGGTGTCGGCGCTCATGCCCGAGCATCCCGCGAGGGCGATCTTGAGCAGCTCCCCGGGCGTGAACACCGCGCCGGCCTCGGCCGGGCCGATCAGCACCTCGGCGCCGCGCGAGCTGCGGCCGGTGTACGTGCGGCGTCCCGTGCGCTCGACCCAGAGCTCGACCGGCGGCGGAGCCTCCGGCGTCGCGGGCAGGCTGGCTCCGGGCACGATCTCCGACGTCATACCCGGATCCTCCCACGCACGCCCGGCGGGAGCCGAGCCGCTCCCGCACCCGGCGTCGGCCGGCGGCTGCCCGGCAGCGGCGTGGCGGCGGCCCGACGGTGGCCGCCGCCCGCCGCGGGTGCCACGATGCAGGTCTGACGACAGTCGGGGGGCGGGGTGAGCTGGGCACGCACGGACGTCTCCCTGACCAGCCGCCCGCTGACGAACAGGCTGCTGTCGGTGATCTTCGTGGCCGCCGGCGCCCTGCACCTGGGGGTCGGGGCGATGAACCCGCCCGAGCGCCGCCCGGTGGCGTGGCTCGCCGTCGGCCTGGTCTACCTCGTGCTCGGGCTGTGGCTGTACCGGACCCGCGACAGCTCGCGGGGTCCGTGGGCGGTCGCGGTTCTCATCGGGCTCAACATCGCGCTCGTCGCGCTCATGGCGGCGACGTCGCCCGTGCCGCCCAGCGCGCTGTCCGTGCTGCTGTTCTGGGACATCCCGTTCGTCTGGTCGCTGTTCCGGCTGCGCGTCGCGCTCCCCGTGACCCTGCTCCAGGCGGTGCTCGGGGTGGGGATGATCCTGCGCGGCGCGGCGATGAACGGCGTCACGGAGGCGCACCTGATCGTGGGTCCGGCGGCCGTCTTCGTCCTGACCGTCGGGGTCCTCGCGCTGTGCACCCGCGTCCTGCTGAACGCGTTCGTGGCGATGCGTCGGACGTCCCTCGAGCTCGCCGCCCAGGCCGAGCACGCCGCCGTGCACGACCCCCTGACGGGTCTGGGCAACCGCGCGCTGTACGCCGAGCGGCTCCCGCACGCGATCGGCCGTGCCCAGCGCAACGGCACGCACGTGTGCGTCATGGTCATCGACCTCGACGAGTTCAAGCTCGTCAACGACAGCCTCGGCCACTACGTCGGCGACGAGCTCCTGCGCGCCGTCGGCCGGCGGCTCGTGGGGGCGTTCCGCGCGCAGGACACCGTCGCCCGGCTCGGCGGCGACGAGTTCGTCGTCATCTGCGAGGACCTCACCGCGCCCGAGGACGGTGTCGCGATCGCCCGGCACGTGCTGCGCTCGCTCCGGGAGCCCGTCGATGTGGACGGCCACGAGCTCTACGTCTCGGCGAGCATCGGCATGACGCTCCTGCACGAGGCCGACGGGGGGCCCGACGCCGCGCTGCGCGACGCCGACGCGGCGATGTACCAGGCCAAGCGCCGCGGCCGCGGGCTCGTCGAGGTGTACGACGAGGCGCTCCGCAGGTCCGTGACCCGCCAGCTCAGCATGGAGAACGGCCTGCGCCGCGCGCTCGACGGCGCGCCCGGCACCGCGGGGCCCGACGAGCTCCGCACCGTCTACCAGCCCATCGTCGACCTGCGCAGCGGCGTGATCGTCGGCGCGGAGGCGCTCGCCCGGTGGACCAGCCCCGACCTCGGCGAGGTGAGCCCCGAGGAGTTCATCCGGGTCGCTGAGGGGACCGGGCTCATCGTCCGGCTCGGCGAGCGCGTGCTCGACGACGCGCTGAAGGCGCTGCACGCGTGGCGTGAGGTCCGCCCCGACATCACCGTCGCGGTCAACGTCTCGGCGCACGAGCTGCAGGGCAGCGACTACGCCGAGCGCGTCAGCGCGAGCGCCGACCGGCACCACGTCGCGCTCACCTTCCTCAACCTCGAGATCACCGAGCACACGGCGCTCGCGCAGAGCGCCGTGACGGTCGGCAACATCGGCCGCCTGTCCGCGCACGGCGTGCGGTTCTCCCTCGACGACTTCGGCACCGGGTACTCGTCACTCGCCGCGCTGCGCCTCCTGCCGCTCGCGGCGCTCAAGATCGACATCACGCTGCGCGACGACGCCCCGGTGCTGCGCGCGTGCCGTGACCTCGGGACGGCGCTCGGGCTCCGCGTCATCGCCGAGGGCGTCGAGTCCAACGCGGCGCGCGAGCGGTTCTCGGAGCTCGACTACGAGTACGCGCAGGGGTTCCTGTTCGGGCGGCCGATGACGGGGGAGGCGTTCGGGGCGCTGCTCGCGGGGGAGGTCGTGGGGCGCTGAGGCGGGGCGCGGGGCCGAGTGGCCAGGCGAGAGGGAGACCGGCTCGACGCCGCAGCGCGGTCGTCCGTCCGACGCAGCACGCGCCGTCGGCGCCGAACCCGGAGTCATCCCGCCGGCACCGCTTCGCTACGGTGTGCGCGGCCTCACGGTGCCCGCCGCCCCTGCCACACCTGCACGGGCCCGACGACCTCACGACCTCACGGAGCCGACGATGACCCGCCGCTCGCCCGGACGCCCCGCACGCGCCGCGCTGCTGACCCTGCTCGCCGTCGGGTCGCTCGTCGCCTGCACCGGACCCGACCCGGCGCCTGCGCCGACGACCGCCCCGACCGCGTCGTCGGCCCCGTCCACCCCGGCCGCCACCGCGAGCGAGCCCGCCGCGCCGGCCCCCACGGCGGACGCCCTCACCTTCCACCCGGAAGGACGCATCGACGACTTCCCGCCCAACGCGCCCGAGGCCGACGTCGTCGCGCACCTGACCGAGCGCCTGGGAGCCGGCCCGGAGACGCTCGACGCCGAGTACGCGTGCGACACCGCGGGGCAGCCCGGCCGTCTGCTCGGGTGGCCCGGCCTGCGGGTGTTCGTGCTCACGAGCGATCCCGAGGGTGGCGAGACCGCCCCCTACGTCGGCGGATGGTCGCTCCTCGACGAGGAGGGCGGCGACCCGGCGTCCGCCACCGCGGAGGGTCTGCGGATCGGCGACCCGGAGGACCGCGTCGCCGAGCTCTACCCCTCGGCGGTCAACGGCGAGCCGTCCGCGGACGGCCAGCGGTGGTGGTACACCCGGGACGACGGGGGGTACACCGTGATCGCGTCCGACGAGGGCGCAGGGGCCGTGGTGGGTGCGATCGGGAGCGGGTTCCTCTGCATCGCGAGCTGACGACGCGGCCCTCCGGGAACCGGGTACCCGCCACCATGTCGGCCGTGGGACGGCGCACCACGTCGGGCGGGATGTGAGACCGAGGTCCGGACCCCACAGGCGGCTTGCGCGCAATGCGCACGATGTCCGAGCCTGAACAGGCGAAAACAGCCGCGCGGGTGTACAAGCCACCACTACGGTGTGCGCATCCGACCCGGCGGTCCCCGGGCTCAGCCCAGGAGGCCTGCATGTCCAGCGAGTTCCCCCCGTCCGCCCCGCCCGTCGCGCCGCCGCCCGTCGCACAGCCCGCGAACGTGGGTCGCGGAGCGCTCCTCGCGCTGGCGACGATCCCCGTCGGCATCGCCGCGTGGGTCCTGCTGTGGGGCATGGGGTTCATCGCCTCGATCGTCGCGGCGCTCGTCGCGTTCCTCGCGGTGCGGCTGTACGTGCTCGGCGCGGGCCGGCTGACCCGCACCGGCGCGCTCGTCGTCCTCGCCATCACGGTCGTGACCCTCGTCCTGGCGTTCGTCGGCGGCATCGCGTGGGACGCCGCGACGGCGGTGGGCGAGGAGACCGGCACCAGCGCGTGGGGCGCCCTCACCGACCCCACCTTCTGGTCGTGGTTCTCGTCGATCCTCCCCGAGGTGCTGCCCGAGTACGGCACGGACATCGCGTGGGCCGCGGGCTTCGGCGCGCTCGGCTCGTTCACGACGCTCCGCGGCGCGTTCACGCAGCCGGAGGAGCTGGCGCCCGCCCCGGCTCCCGTCGGCGAGCCGACCGCCCCGGACGCTCCCGGGTCGCACTGACCTCCCGGTCCGCGCCCCGTCCCGGGCCCGGACCGCAGAACTCCCCACGACGAGCCGCGGATCACCTCCGCGGCTCGTCGTGTGCCCGGGCTCGTCGCACGGTGGTCCGAGAGGACCGCCGGGTCTCTGACGCACGCCCGGTGACGCTTCGGCTCTCGGCGCACCGGGCCCAACCGGTAGGCTCGTCGGCGTCCCGCCGCGGCTGTCCGAGCGACGGAGACCCCCGCGCCTGTAGCTCAGGGGATAGAGCACCGCTCTCCTAAAGCGGGTGTCGGCAGTTCGAATCTGCCCAGGCGCACGCAGTGCACGTGAAGGTCGGGCGACTGGGTCGCGCTGGCTGCACCGTCCACTCTCTGCGGACTCATGGTCAGCGGATGCTCAGCGGCCTCTCCCAGGACGCGGACGGCGCGGAGTGACGGGGCGGCGCCTCGCTCGACACGTGCCTGGTCGGGCCAGCGTCGCCATTGCCGTCCAGTGCCCGGGGATTCACCTGCGCCGCCCCCGCGTCCGCACCGGCCGCGGGAGCGGGTCCGCTGTGTGCCGCAGATCGTGGACGGTCGCCTCGACGACGTCGTCGATGGCGCGCCCGCCACGGTGGATCGGCCGGGACCTGCGCGTCACGATGGGCAGATGGAGCAGAGCATCACGGTGGACATCTCGTCCCCGCCCGAGCGGGTCTGGCGTGTGCTGACCGACGTCGAGTCCTGGTCGGAGTGGACGCCCACGGTGACGTCGGTGCGCCGGCTCGACGAGGGCCCGCTGCGCCCGGGGAGCCGTGCCACGATCGCCCAGCCGCGCCTCCCCGAGACCGAGTACGTCGTCACCGAGCTGGAGCCGGGTCGTTCGTTCACGTGGGTCGCGACGGGACCGGGTGTGGTCGCGACCGCCCGCCACGACGCCGAGCCGGTGCCAGGCGGAGGGACGCGGGTGCGGCTGTCGGTGTCGCAGTCGGGGTGGCTCGGCTCGGTCATGGGGCGCTTCTACCGGAGGCTCACCGACCGCTATCTCGCCAACGAGGCCAACGGCCTGAAGGCCCGGTGCGAGGGGCGGCGATGACGACGACGAAGGCCGGTCGCCGTCGCTGAGGTCGGCGACACCTCATGCCGGTCGCCCTCGGCGGTGATCGACCCGGCCGGCCGTCCGGCGTCCCTGGTGTAACGATCGCGTCCCAGCGTCCGCGTCCGGCAGCGACCCGTCTCGCGATGCGGATACGCTGTCGGGGTACGTGGGCAGCCATCGGTCGACGCCGGTCGGCTCGCCCGGACGGATGACGCCGCCCCGACTCCTCGAGACCGGGCGGTCGTCGCACGCGGTCCCGAGCGTCGTGACGACGGACGGAAGACGGCCGCCGGTCGCACCAGGCGGCCCGGCACAGCGCACCCGACGTGCGCGTGCGGTCCTGCCTCGGGCAGGGCCCGGCCGACGTGTTCCCGGGCTGCCCCGGGAACGGCTCCCTGCGCCGCAGCCGCGGTGTGGATGCTTCGAAGGAGGACATGTGGCCCGACCAGGCCAGCGCCGGTCCGGTCGTGCGCGCCCGGAGCCCGTCACCACCCAGCGTCGCCGCGGCGCCCAGCGCCCCACCGAGGAGGGGCTGATCCCCGTCCTCGCCGGGGTGGCCCGCGAGGTCGAGAGTGCCGTCCAGCGCCCGCCGACGCGCCCGGCGATCCGGACGAAGTTCCAGGTCGTCGCGCTGCTGGTGCGTGAGGAGCGGACGCGGGTCAAGGCCGACGCCACGCTGAGCGAGGCGAAGCGGACCCAGGAGCTCAAGCGGCTCGACGGGGTCGCGACGATGCTCGCGAAGATCGCCGCCCGGGACACGTCGCTGCTCGCGCTGCTCGGCGAGGACGCCAAGGTCACCGACGCGGCGCGCGCCTTCATGGCGACGGTCCTGCGCGCCGGCGGGATCGAGCCGCCCGAGGAGCCCGAGCCGACGCCGCCGCCCGCGCCGGTGGCGGGGGCCGAGAACCGGGTCGTGCCGCGGTCGGTGATCTCACGTCAGCTGGCGAACCCGTTCCTGGCGCCCGACTTCGAGGCGGCCGCGCAGCGCACGGCGGCCCGTCCCCGGCGCCTCGCCGGCTGGGAGCTGCTCGAGCCGCTCTTCCGGTCGTTCGCGGAGGCCGCCGCCGGCGCGCCGGCGTGCATGCCGCTGCCCGAGCCTCGCCCCGTGCGTGTGCCGCTGGGTCGCGAGCTCATGCCGCACCAGGCGCAGGTCGTCGCCGCGACGGCCCGTGGCCACCGCACGTTCCTGCTGGCCGACGAGCCCGGGCTCGGCAAGACCGCGCAGGCGCTGCTCGCCGCGCAGGCCGCCGACGCGTTCCCGCTGCTCGTCGTTGTCCCCAACGTCGTCAAGACGAACTGGGCGCACGAGGTGGGCATGTGGATGCCGCACCGCCGCGCCACGGTCGTCCACGGCGACGGGGAGCAGGTCGACGGCTTCGCGGACGTCGTGATCGTCAACTACGAGCTCCTGGACCGGCACGTCGGCTGGCTCGGCGACCTGGGCTTCCGCGGGATGGTCGTCGACGAGGCGCACTTCATCAAGAACAAGACCTCCCAGCGCTCGCGGCACGTGCTGGCGCTCTCGGAGCGGATCCGGGAGCGCGTCGCGCGGCCGCTGCTCATGGCGCTCACCGGCACGCCGCTCATCAACGACATCGAGGACTTCCGGGCGATCTGGCAGCTGCTCGGCTGGATCGACGACAAGCAGCCGCTCGGCGCGCTGATGACGTCGCTCGAGGAGACCGGGCTGACGCCCGCGGACCCCGGGTTCTACGCGGAGGCCCGGACCAGCGTGATCGAGATGGGCATCGTGCGCCGCCGCAAGGCCGACGTCGTCGCGGACATCCCGGCGCGCCGCGTCGCCGACCTGCCCGTCGAGCTCGACGGCCCCGTGGGGCGCTCGATCCGTGCCGCCGAGGCTGCGCTGGCCCGCCGGCTCGTCGAGCGCTACCGGTCCGTCATGGAGGCGCGCGCGGCGGAGGGCGTGCCCGACGGGATCGACCTCGAGCTCGCGCGCCGCATCGCCGCGACCGAGCTCAAGGACTCGAGCTCGAAGGCCGGCGGCGAGAACGTGTTCACGATGGTCCGCCGGATCGGTCAGGCGAAGGCCGGGCTGGCCGCCGACTACGCCGCCCAGCTCGCCCGCAACGTCGGCAAGGTCGTGTTCTTCGCCAAGCACGTCGACGTCATGGACCAGGCCGAGCAGACGTTCGCCGACCGCGGCATCCGGTACGCGTCGATCCGCGGCGACCAGACGCCGAGAGTCCGCGCGAAGAACATCAAGGCGTTCGTCGAGGACCCCGACGTGCAGATCGTCGTGTGCTCGCTGACCGCCGCCGGCGTCGGCCTGAACCTCCAGGTCGCGTCGAACCTCGTGCTCGCGGAGCTGTCCTGGACCGACGCCGAGCAGACCCAGGCCATCGACCGCATCCACCGCATCGGCCAGACCGAGCCGGTCACCGCGTGGCGGATCATCGCCGCGCAGACCATCGACGCGAAGATCGCCGAGCTCATCGACAGCAAGTCGGGGCTGGCGGCGCGGGCGCTGGACGGCGCGGGGGAGGACGACTCCTCGTCGTCCACGGACGTGCAGCTCGAGGCGCTGGTCGCGCTGCTCACCGACGCGCTGGCCGCGGAGGGCCTGGGCTGATCCACCCAGCGCCGCCGGCGCACCGACGCCGATCGAAAGGCCCCCGGCAACCAAAGTGTGACAGAGTTGCTCATCTGCTTGCAGTACGACCACTCTGGGGATACGTTCTGCACACAGTTCGCGTATCCCGCCGCAAGGGGGTTCGGCACCATGGGCGTTGCCCTGACAGCGGAGCAGCGGGTGCGGCTCGCCCGCGCTCGCGAGCTGGTCTCGGAGGCCGCGACGATCCTCGACGAGCTGGACGACCTTCCCGGCGGCGCCGACCTGGCTGCGGCGCACCGAGAGCTCGGCGAGCACCTCCACGCGCTCGAGGCTGCCGACGGTCCGGTCCGGACCTTGCGGCTGGCCGGCGGTCGGCGGCTGCGTGAAGCGCTCCAGCGGGGTCCGCTCGGGGCGGTGGACGCCGCCGCGCTCAAGCCCTACTACGCGAACCCGCGCAAGGCCCTTGCTGACGCGGCCTCCGACGGACGCCTCCACCGCGTGGCGCGGGGCATCTACATGCCCAGGCCGCGGACGGCGACCGACCGGTGGAAGCCGACGATCGAGACCGCGGCCGCTGCCGTGGGGGCGGTCACGATGGGGCAGCCCACCCCGCTGATGGGCATGAGCGCCGCGCGGATGCACCAGGCGCTCCCGCGCGCGCTCGGTCGCGCCTGGGTGGCCTCGCCCCGGACGCACCGGGCGGTCGAGCTGACCGGTGGCGGGGCGGTCTCGTTCGTCATGCGTCGACGCTTCGATGCACTCGACATCGAGAAGATCGACTCCGAGCTGGGACCGCTGACGGTGACGACGGTCGACCAGACGATCCTCGACCTGATGCGCGGCCTCGGTGCGGCCGGCCTGGAGAACGAGATCGACAACGTGGTGCTCGCGCTTGCGGAACGGACCGACGTCGGACGACTGCACCGCGTCGTCAAGGAGGACAAGGGCAGTCTCGCGGCGTTCCAGCGCTTCCTGGACCTGCTCGCATGAGTCTCGACCCGGACGAGCTCGTCTCTGTCGCGGAACGGTTCGGCGTCGCTGACGAGCAGGTGCAGCGGGATCACGCCATCTCGCACATGCTCGCCGCTCTCGCGCGGACCGCGGCCGACCATGTCGTCTTCTTCGGGGGCACCGCTCTGTCGCGCACGCACCTAATGAACCTGCGGCTCAGCGAGGACATCGACCTCATCGCCATCGGCCCACGTACGGAAGCCGCCCGTGCAGTGACGAACGCCTTCGACGCCGGGCCCGTGAGGCGCGAGCTCGGGCGCATCACGTGGCGCCCGGACCTGGGTGTCGCGCGGGGATCCGCGGCGGCCGTGGCGATCACGGCGACCGGCCACGCCGTCAAGGTGCAGCTCCTCTCCGGCCAGGGGTATCCATCCTGGCCCTCGGAGCTTGTGCCGATCCAGCAGCGGTACTCCGACGTGCCGGCCGCGTCGTTGCGGGTGTTGACCCGGGACGCTTTCGCCGCCTCGAAGCTCTCGGCGTGGATCGACCGCCGGACGTCGCGAGACCTGTACGACCTGTGGGCGATGGTCGGGGCAGGGATGATCACGACCGGCGCGGCAGACCTGTTCTGTCGCCTCGGCCAGAGGACGCGCGTGCCTGAGCGCGCGGTGATCGCGGTGGAGCCGAGCGATGACTGGGTGACTGCTCTGGGAGGGCAGACGCGCATCGCGATCGACCAGGGGAGCGCTGCGGACGTCGTCGCCAACGCCTGGAGCGCTGTGCGGCAGTAGCCCTCAGTGAGCGCCCGTGCGGCCCCACCCCTGCGCTCATGTGCCGTGACGGCGTCCGGGTGGGTCCGGGAAGCCGCGCACCCGGAGCCCCGGACGAGACGGCCGATACCCGGACATCGCGGAACCCATAACAGAAAACCGTCCACACCTTCGGGCGATGGCGGCTTACTGACCTGTATGTCAGGATCACTAACCAATTGCCCGACGGCGCCGTCCGCACCGGACACGTCGCCGCGTCTGGGCGCGCAGTGTCGCGCGCCCGCTCCCGCGCGCTGGACGGCGCGCGGGCCCACCAGGGGGCGAAGGGAAGACGATGCATCAACTTCGGAAGTGGCTGACCGCGCTGGTCGCGGGAGCCGTCTGCGTCATGGGGGCGGCCACGCCGGCCGCCGCGCTCGGGCCGGACCGGCTGCCGATCACGGTCGGGAACCAGTCGGGCCGCAGCGAGCAGGTGTTCGTCCACGTGCTCGGCACGAACCTCGCGACCGGCCAGCTCGGCTGGGTCGACGGTGGCGGCACGTTCCGCGCGTGGCCCGCGGGCTCGAACCCGCCGTCGCCCGCGCCGGACAGCGCGATCGCCGGACCCGCCAACGGCGGCGCGGTCACGGTGCAGGTCCCGCGCGGCTTCTCGGGCCGCATCTACTTCTCGTTCGGTCAGAAGCTGCCGTTCTCGCTGACGCCGGGCGGCGTCGTGCAGCCCGCGCCATGGGCGGCGGGGGACCCGACGCGCGACATGCTGTTCGACTGGAGCGAGCTCACCTACAACGACTCCGGGCTGTGGCTGAACAGCTCGCAGGTCGACATGTTCGCCGTCCCGCACTCCGTGAGCGTCACGGGCGCCTCGGGGGCCACGCGCACCACGGGGAAGCTGGTCCCCAACGGCCGCCAGCAGATCATCGACGCGCTGCGCGCCGACCCCGCGTTCGCACGCAGCGTCGTGACGCGCGCCGACGGCACGGTCCTGCGCGTCCTCGCCCCCGGCAAGGCCGCCGGCGCCGGGCTGCTCAGCGCGACCTACCTCGACAGCTACATCGCGTCGGCGTGGAACGCGTACACGACGCGTGCGCTGACCGTGCAGCCGTTCGGCGACCGCCCCGAGGTCCGCTACACGGGCCGCACGTCGGGCACGACGCTGCGCTTCACCGACCCGTCGGGCCGTGAGGTCGCGGTGTTCCCGCGGCCGTCGTCCTCGGACGTCTGGGGCTGCGACGGGGCGCTGCACGCGCCGAACGACCAGGTCGTCGGCCCCATCGCCCGGACGCTGTGCGCCGCGCTGTTCCGCGGCACGCTGGGCGCGAGCTCGACCGAGCCGGTGCTCGACGCCGGCCAGTTCTACCGCTCCACGCCGCCGAACCTGTACGGGCGCGTGATCCACGCCGCGATGACCGACGGCCGCGCGTACGCGTTCGCGTTCGACGACGTCGGCGCGTTCGAGTCGCTCGTGCACGACGGCGACCCGCGCAGCGCGCGCATCGACCTCACCCCGTTCGGTGCGGGCACGGGTGGCGGCGGTGGCGGTGGCGGTGCGACGACCGGGACCGGCGCGGTGACCTCCGGCGTGGCGGGCAAGTGCCTCGACGTCGCGAGCGCCAACAGCGCCAACGGCACCGCGGTGCAGCTCTGGGAGTGCAACGGCACGAACGCCCAGCGCTGGACCTTCGGCACCGACGGCTCGCTGCGGGCCCTCGGCAAGTGCCTCGACATCGCGGACTGGGGCACGGCGAACGGCGCCAAGGTCCAGCTGTGGGACTGCGCCTCCGGCCAGTCGAACCAGACCTGGGTGCGCGACGGCAGCTCGTACCGCAACCCCGCGTCGGGCAAGTGCCTCGACAACCCGGCCAACGGCAGCGCGAACGGCAACCGGATCCAGATCTGGACCTGCTACAACAACGACGCCCAGCGCTGGTCGGTGCCGGGCGCCTGACGGACCCACCAGCTGCACGAACCACGCCGCCCGACGACAGGACAGTCGTCGGGCGGCGTTCTTCGTGCCGACCACCCCGGGTGCACCCGCGCGTCCGTGCGCGACAATGACCGCACCACCTGGGGGGTGCGCATGGGCCTGGGCCTGTATCTCGCGGCAGCCGTGGTCGGCGGCCTGCTCGCGACCGGGGTGCGGCTCCCGCCGCTCGTCGGCTACCTCGTCGCCGGGTTCGCGCTCGGCGCGGTGGGTGCGCCGGCGCCGGACGGGCTCGAGCAGGTCGCCGAGCTCGGCGTGGTCCTGCTGCTGTTCGCGATCGGGCTCAAGTTCGACGCGCGCACGCTGCTGCGCCGGGAGATCTGGCTCACGACGAGCGTCCACATCGTGCTGTCGACCGCCGTGACGATCGGCTTCCTCGGGCTGCTCGCCGTCGCCGGGCCGGCGCTCGTGGCCGACGAGCCGCTCGGCGGGCTCGCGCTCGTGGGGTTCGCGCTGTCGTTCTCGTCGACCGTGTTCGTCGTCAAGGTGCTCGAGGACCGCTCCGACACGACGTCGCTCTACGGGCGCATCGCGGTCGGCCTCCTCGTGATGCAGGACGTCGTCGCGGTCGTGTTCATGGCGCTCTCGGGCGGCGAGGTGCCGAGCCCGTGGGCGCTCGCGCTCGTGCTCGTGATCCCCGCAGCCTGGCCGCTGCACCGGATCTGGGACCGCATCGGGCACGGCGAGCTGCAGGCGCTGTTCGGCGTGACGGTCGCCGTCGCGCTGGGCTGGGGACTCTTCGAGGCGGCCGGCGTGCACGGCGAGCTCGGGGCGCTGCTCATGGGCGTGCTCCTCGCGAAGCACCCCGGGGCGTCGGAGATGTCGCGGTCGCTCATGACGTTCAAGGACCTCATGCTCGTCGCGTTCTTCCTGCAGATCGGGCTGCACGGGCGACCGGGCCCCGAGGAGCTGCTGCTCGCCGTCGCGCTGCTCGCGGTGCTCCCGTTGCAGGTCGCGTTCTACGCCGTCCTGCTCTGGGCGATGCGGCTGCGGCGGCGCACCGCGTTCCTCACCGGGCTCGTGCTCGCGAACTTCTCCGAGTTCGGCATCATCGTCGCGGTCGTCGGCGCTTCCGCGGGGATGCTCGACGAGCGGTGGGTCGTCGTCGTCTCGCTCGCCGTCGCGATCAGCTTCGCGGTGTCGGCGCTCGTCAACCGCCGCGGCGTCGAGCTCGCGAGCAGGATGGTCAAGCTGCTGCCGCACCACAGCACGCACGAGCTGCACCCCGACGACCGCCTCGTCGACGTCGGGCACTCCGACGCCCTCGTGCTCGGGCTCGGGCGGATCGGCGCGGCGACCTACGAGCAGCTGCGCGACGGGTACGGGCTCTCGGTCGTCGGCGTCGAGCACGACCCGGCGCGGGTCGGCGAGCTCACGGCGCGGGGGTTCGACGTGCTGCGCGCCGACGCCACGGACGTCGAGTTCTGGACGCGGGTGCGGCGCGCCGGCCGGGTCCAGATGGTCGTGCTCGCGATGCCGTTCCACAAGGCCAACCTCATCGCGCTGGCCCGCCTGCAGAAGGCCGGGTTCACCGGCAAGGTCGCCGCGGTCGCGCGGTACGACGACGACGTCGACGAGCTCCGGCGGCACGGCGCCGACGCCGTCTTCCACCTGTACGGCTCCGCGGGCACCGCGCTCGCGGACCACGCCGCCGAGGTGCTGCTGCACCGGGACGGTCCGACGCGGGCGCGTGACCCCGAGGTGCTGCTGCACCGGGAGAGCGCCCCGCGCGCGCACGAGCCGGAGGTCGCGCCCGGCGCGGCCGCCGACCGAGCCGTCGCCGACGGTCCGTGACGCCGGCCACCGCGGGACGGACGAGCCGACGTGCCCCGCGGATGGCACGCTAGGCCCCCACGGCACGACGAACGAGGGAGACCCCCATGCCCGGCGGTTTGGCTGCACTGCTCGACGACATCGCGGCGCTCGCGAAGCTCGCGGCGGCGTCGGTGGACGACGTCACAGCGGCGGCGGGCCGGGCCAGCGCCAAGGCGGCCGGCGTCGTGATCGACGACACCGCGGTCACGCCGCGCTACGTGAGCGGCTTCACGCCGGACCGTGAGCTCCCGATGATCCGCCGCATCGCGATCGGGTCGCTGCGCAACAAGCTGCTGTTCATCCTGCCCGCCGCGCTGCTGCTCAGTCAGTTCCTGCCGTGGTTGCTGACGCCGATCCTCATGGTCGGCGGCACCTACCTGGCGTTCGAGGGAGCGGAGAAGATCTGGGAGCTGGTCAGCGGGCACGGCAAGCACCAGGACGAGGCGCCCGCCGTCGTCCAGGGCCCGGACACCGAGAAGAAGATGACCGCAGGCGCGATCCGCACCGACTTCATCCTGTCCGCCGAGATCATGGTCATCGCCCTCAACGAGGTCGCCGACGAGCCGCTCGTGTCGCGCGCGCTCATCCTGATCGTCGTCGCGCTCGCGATCACCGTCATGGTCTACGGCGTCGTCGCGCTCATCGTGAAGATGG
Organism: Cellulomonas cellasea; assembly: GCF_006538745.1. Classification (GTDB taxonomy): domain Bacteria; phylum Actinomycetota; class Actinomycetes; order Actinomycetales; family Cellulomonadaceae; genus Cellulomonas_A; species Cellulomonas_A cellasea. The sequence continues at coordinate 56,403 of NZ_BJLR01000036.1, read as the reverse complement.
ACGACATCGGGCTCAAGCTCGCCCAGAACAGGAGCGGCGGCGTCGCGTCGTTCGGGCGCTTCCTCGTGCAGGCCATGCCGAAGGTGCTCGCGGTGCTCTCGACCGTCGGGATCGTCGCGATGCTCTGGGTCGGCGGCCACATCCTCCTCGTGGGGGTCGACGAGCTCGGTTGGCACGGGCTGTACGACCTCGTGCACCACGGCGAGGAGGCCGTCCACGGCGTCGCCGGCATCGGTGGGTTCCTCGCGTGGCTCGTCAACACGCTCGCGTCGGCGCTGATCGGGCTGATCGTGGGCGCCGTCGTCGTCGCGGTCATGCACGTGATCCCGCGCAAGAACAAGCACGCGGGCGCCGCGCACTGACCCCGGGCCCTCGCGACGCGACGTCCTCGGACCTCCCGTCGCGGGGCCGGGGCCTCCCCGCCCGAGTCCCGCCGCCCGTCCCGCTCCGCGCCGCCCGGCGACCGTTGACAGCGCGGGCCGGCGGGCGGACCGTGGGAGGACGAAGGGGGTGCACCGATGCGCCGTCGACTCTCCGCCGTCCTCGCCACGCTCCTGCTCCTGGTGGGCGGCCAGCTGCTCGTCGCCCCCGGCGCCGCGGCCCACCCGTACTGCGGTCTGGTGTGGGGCTCGCAGGCCCGGTCCGCCGGGGACCTGTCCGCCGGGACCCTCGTGAACGTGCGCGCCGGGCGGCACGCGTGCTTCGACCGGCTCGTGCTCGACGTCGACGCGCCGCTCACCGGCTGGTCGGTGCGGTACGTCGACCGGCTCGTCGACAGCAGCGGCGCCGACGTCCGGGGTGGCGCGCGGCTCGAGGTCGTGGCGCGCGTGCCGGCCCTCGCGACGGACTCGTGGTTCGTCGGGCCCGGGACGATCGTCGAGGGCGGGTCGTCCTACCGCACGCTGCGGCACGTCGCGTGGGTGAGCATCGAGAGCGGCGTCTCGACGCTCGGCTACGGCGTCCGTGCCCGACTGCCGTTCCGTGCGTTCGTGCTGCCGGGCCCGGGCGACGGGTCGCGGCTCGTGGTCGACGTGGCGCACCGGTGGTGCGACGAGGGGCACCGGGTCTGCTGAGCGCGGCCGGGTCTGCCGAGCGAACGCGACGCAGCGCTCGCCCGGCGCCGAGTCGGTGGCAGCGTCTAGCCTGGCGCCAGACCCCGCCGACGGAAGGACCGCGCATGGCGCTGATCGGAGCACACGTCCGGGACGACGACCCCGTCGCCGCCGCCGGGGACGTCGAGGCGGAGGCCGTGCAGTTCTTCCTGGCGAACCCGCAGGGCTGGAAGAAGCCGGTGCCGCGCGACGACGCCGACGCGCTCACCGCCTCGGGCCTGCGCCTCTACGCGCACGCGCCCTACCTGGTGAACGTCGCGTCGACCAACAACAAGATCCGCATCCCGAGCCGCAAGATGATCGCCGACCACGCGTCGGCGGCGTCGGCCCTGGGGGTCAGCGGGCTGATCGTGCACGGCGGGCACGTCGCCGACGGGGACGACATCGCGGTCGGCGTCGACAACTGGCGCAAGACGTTCGAGCGCGCCACGTTCCCCGTCCCGGTCCTCGTCGAGAACACCGCCGGCGGCGAGAACGCGTGCGCGCGGACGCTCGACCGGCTCGCGATGCTGTGGGACGCGATCGGGGAGTACGAGGTCGGGTTCTGCCTCGACACGTGCCACGCCTGGGCCGCGGGGGAGGACCTCGAGACGATCGTCGAGCGGGTGCTGGCCATCACCGGGCGGATCGACCTCGTGCACGCGAACAGCTCGCGCGACCCCGCCGGGTCGAGCCGCGACCGGCACGCCAACTTCGCGACCGGCACGATCCCGCCCGAGCTCATCGCGCACGTCGTGCGGGAGGCCGGGTGCGACGCGGTCGTCGAGACCCCGGCCGAGCGGCAGGCGGAGGACATCGCGTTCCTGCGGGCGGCGCTCGCGGGCTGACCGCGGCGCCCGGTCGGGGAGGGTCGACCGGCGACCGGCGACCGTCGGACGCGCCTGGAGCGGGCGTGCAACCGACGCACGCGTGCGGAGGCGGGCGGACGGCCCGCGATCGTCGCGCACGTCCGGGAGCGGTGGCTCAGAGGTCGTGTTCAGCGAGCTCGCGGAACTCGTCGGGGACCGCGGCGCCGCGCCGGAGGACCGCGGGCAGGTAGCCGACCGCGTCGCCGCCGAAGCGCGTCCGGATCCGGTCCATCGACCCGTCGACGGCCCGCCGCGCCGAGCCCGTCGGCGAGCCGGGGCGCCACGGGTCCTCGGGGCGCAGGTCGAGCTCGGGCTGGACGATCAGCTGGTCGACGACGTTCGACACCGAGATGCCGAGCAGCGTGATCTCGGTGCCGGGCGGCGCGTCGTGGATCGCGGACCACGCGAGGTGCTCGGCGACCTCCGTCAGCGTGAGCGTGCTCGCGACCGGCTGGGCCAGCGTCCGCGAGCGGGTCACGGATGTCATGCCGGCGAACCGCACGCGCACGGTGATCGTGCGGCCGGCGCGGTCCTTGGCGCGCAGGCGGCGGGACACCCGGTCGGCGAGGTGCGCGAGGACCGCCCGGACGTCCTCGACCTCGGGACGGCGCCGGCCGAGGGCCGACTGCGCGCCGACCGAGCGGGCCCGGCGGTCGGTCACGACGCGGCGCGGGTCCTCGTCGTGCGCCATCGCGACGAGCTTGTGGCCGACGGCGGTCCCGAGCAGGTGCTCGACCGCGGACGACGGCGTCTGCGCGAGCTGGCCGATCGTGCGGATGCCGCGCTCGGCGAGGCGCTGCTGGTGCACGGGCCCGACGCCCCAGATGAGCCCGACGGGCAGCGGGTCGAGGAACTCGCGCTCGGTGCCGGGCTGCACGACGACGAGCCCGTCGGGCTTCGCGACCTGCGACGCGATCTTCGCGAGGTGCTTGGTGCGCGCGGCGCCCACCGAGATGGGCAGCCCGATGTCGCGGCGCACCCGCTCGCGGACGAGCGCGGCGATGGCCTCGGGCGGCCCGAACAGGTGCGTCGCGCCGGACACGTCCAGGAACGCCTCGTCGATCGAGATGCGCTCGACGAGCGGCGTGACGTCGCGCAGCACCTCCATCACGGCATCGCCGAGCCGCTGGTACTCGCCGAAGTGCCCGCGGACGAACGTGAGCGCCGGGCACAGCTTCGCCGCGCGCCAGCCGGGCATCCCGCCCTGCACCCCGAACGCCTTGGCCTCGTAGGACGCCGCGAGCACGACGCCGCCGTTCGGTCCGCCGCCGACGGCGATCGGGCGCCCGCGCAGCGCGGGGTCCAGCAGCTGTTCGACCGACGCGTAGAACGCGTCGAGATCAGCGTGCAGGATCGTCGCGCCGCCGACGGGCATGCCTCCACGGTAGTCGAACACGCGTTCGAACACGAGGGTCCGCCCGGGTGATCCGAGGCGCCCGCTCAGGCTCGTCCGGCGGCGATCGGGTGTCACCCGTGCGGCCGCGAGCCCGCGCCGAGGAGCGGGCTCGCGGCCGACGGTCGTGCGGAGGTCAGTCTCCCGCGTTGCCCTGGTCGATCCGGACGACCTTGGAGTCCGTGACCGCCACGAGGTCGAGGTCGTCGTCCCCGCGGGCGTAGTAGACGCGCGCGCTCACGCCGATCTCGGGGTACATCGAGCTCACGAGGCCACGGCCCTCGTCGAACGTGAGCTCGGGTGCCGGGACGGAGTTCGTCACCGTGACCTCGCTGGGCAGCGAACGCGTCGCGAAGTCGACGGTGAAGTCCGGCGGGATCGAGAATGTGCTCTGCCCGACGGGGGAGGAGTCGTCGCTGAAGCCCTGGAACCACGAGACCGTGACGCGGTTGGTCTGCTTCGACTGGTTGGTCACCGAGACCACGGTGGCCGAGCGGAGGCGGCCGCCGGTCTGGGAGGTCATGAACGTCACCAGGTACCGCGGGCCGCCGCGGACCAGGATGCCCGTGAGGTCCTCGAGGTGCCCGAGCTCGATCGCCTGGTGGAGCCGTCGGGCCGCGCGGCCCTCGGTCGGTGCGTGCGGGCCCTTGATGTTCAGCTCGTTCGCCATCTGTCCTGCTCCTTGGGGTGCGGCCCGGAGGGGGTCTCCCCGGCATGGGCCGCTGCGGACCGGGAGGGCCGGCGGGCGGGGTCGTGCTCCGCGCGCTGCCTGGTCGACGGCCGGGCCGCCTCGGTGATACCGGTCGGCGCCCGATCTGTCCGGCTTTCACCCGCGGTGTTTCAGCCGCCGCGCAGGTGCACTCGGTGCAGCGTTGCACCTAGTGTAGGAACCGTGACCGAGGCCCCGACCGATCGCCGCGTCGCGCTCAAGGCGCGGCACCGGCAGGCGATCGTCGACGCCGCGGCCGCGCTCATCGCGGAGACGGGCGGCCTGCGCTTCACGATCGACGACCTCGCCCGGCGGGCGGACGTCTCGCGCCGCACCGTCTTCAACCACTTCGCGTCGGTCGACGACATCGTCGCCGAGGTGTTCGGCGACGTCATCGGCACGCTCGTCGCGAGCTACGAGCGCGAGAGCGGGGCGGCGGGCGGCGCCCCGGAGACCGGGACCCCGCGCGGCAGCCGCGGGAGCCCGGCCGCGGACGGTCCGGCGCCCGACGGCGAGCCCGTCTCCGCGACGGCCGACGACCGCGCCGTGGTGTTCGACGAGCTCGCGCGGGCCGTCCGCTCGACCGACCTCGTCGCGCCCATGGCATTCCTCACCCAGTCGCTGCGCTCGCACGACGAGCACTCCCCGGCGATCGCGACCGTGCTCGTGCGTGTGCTCGACGCCGCGCGAGGCCGCCTCGCCGCGGCCGTCCTCGCCCGGCACCCCGGCGCGGACGTGCTCGACGTGCACCTGCTGGTCAACGCGGTCGTCTCGGGCGTCCTCGTCCTGCACCGGCACTGGGACACCGCGACAGGCGCGGCCGACGACGAGCCGTCCCGCGCCGTGTGGGCCGCGCTCGTCGACCGGCTCCTCGACCGCACCGGCCACGGCTTCGCGACGGACGGGCCCGCGCCCCGCTGACCCAGCCCGTCCCCCCCGACCCACCCGGCTCACCGACCCACCCCGTCCCCCCGACCACCCCGCCCGGCGGGGTCACGCTCACCACCGTGGCCCGCCGCACCGCCCGCACCGTCCGAAAGGCACACACCCTCATGGCCGAACTCCTCCTGCGGCTCGGGAGCTGGTCCGCCCGGCGCGCCCGCACCGTGGTCGCCGCGTGGCTCGTCGTCCTCGCGCTCGTCGGGGGTGCGTACGCCCTGCTCGGCGGCACCCTCGCGAGCAGCGTCTCGATCCCCGGCACCCCCACCGCCGAGGTCACCGACCGCCTCGCGACCGAGCTCCCCGCCGCCGCAGGCGGGACCGCGGGCGTCGTCCTGACGACTGCGTCCGGCGAGGAGTTCACCGCCGAGCAGCGCGAGGGCATCACCCGGCTGGCCGAAGGCGTCGCCGACGTCGACGGCATCGAGACGGTCGTCGACCCGTTCGCGACCGAGGCGCAGCGCGCCGAGCAGGCCGCACAGCTCGAGAGCGGCCGGGCGCAGATCGAGCAGGGGCGCGCCGAGCTGGCGCAGGGGCGGGCCGAGCTCGAGCAGGGCCGCACCGAGCTCGCGCAGGGGCAGGCACAGCTCGACGCCGCCCGGGCGCAGCTCGCCGCCGCCGGTGCGCCCGCGCAGGGCGGGTTCGCGGGGGAGGCGCAGCAGGCGGCCCTCGAGGCGCAGCTCGCCGCGCTCGACGCCGAGCAGGCCGCGCTCGACGCGGGCACGACCGTCATCGAGGCGGGGGCCGCGGAGCTCGAGGCCGGCGAGGCCGAGCTCGAGACGCAGAACGAGCAGCTCCGGCTCGGTGAGGCGCTGCTCGACATGGCCGCGGAGATCCGCACCGTCTCGCAGGACGGCAGCGCGGCGGTGCTCACGGTCGTGTTCACCGCGTCGCAGTTCGAGATCGAGCAGGAGACGCGCGACGCGGTCGTCGAGGTGTTCGAGTCCGGGCCGGTCGACGGCGTCGAGGTCGACTACTCCGCCGAGCTCACGAGCGGGGTCCCCGAGCTGCTGGGCGTCGGCGAGGTCGTCGGCGTCGTCGTCGCGGGCGTCGTCCTCGTCGTGATGCTCGGCACGCTCGTCGGCGCGGGGCTGCCGATCCTCGCCGCGCTCGTCGGCGTCGGCATCGGCGCGCTCGGTGCACTGTCGCTCTCGGGCGTCGTCGAGATGAGCTCGGTGACCCCGATGCTCGGCGTGATGCTCGGCCTCGCGGTCGGTATCGACTACTCGCTGTTCATCGTCAACCGGCACCGCCGCCAGCTCAAGGCCGGCTACGACGTCGAGGAGTCGATCGGGCTCGCGAACGGCACGTCCGGCAACGCGGTCGTGTTCGCGGGCATGACGGTGCTCATCGCGCTGCTCGCGCTCAACATCACGGGCATCCCGTTCCTCGGGCTCATGGGCACGGTCGGCGCGATGTGCGTCGCCATCGCGGTGCTCCTCGCGGTGACGTTCACGCCCGCGCTGCTGTCGCTGCTCGGGCTGCGGGTGCTGAGCCGGAGGGAGCGGGCGCGCCTCGGGAGCGCGGCGCCGAGCACAGCGGGCGCCACCGGGTCGTCGACCACGGGAGCCCCGGCGCCCGCGACGCCGGCCCTCGCGACGCCGGCCCCCGCGCGCCCCATGTCGACCCCCGGTGCGGTGCTCCGGGCGGTGCTGGCCGTCGCGGCGCTCGTCGTCGTCGCGATCCCCGCGCTCGAGCTGCGGCTCGGCCTGCCCGACGGGTCGTCCGAGCCGCACGACTCGACGCAGTACCGCGCGTACGCGACCGTCGCCGAGAAGTTCGGTGCGGGTCAGGCCGGCACGCTCGTCGTGGTCGCGGACCTGCCCGGCTCACCGACCGAGGAGGAGGTCCTCGCCTACCAGGTGCAGGTCGGGGAGCAGCTCTTCGCGCAGGACGACGTCGTCGCCGTCGCCGCGGTCGGCACGTCGGAGGACCGGACCGTCGCCGCGTTCCAGGTCGTCCCGGCCGAGGGCCCGACGACCGAGTCGACCGAGGAGCTCGTGCACACGCTGCGGACGCTCTCGCCGCTCGAGGGCGACATCTCCATCGCCGTCGCGGGCCAGGCCAGCGGCAACATCGACATCTCCGACAAGCTCGCCGGCGCGCTGCCGACGTACCTCGCGGTCGTCGTCGGCCTCTCGATGCTGATCCTCGTGCTCGTGTTCCGGTCGGTGTTCGTGCCGGTCATCGCGACGCTCGGGTTCATCCTGTCGTTCTTCGCGGCCCTCGGCGGCGTGGTGGCGATCTACCAGTGGGGCTGGCTCCGTGCGGTGTTCGGCGTCGAGACCCCCGGCCCGGTGCTGAACTTCCTGCCGACGATCCTCGTCGGCATCCTGTTCGGCCTCGCGATGGACTACATGCTGTTCCTCGGCTCGGGCATGCGGGAGGCGTACGCGCACGGCGCCCCGGCGCGCGTCGCGGTCGTCGAGGGCGTGCGGGCCGGCCGGGCCGTCGTGACCGCCGCGGCGATCATCATGGTCTCGGTGTTCGGCGGCTTCGTGTTCTCGCACAGCGCGATGATCCGGCCCATCGGGTTCTCGCTCGCGTTCGGGGTGCTCGTCGACGCGTTCGTCGTGCGCATGACGCTCGTGCCCGCGCTCATGCACCTCGCGGGGGACAAGGCGTGGTGGCTCCCGGGCTGGCTCGACCGGCTGCTGCCCGACGTCGACGTCGAGGGCTCCGCGCTCGAGCGCCGGCACCCGCACGTCGCGCACGCGCCGGAGCCGGAGTCTGCTCCGGCGCCGGCGTCGGGTCCCGCAGACCCCCGGTAGGCGGCGCGCTGCCCCGGTCCCGGACGCGAGCCCGGGACCGGGGCAGAATGTCCGCTGTGCCCCCCTTCGCGCGCCGGACCGCCACGCCCCTCGCCGTCGGCCTCGCGGCGCTCGTGGCGCTCGGGGGCTGCACGGGCGACGACCCGGACGCGTCGCCGTCGCCGAGCGTCACGGCCACCCCGACGCCGACGCCGACCCCCACGCCGACCCCGACCCCGACCCCCGTCGCGCCGGTGCCGTTCGAGGTCGGGGCGCCCGCCGAGCTGACCCCCGAGAGCACCCGGCTCGCGCGCGGCGACGAGGCGGTGCTGCAGAAGAACTCCGGGTTCGACCCCGCGGGCGCGCACTACACCGAGGCGCAGTGGGCATCGAAGGTCCTCGACGTCGCAGCCGCGGACCCGGCGGAGATCGCCACCGTCGCCGGGGTCGGCGCGTTCGACCCCGCGACGCAGCAGGCGTACTACGTCCGCACGAGCCACCGCCTCCTGTGGGCGCGCGGCACCAGCGACGCGTCGACGCTCGCGCCGCCGCACGTGCTCGGCTGGGGCGCCGACGGCGCGGGCGCGGGCGACCTGCTGCCGATGGGCCTGTTCGCCCCGTGCCAGACCGACCAGCTCGACGAGCCGACCGTCGACGCCGAGGTCGCCGCGTGCACGATCGCGGTGCTGCCCGCGGGCCAGCCCATCGGCTACGTCGGCGTCGAGGGCAACCCGCAGGTCACGCGCGACGCGCACGCGCCGGTGACGTCGGTCCCGGTCGTCTGGGTCCTCGAGGGCTGACGGCGCTTCTCGGGGGACGGGCGGCCCGGCGCGGGTCCGCCGTGGCCTCGGGCGCGCCCGGCACAGCACACCGCCCGGTGCCCTCACCGTGAGGAGGGGCACCGGACGGCGTGCGTCCCGGTCAGCTCGCGCGGGCCGAGGCGACGCGGACCAGCAGGTCCGCGGCGAACCCGTACTCCCCGACGAGCAGCGCGTGCTCGGCGTCGGCGAGGTCGGCAGCCCAGCCCTCGGGCGCGTCGGTCCCCGCGTCGACGACCCGCTGCTGCGCGAGGTCTCGCAGCACCGACGTGAGCGTGTTCATCTGCTGCCACGTCACCGCGTCGCTCCCGTCGAGCCGGTTCGCGGCCCGGGCGAGCGTCCGGAGCACGGCCCGCTCGTTGCCGACCTCGCCGGTCTCCGTCCAGTCGCCGCGCGCGAGGGCCTGGTCGATGTCGCCCACGGCCCGGCGCACGGCCCGGTCGCGCGACGACTCGAGCTCGGCCCGCAGCGCCTCGAGCCGGTCGAGCGCGGAGTCGGTGCGCAGGCCCCAGCCGAACGGCAGCTCGGGGTCGTACTCCGCGTCGCCGACGTTGATCGGCTCCTGGTCCTGCGTGCGCGGCCACGTCTGCCCGAGGCGGCCGGTGAACGGTGCGTCACCGAACAGCACGTCCGCGACGCCCGCACCCTCCGAGCCGGGCAGCCAGGACGCGACGAGCGCGTCGACCTGGCCGTACGGGTCGGCGACGACGTTGGGCCGGCCGGAGACGACGAGCACGACGCACCTCTCGATCGCCGAGCAGACGGTGTCGACGACTGCCTGGTCGCCCGGCGTGAGCGTGAGCTGCTTGTTCGGCTCGCGCGGCACGCCGCCGTCGGAGGGGTCCCACGGCCAGCCGGGCCCGCCGACGTCGCCGTAGCCCTCGGAGTACGGGGTCTCGCCCACGACGACGACCCCGACGTCCGCGCCGTCGGTCGGCGCCGACGCGTCCTCGCTGAACGTGACCTGCGCGTCCGGTGCGACATCCTCGATGCCCGCCCGGATCGTCGTGCCCGGGATCAGGTCCTTGACCGGCTGGCCCTGCCACGTGACGGTCCAGCCGCCGGCCTGGATGCCGATGTTGTCCGCGGCGCGGCCCGCGAGGTAGACGTTCGCGTCCTTCGCGAGCGGCAGGACGTCGCCGGTGTTGCGCAGCAGGACCTGCGACTTCGCGACCGCCTCCCGGGCGACCGCCCGGTGCTCCGCCGAGCCGATGTCCGCCTGGCCCGCGCGGTCGGTGTACGGGCGCTCGAACAGCCCGAGCTCCAGCTTCTGCTGCAGGATGCGGCGCACCGCGTCGTCGATCCGCGCCATCGGCACCCGGCCGGCGCCGACCTCGCCCATGAGCGTCGCGATGAACGGGTCCGGGGTGTTGGGCTCCATGAACATGTCGACGCCCGCGTTGACGCTCGTGCGGACCTGCGTCGGGTAGTCGCCGGGGATCTGCTCGATCGCGTTGTAGTCGCTGATCACGAACCCGTCGAAGTCCTGCTGACCCTTGAGCCAGCCCGTGATGAGCTCGGTGTGCGCGTGCATCTTGAGCGGGTCGCCCACGCCGTTCTCGGTCCAGTCGACGCTCGAGTACGACGGCATGACCGTGCCGGCGCGGTACTCCCGGACCGCGGGGACGTACGGGGACAGGTGCAGGCGCTCGAAGTCCCGCCGGCTCGTCACCGCGACGCCCTGGTCGATCGTGTACTCGCCGGTCGTGCTGCTGCCGAACTCGGTGCCGCCGTCGCCCGCGAAGTGCTTGACGGACGCGAGCACGCGGTCGGGCTGGTCGAGCTCGCTGCGTCGCGGCCCCTGGAGCCCGTCGATCGCGGTCTCGTTGAGCACGACGAGCGCGGGGTCCTCGCCGAACGACTCGTAGGTGCGGCCCCAGCGCAGGTCCCGCGCGACGCAGATGCACGGCGCGAACGACCACTGCGGACCGGTCGCGCGCGTCTCGGCCGCGGTGACGTGCGCGACCTCCTCGACGAGCGCCGGGTCGCGCATCGCGCCGAGCCCGATGTTGTGCGGGAAGACGGTCGCGCCGACGAGGTTGCCGTGGCCGTGCACCGAGTCGACGCCGTACAGCAGCGGGATCGACAGCCGGGTCGACAGGGACTGGGTCTGGAAGCCGTCGACCATGTCGGCCCACGCCTCGGGGGTGTTCGGCGTCGGGGTCGAGCCGCCGCCCGAGAGCAGCGAGCCGAGGCCCAGCGACGCGACGCGGCCGGGAGTCGCGGCGACGTTGGCCCGCTCGGCCTGGGTCATCTGGCCGACCTTCTCGGCGAGCGACATGCGCCCGAGCAGGTCCGAGACGCGCTCCGCGAGCGGCAGGTCGGCGTCGAGGTAGGGGAAGCCGTTCGCCTGGATCGCGACGGTCGCGCCGCCGGCCACCGTGACGTCGGGCGTCGTCGTGCTGAACGAGAGCGGGACCGTCTCGGTCGTCTCCGCGTCGTCGTCGGCCGTGAGCGCGACGGTGACCTCCTGCGTCGCGCCGGACTCGGCGCCGGCCGCGAACGTCACGGCGCCGCCGGTCTCGGTGTAGTCGGCCCCGCCCGTCGCGGTGCCCGTCCCGGTCGAGAAGAACACGGTCACGTCGGACCCGAGCGCGGTGCCGTCCGCGGTCGTCGCGGTGAGCGTGACGGTCGCGGTGCCGCCCTCGGCGGCCGTGACGAGCGCCGACGGCGTGACGGTCACGGGCCCCGCGGCGTGGGCGGCCGGCGCCCCGACGAGCACGAGCGGCACCGCGAGGGCCCCCGTGCAGAGTGCGGCGACGCGCCGCCGGACGGATGTGAGCACGAGCATGAGCCCCCCAGCCCTCGACCCTCGCGTGCACGTCGTCGGGCACGCGGTGCGGCGTCCGCACCCGCTCATGCTTCGGCGGCGACAGAGGGCGTGTCAACGGCTGCGGACCGCCCGCTCGGGCGGCCGTCGGACGCAACCTTCCCTGGGTCGGAGGTCCCGACCGGGCCGGCCGGGCACCGCGCCGCGGGCCGCCTTCATCAGTCCTTCATCGTCCGTGAGCAGAACGTGCGGGCGGCGCCGCCACCGTGGTGAGGGCGCCGGAGGGTCCGGCGCACGCACCGGAGGTCCCACCATGGTCGCCACCGCACCCACCACCGCCGACCGGACCGCGCAGCCGTCCGCCCCGGCGAGCACCACCCGACTCGCCGCCGTCGCCGGCGTCTGCCTCGCCGTCGCCGTCCTCGCGCTGCTCCTGCCCGCGTGGCCCGCGGGCGACGACATGGGCTCGACGCACTACATGGGACTGCTCGCGGACAACCAGCCGTGGAACCTGCTGCTGTTCATGGCGGTCCCCGTCGTCCTCGCCGAGACGATCGCCGTGACCGAGCTCGCGATCCTGTTCCGCCGCGACGTCCCCCGGGTCGTCGCCGACCTCAACCGGTACGCCGGGCTCGTCGCCGGGTTCTACTTCGTCGGCGTCGTGGTCTACCTGACGAAGCACGCCGTGATCCCGCTGACGACGTCGGGCGGCTGGCGCGGGTGGGTCGACGTCGTGGCCGTCGGCTTCTACCTGCTCGGCGTCGTCCCGCTGCTCGGGATGAGCCTGCTCGAGACGCGGGCGGTGGGCGCCGGCTGGGACGACCGGCGCCGGCTCCAGGTGCACGCGACGCTCGTCGGGCTGTTCCTCGTGGTGGCCCACGTCGCGATGATCGCGGGCATGCTCGACCCGGGCGTCGTCGCCGGGTGGGAGCCCACGCACGTCATGCACGACGGGTCGAGCATGGTCGGCATGACGCACTGAGCCGCGTCGGGGGCGGGCGTGGTCAGGCCGCCGGGAGCGTCACCGTGAACGTCGCTCCCGTGCCCGGGCCGTCGCTCGCGACGCCGATCGTGCCCCCGTGCGCGAGCGTCAGCGCCCGGCTGATCGCCAGCCCGATCCCCGAGCCGCCGCCGGACCGGTCGCGCGCGGTGTCGACCCGGTAGAACCGCTCGAAGACGTGCGGCAGGTGCTCGGGCGCGATGCCCTCGCCGGTGTCGGCGACCCGCAGCGCGACGACGACGCCGCCCGCCCCGGCCCCGGCCTCGGCCTCGGCCTCGGCCTCGGCCTCGGCTTCGGCCTCGGCCTCGGCGGTCAGCGTGATCGTGCCGCCGCGCGGGGTGTGCCGGACGGCGTTCGTGAGCAGGTTGTCGAGGACCTGGGCGACCCGCACGCGGTCGACCGCGACGTCGGGGAGGCCGCGCGCGGGGGCCAGGACGACGGACACGCCGGCCTCCGCGGCTCGCTCCCGCACGGCAGCCGCGGCGGCGGCGAGCAGCTCGGCGGGCGCGACCGGCTCGAGGTCCAGCGCCAGGTCGCCCGCCTCGGCCCGGGTCACCGCCGTCAGGTCCTGGGCGAGGTGGGTCAGGCGGGCCGCCTGCTCCCGCAGCACCGCGAGCGTCGTCGCGTCCCACGGCTGCACGCCGTCCTCGACCGCCTCGAGGTAGCCAGCGATCGTCGCGACCGGCGTGCGGACCTCGTGCGCGACGTCGGCCAGCAGCCGGGCGCGCAGCCGGTCGGCCTCGTGCAGCCGGGCGGCCATCGCGTTGAAGGACCCGGCGAGCTCGTCGAACTCGGCGCCCAGCCCTGGCGCGGGGACGCGCGACCCGTAGGCGCCCGCCCCGACGTGCGCCGCGGCGGTCGACACCGCGGCGAGCGAGCGGCCGATGCGCCGGGTCAGCACGAGCGACACCGCCGCGGACGCGAGCGTCGCCGCCCCGATCGCGAGGGCCAGCGCGACGGCGCTCGCGTCCCGGAACGCCTGCTCGGCGTGCACCACCGCGGCGTCGTGGTCGCCGACGCCCGCGTCGACCATGTGCTCGTGGAACAGCCCCGGGCCGACGGCCGACGCGACGAGCCACGCCGTGAGCGCACCGGTCGCGAGCACCGCGGCGAGGGCCGCGAGCAGCCGGGCGCCGAGGCCCCGCGCGCCCGGGCCGCGCCACCCCCTACCGCGCGGATCCGCGCCGCGTGCGCCCGAGCGCGGGTCCGGGCCCGGCGCGCCGGACGCGTCCGCCGCGGGCACCCCGGCCGGGGTCGTCATGCGCCCGTGCCGATCCGGTACCCCACGCCGCGGACCGTGCGGACGTACCGCTGCGCCTCCGCGGTGTCGCCGAGCTTCTGCCGCACGTGCAGCACGTGGACGTCGACGAGGTGCTCGTCGCCCACCCAGCCCTGACCCCACACGGTGTCGATCAGCGCCCGCCGGCTGAGCACCCGGCCCGGCCGGGACGCGAGCGCCGCGAGGACGTCGAACTCGGTGCGCGTGAGCGGCACCTCGGTCCCGTCGACGCGCACCTCGCGCGCGTCGACGTCGACCCGCAGGGCGCCGACCTCGAGCACCTCGTGCGCGTCCTCCGCTGCGGCCGACGCCCGCGCGGGCTCGGTGGGGCTCCGGCGCGGCCGGCGCAGGAGGGCCGCGACGCGCGCCATGAGCTCGCGCGGGCTGAACGGCTTGGTGAGGAAGTCGTCGGCGCCGACCGAGAGGCCGATCAGCGTGTCGACCTCCTCGGCGCGTGCGGTGAGCATGACGACGTAGCAGTCGGTGAACGTCCGCAGCCGGCGGCAGACCTCGACGCCGTCGAGCCCGGGCAGCCCGAGGTCGAGCACGACGAGGTCCGGGTCGACGTCGCGCACGAGCCCGACCGCCTCCGCCCCGTCGTGGCACACGGTCGTCCGGAACCCGTCGCGCTCGAGGTACCCCGCGACGAGGCGGGCGAGGGCCTGCTCGTCGTCGACCACGACGGCGCGGCGCTCCGCGGGCGCGGGAGCGGCGGCGTGCGGTGCGGTGCTCACAGACCCATCGTCGGCCGACGGGAGCGCCGCGGCACGGGTCCTCGGTCCGGGGTCAGCCGCGGACGCGGACCGCCCCGCCGACCGGACCGCCTCGCCGACCGGCGCGTCCTGGCTAGTGCCCCGCGCCCAGCTGCCCCGCGAGGCGCTCGTGCCGGCGGGCGCTGTCGGCGTCGAGGTTCACGATCGTCACCGTCGTCCCGCGTGCGGCGTACTTCGTGGTGATCGCGTCGAGCGCGGCGACCGTCGAGGCGTCCCAGATGTGCGCGGCGGCCAGGTCGATGACGACGCTGCTCGGGTCGCCCGCGTAGTCGAACTGGTAGACGAGGTCGTTCGACGACGCGAAGAACAGCTCCCCGGACACCGCGTAGGTGCGGGTGCTCTCGTCGCCGGTGTCGACGACCGTGACGTCGGTGAGGTGCGCGACGCGCCGGGCGAACGCGACCATCGCGACGAGGACGCCGCAGACGACGCCGTACGCGAGGTTGTGCGTCGCGACGGTCACGCCGGCGGTCGAGAGCATGACGACGAGCTCGCTGCCCGGCATCCGACGCAGCGTCGACGGCCGGACGGAGTGCCAGTCGAACGCCGCGACCGCCACGAAGATCATCACCGCGACGAGGGCCGCCATCGGGATGACGCCCACGAGGTCGCCCAGCCCGACCACGAGGACCAGAAGGAACACCCCGGCGAGGAACGTCGACAGGCGCGTCCGGGCCCCCGCCGCCTTGACGTTCATCATCGTCTGCCCGATCACCGCGCAGCCGCCCATGCCGCCGAAGAACCCGGTGACGACGTTCGCGACCCCCTGGCCCCACGCCTCGCGGGTCTTGTCCGAGTGCGTGTCGGTGATGTCGTCGACGAGCTTGGCGGTCAGGAGCGACTCGAGCAGGCCGACGAGCGCCATCGTCACCGCGTACGGGGCGATGATCCGCAGCGTCTCGAGGGTCAGCGGCACGTCGGGGAGCAGGAGCGCCGGCAGGCTCTCGGGGAGCTCGCCCTCGTCGCCGACCGTCGGGACGCTGATCCCCGCGGCGACGGTGACGACGGTCAGCAGGAGGATCGCGACGAGCGGTGCCGGGACCACGGTCGTCAGGCGCGGCAGCCCGAAGACGACCACGAGCCCGGCGGCGACGAGCGCGTAGACGGCCCACGGCACGTCCACGAGGTGCGGGAGCTGGGAGAGGAAGACGAGCGTCGCCAGCGCGTTGACGAACCCGACCATGACCGACCGCGGGACGAAGCGCATGAGCCGCGCGACGCCGAGCGCCCCCAGCGCGACCTGCACGAGCCCGCCGAGGATCACGGTCGCGATCAGGTAGTCCTGCCCGTGCTCGCGCGCGACCGGGGCGACCACGAGCGCGACGGCCGCGGTGGCGGCGGAGACCATCGCCGGCCGCCCGCCGACGACGGCGATGGTCACGGCCATCGTGAACGACGCGAACAGCCCGAGGCGCGGGTCGACCCCGGCGATGATCGAGAACGAGATCGCCTCGGGGATCAGCGCGAGCGCGACGACGAGCCCGGCGAGGACCTCCGTCCTGAGCCGGCGCGGCGAGCGCAGGGCGCTCAGCACGGAGTGCGTCGCGTCGGCCTCGGGGAGGTGCGGCCGGGCGGGTGTGGTGAGCTCGGTGGGCGCAGGGGAGGTCACGGGGTCCTTCGTCGTTCGGGGCGCGGGTCCGGCCCGGGCGCGGGGAGCCCGGCGGCGGGGGGTGCGGAGGCCACGCGGGGGAGGCGGCGGGAGCGCGGACGCTGCGCGGTGGCGGGCTCGACTCTACCGGGCGGGCCGCGGACCACCGCGGCGGGTGACGCGCACCGGTCCCCGGAACCGTCGGTCTGGTCGTCGACCTCATCGGCTGCGCCGATGCGAAGAAGTGCATCAGCGACCGCGACATCACCGCGTGCATCTCGACGGCCTTGAACGCGGTGCCCTGGGGCAAGCTGTTCAAGGCAGCCAAGGTCGCGATCAAGACCGTCGGTGTGGGCAAGCGGCTGGTCGAGGGCTGCCCGCGGCTGAGGACGGCCCAGAAGGCGTTGAGCGACATCCCCGAGGCGGGCGGCGGTGACGCGTTCGTCGCGGGGGAGATTGCGGCGCGGCTGCGCGGCGAGGACCCGGACACGGCCGGATGGTGGGGCTCGGCGGCGGCGGCGCTCACCGTGACGCACCTGGGCGGGCGGCCGGACCTCGACCCGGCACGGGTCGAGGCCACGGCGCGCGACGCCCGGCGCGAGCACGGCGGGTCCTGACCCGCCCGCGCCGGGCCGCCGGCCGACCTCAGACGGTGACCGGCTGCGGCTCGGGCGCGCGCCCGGACGTCGGTGCGTCGCCGTCGAGCACGGGGGAGCGGCGGAAGCCGCGCGTGATCAGGTACACGGCGAGGCAGATCTCCCACGAGAAGATCGGGACCGCGCCGAGCCCGGTGATCACCGACACCTGGTCGTACAGGCCGAACATCACGCCGGCGTTCGTCGCGAAGACGAGCGGGCCGCCCACGAGCCCGAGCACCGCGATCGGCCGCGGCACGAGCCCGGACCGGAGGAGCAGCGCCGCGAGGACGACCGTGTTGGTCCCGCACACGAACCCGGGCCCGACGAGGAACGTCCAGTCGTGCAGCGCGACGAGGCCCTCGGCGAGGGCGACGGTCTCCGGGCCGGGCGCGCCGGCGAGCTGCTGGCGGACCGTGACGAGAGCGAGCAGCGGCACGACACCGACCGTGATGACGGCCGCCTCGAGCGTGCGCAGGGCTGCGTAGCCGAGGGCCGCTCCCTCGTGCTGCCGCTTCACGACGGGGAAGAGCGTCACCGCGGTGCCGATCACGGCCAGCGCCAGGACCACCTCGAGCAGCGAGCCGAGCAGCACCGGGCCGTCGGCACCCTCGCCGGCGAGGAAGCGCTCGGGCTCGCCGATGTCGCGGTAGAGCAGCACGGCCGTGATCGAGGTGACGTGCGTGACGAGGTACAGCACCCCAGCGGTCACGGCGGTTCTTCTGCTCGTAGGCACGGTGGTCTCCTCCGTCGGAGGTGTACGGCGTACACCTTGATATCGAGCAGGCTAGGCGTACGCTGTACACCCGTCAAGGGAGAGCACTCGTCCGGCGGAGAGGGGACCTCGTGGCGGAGGGCGCGGAGGTGGCGCGGCGTGAGCGCCTCGACCGGGACCGGGTCCTGCGGACGGCTGTCGCGCTCGCGGACGAGCACGGGATCGACGCCGTGAGCATGCGGCGTCTGGCCCAGGTGCTCGGGGTCGTCCCGATGGCGCTCTACAAGCACGTGGCCCACAAGGACGCCCTGCTCGACGGCATGGTCGACGCGGTCCTCGCCGAGATCGACCCGCCGGACCCCGCGCTCGGCTGGGCCGACGCCGTGCGCGGGCGGATCCTGTCCGCGCGCGAGGTCATGCTCCGTCACCCCTGGGCGCGCCGCGTCATGGAGTCGCGGGCGGCGCCGACGCCGGTCGTGCTCGCGTACATGGACTCGACGATCGGGACGTTCCTCGCGGGCGGCCTGTCGGTCGACCTCGTGCACCACGTGATGCACGCGCTCGGCAGCCGGATCTTCGGGTTCACGCAGGAGCTCTACGACAACGCCCCCGGGCCCACGCCCGACGAGCTCGCCGCGCTCGGCCCTGAGGCGCTCGCCGCGATGCAGCAGACGGCGGCGATGTTCCCGAACGTCGTCGCGGTCGCCACGAGCCGGCCGCACGACCCGGGCAGCGTCGTCGGCTCCGGGTGCGACGACGAGTTCGAGTTCGAGTTCGGCCTCGACCTGCTGCTCGGCGGGGTCGAGCGGCTGCACCGGCGCGGCTGGTCGTCGAGCGGCGCGGCGTCCGTCTGAGCGGGCGTCGGGGCGGCCGCCGAGTGGGAGTCTGAGAGAATCTGCGCATGCACGCAGATACGCAGGTGAACGACCTCCCGCTCGACTCGCCCTACGTCGAGCTCGCGGTCGAGGTGTTCGCGATGCTCGCCGACGCCACGCGCGTGCGGATCATCCTCGCGCTGCGCGACGGCGAGCTCGCCGTCGGTGAGCTCGCGACGGCCGTCGGCAAGTCGCCGACCGCCGTCTCCCAGCACCTCGCGAAGCTCCGGCTCGCCCGCATGGTCACGACGCGCCACGACGGCAACCGCGTCTACTACACGCTCGCCGACGAGCACGCCCGCCGGCTCGTCGTCGACGCCGTGCTGCAGGCCGAGCACGCCATCGACTCCCACCCGCGCCACCACGGGCGGGCCGACGCGTGAGCGCGCCGGAGCAGCACGCGGGGCACGCGCACGGGGGCGACGACGGGCACGGCCACGACGACCTCCGTCACGACCACTCGCACGGTCACGGGCACGACGATGCGCACGGTCACGACCACCCGCACGACCACGACCACGACCACCCCCACGGTCACGCCCACCCGACGGGCCTGCGCGGCTGGCTGCACGAGGTGTTCGTCCCGCACAGCCACGACGCGGCCGACTCGATCGACGACGCGCTCGAGGCCAGCGCCCAGGGCATCCGGGCGGTCAAGGTCAGCCTCGTCGTCCTCGGCCTGACGGCCCTCGCGCAGCTCGCGATCGTGCTGGTCAGCGGCTCGGTCGCGCTGCTCGCGGACACGGTGCACAACTTCTCCGACGCGCTCACGGCCGTCCCGCTGTGGATCGCGTTCGCGCTCGGCCGGCGCCCGGCGAGCCGGCGGTACACGTACGGCTACGGTCGCGCGGAGGACCTGGCCGGGCTGTTCATCGTCGCGATGATCGCGCTGTCCGCGGTCGTCGCCGCCGTGGAGTCGCTCCGGCGCCTCGCCGACCCGCAGCCGCTCGCGAACCTCGGCTGGGTCGTCGCGGCCGGGGTGCTCGGGTTCGCGGGCAACGAGGCCGTCGCCGCGTACCGCATCCGCGTGGGGCGCCAGATCGGCTCGGCGGCGCTGGTCGCGGACGGCGTGCACGCGCGCACCGACGGGTTCACCTCGCTCGCGGTCGTGCTCGGCGCGATCGGCGTGGCCGCCGGCTTCCCGCTCGCCGACCCCGTCGTCGGCCTGCTCATCGCCGCGGCGATCGTCGTCCTGCTGTGGGGGACGGCGCGGGACGTCGGCCGCCGCCTCCTCGACGGCGTCGACCCGGCGCTCGTGGACCGCGCCGAGCGGACGCTGCGCCGGCTCGAGGGCGTCGAGGACGTGGGCGACGTGCGGCTGCGCTGGTCGGGCCACCGGCTGACGGTCCAGGCGACCGTGGTGGTCGACGCCGCGACGACCGTCGACCGCGGGGACGCGCTGTCCGCGGCGGCGGTTCGCGAGCTGCGTGCGGCGCTGCCGAGCGTCGGGCGGGTCGACCTCGCGGTGCGCGCCGCGCTGGTGGAGGTCGCGGCCTGACCTCGCCGCTCCGGGTTGCCGCCCGGGCGGGTCCGGGCTACCCAGGACGGGACGACGCCGTCGCACCGACCCGGGAGGCACGATGACCGACACCGCCGGAGGCACCCCCGGTACCGCAGGCACCTCCGGCTCCGCGGGCACCGCGGGCAGCCCCACCCCGAGCCCCGCGGAGCAGTCCCCACCGTTCCCGCAGCGCGCGATCGTGACGGGCGCCGACTCGGGCATCGGCCGCGCGACGGCGGTCGCGCTCGCCGGCCCCGGACGGCAGGTCGGGATCACCTGGCACGCCGACGAGGCCGGCGCCGAGGCGACCGCCGACCAGGTCCGCTCGCGCGGCGCGACGGCGCACGTGCGCCGGCTCGACCTCACGGACGCACCGTCGGGCGGTCGCGTCGTCGACGAGCTCGCCGAGGCGATGGGCGGCGTCGACACCCTCGTGCTCAACGCCGGGACGGGCACGTCGACGCTCCTGCTCGACCTGACGTTCGAGGACTGGCGGGACGTCGTGTCGGTCGACCTCGACGGCGCGTTCTGCTGCCTGCAGGCGGCCGCGCGCCACATGGTGCGAGCCGGCCTCGGCGGCCGGGTCGTCGCCGTCACGAGCGTGCACGAGCACGCGCCGCGCGTCGGCGCCGCCCCCTACTGCGCGGCCAAAGGAGGGCTCGGGCTCCTGGTCAAGGTCGCGGCGCTCGAGCTCGCCGAGCACGGGATCACCGTCAACGCCGTCGCGCCGGGCGAGATCGCCACCCCGATGACCGGGCAGGAGGACGAGGCCGTCGTCGCGGGCAAGCACCGGCCCGGGATCCCCGTCGCGCGCCCCGGTGACGCGCGCGAGATCGCGGCGGTCGTGGCGTTCCTCTGCTCGCCCGACGCTGCCTACGTCAACGGCGCGTCGTGGGCGGTCGACGGCGGCATGCTGACGATGGGCCCGATGGCCGGCTCGCACCTGCGGTCCGACGACTGGCGTCAGCCGTAGCGGGAGACGTCCGCACCGGGCACGGCCCGGTGGGGAGCACGGGGGTCGCCGAGGGGCGGGGACGAGTCGGGAGCCGCGATGCAACGGTCCGTCCGCGCCACCCGTTGACAGGGGTGTACGCACCGCCGGCAAGGCGACGATGCGGCGACCGGGAGCAACGGAGACGACGGTGGCCGGAGGAGCTCGTGACCAGGTGCTGGTGGACCTGGTGCGCGCCCGCGGCGAGGCCCTCACGCGCTACGCCTACGTGTACACGGGCGACATGGCCGCGGCGCAGGACCTCGTGCAGGACGCACTGGTCAAGGTGTTCGTCCGCAGCCGGACGCGCACGGAGCCGGAGGCGCTCGAGGCGTACGTCCGGCGCGTGATCGCGACGACGTAC
Source organism: Cellulomonas cellasea (assembly GCF_006538745.1). Taxonomy (GTDB): domain Bacteria; phylum Actinomycetota; class Actinomycetes; order Actinomycetales; family Cellulomonadaceae; genus Cellulomonas_A; species Cellulomonas_A cellasea. Next base: position 35,343 of record NZ_BJLR01000036.1, on the reverse strand, counting down.
ATCGACGGGTACCGGCGTCGTCGAACGTGGGACGGGTTCCGGCACCTCCTCGCGCGCCGTGACGACGAGGCGGCGCGCGACGACGCCGCCGCCGCGACGGACCGGCTCGACCTGCGGGCCGCGCTCGCGACCCTCGGCCGGCAGGAGCGCACCGCGGTCGTCCTGCGGTTCTACGACGACCTGACCGTCCCGCAGGTCGCCGAGGTCATGCAGGTCGCCGAGGGGACCGTGAAGCGGTACCTGAGCAACGCGCTGCACCGCCTCGAGGCGCGGCTCGGGCCGCTCGACCCGCTCGGCGCGGGCGACCGCACCCTGCTCGTCACCCACGAACCGCGACGCACCGCTAGGAGCTGACATGGGCTACGACCTCCGCCGCGGTCTGCACGACCTCGGCGACCAGCCGCCGCAGGGCGGCACCCCGCTCGACGCGGACCGGGTGCTCGGCCGGGTCCGGCGGGCCCGGGCGGCACGCGCCGCCGCGGTCGGCGTGACGAGCGCCGCCGCGGTCCTCGGCCTGACGTTCGCGGTCCAGGCGTTCCCGCTGACCGACGACGGCCCGCGCCCGGGCCCGGCGGCGACGAGCGAGCCGGCGCCGACCCCGACGCCGACCGCCGCCCCGGAACCGTCGCCGACCCCGACGCAGGCGCCGACGTCGACCCCCGAGCCGACGCAGGCGCCGCCCCTGACCCCGTTGGTCGCGGTGACCGTGTCGGGGGAGATCGTGACGCTGGACCCCGTGACCGGGGAGCGGCTGAGCACGCTGCACACCGGCCTCGGCGTCGACGACCCCTCGAAGGTGTCCGTCACGACCGACGGGTCCGGGACCGTGGCGTGGGTGTCGCACGACCCGTCCTGGACGGACCCGCAGATCCTGTACGTCCCGATGGACGGCAGCGGACCGGCGGCTCTCGGCAGCGGGTGGTCGCCCGTGGTGAGCCCCGACGGACGCCGGCTCGTCGCGCGTGCGGTGGACCCGGCGACCGACGCGTCGACGCTCGCGGTGTTCGACCTCGTCGAGGGCGGTGTGCGGTACCTGGCCCCGGGAGACGGTGGCGCCGGACGCTGGTTCGAGCCCCAGTCCTGGTCGCCGGACGGCTCGACGCTCTACCTGACCATCGGCGTGGAGGACGGCTGGGCCGCGTGGACCCTGCCGGTCACGGCGACCTCGCTCGACGAGGCGGTCCTGATCGACGCGTCGACGGACACCCCGTGGTGGACCGCGGAGAGCTTCGGGCCGGACGTGCTCGCGGTCGGCGTGCGCGAGGGTGGATGGGACCCGTCGCCCGAGGGCTTCGCGCTCCTGCTGGTCGACCGGGCCACCGGCGCGCAGGTCGACGAGATCGAGGGCGCGCGCGGCAAGGACGTCTGGCAGATCGCCGGGACGAGCGACGGCGGCCTCGTGGTCCTCGCGCGGGACGCGTCCGGCACCGGGCCGGAGGCGGACCTGTACCGGTGGGACGGTGCCGAAGGTCTCGTCCTCCTCGGTGAGGGCTTCGTCGCCGTGGACGGGTGAGCGCGGACGCCGCACACCGCTCGAGGGACGGGGCCCCGCGACGTCGTCGCGGGGTCCCGTCCTGTCCGGCCGAGGCGGAGCGTCGTCGACAACCCCGGTTCGACTGCGGCGACGCCCGGACGACGACGCGGGCGCCCCGTCCTCGAGCGGCAGCTCGACTCCGCCGGGTTCGCGGTCGAGGGCGTGTGGGCCGACTGGCACCGCACGCCCGCCGTCGCGACCTCCCCGCTCCTGGTGCTCGAGGCCCGGCGGCGGTAGCCGCGCCGTCCGATCCCCGCCAGCCGGTCGCCCGGCGACGACCTAGGGTCACGAGGTGACGTCTCCGCACCCGGCCACCACCCCCGCCGACACCACTCCCGCCGCCACGCACGCCACCGCCGCGCCGGCCCCGGCGGCGTCCGGCGGGTGGCTCGGCAGCTACGCGCTCCTCGCGGTCATGTGGGGCTGCTCGTTCGCGTTCATCGCGCTCGCGCTCGACGCGCTGACCCCGGTCCAGGTGGCGTTCTGGCGCATCGCGGTCGGCGCCGTGACGCTGCTGGTCATCGCGGCGGTCACGCGCACGCCGCTGCCGCGCGACCGCCGGACGCTCGGTCACCTGACGGTCCTGGCGCTGCTCGTCAACGCCGTGCCGTTCACGCTGTTCGCGCTCGGGCAGCAGTCGGTGTCCTCGGTGCTCGCGGGGATCATCAACGCCGCGACGCCGCTCACGACCCTGCTGTGGGTCGCGCTCTTCTTCCGCGCGGAGCGGCCCGGGCCGGCGCGCGCCTCGGGGCTCGTGCTCGGGTTCCTCGGGCTGCTCGTCGTCATGGGCGTCTGGCACGGGCTCGGCACGGGGGAGCTCAGCGGGGTGCTCGCGTGCGTCGGGGCGATCACCTGCTACGGCCTCGGGTTCCCGTACACGCGGAAGTTCCTGGCCGGCACCCCGTACCCGCCGGTGGCGCTCGCGGCGGGGCAGATTGGGATCGCCGCCGTGGTCATGACCCCCGTGGTGCTCGTGACCGGCGTGGCGCCCGTGGGGGACGTGACGACGGCGGTCGTCGTGGCCGTCCTCGCGCTCGGCGTGCTCAGCTCGGGGGTCGCGTTCATCCTCAACTTCCGGGTCATCGCGCGGGCAGGCACGACGACCGCGAGCTCGGTCACGTACCTGACGCCCGTCGTCGCCGCGGCCGTCGGCGTGCTGTTCCTCGGCGACCACGTGACGTGGAACCAGCCGGTCGGCGCGGTCGTCGTGCTGCTCGGCGTCGCGATCGCGCAGGGCCGGCTGCGCCGCCGGGGCCCCGGCACCGAACGTCGGAGCGCGTCGCTACGGTGACGTGATGGGGATCGAGGTCGTTCCTGCGGTCGGGCGCTTCGAGGACGCCGCGCGCGTCGTCGGCACGCAGAAGGCGGGCGCCGGCGGCTGCTGGTGCCAGAGCTACCGCGACGCCCGGGTCCCCAACGCCGAGCGGCCCGAGGCGCTGCGGCAGCAGTGCGCGCAGGAGCCCGGGCCCGGCGTACTGGTGTACGTGGACGACGAGGTCGCCGGCTGGTGCTCCGTCGCGCCGCGCAGCTCCTACCGGCGGCTCATGCGCTCGCGGACGATCCCGCTGCTCGACGACCCCCGGGACCCGTGGAGCGTCGTGTGCTTCGTCGTGCGGCCGGGGTTCCGGCGGCGCGGGCTCATGCACGTGCTCCTCGCGGGCGCCGTCCAGCACGCCGCCGCGCACGGCGCCGAGGTCCTCGAGGGGTACCCGGTCGAGGCGGGCGGGACGCGCGTCGACGTGATCTCGGGGTACGTCGGGACGGTCGAGCTGTTCGAGGCCGCAGGCTTCCACCGCGCGGCGCCGACGACGGGCCACAGCGGGCACCGGGAGCGCTGGCTCGTGCGCCGCGAGCTGACGACCCCGACGCCCGGCTGACCGCCCGGTCCGGACCGTCCTGCTCCCGGGACCACCGGGCACCGACGCGGTCGGCGCAATCGATGCCCTCGCCGGGACGTACCCCGAGGAGACGCAGCCCGACGGCGACGCCCGTCGCGAGCTACCCGGCGCCCGGCTCGGCGGCCGGAGGCGGCTCGGTGAGCGCCGCGGCGTCGGGCTGCACCTCGCCCGCCAGGCCCTCGCCGGCCGAGGGTGCGTCCGCGGGCGCGTCGGCCGGCGGCTCGGCCGGCCCCGGCGCCGGCGTCCCGGGGTCCGCGGGCGGACCGGACGTCGGCGCGGGGTCGGGCGTCACGGGCTCGGGCGTCTCGGGTGCCGGGCCCGGTGCCGGGGCGACGGGACCGACGGGTGCCGGGACGGGCCCGGCCGGTGCCGCCGGGGCCGGTGCCGCCGGGGCGGGGGCCGCCGGCGCGGGAGCCGCCGGTGCCGGGGGAGCGACGGGGACGTCCGGCGTCCGCGACGGCCGCAGCGCGGCGAACACGCCGCCGGGGGCACCGCCGTACTCCCAGTGCCACGGCTCCGCGGGGCCGACCCCGCCGGGGCCCGCCCAGTGCGGGTGGAACCAGCCGTGCTCGGCGGCGTGCGCCTTCATCCACAGGTACCCGGGCCGGTCGAACTGCCCGACGCCGCCGAAGCCCGCGAGGTCGACCGCGACCCCGCGTCCGTGGTTGGACCGCCCGGGCGTCGCCGCGAGGCCGGGCTTGGCGGCCTTGACCGCGACCTGCGCGGCGAGCGTGCGGTAGCTGTCGGTCACGCGCAGCGGCTCCCCGAGGTCCCGCTCGTACGCGGCGGCGAGGCGGTCGAACGCGGCGGCGGCGTCGCAGCGCAGGAGCGCGCGGGCGTCCGACGCGAGCCGGCACAGGGTGTGCGGCGGGATGGCGCCGTTCGGGTACGGGTCGCCCGAGGGGTCGATGCCGCCGGGCACGTAGGTGCCCGACGACGCCGTCGCGGACCCGGGAGCCCGCAGCGCGACGGGGGCCTGTGCCTCGGCGAGCAGCGCGTCGAGCGCGTCCAGCCGGGCGGCGGCGTCGCGCGCGGCCGCCTCGACGACCGACCGCAGCAGCGCGACCCGCTCGGCGGCCGCCTCGACGCGGTGCGTGAGCGCGGGGGTGCCGGCTCGGCGTTCGAGGGTGTCGGGCGTCCCCGGGCGGGCGACCAACGTGCCGACCGACGTCGTCGTCACGGCGTCCGAGGACACGGCGACCGCGCTCCCGCCGGGCACGCGCGCCGCCGCCCGCCCCGCGCGGGTCCGCAGCAGCGCCGGGTCCGGGGCGTCGGCCGTCGTCCGCAGCGTGCGCGCGAGGTGCGCGACGGCGGCGTCCAGCCGGGCGACGAGCTGCGGGTCGACGCCCGGCCAGGCCGCGACCGAGGCGCTCTCGACGGACTCGAGCGTCGCGAGCGCCGTGGCCCGGGCGCGGGCGTGCTCGGCGCGGGCGTGCGCCGCGGCCTGCGCCGTGAGCCGTGCGGTCTGGGCGTCGGCGGCACGCACGTCCGGCGGTCGCACCGCCGTCACGGACGTCGCCACGCCGGCGCCGGCCTCGGCCGGCTGCGGGAACCACCCCCACCCCCCGCCGGCGAGCACGAGGACCACGAGCGCCGCGAGCACGCCTGCGCGGGTCCGCGGTCCCACGCCGTGCAGGCCGACCAGGGCCTCCGCGGACGCGGCGGGGGAGCCCGCGGTGGCCGCTCGCGCGGCGCGGCGCACCGGGGTCCCCCGCGGCGCGCTGGTCACGGGGGTCCTGCGGGGCGTGCGGGCCGGGCGTGCGCTGGGCGGGACGTGGGTCATGGTGTGCCCCCGGGGCGGACGGGTGCGCCGGGTCGGCGCCGCGTGAACTTCCTTGACACCCCGGAGCCCCGACCAGACGATGAAGGATCGGGCGCGGTCGGCCCGCTCCTTCCGGGGGCGTGATGGGGGACGTGGGCACAGGGGGCACGACGCTCCCGCGGGCACGACGGTCGGTGCCGCGGGTGTCCGGGGTGCGGCGCCCCCGCCTGCTCGGCGCGCTCGACCGGGTGCTCGTCACCCGCCTGGGACTCGTCGTCGCACCGCCCGGCGCGGGCAAGACGACCCTCATGGCGCACTGGGCGCAGACCGTCGGGGCGGACGTCGCCTGGCTGCGTGTCGAGCGCGACGACGTCGCGCCCGAGCGGCTCGTGGACCGGCTCGCGCAGGCGCTCGGCGAGCTGCTCGACCCGCCGCCGACCGGTGCGTCCTCGCCCGCGGAGCTCGCCGTCGCGATCGAGCGTCGCACCGCGCCGCTCGTGCTCGTGCTCGACGACCTGCACACGATCGCCGGCTCTCCCGCCGAGGCGGCGGTCGAGCGGCTCCTGCTGCTGGCCCCCGTGAACCTGCACGTCCTCATTGGATCGCGCCGCAGACCCGGGATCAACCTCGTGCGCTCCGAGCTCCCGACCGCGGTCACCGTGACCGGCGAGGACCTCGCGATGCGGGCGTCCGAGGTCCAGCAGCTCTTCGACGACGTGTACGCCGCGCCGCTCGCGGCGGACGACGCCGCGGCGCTCGCGTGGCGCACCGCGGGCTGGCCGGCGGGCCTGCACCTGTTCCACCTCGCGACCGCCACGCTCGGGACCACCGAGCGCCGGACCGCCGTCGCCGCGCTCGCCCAGCGGTCCCGGTACGCCGAGGAGTACCTGGCGCACGAGGTGCTGCAGACGCTCCCCGGGCAGCACCGCCGCTTCCTCACGCGGACCGCGGTCCTCGAGACGCTGTCCGCGGACCGCTGCGACGCGCTGCTCGGCACGCCCGGGACGAGCCGGCGCCTGCTCACGGAGCTCGAGCGCCTGACCTCGGCCGTGACGCGCGACGGGGACGGGACCCGGTTCCGCTGCCACGAGGCGCTGCGCCGGCACCTCGAGACCCAGCTCCAGGAGCAGCTCGGCTCGACCCAGGCGACCCGCTGGTGGCAGCAGGCCGCGCGGGTGTGCGAGCAGGACGGTGCGCCCGCCGAGGCGCTGCGGCTGCACGCCCTCGCGCGCGACTGGGACGCGGTGCGCCGGCTCCTGCGCGTGGGGGGCATGCCGCTCGTGCGGTCCGCGGGGCACGGCCTGGGCGACGTGCTGCCGGTCTGGCTCCAGGAGGACGACCCGTGGGCGTCGCTCGTGCTCGCGAGCCGGCTCCTCGAGGACGGGAGCCTCGCGACGGCCGCGGCGGTCGCCGACCGGGTGCGCACGCGGCTCGTCGAGGACCCCGTCGGCTCGGCCTGGGCGGTCCGGGTGGCCGCGGCGGCCCGCACGTGGCTGCCGGGCACCGGGCGCGCGCCCGCCCCGGAGGACTGGGTCGGCCTGCTGCGCGAAGCGACGCGGCGCGCGCCGCAGGACGCCGCGGGGCGCGTCGGGCCGCTCGGCGACGAGCACCGCGACCTCGTGCGCGGCCTCGCGCTCGTGCTCGCGGGCGACCTCGTGCAGGCCCGCCCGCTGCTCGAGGCGTGCGTGCAGCGCCCGCACGCCGACGTGCGCACGTGGCTCGCGGCCCGCCTCGCGCTCGCGACGCTCGACGCGCTCGGGGGACCGGGACCGGCGGCCGGCACGGCGCTCGACCGGGTGGTGTCCGTCGCGGACCGCCACGGGCTCGGCTGGTGGGTGCGCGTCGCGCACGGGGTCGCGGTCGCGCTCGTGCCGACCCCCGGCGTCGACGGCGAGCGGGTCGCGGCCGGCCTCGTCGAGGAGGCGGACCGGCGCGGGGACCCGTGGGGCGCGGCGGTCGTCGCGTCGGCTCTCGTCGCGGCGCAGCTGCGGGCGCTCCGGCTGCGGCCCGCGCAGCTCGACCGCGGGCTCGACGCGCTGTGCACGCGCTGGCGTGCGCTCGACGCGGGCGTGCTCGAGGCCTGGGCGCGGTCGCTGCACGCCGTGGTCGCGGCCGTCGGCGACCTCCCGCACGCCGAGCCCGCCGCCGAGTCGGCGGAGGCGTTCGCCCGCGCGGCCGGCGTCCCCGGTGCGCTGTGGGTCGCGTACGGGGCGCTCGCGCTCAGCCGGCCGGGCGAGCGCGACGAGCTCCTCGAGCTCGCGTCCGCGTCGGCCTCGGCGAGCGGGTTCGGTCCGCGGCCCGCGGGCTGGGAGGACGCGCTGCGTGCGGTGCTGAGCCCGTCGCCCGCGACCGCCCCGACCCCGGACGCGGACGTGCTGCTCCCGGAGGTCGCGCCCGTCGTCGTGCGGCCCGGGCCGGAGCCCGTCGCGACCGGGCCGTTCGAGGTGCGCTGCTTCGAGGAGTTCCGGCTGCTCGCGTCCGGCGTCCCCCTCGGGCTGTCGCGGATCCGGCCGCGGGCACGCTCGCTGCTGCGGCTCCTCGCGCTGCACACCGGCCGGCTCACGCACCGCGAGCAGCTCGCCGACACGCTGTGGGGCGAGCTCGACCCGGCCGCGGCGCTGCACGGCCTGCAGGTCGCGCTGTCGAGCCTGCGCACCCTGCTCGGCTCGGCGGGCGTGACCGCGACGCTGATCGTGCGCGACGGTGACGCCTACGGCCTGGTGCTGCCCGAGGGCTCGTCGTGCGACCTGCTCGTCTTCGACGGGGCGCTCGCGGCGGCGGCCCGGGCGCGGTCGGGGCCCGGTGACCCCGGCCGGGCGGCAGGTGCGCTGCGCGCCGCGCTCGACGTGTACACCGGCGACCTGCTGCCCGAGGAGGGGCCCGCCGAGTGGGTCGTGCCCGCGCGCGAGCAGTACCGGGTCCGGGCGGCGGAGGCGGCGGCGACGCTCGCCGCGCTCGAGCTCGCGCGCGGCGACGCGGCCGCGGCGGCCGCAGCGGCGACCCGCGGCGTGGAGATCGACCCCTACCGGGACGACGCCTGGCGCACGCTCATCGAGGCGAGCCGGCTCGCGGGCGACCACGCGACGGCCGGACGCGCGCAGCGCCGGTACGACGAGGTGCTCGCGGGCCTCGGGCTGCCGCCGACGGCCGGCGGGCCGGTCCCTGCGGTCCCGGTGGTCCCGGCGGTCCGCACGGGGCAGCGCGGGCCGGCCCCGCTCGACCGCGCGCACGTCAGGGCCTCCCCAGGAACTCGACCTCGCCCAGCGACACCGACGCACCCTCGGGCACCGGGTACGCCGAGAGAACGGTGAGCCGCGCGGCGACCACGTCGTCGGCGCCGACCGGGAACTCCTGGCCGCCGACGGCGTCCGCGAGCCGCAGCTGCTCGGTCGTCTGCGTGCCGTCGGCCGAGAGCAGCGTGAGCGCGACCTCCTCGGGGCGGCCCTGGGCCAGGAACTCGGGCTGCTGCGTCGACGCGCCGGAGAACACGCGGACGTAGGCGAGGCGGAACGGCTCGTCGAACCGCATCTCGAGGAACTCGCCGACCCCCTCGCCGGGCTGCGCGGGCGCCCACGACTGGTTCGTCGCGCCGTCCATCGCGGCCGCGGCACCCCGGCCCTCGGCCTCGCTCGACGCGACGACCTGCGCGGGGTTCACCGGGCCGTTGCCGACCGCGCGGTCGACGACGGTGTCGTACAGGTCGGAGAGCCGCTCGCGCTGGGACCACACGCCCCCGACGAGCAGCACGAGGACCGCGGGGACGACGACCCACCGCGCGCGGAACGGGCGGCGGCGCACCTGGGGGCGGGCGCCCGCGGCGAGCTCGCGCGGGCGCCGGGTCAGGACCCGCTCCCGCCAGGACCGGCGCTGGACGACGGGGGCGTCGGCGAGGCTCTCGCCGCAGCGCCGGCAGAACTTGCGCGTCGCGACGTTGCCCGCACCGCACTGCCCACAGACCTGGTCGCCGGGGTTGCGCGGCGGCTCGTCGACCGGCCCGGGGCGGACCGTGCGCGGCTTCGGTGCCCGGGCGCCGGGGAGCACGGGCGCCGGGCCGTCGTGGCGCGGCTGCGTCGTGGGCGGGTCGACGGGGCGGGCGAGGAGCGCCTCCGCGCGGGAGCGCGTCGTCGCGGGCTGCGGCGCGCCCTCCGGCGCCGGGGTGGTGACGGCCGGGCGGTGCGTGCCCTGGGTGGCGGGGAGCGGCTCGGCAACCGGGGTCGTGGGGGTCGCGACCGTCGGGGTCACCACCACCGGGGCCACCGGCGCGGGCGTGTCCGCCACCTGTTCCTCGGCGCGCTCCTCGACCCGCTCGCCCTCCCACGCGAGGTACGCCCCGCACTCCGCGCAGAAGTGCTCGTCGTCCTCGTTGCGCGTCCCGCACGTGGTGCAGATCAGCACGGCTCCTCCTCGGTGCAGGCCTCGACGACCACGGTGTGCGGGACGTGCGCGGGTTTGACCGCGCTCACGGCCCGGTCGAGGCGACGGATGTCGACGGCGGCGGGGTCCGGGACCCGCACGCGCACGGTCAGCGAGAGCTCGGGCGTGCCCGGCAGCGCCGTCCCCGGGCTCGCCGACCAGCGCGTCCCGCCCGAGTCGACGACCTCGACGTCGCCGCGCGCGCCGGCGTCGTCGGACAGGCCCAGGCCCAGCGCGAGCCGCACGGCGTCCTCGATGCCGGGGCGGGTCCCGCGGCGCCGGTGCAGCGACGCGGCGCCCGCGACGATCTCGCGGCTCTGCGCGAGGCCCCACGCGTCGTCGAGCTCGATGCCGACCCACTCGCCGACCCAGGACAGGAAGTCGGGCGGGGCCAGCCGCGGGTCGACGTAGCACTCGAGGCGGTCGAGCGTGAGCAGCACGGGCGCGAGCACCTCGTCGAACGCGCCGACGAACCGCCGCACGAACTCCTCGTCCTGGTAGACGGCCGGCAGCCGGTCGACGAGCGCGACGGGGTTGGTCAGCCCGGGCACGGTCCCGCGCACGTCACACCCCCGCCGTGACGCGCACGCGGTGCTCGAACGAGAACACGAGCGCGTGCGGGTCGAGCTCGAGGCGCTGCACGGGCTCGCCGCGCTCGCCGGTCAGCGGGTCGGCGGCGAAGAGCTGGACGTCGTCGACGATCTCGGTGCCGGGCAGGCGCTGCAGCACGGCGTAGACCTCGCCGGCCTGGACGGGCCGCCCGAACGGCCAGCCCGCGCCGTCGGGCCCGCCGGTCAGCGGGTCGAGGTACCGGTGCAGCGCGGCGAGCGCGGCGGCGCGCAGCCCGTCGGTCGCGACGCGGGGCCGGGCGGTGAGCCGGGCCACGACCGTGACGCCCTGGTAGTACGGGGGCTCGACGAGCACGCGAGCGCCGACCGGCCGCCGCTCGTCGAGGTGCTGGGCGACGACCGCGAGCGCCTCGTCGGACGGCACGAGGTCCTCGAAGCGCAGGACGCCCGCGTCGTCGGGCACCGCGGACGGCACGACGAGGACGCGCAGCCCGTGCGCGTCGGGCCCGGCGGTCGCGGGGATGCAGCGCACGCGGGCGATACCGGGGGCCGCGCGGCGCGCGAGCTGCTCGTAGTCCTCCGCGGTGACCGCGCGGTCGCGGGTGCGCAGCGCGAGGGGTCCGCGCTCCTTGGCCTGCTCGACGGTCTCCCCGGCGACCCCGCCGAGCGCGGCCCGGCGGTTCTCGACCCGGTCGACGAACGGCACCGGCGTGCGCAGCACCGTGATGACGCGCGCGGCGACGTTGCCGTCGGGCCCGCCGCCGGTCCGGTACGACGGCACGCGCAGCGGCGCGCCCTTGGGCGGGACGGCGCCGTACGCGTGCAGCGTGCCGTCGGACTCCCGCACCGCGGGGGGCAGCTGGACCTCGCCCGTCGCACGGTCGACGCGCACCACGCGGTCCTCGGGGCCGGAGCCGGCGAACGAGTCGACCTCGGTCCACTCCGCCCAGCCGGACCCGTCGGCGACCTCGACGACGAACCGGCGGCCGTCGGGGACCACGGGGTGGTGCTCGAGCATGAACACCTGACCGGGGACGCCCTCGGAGAGCCCGAGGACCTCGTCGAGCACCGTCGAGGCGTGCACCGCGGCGACGGTCCCACCGATCGTGAACGCGCTCGCGGCGCCGATCGTGGGGGAGGCGCCGTACGTCGGGTAGCCCTCGACGGGCGGGACGACGCGGCAGCGCAGCCACCCGGCGCGCAGCCGGTGCACGACCGACGCGGTGTGGCTCGCGGGCACGTGCAGCACCACGTCGCCGCGCCGGTTCAGCCCGCCGGTCGCGTCGCTGTCGACCTCGCAGCGCCGCCACGTCGAGCCGTCCCAGGCCTCCCACACGAGCGGCGGGTGCCGGGGGTCGACGCCGACGCCGTGCACGTCGCAGTCGAGCCGCACGACCACCGCGCAGCCGGGCGCGGCGTCGTCGAGCCCGAGCAGCACGGCGTCGTCGACCTGCGGGGTCCGGGCGAACGCGGGGAAGTCGACGTGCGCCCGGAGGTCGTCGTCGTGGCGCACGGGCTCGCCGCCGGCCGCGTGCGTGAGGACGTGCACGAGCCGCCGGGGCGGGATGGTCAGGCGCGCGCGCGTCGAGAACACGACGGCCTCGTCGTCCTCGGTGCGCCGCGTCGAGACCGCCGTGCCGGGGCCCACCACGACGGGCTCGGGCTGCGGCGCGGACAGCCAGAACGTCACGTCCACGCTGGCTGCCGTCGGCGGGTGCAGCTGCACGCCGAGCAGGTCCAGGAACGTCACGTAGAGCCGGTCGGGCACGCGGTTGAGCCGGTACACGAGCTGGTCGACCATGAACGCGAACGCCTCGATGAGCGTCACGCCCGGGTCGGAGACGTTGTGGTCCGTCCACTCGGGGCAACGCTGCTGGACCAGGCGCTTCGCGTCGTCGACGAGGTCCTGGAAGCGCCGGTCGTCGAGGTCGGGGGCGGGGAGCACTCTCACGCACCACCTTCGTGCTCGGGGATCACGTAGAACGGGAAGACGAGGTTGCGCGGGTCGTTGGTGCCCCGCAGCGCGTAGAGGACCTCGATGAACAGCACGCCGTCGTCGACCCCGTCGAAGTGCACGACGACGTCCTTGAGGTCGATGCGCGGCTCCCAGTGCTCGAGCGCGACCCGGACCGCGTAGGCGATGTCCCCGGCGGTCGCGGCGTCAGCGGGGGCGAAGACGTACTCGTGCACAGCGCAGCCGAACTCGGGCCGCATCGGCCGCTCGCCCGGCGCGGTCGCGAGGATGAGCCGGATGCTCTCCTCGATCTCGCGCTCGCGCGTGACGAGCGCGATCCGCCCGGTCGGGTCGGTGCGCACCGGGAACGCCCAGCCGGCGCCGACGAACTCCTGCCCCACGTCCTCGTCCCCCTCCACGGGCGCGCGCCGGGCGACCGGCGGCGCCGTCAGTTGATCTTGACCAGCGAGCCCTTGACCGTCGTGACGCCGCTCGACGAGAGCTCGGCGGTGCCGTCCGCCGTGACCTTGACCGTGGCGCCCTTGAGCTCGAGCGCGCCCGTCGCGGTGAGCGAGACCTGGACGCCCTTGACGGCGACGTTCCCCGACCCGGTGCTCACCTCGACGTCCTTGTCGGCCTTCACCGAGACCGAGCCCGTCGAGACGATCGTGATACCGGCCTGCGGCTTCTGGGTGAGCGTGATCCTCTGCGCGCCGCCGTCCGTGCTGACGGTCAGCTCCTCGCCGTCGGGCGACTCGAGGAACTCGACGAGCATCCCGGTGCGGCTCACCAGGGCCCGGCGACGGACGGCGCCGTCGGTCGGGCCGACGTGGTCCGACCACGGCTTGTCGGGCTTGTCCTTGCCGTTGTAGAGCCCCCCGAGGACGTACGGCTGCTGGAAGCTGCCCTGGCCGAACGCGACGAGCACCTCGTCCCCGACCTCGGGCAGCAGCACCGCGCCGCGGCCGTCGCCCGCGCCGGCCTGGACCACCCGCGCCCACCAGCTCTCGTAGGCGTCGGAGAGCACCGGGAAGCGGACCTTGACCCGGCCGCGCTCCTCGGGGTCCTTGAGGTCGGTGACCTGTGCGGTGACGACGCCCGGGAACGTCACGCCGCCGGCGCCGCCCCCGCCGTCCCCGAGACCGCCGGTCGTGACGCCGTACAGCGAGCGCTCCGAGGTGTTCCCCACGGTGAACGACGTCAGGTAGCCCGAGTCCTGCGAGAACTCGTGCCGCGTCGCGCTCAGCGTGTACCGCCCCTCGAACGGCGCGCCGACGCCGGCGAGCCGCACCGCGGTGCCCGCGCGCAGGGCCGGGTTGCCGCGCGCCACGCCGTCGAGCTCGGCGAACCCGCCCGCGAGGTGGTCGGCCAGCGACGCCGCGGCGAGGTCGCACTGCTTCTGCTCCCCGTACGTCGACGCCGCGACGACGAACCGGGGGCTGTCGAACGTCGAGGCGAGCGTCGCGGGCGTGACGTCCCCGAGCTCGGCGCTCGCGGTGCGCGCCGGGGCGACCGCGACGAGCTCGCGCTTCGCGCCGACGTCCCACCCGCGCACCTCGACGTCGGGCACCTGGCCCGCCGACGTGACGGTCGCGCGCAGGTGCACGAGGTTGACGCCCTGCTCGAGCACGAGCGGGTCCTGGCGCGCCCCGGCCGACCCGCCGGGGGCCCGCGACGCGGGGGTCGCCCGCGTGAAGCTCAGCTTCCCGTCCGCGACCGCGACGACGGCGCCGACCTGGTCGGCGAGGCCGCGCAGGAACGTCCAGTCGTCGATTCCGTCCTGCGCGACGTGCTCGAGCACCCCGCCGGGCCCGTCGACCGTCCCGACGGCGATGCCCGCGCGCTGGGCGACGGTCCGGGCGACGTCGGACGCCGTGACGTTGACGTACGCCTCGACGCGCCGGCCGCGGAACAGCCGGTGCGACAGGTCGAGCCCGCGCACGACCGTGTGCACGCCCGCCGGCGACAGGTCGAGGTCGAGCGCGGTGACCTCCCCGGTCACGAGCGGGACCGGCCCGCCGGGGGTGCTCGACTGCATGAGCACGCGCACCTTCGCGCCGATCGTGATGCCGGCCTTGGCCAGCACGACCGAGCCCGGGTCGCTGAACCGCAGCACGAACAGGTCGGGGACGATCGTCGAGTCGTCGACGTACGCGGACACGAGCAGCGCCGCGACGTCCTCGGGCAGCGGGCGTCCCTCGACCTCGACGATCGGGGTGGTCGCGTGCTCCTCACCGTGCGGCACGGGACGGCTCCTTCCCGGGGGTCGCGCCGGGACCGGGCGCGGGGGCGCCGGCCGCTCCGGGGGCCGCGCCGGGCCGGGCACCGCGCGCACCGGGCGGCAGGCCGCCGCGCGGGCCGTGCAGCTCGTCGAGCGACGGCAGCAGCAGGTGTCGCCCGGGACGCAGGCGCATCGGGTCGTCGATCCCGTTGACCTGCGCGACCGCCCGCCACAGCGCCGCCTCCCCGTACTCGCGGTACGCGACACCGGCGAGCGTGTCGCCCTCGACGACGACGTGCATGCGGCGCGGCACGAGGCCGCCCGACGTCGGGTTCTGCCCCGGCGGCTCGCCCGCGAGCTCCTCGAGCGTCACGGTGCACACCGCGCGGATCGGCATGCCCTCCGCGGTGAAGAGCGTGTACTTCGCCTGCACGCTCGACAGGTACGCGAGGAAGCTCGTGAGCGGACCCCAGCGGAACAGCACGAACGGCGGCGAGCCCTTCTTCTGCTGGTGGGACGCCTTCGTCGGCACGCAGCACTCGAAGAGCAGCTCGACGCGGCTCACGACGCTGCTCGACTGCGTGTCCGACGCGTCGAAGAACATCTCGAGCGCGAGCTTGCCCGGCTGGGGCCCGTTGTACTGCGGCGGGCCGCTCTTCTTGCTGTTGCGGCTCGTCCCGCGGCCCCACGACGCCGTCTTGGTGAGCGCGAGCTCCTTGGGGTTGAACTGGAAGTCGAGCCGGTGCAGCTCGGGGCCGGCCTTCGTGAGTGACCCGTCGGTCGAGGGCTCGCAGATCGACAGGTACGCGTGCTCGAGCTTGCCGGGCTTCGGGGCGGTCGGTGCGCCGACGGCGCCGGGTGCGCCGGTGGAGGTCGCGGTGGCCACCGTTCAGCCCTTCTTCCCGGGCAGGAACCCGTGGTGGGCGATCTCGACGGTCTCCGTGAGGACCTTGGGCTGGTCGGCGTTGAGCGAGGGCCCCGTCCAGCGCACGGGGACGACCTTCTCGAGCTCCCACTCGGCGACGATCGCGCCCGACGCCGTCATCGCCTGGATGTGACCGGTCGCGAGCGTGTACCCCGACGCCATCCGCGAGAACAGCGCCGAGACCTGCTCGCTCTGCTTGCCGAGCGGCCGGGAGAACTTGATGTTGGGGTACTTCAGCCGGGTCGGCAGCTGCCAGACGAGACCGTTGTTGCCGCCCTCCTCGCGCGTCTCCATCACGACCTCGCAGCCCAGACCCTCACAGCTCGTGAACGCGCCCAGCGGGGCGCCGTCGATCGTGACGACGAAGTGCACGCTGACCGCGGTCTGGTCCTCGGGGAGGACGAGCTCCACCTTCGGCATCGACGTGCTCCTCTCTCACCGTGCGTCGGTGCGCCGGCCGCGGCGCTCGCGGTCCAGCAGCAGGTCGGCCCGGAGCTGCCGGGTCAGGGGCCCGACGAGCCGGCGCACCAGCGCGTCGAGCTGCTCGGGCGAGGTCGCCTCGGGGGTCGCGGGGGAGGCCGCGGCGGCCGCGCCGGGGGCGGCGGCCGGGGTGGCCGGGGGTGGGGCCTGCTCGGTGGGGGCCTCGGCTGCTCGCTGGACGTCCGGGACGTCCGGGCCGTCGGGGGCCTGCGGGACGGCGGCCGGCTGCGGGACGGCGGTGGCGCGCTGGACGTCGGCGGAGTATCGGACGTCGAGCGGGAGGTCGACGTGCGCTGCGTCCGGGGAGGTCGTCGGCGCCGGGTTCTCGGCGGCGCCGGTCGGCAGCGGGAGCGGCGTGGTCGACGACGCCGGTCCCGAGCGGGTGCCCGACGACGCGGCGGGGTCCCCGGCCGGGCGCGCGGCGGCGGTGCGCTGGAGGGCGGCGGCGCCCAGCGGCGCGGTGGACGGGCCGGCGGGGAGCACACCGACGAGGGGCGCGGTGCGTGAGTCGGGGCCGGCGCCGGTGCCGTCGGTGGCGCGCTGGGCGGTCGGCGCCGCGAGCGCGAGGGCCGACGCCGGGGCGGTGCCCGGGGTCGGTGCCGTGGAGCGCGCGACGGTCAGCGGTGAGTCGGCCCCGGGCAGCGGCGACGCGGCGGCGGCCACGGGCGACGCGCTTGCGGACGGTGACGACAGAGGCGTGGTCCGGAGCGAAGTGGCCAACGGAGCGCTGCCCGCCCCGGGCCCTGCGGAGGAGCGGCTCAGGTCAGCGGTGGCGAGCGGCATCGCGTGGGTCGGCGCGGAGGTGCCCTCGCTCGTGCGGCTCACGACCGGACCGGGCCCGACGGCGCCGTCGATCGCGCGGCTGAGGACGGGGCCTGGCGCAGAGTCGTCGGCCCAGCGGCTCAGGACCGGGCCGGACTCGGCCATGCCCTCGCTCGTCCGGCTCACGACCGGGTCCTGCTGAGCCGTGCTGTCGGCCGTGCGGCTCACGATGCCGGACGCGCCGGTGGGGGAGCTGCCGAGGTCAGCCAGCGGCAGGAGCCCCGGGCCGGACGACGGTGCAGCGGTGTCCGGGTAGACCGTCCGCTCGGCCCCGACCCCGGCCACGGACGCGGCCGGCCCGCCGGGCGACGAGGGCCCGGGTGCGGCGCTCGTGGTGGCGCCCGACCCGACGTGCGCGGAGCCGTCCGAGGTGGGGGCGGCGGTCGTAGCCGAGCGGCTGACGATCGGCAGCGCGTGCGTGCTCGACGCGCCGCCCGACGACCCGGCGGCGCCGCCGGGGGCTTCACCGGCAACGGAGCCGTGCCGCGTCGGATCCGGCGCGACGGCGTCCGGCCAACGGGCGGGACCGAGCGGCGGGAGCGCGGAGAGCGGCTCGGCGCTCGCGCCGTCGGCCGGCCCTCCGCCGTTCGACGACCCCGGCGCGAGAGGGAGCTCCACGGCGCGCGCGACGACCGGGCCCGGGGCCGCGACCGTGTCCGCCGCACCGACAGGGGCGTGCGGGCCGACGCCCGTGTCCGCCGCGGGTGCCACCGGGCCGTGGCCGACCGGACCGTCGTCGCCGAGATCCCCTCCGGCCATGCCCCCGCCGAGCGCGCCCCCGCCGAGCGCGGCGGCGTCGCGAGCGCCCCCCTCGGAGACGCCCCCACCCGCGTCGCCGTCGTGGGACGCGCTGCCCACCCCGCTGTCGCTGCGGGAGCCGTGGCCGGGAGGGCCGCTGCCCAGGGGTGCGCCGCCGTCCGCCGACCGCATCACGTCGACGGGCGCCGGACCCTCCACCGAGGCGGCGGTGTCGCCGGACCCCCGGTCGATCGCACCGGGTCCGGCGAGGAGCTCGGGAGCCACCAGCGGGAGTGCCGGGCCGACCGACCCCAGCCCGGGGACGAGCCCCGCGCCCGAGGGCGTCGAGCCGTGGTGCCCGGCGGCCCCTGGCGTCGCGTCGTGCGCGTGCGCGCGCTGGAGGGCCGCCGCCGACCCGGTCGCGCGCGCGGGCAGGTCGGAGGAGTCCCGGCTCGGGACGGGCCCGGTCAGCGGGGCACCGAGCCCGAGGCGGCGCGGCACGGACGTGCGCGGGAGTGCGGCGGAGGCGTCGCCGGACGAGCCGGCCACCCGCTGCACCGCGGCCCCGTCCGGCCCGGTCCCGAGCGAGGCCCGCTGCGTCGAGAGACCCTCCCGCTGCACCGGCGACGACGTCCCCGGAGCGGAGCTCGCCCCGCGCGCCGCGGGGGCGGTGTCCGCGCCTGCGCCCCCCTCGCCTGCGCCCACTCCGACCGCGTCCCCCTCGGCCGTGGCGCTCGCGCGCTGGACAGCGGCGGCGGGCGGACCCCCGGACAGCGTGAGCGGGACGGACGTCGACCCCGCGGCGGCTGCGGCACGCGCGATCTCCGCGGTGCTCGCTCCTCCCGTGGTGTCCGGCCCCCGGTCGGCGTCGGCCCCGGACCTCCCGAGCGTGGGTGACCCGAGCACGGACGCCCCGAGGCCAGGCGTCCCCACCTCGGCCGCGCCGAGCACGGGCGCGACGGCGTCGGAGGAGACCGGGGATGCGTCCGCCGGTCCGTCCGGGTCCGCGGCCGTGGACGCGAGCCCGTCGTCGTCCCCGACCCGGGTCGCGCCCGCGCGGGACCCCGCGTCGTCCGCCGACCCGTCGTCGCTCCCGCGGACGGCGGCAGGCACGTCCGGCAGCGCCGCGAGCCGGAGAAGGGGCAGGTCGAGCGAGCCGGCACTGACCAGCGGCGCGGGCGGGCGCACGGGGTGGGGCGCCGGCGGGACCGCGGAGCGTTGCACGTGGGGTGCCGCGGTCCCGCCGGACGGCGAGGGGTCGAGCAGGTCGGTCGTGCGCAGGGCGGGGGGCTCGGCGCTCGTGGGGCTGTGGGGGTGGGGCGGTGCCGTGGCGCCCAGGCCGCGGCCGTCGCCGTCGACGACCCCGGCAGCGACGTCGGTGCTCATGAGGTGCGACATCGGGCGCAGCGACGTCGGGTCGCCCCACGCGGCGAGCCCGTGCCGGGCGGTGTCGACCCCGGAGACGAGCGGCATGGCGGGGATGCTGCGCTGGAGCGGCGGCACGAACGCCCAGCCGGCCGCGGACGGCGCCGCCTCGGTGGCCCGCTGCACGTCGGCCCCCGCCGCGCGCGCACCGGCGCCCGTCCGCGCGTCGGCCCGGTCCGCTCCCGCACCGCGCCCGCCATCGCCCCCGCGCCCGTCGTCCCCCGCGTGCCCGCGGACGTCGTCGGACTCCGCGGGTGCGTCCCGCTGCCACGGCCACCGCACGGCTCAGCGCTCCTGGTTCGTGCGCGCGCTGAGCCGCGTGTTGATGCTCGCGATCTCCGCGACGTACCGCAGGCGCTGCCCGTGCTCGAGGTCGAGGATGTCGTCGAGCGGCCAGTGGAAGTGGTAGGCGACGTACGCGACCTCCTCGTGGATGCGGTCGGGCGCGTACGTCACGATTCCCCCAGGCGGCCACCCGCGAGGTCGACCGTCATGCGGTGCTCGCACGCGGAGCACGTGACCGCGATCCGGGTGTGCCCCTCGGCGTTGACGCGGCGGTAGAGGTCCTGCAGGAACGCGACGTCCGAGGCGAACATGTTCTCCACGACGTTCGCGGTGATCGCCGGGACGGTCCCGAGCGACGTGACGACCCGCGCGAGCAGCACGACCGTCGTGTACGCGGCGTTCTCCTGGACCCGCGCGTCGTACAGCGGCAGGAGCTCGTCGCGCGCGGTCGCGAGCCGCATGACCCCGGAGCGGTGCACGACGCCGTCGCCGTCGACGTACCCGCGCGGGAGCTCGAACGCGAACTCGGTGCGCAGCACGCCGCGGTCGGTCGCCGGGTCGGGCGACGCGGGGCCGCCCTCGTGCACGGGCTCGAGGGCGTCCAGGACACCGTTGCGCATGCGCTGCATCACGTCGCTCGGCCCCGTCTCAGGAGATCGTGGACTCGTCGTAGCAGACCGTGAACTTCTCGGTGGCCTGCTCGGCGGCGCCGGCCTTGAGCGAGTTGATCTCGACCGACCGCACCCAGCAGTTCACGAAGTTGTAGGTCTTGATGGTCGCGCCCTGGTAGTCGAGCAGCGCGACCGAGGCCGTCTTGCGGGACCCGGTGACGTCGCCCTCCATGACCTTCTTGAGCCAGTCCGTGACCGTCTTGGACTCGGTGAGCCCGCGCGTCACGGTGAACTCCCCGGGCTTGGGGCGGCCGATGAGCTGGCGGACGACGTACTTGCCGTCGGACGTCTGCTGCTTGAGCTCGATCTTGTCGACCTCGTTCTTCAGGCCGCTGACCTCGGTGACCTTGGGGATCTGGATCCCGTCGATGGTCACGATGAAGCCGTTCGCCGCCGACGAGTCGAATGTGTCGAGGGGCATCGCTGGTCACTCTCCTTCTGGTTCCGAGCGGACCGGGTCCGGCGTCACTCGTTGACGAGGCTCGTGCCGCCCGAGAACTGGGCGAGCTGGAAGATGACGAACTCCGCGGGCTTCACCGGCGCGACGCCGATCTGGCACACGACCTGGCCGGCGTCGATCCCCTCGGCGGGGTTCGTCTCGCCGTCGCACTTGACGAAGAACGCCTCGTCGGGCGTCGTCCCGAACAGCGCACCCTTGCGCCACTCGTTGACCAGGAACGCGCTGATGGTGCGGCGGATCCGCGCCCACAGCGCGGGGTCGTTCGGCTCGAACACGCACCACTGCGTGCCGATGAGGATCGACTCCTCGAGGTAGTTGAACAGCCGGCGCACGTTGAGGTAGCGCCACGACGGGTCGCTCGAGAGCGTCCGGGCACCCCAGACCCGCACCCCGCGCCCGGGGAACGTCCGGATGCAGTTGATGCCGTTCGGGTTGAGCAGGTCCTGCTCGGCCTTCGTGATCTGCGTCTGCAGGCTCACCACCCCGCGCACGACCTCGTTCGCGGGCGCCTTGTGCACGCCGCGCTCGTCGTCGTTGCGGGCCCAGACCCCGGCCATGTGGCCCGACGGCGGCACGAACCGGTTGCTGCCCGACGCGGGGTCGAACGTCTTGACCCACGGCCAGTACAGCGTCGCGAAGCGGGAGTCGAAGTTCGTGTCCTCCATGCGCCACTTCTTGATCTGCTGCGGGCTGAGGTTCGCGGGGGAGTCGAGGATCGCCATGCGGTCGCCCATGAGCTCGCAGTGGTCGATCACCGCGCGCTGCACCGCGACGACCGTCTCGAGGTCGATCGCCTCCTGCTCGTACGCGGCCATGAGGTCCGGGACGGCGACCATCGTGACCTCGTCGATCGCCTCGAGCCCGCTGAACCCGGTGCGCTCCGCGGCGTCGCCCACGTAGTCGTCGGCGCTCAGCGCGGCGACGGTCGGCGCCTCGGGCTCGGGCTCGGGGGCGAGCAGGCCGAACGTGCCCTTGTCGGGCTTCATGAGCGCGCTGCCCGAGAAGACCTCCTCGAGCGTCACGACCTTCGACTCGGCGTTGACCTTCGTCGCGACGTTCTCGGGCCCGCGCTTCGTGCTGACGTGGTCGAACGTCTCGGCGACCTTGCCGTCGGCGTGGACCACGAGCTTGAAGTGGTCCTCGGGCGGCTCGGCCCCGCCGGCGTCCTGCACCTCGACGCTCACGGACTTGTTCGCCGCCGAGGGCTGCGCGGTCACGCGGTAGCCGCCGACCATCGCCGCGGCGGGAGCGGTCACGGCCTTGCGGGCCTTCGCGGCGCCCCCGGCGCCGACCGCGGCCGAGCCGTTCCCGGCGTGCCCGTTCGACGACGCCCCGCCGCCGATCCGGACCACGTAGCAGTTGCCGCCGCCGTTGAGGAAGTACCCGTACACCGAGTGCGCGAGGTAGGACCCGGGCAGGAAGTCGCCGAACTTCTCGGTGAACTGGGTCCAGTTCGACACGAGCGTCGGCTCGTTGAGCGGGCCCTGCGCGGCGAGGCCGACGAACGCGGCGACGGCGGTGCCCACTCCCTCGATCGGGCGGGATCCCGCCTCGACCTCCTGGACGTAGACACCTGGGGAAAGGTAGGTCGGCATGCTGGTCCCTCCAGAGCCCGGTGAGCGCCACTGCGACGCCGAGACCAGCGTCACCGCGCCGCCCGGACAGCGGCACGTGCGTCGGGCCGTCGTGGAGGGAAGACGTCGCTGCCCGATCGAGCACCGGGTCTAGCCTGGTCGGAGCGGGCGCAGGGGGTGCCCGCGGGCGAGGAGGCCCTCATGCTCTGCAGCTCCCCGAGCACCTCCTGCAGCGGGTCGCGCACAAGCACGCGTCGCTCGGCATCCACCCGGACCAGTACGCGATCGTCCACGAGCACCTGTTCTGGGCCATCGTCGACGTGCTCGGCGACGCCGTGACCGCAGAGGTCGCGGCGGCGTGGGACGAGGTCTACTGGCTCATGGCGTACGCGCTCGTGAACCAGGAGCGCGGGCTGTACAGCGCGCGCGGCGTCAGCCCCGAGCGGGTGTGGCGCGAGTGGCGCGTGCAGTCGCGCCGGCAGGAGACCGAGGACGTCGTGACGTTCGTGGTCCGGCGCACCGACCACCGCTCGGTCCGCACGTCGCTGCCCGGCCAGTACGTCACGGTCAAGGTCCCGATGCCCGACGGCGTGCACCAGCCCCGGCAGTACAGCCTCACGCGGGCCGACGACGGCGAGACCCGGCAGTTCTCGGTGCGGCGGGTGCGCGGCGGGGGAGAGCGGCCCGACGGCGAGGTCTCGACGCTGCTGTGCGAGACCGTGCAGGTCGGCGACGTCCTGACGATGTCGGTGCCGTTCGGCGACGTCGTGCTCGACGACTCCGGCCGCCCGCTCGTCTTCGTGAGCGCGGGCATCGGGGTCACGCCGATGGCCGGGATGCTCTCGCACCTCGTCGCGGCCGGCTCGCAGCTCGAGGTGCACGTGCTGCACGCCGACGTCGAGGAGCGCACGTTCGCGCTGCGCGAGCGGGTGCTCGCGGACGTCCGGCGGCTTCCCGGCGGGACGCTGCACACCTGGTACGAGCGCGGCGCGGAGTCGACGCTCGGGGCCGACGGCGTGTTCGAGGGCCTCCTCGACGTGGACGACGTCGACCTGCCCGACGGCGCCGGGTACTACCTGTGCGGGCCGCTGCCGTTCATGAAGTCGGTCCGCTCGGCGCTGCTGACCCACGGGGTGCCCGCGCGCGACATCCAGTACGAGGTGTTCGGCCCGGACCCGTGGGCGGCGGACCTCGTCACCGAGGAGTCGCCGGACGCCTGACGGCGCGCGGGCGGGTCAGCGCGCGCGACGGCCGGCGGTGGTCAGGACCGCGTACGCGGCGACGGCGAGCGCGAGCCCGACGAGCACGCCCGCCCGACCGCCCCCGGCCGGTGCGTCGAGGTCCGGCACGACCGGCGCCAGCACGTCCGACGCGGACCGCGCGGCCCACCGACTCGAGCCGACGACAGCCGCCCCGAGGGACGCGACGCTCAGGCCGACGGCGACGAGGGCCGCGCCGTGCGGGATGGTCGACGACGCCGCGGTGTCCGCGAGCGCGACGACGAGCGCAGCGCCCAGCAGCGCGACCGCGAGGAACCCGGCACCGGCCAGGCCCAGCACGAGCCCGGGCACCACGTCGTTCGCCGCCCCGGGGACGTCCGCGAGGAGCCACGCGATGCCGCCGGTCGCCCAGGCCACCGCGAGGACGGCCACCCCGGCGCAGCCGACGACCGCGCTCACGACGAGTGTCAAGGTCCGGGTGGGCATGCCGTGAGTGTGGCGCAGGTTCCGGTGCCGCCGTGGCCGTTCCCGGCGCCCCCTCGCGCGGACCGTCAGCCGGCGGGTGCCTCGTCCTCCTCGGACTCCTCGCGCTGCACCGAGGTGCCGTGCTCGGACGTGCCCTGCTCGAACGCCCCCTGCACGGGCGCCTCCTCCGGGTTCTCCTCCTCCGCGTCGCGCTGCACGGCCGCCGCCGCACCGCCGTCTGCGCCCGCGCCGCCGCCGGACCGGACGGCCTGCACCGGCGGCGCCGACATCGCGCGCTCGGCGTTCGCCGCCGCCTCGCGCTCGAACCGGTCGGACGGGTCGCTCACCCGCACGCCGTCGCCGGTCGCGGTGCCGTCGACGGGCCCGTTGCGCTGCTGCACGACGTGCGTGAGCTCGTGCGCGAGCATCGTGCGCCCCGCCGTCGAGCCGGGGTCGTACTGCCCGCGCTGGAAGACGACGTCGGAGCCCACCGTGTACGCGTGCGCCTGGACCGACGCCGCGGATCGGTGGGCCGCGTCGTCCGTGTGCACCCGCACGTCCCCGAAGTCGTGGCCGAGGCGGCTCTCCATGTCGGTGCGCACGTGCGCGTCGAGCGGGCTCCCGCCGGAGCCGACGACGTCGAGCACCGGCGAGCGCTCCTCCTGCGCGAGCCCGCGCGTCCCCTGGTTGCCGACCGTGCGCTGCAGCCGGGCGAGCCCCTGCGGGCCGACGACGTCCGCGCGTCCCGCCGCCGCCGCGCGCCACAGCACGCCGTCGGGCCGCTCCTCGGTGCGCTCGGTGCGCGGGCGCTGCGCGTCGTCGTCCAGGTGCTCGTGCTCGTGCTCGCGCATGGTCGCTCCCTCGCCGGGCTCGCCGCCGGGCCGGACCCCGGTGCGGCGTCTGCTCCGAGGCTGACGCCGGCGTCCCCGAGGGCACAGGGTCGGGCGGTCGTCGTCCGGGGCAGGGCGC
The DNA here is from genome assembly GCF_006538745.1 of Cellulomonas cellasea. Taxonomy (GTDB): domain Bacteria; phylum Actinomycetota; class Actinomycetes; order Actinomycetales; family Cellulomonadaceae; genus Cellulomonas_A; species Cellulomonas_A cellasea. The sequence goes on along the minus strand of NZ_BJLR01000036.1, from coordinate 10,958 downwards.
CTGCCCGATCGAGCACGCGCGGGGTCAGGCCCCGGTCGGCTGGAGCATCGACCAGTACCGCCCGAACTCCCCGGGCAGGCACAGCCGGCCGAGCTTGCGGTATTCATGCTCGACGGCGCTGATCACGTGCGTCATGCGCACCGTGCCGCCGTCGTCCGCCGCGAGGTAGGCCGCGGTGACGGCCGACGAGCGGATCGCGCCGCCCGCGAGCTCGAACGCGCCGGCCACGAAGTCGAGGTCGACGTCCGGGTCGCGCGGGACGAGCGCGCCCAGGCAGCGGTCCCACAGCGCGCGGCGGTGCTCGGCGTCGGGCAGCGGGAAGTCGACGAGCACGTCGAGCCGCCGCGTGAACGCCTCGTCGATGTTCGCGCGGAGGTTCGTCGCGAGGATCGCGAGCCCGTCGAACGACTCCATGCGCTGCAGCAGGTAGGCGCTCTCGATGTTCGCGTACCGGTCGTGGGAGTCCCGGACCTCGGAGCGCCGGCCGAAGATCGCGTCGGCCTCGTCGAACAGCAGGACCCCGTTGACCCCGGCGGCGGCGCCGAAGATGCGCTCGAGGTTCTTCTCGGTCTCCCCGATGTACTTGTCGACGACCGTCGCGAGGTCCACGACGTACAGGTCGAGCCCGAGCTCGTGCGCGACGACCTCCGCCGACATCGTCTTGCCGGTCCCGGAGTCGCCCGCGAACAGCGCCGCGACGCCGTGCCCGCGCCCGCCGCCCGGCCGCATCGACCAGTCGCCGAGCACCCGCTCGCGGTGCCGTGCGCGCAGGGCGACCTCGCGGAGCGCGATCAGCGGCGCGCGCGGCAGCACGAGGTCCGCCCAGCCGACCGCGGGCTCGATGCGCCGGGCCAGTCCGTCGAGCGCCGACCCGTTCTCGGCGCGCGCCCCGGCCCGCAGGTGCTCGGCGGTGACCTGCCCGTCGGGCTCCACGCGGGCCTGCGCGAGGGCGGACGCGGCCGCGCGGGCCACCTGCTCGGGGCGCAGGCGGAACTGCAGCGTCGCGGCCTCGACGGTCGCGTCGTCGATCCCGGCGGCGGCCTCGTGGCGCGCGGTGCGCGCACCGCGGCTGGGGCCCGCGCCGCCGCCGCTGCCGCCGGAGCCCCCGATGTCGTCCGTGCCCTCGCCGCCCTCGGTGGGCTGTGAGCCCGCGCCGAGCGCGCGCAGCCACATCGTCGAGCGCTCGTCGGTCGTGCTCGCGGGCACGGTGAGCAGCAGCGGCGGGCGTGTCGTCCACCCCGGGTCCCACGCGCCGCGGCCGACGAGCAGCAGCGGCTCGGGGTCGCACACCAGCGCCGCGAGCAGGCGCGGCCGGGTGGCCACCGCCTCGACCGGCCCGGCGACGAGCCCCGCGCCGCGCAGCCGGGCCTCGCGCGCGGCGGACCGGGCGAGCACGTGCGCGTCGGGCTCCGCAGCGAGCGCGTGCAGGTCGACGACGACGGCGTCCCGGCCGAGCGCCCGCAGCGCCTGCACGGCGAGCACGCGCGCCGAGCCCGTCGAGCCCTCGCGCAGGTAGGTCAGCGTCACGCCGCGGTCGAGCGCGCGGGCGAGCGGACCGGCCTCGCCCCACCGGACGTCCGGCGGGGCCACGAGCACCGGCGCGAGCGCCGCGTCGGGTGCGTCGTGGCCGAGCAGGTGCTCGACCACGCGGTCCGGGACCCGCAGCGCCCGGCCCGGGAACGGCCGGTCGGGGTCCTCGACCGCGAGCAGGCCCCCGGTCACGAGCGGGCCGTGCGTGAGCCGGGCGCGCGCGTGCGCGGACGCGAGGTCGGCGCCGCACAGCTCGAGCGCGACCGCGGTCGCCGGCCGGCGGCGTGTGACGTCGTCGTTGAGGTACCCGAACAGCTGCTCGAACCGCGCGTCGAGGTCGCACACGAGCGCGACGAGCAGGAGGTCGACGTCGAGCGGGCTCAGCCCGAAGCGGCGCACGAGCCCGCGCAGCCGGAGCCGGTCGCCCGCGCGCTCGGCCTCGTCGGCGGCGCGCTCGACCGCGGCGGTCCGTGCGTCCGCCGCGAGTCCCGGCGCCGGCCCGGGTCGCGGGCCCGCGAGCAGGCGGTCGACGGCGTCGTCGCTCAGGTAGAGGCCGCGGAACGGGTCGTCGGGCTGCGGGTCGACGGCCCGGCGCCGCGCGACGAGGTCCCGGACCCGCTCCTCGACCGTCGCGGCGCGCCCGAGCAGGTGCGCGAGGCTCGCGTCCCCGTGCTGCCCGTGCTGCCCGGCAGCCGCGTGCCCGTCGGTCTGCCCGAGCCCGCCCACGTCCACGCCCGCGTCCCCGCTCACGGCTGCGCGCCGCGCTTGCGTGCCCGCGCGCCGGAGCGCGCCCCGGCGGGAGTGGCCCGCACCGCGGGCACCGCGGGCGGCGCGGGCGCCTCGGCGCGGGGCGGCGCCGTGTGCCGCCGCCGCGGGCCGCCGCCCGAGCCGCCGACGAGGTCCTGCAGCCCGACGTACGGGCCGTCGGACACCGGCGGGCCGGCGGGGTAGACGATGCCGGTGTCGACGGGCGCGCTCACGACGACGTCGAGCGACGGCTTGAGCTCGCCGCCCAGCGCGGACCACACGTCGGCGAATGCCCGGTCCTCGGGCGGCGGCAGCCCGACGGTCACGGGGACCTCGAGCCCGGTCTCGGCGAGGTGGCCCACGACGAGGCCGCGCGGCAGCGCCTCGTACCGCAGGAAGCACGCGAGCAGCGAGTCGAGCAGCATGTGCTCGTCCTCGGGGCGCTGCGTCCACGCCGTGACGAGGTACGAGAGCTTGAAGAACCGCGGCGCCGGGCTGCGCGAGACGACCGTGCCGTCGCCCCCACGCCGCTCGGTCCAGCCGCGCTCGCGGCGCTTGACGTCCTCGCGCAGGTCGTACAGGTAGAGGTTGACCGTCGGGGTGTTGCGGCGCGACGCCCAGTCCTTGGTCGGCGCGTCGAACACGACCTCGAGGTCGGTCCCGGCGACCGCGTCGGTCCGCACGATGCTGCGCAGGGCCGCGTCGACCTGGGCGATCACCCGTCCACCCCCTCGTGCGCTCGGGCCGCTGCCGGCGCGTGTGCGCCGCCGACCGCTCCACGGTGCCGACCGCCCGCGCCGTACCGCACCTGGCGCGGGGCAGCCGATCGGGCAGCGCGTCCGACCGCCCGGGCAGCGGCTGCCCCGCTCGCGCGCCGGCCCCGGGCCGACCGCCGCCGGCCCCCGCGCGGGCACCCTCGCCCGCGCGGGGCAGCCCCGCTAGATCAGGCCCTCGCGCACCGCGTAGGCGACGGCGTGCGAGCGGTTGCGCAGCTGGAGCCGGGTCGTGACGTCGTGCAGCACGTTCTTCACGGTCCGCTCCGAGTAGGACAGCTGCCGGGCGATCTCGCTCGTGTCGAGCCCGTCGGCCACGAGCCGGAGCACCTCGACCTCGCGCGTCGCGAGCCCGGTGAACGTGAGCCCCCGCGGGCCGAGCACGTGCCGCTGCAGCCGGCCGACCTGGTCGAGCAGCCGCCCGAGCAGGTCCGGCGGGACGCTGCCCTCGCCCGCGGCGGCCGCGAGGATGACCTTGACGAGCCGCTCGGGCGTCGCCTCGCTGCGCCGCACGAGCCCGAGCACGCCGGCCTCGACCGCGGTGACGAGGTCCTCGTCGTCGAGGCGCCCCGCGACGAGCACGGTCCGGGCGACGCCCGCGCGCTGGCTGACCCGCAGGATCGTGGTGGTCTCGTCGTCCACCTGGTCGACCACGATCACGGCGACCTTCGCCTCGTGCAGCTCCGACCTGCCCACGACCCGCACCTCCGGGCGCGGCCGCAGCTGGCTCGCGACACCGGCCTCGGAGATCGGGTCCCTCGCCAGGACGTGCACCCCGATGCGCTCCATGTCCACTCCTCCCCGTGCCCTGCACGTGCCGGTCCACCCCCTCGGGGACCGCCTGCCCGGGAGTCTGCCGGTCGACGATCTTCGTGCAGTCAACACGGGCACAACGGGCACCCCCGGCTGCCCCGAAGTCCGGCCCGGCCGCGCCAGGGGACGCGGCGGGCGCCGCCCTAGCGTCGGTCCATGACCACGACTGCGACGCTCGACCCGACCCCGGTCATGCTCGACCCGGGCGGGGCTGCGGCCGTCCCGCTGCAGATCTACAACAACGGCGAGCTCGTCGAGGGCTACCACCTCGAGGTGGTCGGCCCCGCGAAGGGCTGGGCCTCGATCGAGCCCGAGGACGTCTCCCTCTACCCGGGTGCCTCGACGACCGCCACGGTGATGTTCTTCCCGCCGCGCTCGGCGGCCGTGCCCGCCGGTGAGCTCCGGTTCGGGGTGCGCGTCGTCCCGACCGAGCACCCCGAGGAGACGGTCGTCCCCGAGGGGTCCGTCGAGGTGCTGCCGTTCATGGAGACGACCGCCGAGCTCGTGCCGCGGACGTCGCACGGCCGGCGCGGGGCCAAGGTGCGGGTCGCGGTCGACAACCGCGGCAACCAGCCGGTGACCGTGGGGCTGCGCGGGTCCGACCACGCCGACGCCCTGCAGTTCGGGGTCAGGCCCGCGGTCTCGACGGTCGGGGCGGGCAACGCGACGTTCACGCAGCTGCGCGTCGAGCCCGTCCGGTCGATGTGGCGCGGCCAGCCGCGGACCCTCCCGTACACGGCGACGGTCGAGCCGCGCGACGGGACGCCCGTGACGCTCGACGGCACGTTCGTCCAGGAGCCGCTCATCCCGTCGTGGCTGCCGAAGCTGCTGCTCGCGCTGCTGGCCCTGGCGGCGGCGCTCGTCGCGCTGTGGTTCCTCGTGCTGCGCGGCGCGGTGCAGTCCGCGGCGCAGGAGGCCGTGCAGGACGAGGTCGACGTCGTGCAGGAGCAGGCCGAGGCCGCCGAGCAGGCCGCCGAGGAGGCCGGGGCCGCCGCCGGGGGAGCGGAGCAGTCCGCGCAGGTCGCGGGCGACGCCGCGGTCAAGGCGGACGAGATCGTCGGCGGCACGGTCCTGCCGCCCACGGAGATCCCGACGTCGGGCCGGCTCGAGGTCGACACGGGCGCCGGCTCGACGCTCGACGACACCTTCGTGGTCCCCGAGGGGCAGACGATCGAGCTGACCGACCTCGTGCTGAGCAACCCGCAGGGCGACTTCGGGCGCGTGCGCCTCGAGATGGGCGACCAGGTGGTCCTCGACTCGGCGCTCGAGAACTTCCGCGATCTCGACTACCACTTCATCTCCCCGATCGTCGGGGCCGCGGGCGACGAGCTCGTCATGACGCTCGAGTGCAACGAGGTCGGCAAGCCGCCCGGGCAGACCCCGCCGCCCGACGAGTGCGCCGCCGCGATCTACTTCGGCGGGCAGCTCCTGACCCCGCCGGCCCCGGTGCCCTGACGCCCGATGCCCACCGGACCGGCCCTGCGCGCGGGCGACAGCGCGCTCTGCCCGCTCATGGACGGCCCGAAGCCGCACGTCGGCGGGCCGATCACCCCGGCGGCCGCCGTCGCGACCGTCCTGATCGGCTCGATGCCGGCGGCGGTCGCGAACGCCGTCCCCGGCGGGATCGTGTGCGTGTCCCCGGCACCCAACGGGATCGCGATGGGCAGCACGACCGTGCTCATCGGCGGGTTCCCCGCGGCGCGGCTCGGCGACCAGTCGCTGCACGGCACCCCGATCGCCCCCGGCCCGGGCTGCCCGACGGTCGTCGTGGGCGGATGATCCCGGGCGGCCGCGGACCCCGCACGCGCCCGTCCGGCCGGTCCGCACGGCGGCGTCCACAATCACCCGTGCGGCCCAGGCTGGACAGTTGACCAACACCCGGCGAAGCCGCACACTTGAGCCTGACAGTGCGCATCGCCTGCCCCCTGCGCGGTGCGCACTGTTCACACGTCACGATCGGGCGGGTCCTTCCGAGGGCCCGCCCGATCGTCGTTGCGGCGGGCACCACCCACGCGGGCCCTCGCGACGGCGGACTGCCGGAGTCCGCACCCGGTGACGGAGCCCAAGGCCCCGTCGACCCGGCGCCGACCGCGTCGCCCGAGCGGATGACTTCCGCGGGATCACGCGCCTCCCGGCGTGCCATGCGGCGACGCCGGAGGGTGGCGGTTAGCGTTCCGAGGGTGATCGTCCCTGCGCGCAACCTCGGCCCCGGTGCAGGCTCGGGCTCGCGACCCGACCCGAGCGCGCCCTCCACGACCCCCTCGGCCGCCGGTGGTGCCCCGGTCGACGGCGAGCACCCGACGCCGGACCCCGCCGCGACCGCGGGACCGGTGCTGGTCGAGCCGCCGTCCGCGGAGGAGCTCGTCGCCAGTGCGCTCGCGGGCTGGCGCGCGCGCCTCGTCGAGACCGCGGGCGGCTCGACGCTCGCCGACGTCGACCTCCTCGGGGACGCCGCGCTGGACCTCTCGGCGGCGCACCCGTCGGGCATCGCGCAGCTCTTCGCGGGCCGGGAGACGCGCCTGTCGAACCTCGTGCGCGAGGGCGGCTCGCTCGCGACCGCCAAGCGCCGCGCCCGCGCCGTCGGTGCACGCGCCGAGCAGTACGCCCAGCGCTACGGCATCGCGCCGACGTACCTCGCGATCGGGGTCGCGACGTGGACCGAGCGCACGACGCCCGACGTCGCCGAGGACGACGTGGCCGCCCTGGCCGCGGTCACACGCCGGCACGGTGCCGACGCGCTCGACGGCGAGGCCCCGCTCGCCGGCACCCTCGCGGGGTCCGGGCCCACGTCCGCGAGCGAGCCGCGCACCGTGCGCGCACCCGTGCTGCTGCGTCCCGTGTCGCTGCGGGCGCGGGGGAGCGGCGAGAGCGACTACGAGCTCGTGCTCGAGCAGACCCTCGAGGTCAACCCGGTCGTCGCGCGCGCGCTGCGCAGCCGCGGTGCGCTGCTCGACCCCGGCGCCGTCGCGCGCGGCACGTTCACCGGCACGGGCTTCGACCCGCGTCCGGCCCTCGCCCGGCTCGCGTCGCTCGGCGGCGCGGTGCTCGAGGGCTTCCGGCTCACCGAGAGCCTCGTCGTCGGGACGTTCGTGCACCCCGGGCAGGTGCTCGTCGACGACCTCGACCAGCTCTCCGGGACCCTCGACCGCCACGAGGTCGTCGCGGCGCTCGCCGGGGTCGACGAGGCGCGCGAGCGCGTCCGGCGCCCGCTGCCCGAGATGCGGCGCGGCGACCGCGACCCCGACGTCGAGCGCGGCGTGGGTGACCTCGACGCCGCGCAGCAGCACGTCCTCGACCTGCTCGCGACGGGCGAGCACCTGTTCGTCGACGCCCCGACCGGCTCGGACGTGACCGGGACGCTCGCGGCGGTCGTCGCGGACGCGGCCGCGTCGGGCAAGACGGTCCTCTACGTCCCCGGGCACCGGCGCGCCGCGGGAGCCCTCGCGGCCCGGCTCGCGGAGCTCGGGCTCGACGACCTGCTCCTCGACGTCGCGCCCGAGGCCGGCTGGCGCACCGCCGCCGCGCGCCGCCTGCTCGACGCGATGACCCTCGCGAGCACCACCGTCGACGCCGCGCGCACGACGCTGCTGCGCCGGGACCTCGTCGCGCACCGCGAGCGCCTGCGCGCGTACGTCGACGCGCTGCACGCCGGGCGCACCCCGTGGGACGCGTCCGCGTACGACGCGCTGCAGGCGCTCGCGAGCCTCACCTCGACCCGTCCGGCCCCGCGCACGACGGTCCGCCTCGCGCCCGACGTCGCCCGGGTGCTCGACGCCGAGACCCGCGCCGTGCTGGCGACCGACCTGGCCCGCGCGGTGGTCCTCGGTGCCTCGACTCTCCGCCCGACGGACACCCCGTGGTTCGGCGCCGACCTGACGACCGACCACGCCGCGCGCGAGACGCTCGACCGCATCGGGCGCCTGCTCGACCACGCGCTGCCGATCCTCGCCTCGCGCGTCAAGGAGGTCGCCGCGGCGACGGGCCTCACCGAGGCGACGACGGTCGACGCGTGGGGCGAGCAGCTCGTGATGCTCGGCGGCATCCGCGGCGCCCTCGACGTGTTCCAGCCGCTCATCTTCGAGCGCACCGCCGCCGACCTCGTCGCCGCGACGGCGACGAAGGAGTGGCGCGAGGAGCACGGGATGCCCATGGGCTTCTGGCTCCGCCGGCGGCTGCGCAAGCAGGCCAAGGACATGGTGCGCCCCGGACGCCCGGTCGCCGACCTGCACACCGCGCTCATTGGCGTGCAGGAGCAGCGGCAGATCTGGCAGGCGCACTGCCCCGCGGGCGGCTGGCCGCGCCTGCCCGAGGGCCTCGCGACGATCGAGGAGGAGTACCGCGCGGTGCGGGCCGACCTCGACGCCCTCGACGCGGTGCTCGCGAGCACCCCCGGCGGGGGAGGGCTCGCCGCCCTCACGCTGCCCGCGCTCGTCGAGCGCCTGCGGCGGCTGTGGGGCGACGCGCGGGCGCTCGACGCGCTGCCCGAGCGCACCCGCCTCGTCCGGTCCCTGACCGCCGCGGGCCTCGGTTCGCTGCTCGACGACTTCGCCGCCCGCCGCATCGAGGCCGAGCTCACGGGCCCCGAGCTCGAGCTCGCCTGGTGGAGCACGGTCTTCGAGCAGATCATCGGCGACGACCCCGCGCTCGCCGACTACGACGGCGCCGCCCTCGGCCGGCTCTCGGCGCAGTACGCGGCGCTCGACCGCGCGCACGTCGCGAGCCTGTCCGGGCCGGTGCGCCGGGCCGTCGTCGGGCACGTCGCGTCCGCGCTGCGGGCCAACCCGGGGCAGACGCAGGCGCTGTTCACCGAGCTCGTCGAGGACCGCATCACGAACCTCCGCGAGACCGTCGCCCGGTACCCGGACCTCGTGCGCCGGCTGCGCCCGGTGCTCGCCGCGTCGCCGATGCTCGTGCCGCAGGTCCTGCCCGCGACGCGCACCGTCGACCTCGTCGTGCTCGACGCCGCCGCGCACCTGCCGCTCGAGGTCGCCCTCGCCGCGATCGCGCGCGGGCGCCAGGTCGTCGTGCTCGGCGACGCCCGCTGCGCGTCCGGCAGCGCGGTCCGCGAGCTCGCGGAGGTGCTGCCCGGCGTCGCGCTGCGGGCCGACGCCTCGCGCCGCGACCCGCACCTGACTGCCTTCCTCGCCGCGCACGGGTACGGCGACGTCCTGAGCCCGACGCCGCTGCCGCAGAACGCCCCGCTCGTGCGCCTCGACGTCGTCGACGGCACCGGGATGCCCGACGCCACGAGCGGCGCGGTCGACAGCACGCGCGCCGAGGTCGAGCACGTCGTCGAGCTCGTCCTCACGCACGCGCTCACGCGTCCCGACGAGTCGCTCGCCGTCATCACGCCGTCGTCCGTGCACGCCGAGCACGTCCGCGAGGCGGTCCTGACGGAGGTGCGCGACAACCCTGGGCTCGCGGCGTTCTTCGACGCGGGCGTCACCGAGCCGTTCGTCGTCGCCGACCTCGCGGGCGTCGCCGGGCTGAGCCGCGACGCGGTCGTGCTGTCCGTCGGCTTCGGCCGGACCCCGCACGGGCGGGTGCTGCACCGCTTCGGTCCCATCGGCGGGCCGGGCGGCGACGCGCTCCTGCTCGCCGCGCTCGGGGCGACCCGGCACCGGCTCGACATGGTGTCGTGCTTCCGCGCCGGCGACCTCGACCCCGAGCGCCTCCGCGGCCCCGGGCCGCGGCTCCTCGCCGACCTGCTGGCGTTCGCCGAGCGGCGCAGCGCCGACTCGGGCGAGGTGTCGTTCACGCCGTCGACGACCGCGCCGTCCGTGGCTGCGGTCGCTGCGGCGGCGCCGCCGTTCGTGTCGATCTCCGCGTCGGCAGCGCCGGCCGAGCCGTCCTCGTCCTCCGGCGGCTCGACCCCGCCCGACGCCTCCACCGGTCCGGTCGCGTCGACCGCCGGCGGTGCGGGGGCTGCCCCCGCGAGCCGATCGGCCGCGGACCCCGACACCCTGACGCTCCCGCAGCACGCGGACGAGGCCACCGGGCGCGAGCCCGACCGCCTCGTCGTCGACCTCGCCGAGCGGCTGTGGCGCCACGGCCTGACCGTCGAGCTCGACCACGGCCTCCCGGGCGGCACCCACATCCCGCTCGCGGTCGGCCACCCGGACCTGCCCGGGCGCCTGCTCGTCGCGGTCCTGACCGACGACGAGGCCTACGTCGCCGAGCCGAGCATCCGCGTGCGCGACCGGCAGGTGGGCGAGCGCCTCGAGCGCCTCGGCTGGAGCGTCGTGCAGGTGTGGTCCGCCGCGGCGTTCCTCGACCCGCAGGCCGAGGTCGACCGGGTCCGGCGCGCCGTCGAGGCCGCCGCCCCCGCGGCGGTGCGGCCCGCGGGCGGAACCCGGGCCCCGGTGCGCGTCGACGAGCCCGAGGACGACGCGGACGTGGTGACGCCGGCGCACGGCGTTCCCGTCGGGGTCGAGGCGGGAACGACGACGGGCGCGGTGCCGGACGCCGCTGGTCGCGGAGCCGGGACCGTTACGGCCGGTCCGGGAGCCGGTACGGGTGCGCCCGGTGCGACCGGCCAGGCAGCTGCCGCCGGTGCCGCCGGTGCGGAAGCCGTCACTGGTGCGTCCGGTGCGGAAGCCGTCACTGGTGCGTCCGGTGCGGAGGCCATCACTGGTGCGTCCGGTGCGGAAGCTGTCACCGGTGCCTCCGCTGCGGAAGCCGTCGCCGCTGCGTCCGCCGCCGACGCCCACGCCGACGGCCGGTCGGGCGGCTCCGCGTCCGGCGAGCCCGCGTGGGCCGAGCCCGTGACGCGCGCGCGCCGCCGCACGCCCCCGCCCGCCGCCCCGCAGAGCCCGATCACGCCGCCGCGCGGGACGCTCACCGTGCGGACGAGCCCGTGGCACGCCATCACGCCCCCGGCTCCGGCGACCCCGCCGGCCCCGGCCGAGCCGAGGACTTCGGCCGCGACGACGGGGACCCCGGCGGCCGTCGGTGCACAGTCCGGTGCCCCGCGCACCGGCCCGGTGCCCGTGCGCACGGGTGCGTGGCCCACGATCCCGGCCGCCCGCCGCCACGGCACCGACGCGGCGGACGTCTCGAGCCCCGAGCCGACGACCGGCTCGGGGCGCGAGCCGG
>NZ_BJLR01000035.1 GCF_006538745.1 Cellulomonas cellasea | reverse complement strand
CGCGAGCCGGCGGCGACCGGCGCGGTCCCGCGCGCGCAGGCGCCCGGGACCGGTGCGCTGCCGCAGGTGGAGCGCCGCTCGACCGGCATGATCCCGCGCGTCGGTGAGGCGCCGGCGGGCACCCGGCACGTCGAGCGGGTCAGCACCGGCAGCCTCCGTCGCGTCGCACCGCCCGGGACAGGCAGCGTGCCGCAGGTGCCCGCGCCCGGTTCCGGCCCGGCCGTCGGTGCGCCGGCGGTCGGCGACGGGACCGACCGCCCGGACATCGCGCCGACGTCGACCACCGGCCGCAGGGCGGCCGCCGACCGACCCGCGACGGGCGCGACGCCCCGCGTCGAGCAGCCGACGCTCGCCGTGCCCGCACGACCGCGTCCGGCGATCCGGCCGGGCCTGCCGATCAACGCCTACAGCGACGACCAGCTCGACGAGGTCGTCACCTGGCTCGTGTCGGACGGCGTCGAGCGCGGTCGCGAGGAGCTCGCGGCCGCCGTGCGCGAGGCGCTCGGCATCACGCGCCGCAGCTCGCGGGTCGACGCGGTCATCGCCGGGGCGGTGCGGCGCGCGACGTCCTGAGCCGGCGGCGGCGGGCCGGCGGTCCGGTGCCGCGGTGGGACGATGGGGTGGTGAACGCCGAGCAGCCCCGTGACGTCCCGCGCGACGACGCCCCGCCCTCGCCCGCGCGCCCGGTCGGCGACGCGCCGCGCGCGCCCGTCCGCCCGGTCCGGGACGCGCCGCTCATCCCGACGCGCAGCGCCGACGACTCGGACGCCGGCTGGGGCGAGCGCGCCGACGACGGCAACGACGACCGCCTGCTCCGCGACGTCCCGCCCCACTGGTAGCCGCCTCACCGTCACCTCGCCCCGGACGCACGACGGCCGCGGCGACCCGGAGGTCGGCCGCGGCCGTCGTGGTGCGCGAACGGGTGGTCAGCTGCGCGGCGTCGTCGGGGGGAGCGACGGGCCGGTGTCGTTGCGCAGCGATGCGGACTGCTGTCCGGCGAGCAGGTCGCGGATCTGCTGGAGCAGGAGGATGTCCTCCGCCGGGGCGGTCGGCTCGGCCTCGAGGCCCTTCTTGCGGCGCTCGGCGAGCTTGTTCAGCGGGACGACGATGAAGAAGTAGATCGCGGCCGCGGTGATGAGGAACTGCAGGATCGCGTCCAGCACGAGGCCGATGTCGATCGTGCCGCGGGGCGTGGTGATCCGCCAGAGCTCCGCGAGGCTCGGCTTGCCGAAGATGATGCCGATGAGCGGGCTGATGATGCCGTTCTGGAGGGCGTTGACCACCCCGCCGAACGCCGCACCGATGATGACGCCGACCGCGAGGTCGATCGCGTTGCCGCGTGAGATGAAGTCCTTGAAGCCGTTGAACAGGCTCGTCACGGGGGCTCCTCTTCCTGGGTAGCGCGCACGGCCGGTCGCACGCGCCGCCGATCATTCCACGAAGACCGCGCTGAGTCCGGACGAACCGGTCAGGGCCACGGACTCCTCGGGCGTCACCGCGAGCAGCACGAGCGGGGACGGTTCGGCACCTCCGCCGCCGCCTCCGAGCAGCCCGCCGCCGAGCGAGTCCGCGACCCCCGAGCCGCCGGCGTCCGCGTCGCCGAGGCCGGCGAGCACCAGGGCACCCCGCGCAACGACCCGCCCCGCGCCGAGCGTCCCGCCGAGGTCGTCACCGCCCGCCAGCACGTCCACGACGACGCCCGGGGTGAGCATCGCGGCGACGCCGGGGTCGGCGAACCGGACCGGGGCGACGACGGTCCCGGGCGGTCCGTGCACCGAGGCCTGGGTGAACAGGCTCGGCACGACCGGCAGGCCCGGCGTCGCGGGCACGGCGAGCGTCTCCTCGGGGAGCTCCTCGGCCGCGCGCAGGCTCCCCTCGGGGACCAGGTCGACCGGCAGTCGCACGGTGCGGACGTCGTCGGGCGTCAGGCGCTCACCGGCGGCGAGGGCGCGGTCCAGCACCAGCACGGGCGACGTCGGGGGCGGGATCGGCCGCACGGCGCTCACGACGGCCGCGCACGCACACCCCACGAGCAGCGCGGCGACGGGGACGCGCGCACGCCACAGCCACAGCCGGACGCGCACGAGCGGCCGGGGTGCCGGTCGCAGCACCGGGCGCGCGCCACGGTGCGGGGGACGGTCACGGGGCGGCGCCGCGGCGCGGAGAGAGGGCACGCCGCGACGCTAGGTCGACGTGCCCCGACGGTCGGCGCGCACCGGTCGGGCGACCGCGTCGCGGTCCTGCGCGCCGGGCTGGGGGTGCGCGACGCGACGCACCGCACCCCGTGCCCGTGGGTCAGCTCGCGGCGGCAGCCGGCGCGGAGGACCCCGAGGGCGACCCGCTCGACGCCGCGGGCTTCGCGGGCGCCGGCGTGGACGAGGACCCCTCCGACGAGCCCGACGAGCCCGAGGGGGACCCGCCGTTCGACGACGACGAGGACGAGCCCGAGGAGGACGACGAGCCCGACGACGACGTGCTCTTGCCCGACGTCCGCGAGTCGTTGCGGTAGAACCCCGAGCCCTTGAACACGACGCCCACGGCCGAGAACACCTTGCGCAGGCGTCCTTCGCACTCGGGGCACACCGTCAGGGACTCGTCGCTGAACGACTGCTGGATGTCGAAGGCGTGCCCGCAGGCGGTGCACGCGTACGAGTAGGTGGGCACTGGTGTCTCCTGGTTCGGGCGGGACGCCGGCCGGGGACGCCGGGCGCTCACGAGGAGCGCGCGACGTCGGCCTGGTCGTCCGACTTCCTGGCACTCTCCAACTTCGAGTGCCAAGTCTACCGGGGGACGCAAGCCCGCGACGCGCCCGGCCGCCCGCCCCCGTGCGAGGCACGAGGTGCACCCGGTGCCGCCCCGCGTCACGCACTAGTCTCGCTGCGTGCCTCGTCGTCGTGCCGTTCGACTGTCCCTCGCCGCCGCGGCGGCGATCCTCGTGCTCGCTCTCGCGGCGACCGCCGTCGGGACCGTCCTCGTCGTGCGCGAGCCGCTGCCGCAGGTCGCCGGGCGCGTCGAGGTCCCGGGCCTCGGCGCGGGCGTGACCGTGAGCCGGGACGAGCGCGGCGTGCCGTTCATCGAGGCCGACACCTCGGGCGACCTGTTCCGCGCGCAGGGCTACGTGCACGCGCAGGACCGCTTCTTCGAGATGGACTACCGCCGGCACGTGACCGCGGGGCGGCTCTCGGAGCTCGTCGGCGAGAACCCGGACGCGCTCGAGGCCGACGCCGTGATCCGCACGCTCGGGTGGCGCCGCGTCGCCGAGCAGGAGTGGGAGCTGCTCCAGCCCGAGACCCGCGAGAACCTGCAGGCCTACGCCGACGGGGTGAACGCGTACCTCGACCAGCGCGACCGGTCGGCGCTCGCCGTCGAGTACAGCATCCTCGACGTGCGCCTCGACCTCGCGGACCCCGAGCCGTGGACGCCGGTCGACTCGCTCGCGTGGCTCAAGGCCATGGCGTGGGACCTCAAGGCCAACTACGCCGACGAGCTCGCGCGCGGCATGGCGTTCGAGACGATCGGCGACGTCGCGCGCGTCGACGAGCTGTTCCCGGCGTACCCGCAGGAAGTGAACCTGCCGATCCTGCAGGCGTCGAGCGTGCAGCCGACCGCGGCCGCCCAGCAGGCCACGACGGTCGACCTGTCGTCGTCGCACCTGCAGGAAGCCCTCGCGTCCGCCGAGCGGGCGCTCTCGTCGGTCCCGAACCTGCTCGGCGAGGGCGACGGCATCGGCTCCAACTCGTGGGTCGTCTCCGGCACCCACACCGTCTCGGGCCTCCCGGTCCTCGCGAACGACCCGCACCTCGGGATCTCCGCGCCGGGCATCTGGACCCAGATCGGGCTGCACTGCCGCGAGCGGTCGGTGGAGTGCCCGTACGACGTGTCCGGGTTCTCGTTCGCGGGCCTGCCGGGCGTCGTGATCGGGCACAACGGCGCGCTCGCGTGGGGGCTGACGAACCTCGGCGCGGACGTCACGGACTTCTTCCTCGAGCGCGTGTCGGACGGGACGGCCCTGCTCGACGGCGAGCGCGTCCCGCTGAGCACGCGGCGCGAGGTCATCAAGGTCAACGGCGGCGACGACGTCGAGATCACGGTGCGGTCGACGAAGCACGGCCCGATCGTCTCGGACGTCCTCGACATCGACGCGCTCGGCGACGTCCCGGTGCCCGAGGGGTCGCCGTACGGACGCTACGAGGTCGCGCTCGGGTGGGCCGCGCTGACCCCGGGCCGCACGGCGGACGCGGTGTTCGCGCTCGCGCAGGCGTCCGACGCCGACGACGTCGCCGCCGCGGCCGCGATGTTCGAGGTGCCGTCGCAGAACATCGTGTACGCGACGACGGACGGGCACATCGGCTACCAGGCGCCCGGCCGGATCCCGGTGCGCGCGGACGTCGTCGACTCCGTCCTGCCGTCCGACGGCTCGTGGCCGCGGCCCGGCTGGGACAGCGCGTACGACTGGCAGGGCTGGGTCCCCGCCGAGCAGATGCCCGCGGTCCAGGACCCCGCGGAGGGGTTCGTCGTGGCCGCGAACCAGGCGGTCACCCCCGCGGGCGCCGGGCCCTACCTCACGTCCGACTGGGACTACGGCTTCCGCGCGCAGCGCATCCGCTCGGTCCTCGAGGAGCAGATCCGCTCCGGTGAGCAGATCGACGTCGCGACGACCCGCTCGCTGCAGGCCGACGTCGACAACCCGTACGCGCGCGTCCTGCTGCCGGCGCTCCTCGCGGTCGACGTGCCCGACTCGTTCGACGACGACGGCCAGGACCTGCTGCGCACGTGGGACATGCGCTCGGACGCGGACTCCGCGGCGGCCGCGTACTTCGCGTCGGTGTGGTCCAACCTGCTCGAGCTCACGTTCTGGGACGACCTGCCCGAGGGCTACGAGCCGACGGGCGGCGCGCGCTGGCTCGAGGTGGTCCGCCGCCTGCTCGAGACGCCCGACGGGTCCTGGTGGGACGACCGCAGCACCGTGGGCGTCGTCGAGGGGCGCGACGAGATCCTGACCCGCGCGCTCGTCGCCGCACGCCGCGAGCTCACGGCCGACCTCGGCAAGGACCCGTCCGACTGGCGCTGGGGCAAGGTCCACACCGCGGCCCCCGAGCACGACGTCCTCGGCTCGCCCGCGCTGCCCGCGCCGGTGCGCCGGCTCGTCAACCCGACGCCGCGCGAGGTCGGTGGCGGCGCGGCGCTCGTGAACGCGACCGCGTGGGACGCCGGCAGCGGGTCGTTCGGCGTGACGGCCGCGCCGGCGATGCGGATGGTCGTCGACCTCGCGGACCTCGACTCGTCCGCGTGGGTCACGATGACCGGCGCGTCCGGGCACCCGGGGTCCGTGCACTACGCCGACCAGCTCACCCCGTGGGCCGAGGGCCGGCTGTTCCCGTGGCCGTTCAGCGCGGACGCGATCGACGAGGCTGCGAGCGACGTCCTGGAGCTCGAACCCGGTCGCTGACCGCGGGCCCGTCGCCGGGTACCCGGGCGCCGCCGGTCAGTCGACGGTGTGCAGCGGCGTGGTGCGGGCCGTGTCCTCGGTGCGCAGGCACTGCCAGCGCTCGGGCGTCGCGACGGCGTCGACCGTCCGGTCGTGCGCCTCGCGGGGCAGCGGGCGGACGTCGGCGTCGTAGAGCTCCTCGGGGAACACGAGCGCGACGACGCGGACCCCGGGGCGGGCGTGCAGCAGCGCGCGGTCGTACCAGCCGCCGCCCTGACCGAGCCGGGTCCCGCGGGTGTCGACGGCGAGCGCGGGGGCGATCACGACCTCGGCGTCGGCGATGGCCTCGGCCCCGAGGGTCGGGGTGCCGGGCTCGGGCGGGCGGCCGGGGGCGCGCTGGCGCAGGTCGTCGGCGCCGGCGTACTCGGCCCAGTCGCGCTGCAGGCCGGTGCCGAGGACGGGGAGGAGCACGCGCACCCCGCGCGCGGCGAGGCGCTCGAGCAGGGGGCCGGTGTCCGGCTCGCCAGGACGCGACGCGTAGACCGACACGCAGCGTGCGTCGGCGATCTCCGGGACGGACTCGACGACGTCGGCGAGAGCGAGCCCGGCCTCGGTGCGTCGTCGGGGGGAGCGGGTGGTGCGCGCCTGGCGGATCGAACGGCGCAGGGCGTCCTTCAGGTCCTCGATCTCCGTGCCGTCAGAGGCGTGCGGATAAGGCTGAGCAGCGCTGCGCATGGGGACCAGTGTGGCAAACGTTTGCACTCCCTGGGGGGATCGCGAGGGTGGAGATCCTGTGACGTCCCCCTGAACCGGCGTCCGACACGGCGTGGACACGACCCGCCGCAGCCCCGGGCGGCGACGGGCACGGCACAATGCGGGCATGAGATCCGTCCAGGACCACCTGGCGGCGGTGCTCGCCGCCGTGGGCCCGGTCGCCCCGCTCGACGTCGTGCTCGCCGACGCGGTCGGGTGCATCCTCGCCGCCGACGTCGTGGCGTCCGTCGACGTCCCGGCGCTGCGCCTCGCGGAGCGAGACGGGTACGCGGTCGCGGCGCAGGACACCGTGCTCGCGCTGGACGCCGGCGGAGCGGTGCAGAGCATGCCCGTCGCGCACGACGTCCTCGCGGGCGCCACCGCGCCGCTGCGCCTCGCGCCCGGTCAGGCGGTCCGGGTGGCCTCGGGTGCACCGCTGCCGACCGGCGCCGACGCCGTCGTCCCCGTCGAGGAGACCGACCACGGCACGGCGCGCGTGTCGTTCCAGCGCATCGCACGCTCCGGCCAGCACATCCGCGAGGTCGGCTCCGACGTGCGGTCCGGCGACGTCCTGATCGGGGCCGGCACCCGGCTCGGAGCCCGCCAGCTCGCGGTCGCCGCAGCGCTCGGGCGGGGCCGCCTGCGCGTGCACCCGACGCCGCGGGTCGTCCTCGTCTCGATCGGCGACGAGCTCGTCGAGCCCGGCTCCCCGCCGCGCGACGGGTCGGTCTACGAGGCGAACGGGCACTGGCTCGAGGCCGCGGTGCGCGACACCGGCGCGGCCGCGCGGCGCGTCGGCATCATCGGCGACGAGCGGGTCGCGCTGCGCGAGGCCCTCGAGGACCAGCTCGTGCGCGCCGACCTCATGGTCACGACCGGCGGGCTCAGCGAGTACGCGCGCGACACCGTCAAGGACGTGCTCGCGCCGCTCGGCACGGTCCGGTTCGACAACGTCGCGATGACGCCGGGGCACCGGCACGGCTTCGGGACGGTCGGCGGCGGGCTCGGGGGCGACGGCGCGGTGCCGCTCTTCGCGCTCCAGGGCCACCCCGTCGCCGCCCAGGTGTCGTTCGAGGTGTTCGTGCGCCCCGCGCTGCGCGCGATGGCCGGCCACCCGGAGCTGTTCCGCCCGTCGGTCACCGCGACCGCCACCACCGGGTGGACGTCGCCCGCGGGGATGCGCCAGTTCGTGCCCGCGGTCGTCGTCGGCTCGCCCGACGAGGGGTACCAGGTGAGCCCCGTCGGCGACCCGTCCGTGGTGTCCGTCGCGGCGCTGGCCCGGGCCAACGCGCTCGCTGTCGTCGGCGAGCAGGACCTCGCGGTCCGCCCCGGCCAGCGCGTGCACTGCCTGGTGCTGGAGGGCTGATGGCGGCAGGCTGGCCCGTCGTCCTGGCCGACGGCGACGTGCGACTGCGCCCGCTGCGGCGCCGCGACCAGGGTGCGTGGATGGCGCTGCGCGCGGCGAACGCGACGTGGCTCGAGCCGTGGGACGCGACGTCGCCCGTCCCGGTGCTCGGTCCGCGGCCGACGTTCGGGGAGTTCGTGCGCGCGCTCAACCGGCAGGCGCGCACCGGCTCGGCGCTGCCGTTCGCGATCGACTACCAGGACCGGCTCGTCGGGCAGCTCACCGTCTCGAGCATCACCTACGGCTCGCTGTGCTCGGCGGCGATCGGGTACTGGGTGTCCCGCGACGTGGCCGGCCGCGGCATCATGCCGACGGCGGTGGCGCTCGCGACGGACCACTGCTTCGGGCCCGTCGGGCTGCACCGCGTCGAGGTCAACATCCGGCCCGAGAACGCGCCGTCGCTGCGCGTCGTCGAGAAGCTGGGGTTCCGCGACGAGGGGCTGCGCGAGAAGTACCTGCACATCGGCAGCGCCTGGTGCGACCACCGGACGTTCGCCCTCACGGTCGAGGACGTGCCCGACGGCCTGCTCGCCCGGTGGCGCGCACGCGGCTGACGCCCGGCCGGGATCGCCGTACCACGCGGGCCGGGGGTCGGCACCTGGGGGACGCACTACGGGACAGAAGGGACATCGGCGTGGAGGTCAAGGCCGACACGCCGCAGGCGCGTCCCGAGAGCCGGGTGCCGCTGCGCCTACCGTCGTGACGTGAACTTGGAACCCACCGGCGTGGTCGTCCTCGCGATGACCACCCTGTGGATTGCGTACCTGGTGCCGCACAAGCTGCGGTACCGGCAACAGCTGCTCGAGTCGCGGGCGGATGACCGCTTCTCCGGGGCGCTGCGCGTGCTCGCCGTCACCGGCCCACGAGGCCGGGAAGCGCGGCGGGACGCGGAGGCGGCGGCCCGGGCAGGAGCGGGCGCCGACTGCGGCCCGACGACGGAGAAGCGAGCCGGGCTCCTCACCCCCAGCCGGGGTGTCCCGCTCCTGACAGCCGGCAGAGGCGGAGGCACGGCCGTGGATCGACCGCACGGGACGCAGGACAGGATCAGCGCGGACGCCGCACGGCGGGCCGCCCAGCGTCGTGCCGCGCACGCCGCCGCCGTCGCCCGCCGCGGTGCCGCGGCCCGTCGTCGCGCGGTGCTCGCGCTCGCGCTGCTCGTCGCGACCGCCGCCGGGTGGACCGTCGTCGGCCTGACCGCCGTGACGGTCGTCGCCGGCATCGTGCCGTCGGTGCTGCTCACGGGCGTGCTCGTGCTCGGCCGGCGCGCCGTGCTCGCGGGGCGTGCCGCCGACGCCGAGTGGGAGCAGCGCCGCCACGAGGCGCCGCCCGTGACCGGGGCGGTGCCGCTCGTGCGGAACCCGCCGGCTGCTGCGCCGGCGCGGGGTGCCGCGGGTCCGTCGACCGCGCCTGCGGGCAGGGGTTCGGGCGTCAAGGGGCGTGCGGTGCACCCGTCCGACGCGCACACCGAGGTGTTCTCGCGGATCGTCGACGACGTCGAGGGCACGACGGCGGCGCGTGCGCCGATGTCCTCCGCGGGCCGCCCGGCGACGGGTGCGATCCCGGTGGTGAAGAAGACCGAGACCGGCGCGCAGCCGACCGTCACGGCCGACGCGGCTGCCGAGGGGGCCGACGGCGAGCCGTGGTCGCCCGTGCCCGTGCCGCGCCCGACGTACACGACCAAGGCCGCGGCCCCGCGCCGCGAGCCGGCGCCGCTCGGGGAGGTCGAGGGGTCGACGGCCGTGGCCGCCGAGTCCGTGGGTAATGGGCGCGTCGAGGTGCCCGCCGCCGAGTCCCGGCCGGGCGCGCGTGCGGACGAGCGGGCGCCGCTCGAGGCGCCCCCCGCGACGACCGGGTCAATGAACCTCGACGAGATCCTCGCGCGCCGACGGGCCGCGGGGGAGTGATCGTCGGGCTCGCCCGGGTCGGCCGGTGCTGAGCCGAGGGGCGGCGCGCCGTGGTCTCGATTTCACGTCCGGGGGGGTCCTGGGCTAAGGTTGAGCCCGCTTGAGGGGCTGTGGCGCAGTTGGTAGCGCGTCTCGTTCGCAATGAGAAGGTCAGGGGTTCGAATCCCCTCAGCTCCACCATGACGGAACCCCGTCGGACCAGCGGAAACGCTGACAGTCCGGCGGGGTTTCATCGTTCCCACCCCCCTGACGTCTCCTGACGTGCCCCCCTGGTGCCCCCCGGGTCGATATTCAGCCTCTCCAGACCGGCCAGATCCGCCCCGGTTCCCATGAAGTGCAGGTACCGGTTCGTCGTCGCGATCGACTCGTGACCCATCCACGCCTGCACCGTCCCGGGGTCGACACCGCGCGCCAGCCACAGGCACGCGGCAGTGTGGCGGAGGTCGTGAACTCGCCGCCCGCGACTGGTCTCGGCCCACTTCACCGACCGCACGACGGCCGTGCGATGCAGCTGCGCTCCGCTCGCTGTGGTGAGCAGCAGATCGCTCGACGCCTTGCCGGCCGCCAGCCCGAGCACGATCGGCAGGACGCGGTTCGCCAACGGCACCCGGCGCGAGGCTCGACCCTTCGTCGCCTTGAGCGCCTGCCCCTCCGGCTGGGATCGCCGGACCATCAGCCCGGGCGTCGGCACCTGCATCACGTCCTCGACGCGCATCGCGCGGGCCTCGCCCCACCGCAGCCCGGTCCAGGCCAGCACGAGCAGGATGTCCGCGAGCTGCGGGGACGCCTCCGACCACGCGGCGTGCGCGTCCTCGAGCATCGGCTCCGTGAACGGGTCCAGCTCGTCGACGACGTGCGACTGGCGGGGGACCGGTACGCCCGTCACCGGATTGGTGGCGATCATCTTCTCGCGCACGCACCACCCGAAGAACGACGACAGGCTCGCCCGGTAGCGCCGCACTGAGCCCTCCGCGAGCCCCGAGGCCAGCAGCGCCTCGAAGGAGCGGGCGACCTCGCGCCCCGACACGGCGGACGCCTGCAGCGCCAGCATGCTCGTCGGCATCAGCCGCAGCAGGTCCTGGTCCGAGCGGTACGTCTTGCCGGCGACCGTCGTCCGACGGATCTGCAGCCAGCGGATGACCAGCGCCCGCACGCGCTCCCGACCGGCTCGCGGGTCCACCCCACCGGCCAGCGCCGCCCGCTCCCGCGCCAGCCACGCCACTGCCTCGCGCCGGGTGTCGAAGGCCTTGCTCGCGACGTCGACCCGACCGCTCTTGAGCTTGGCTCGCCACCGGCCGTTCGGGAGCTTCACGACGCTCATGCCGCCATCCTCGTCAGCCACGCGTCGACATCGTCCTTGGCGTACCGCGGGCAGTTCGGCGTCAGCCACGTGACCCGCGGCCCCTGCCCGGTCTGCCGCCAGCGGCAGAGCGTCGAGGGCGACACCTGCAGGACCCGGGCCACCTCGGAGCTCGTCAGCATCACCGGCAGCTCCGTCCGGACCGCGGCGGACTTCGTTCCTGCGCTCATCGTCAGATCCCTTCGGTCACAGCGGGTCGCATGCTGCTGGCCCGCATAAGCGCGGTTGCCGAACTGTTGTCCACAGGCGGATCGGTGCCCGCCAGCAGCTCCTTGGCGCGGTCGTACTGCGCCCGCCATCGCCGCGCCTCGATGACCGTGGCCATGACGACGCGGCCGTAGTCGTATTGCGACAGAGGGACGTCGTCCCAGACGAACCGCGGGCGGCCGTCCTCGTGCAGCGTCTCGGCGGCCATCCGGTTCGCCGCAGGCGGCTCGATGCCCGCGGCCTCCAGTGCAGCTCGGACCACCGCGGCGCGGTCGGCCTTGTGCTCGGTGAGGGTCTTGCCGGACCAGCGGCGGGACACCAGGACGCGTCGCCCGCCGACGCCGAGGTGGTCGCGGTCGTGTGCTTTCGACGCGCAGTGCCCAGGGGCGAGGCCAGGGCCGGCGTCGTGGGGCTGCACCCCGAACCGGAGCCAGTTGGCGCACTCCCTCGAGCACGGTAGCCAGCGCACGTGCTCGTGCAGGCGGTTGATGTGCGCCTCGTAGGCCGCGTCGTCCCCGTCCTTGTCGGCGTAGGTCTCCGCGACCGCCTTCGTCAGGTACTTGGTCAGGTAGCGCACGGTGCGGTCGGCGTCCGGAGTGCCGCCGAGGATGCCCTTGATGTCGACCTGCTGCCCGAGGCGTATCA
This sequence comes from Cellulomonas cellasea, assembly GCF_006538745.1. Lineage (GTDB taxonomy): Bacteria > Actinomycetota > Actinomycetes > Actinomycetales > Cellulomonadaceae > Cellulomonas_A > Cellulomonas_A cellasea. Next base: position 132,939 of record NZ_BJLR01000035.1, on the reverse strand, counting down.
CGTGCGCCGGGCGCGCGTCCGGGTCGTCGTCGAGGGCAGCGATCGCCTCGTCCCACGTGGGCAGCGGGTGGCCGGTGTCGGGGTCGCGGTAGTGCTCGTCGGCCCAGATCGGAACGCGGCGGACGTAGACGGGGTCGGCCATGGGCGGCCACCAGAGCTGCAGGTACGTCGCGCGGGTCACCTCGCGGACTGTCGCCCGGGGGATCGCGCCGCGGATGGCGGCGTGGAAGTGCGGGGCGAGGCGCCGTTGGGCTTCGACGGCGCCGAAGTACTGGCACTGGTAGCCGGCGCAGCGGCGCAGGTTCTGTACCCACCGGTCGAGCAGCTTGGGGAAGTGCAGGGCGTCGAGCGCCGCCCGGCGGTAGTCGTACCGGGCGGGGTCCATGGGGACGCCCAGGTGCGGGCGGACCTTGCCGTAGGACGGCAGGGTCAGCGTGATGAACATCGAGGGCCGGTAGGTCTTGCCGTCTGGCGTCGTGAAAACCCGTCCGATCGTGCGCGGGTCGGTCGGCCTCGTCGGCAGGTCCGGGGCGTCGGCGCGGCGCCGGGTCGACCGTGTTTGGCGCGGCTCGTCGGGCTCAGTCTCGGCACTCTCGTCGTCGAACGATGCGACGGCCGGCTCCTCGGCGCCCTCGTCTTCCGGCCCGGCTGGTTCGGCGTCGGTGTGCCAGCCCTCCGCGCACTGGGTCATCCGCAGCCGGCGAGCCTTCGCGGCGCAGCTCGGGCACACGGAGTCACGGGTGGCCCCGCACCGGATCGGCACGGTCGTCACCTCACCCGTCGCGCGGTCGGTGACCCGGCGCATCACCGGGCGCACACACACGGCCTGCTCGATCGCGAGCTCACGGATCACGTCGTCGTCGATCCCGCTGCTTCTCATGCCACGTCCCCTAACCCGGGATGGGCGCGCGTGCGCGCGTCGTAGGACGTCCCTGCCCAGAAGCCGCCCGAGGCGCCCACGCGGTCAGCGAAGTCCCGGCAGTGGCCGAAGACGGGGCAGTGCCCGCAGACCTCACGCATCGTGAGCGCGTCGTCCGGAGCAACCTTCGTGGAGTCCGCCAGCCAGGGAAGGTCCAGGCGCCGGCCGCACGCTGCGTCGATCATCCACCGCGTGTCGGGGCGGTCCGCAGGCATGTCACGCCGCACTTTCCTCGATGGCGGGCACCGCCGGGGCGGCCGTCCGGAAGCGAGCCACCAGTCCGGTGATGTCGGCGTCGGTGATGTGCGAGAACCGGACGCGGACCGGCTCCGCGACGCCATCGATCCCCACGTACCCGATGCCCGGTAGGGACTCGGGGACGTCGTCGCACCGGGCACCGCGGTCCCGGGCTCCCGCACCGAGAACCAGCGAGACCTGCTCGGCCTCCGAGAGGCGCAGGGCGATGCGCGTCGGGAAGAGGTCGCGCACCGTCACGACCTCCTTGCGTGGGTCCTGCACGGCCGCCACGACGCTGATCCCGACGGCCCTGCCCTGGGACAGCAGCAGCGCGAGCGCGGACCCGATGCGGCGCTTGGCCTCGCGATCGGTGACGTAGGCCGTCAGGCTCGCGAGCTCGTCGACGAGGATGACGATCAGCGGCTCGTCGGGGGATGGCGTGTGCAGCCGGGCGAGGCCGCGCAGCTGCGACTGGCGCCGTCGCATCACCTCCACCGCGTCCTCGAGAGTCCGCGCGAAGTCCAGCTCGTACACCGCCTCGTCCTCGGGATCGCCGTAGACGAAGCGCTCGAACAGCAGCCGGCCACCGCCGAGCTCCATGCCGCCCTTGGGGTCGAGGGCCCATACCTGGGCTGTGCGGTCACGCAGCGCCGGTCCGAGCGCTGCGACGATCGACCACAGGACCGATCCCTTACCTGCCCCGGTCGCGCCGACGACCAGCACGTGGGTCCCCAGCAGGCTCAGGTCGTAGCGTTGCCCGTCCTCTCGTACACCCACCGGCAGCGCCGTCGTGTCCGTCGTGTCGACATCGAACGGCGGCACGTCGACGGCCAGAGGATCGGTGACGAGGAACCACAGGTCGAGGTCGTGCTTGCGCCGCACGACGGTCCGCACCCGGCACTCCTGGGTTCCGAAGGTCTGCGCCAGCCGCGGTGCGCACTGCGCCCAGTCCTCCAGGACCTGACCCGGGAGCATCCGCACCCGCACGAGGTCGATCCCACCGCGGGTGCGCACCGCGATCAGGCGAGGCAGTTGCAGCTCGCGACCCTCGCGGAGCGCCAGCCCCGTCGTAACCATCGCCGACTGCCACGCACCCCGGTACACCCGCACCTCACGCCACCACCCAGCCATCCGCGACTGGACACCAGCGGCGAACCACGACGGGAACAGCACCCGCAGAGCGACCAGCACACCGATCACTCCGAGTGCGATGGCGACGCCGAACGCCGGCCCGCGGTCGGGCGTCTGCCACGTCAGCCACAGCACCGCCGCCAGGACGACGAGCAGGGTCGGACGGCGCACCAGCCAGCCGAGCACGCGCACACCGCGGCGCCACAACCACCGGCACAGCAGCGCCGCGACCGCGGGACCGACCACCAGGAGGACGAGCAGCACGAAGCTCATGGCGTCACGCCGCGTTCCTCGCCGAGGCGGTGCTGCCGGTTCGCTTGCTCGGGGCGATGCCCTCGGCGCGGAACGACCACGCCGACTGCGCCCGACACCGGTGGGACTTCCCAGGCTCCGGGGCGGTGCACCGCGTGGAGTCCACCCACGGCGTCGCCGTCAGGCCCTCGAACACCACGGCCGTGAACGGCGACGAGCCGTCGTTCGGCGGCGGCACCGGCTGCACCTTCGCCGCCATCTTGATCGTCACCGTCTTCGACTTCCGGGCCGCCTCCGGATCGGCATCTAGAACGTCCACCTGCCACAGCGGCAGGCCGGTCTCCTTGTCGTGGTCCTGCACCTTCACCTCCCGCGTCGACTTCTCGAAGTCGTACACGGGCGTCACCTCGGACACGAGGTACGCCCCGAACGGGAAGACGTCGTGGTGCGGGACCTTGAACCGCCGAGCGAGTGCCATGGTGATCCCCTTCTCGTGGCGAGCCGGAAGTGGCTCGTCTCCAGGAGATCCCCACCGGTAGGGACGGCATCACCGCCCGAAGGGACGTTTCAGGACGTCTCTGCATTGACAAAACGTCCCCATCTGCCACGCTTGCGGTATGGCTAACGAGAGGCTGCGTTCAGCGATCTCTGGGTCGGGGATGACGCTGGCAGCGCTGAGCGAGCGGATCGAAGTCGATCCGAAGACGATCGAGCGCTGGATCTCGACGGACCGTGTGCCGCACCGGACGAACCGCCAAGCGCTGTGTGCGGCGCTCGGCCGCGATGAGGCGTTCCTGTGGCCGGCCGCTGTCTCGGAGGCGCGCGCACAGTCGGCCAGCCAGGCGGAGTTCGTTGCCATGCACCCCAACCGCGGAAGTGTCCCCGCGGGCACTTGGCAGTCCTTGCTCGAGGGGGCCACCGAGTCGATCGACCTCCTGGCCTTCGCGGCCAGCTTCTTCCACGACACCATCGCCGACTTCGACGACGTCTTGCTGAGGAAGGCGCGTCAGGGAGTTCGGGTCCGACTCCTCTTCGGCGACCCCGCCGGTCGCGCTGTCCGGATCCGCGGAGAGGAGGAGGACATCGGCGACTCACTCTCTGCCCGATGCTCCCTGACCTGGAAGTACCTCAGGCCGTGTCTCGGAGTACAAGGCATTGAGGCACGCATGCACGACACGACTCTCTACTCTTCGACCTTCCGCTTCGACGAGGACTTGTTCGCGAACACCCACGCCTACGGCGCACCCGCGAACCACTCGCCTGTGCTCCACCTGCACCGGGTCCTTGGCGGTCGGCTCTTCCCTCACTTCATGGGTGCGTTCGAGCGTGTCTGGGACGCGGCCACCCTCGTGCAGAAGGACGCGGCCGCCTAGGCTCGAGGGGTGGCTCGCATCGACTACATCGACGACCCGAACGCGCCCAAGGCCAACAGCGTCGTGCCCTCCGTCGTGGCGATCGTGACGGACGATGAGGGCAGGGTGCTGCTCATCCACAAGACAGACAACGACCTGTGGGCACTCCCAGGTGGGGGACACGAGATCGGGGAGTCCATCGCCGACACCGTGGTCCGCGAGGTCAAGGAGGAGACCGGCTACGACGTCGCCGTTGAGCGAGTCACCGGCCTCTACACAGACCCTCGGCACGTCATGGCGTACGACGACGGCGAGGTCCGCCAGCAGTTCTCGATCGCCTTCCGAGCGCGCCTCCTCGGGGGAGAGCCGGCCATAAGCAGCGAAAGTAAGGCCGTTGAGTGGGTCGGCGAGGAGGCGATCAGCCACCTCGAGCTGCATCCGTCGATGCGCCTTCGCATCGAGCACGCGCTAGACGAGCGGGACACTCCCTACATCGGCTAACCCGAAGTGGGCTGCAGCACGCGCCGATGCCTCTCGCAGTGACTTCGCAGACCTTGCGATGGCGAGCGACACCGGATCTGACGGCTCGTAGCGTCCAGCGATCTCCGACAGACGATCATCAACCGACACGACGCGGCCCCGAGGGCTCGTCGTCATGTCCACCAAGGTCAGCACGTCAAGGAGCTCCTCGGGCGGCGGCCGCAGCGTCGCGAGTTCGGCTGACAGGCCTCGCTCTTCGGCTTCGAACGCTGCGCCAGAGTGATATCCCACCAGCGATACGACGAGGTCGTCTGAGCCCAGCTCGCGAAGGAAACGCGCGCCGTCGAGAGCGTGAAAGCCGGTCCGGGCCAGATGGGGGTCGTAGCCGATGTCGTGAAGCCAGGCCGCGACTGCCAGCTCCTCAGGGAGGCCGTGGTCAACGCAGAGCTTCGCGCAGCGCGCGCCGACCGTCTTCACATGCGTCCAACGGAGGCCAAGCGGTGCGACGTGCTCCTGAGCCAAGTGAACGGCGAAGGGAAGTAATGGGCGAGCCATCGCCCAACCCTAGCCACCGGCGCTGCTCCTCCCCGCGGTCACGATCTGGCGCTTGCTCGGGCGGCGTCAAGAGCGCCCAGAGGCGTCACTGCGTGATGGCCTGCGGCCACTCTTGACCCCGCCCGAGCCGACACCACATTGCTCCGCTATGAGGAACATCTCCTCCGTGCGACCGCGCCGATCACCGGCCACGGGAAGCAGGGTGCGGGCGGCGCGGACGGCGACGGCTGGCACAGCCGTCGCCGTCCGGCGCTTGCGGCGAGACACGACCGCTACGCGGAGACATGCCTTGGTCCGTGCGCGCGTCGGCCGCACCGATCAAGGGTGGGCCGGCTCCACAAGCCCGCTGTGCACTGCCCGACATCGATCCGGACCACACGGGACTCGAGGTGTCGATCATGGCGCCACGGGGTCGTCGTCGAGTGCACGGACCAACGTGAGGTGGATTCGCCGCCGGTCGATGTCGACATCACGGACGACGACCTCGACGCGCCTGCCGAACCTAAGCTCTCCATGGGCGGCGACGTCTTGGGAGGCCCGCACCGAGCCCTGCACGCCGCCCGGGAGTTGCACGTCGGCACCGAGGTGCGACACCGAGGTCACGGTTCCGAGCAGCGCAGAGCCAATAGGAGAACGCTCGTGGAACGCGAGCAGCGGATCGGCCTGCGCCCGCTTGATGGAGAATTCGACATGGCGCTTGATAGGGTCACGTCTTATTACCACCACCGTCACGAGTTGGCCGATCTTCAAAGCCTCGGACGGATGAGACAGAGTGAGCCACGAAATCTCCGAAATGTGGACTAACCCTGTGAACGAGCCAACTTCGACGAAAGCGCCGAAGTCCACGAGTGCAGCCACTGTGGCGTGTCGCGCCTGTTCGTCCGTGAAGTCCTCGTAGCGCACCACTCGACTCTTGACCTCCTGCGAACCCAGGAGTCGGGCGGTCGGTCCCAACGGATCTGACGTGGGCAGGGCCGTGTGGAGACGCTGCACGGCGCCGGCCGACTGAACGGTGCCGGTGGACCGCAGTCGTTCCCGTACGCGTTCGTTGTTTACCACAGATTCGTGTTGCGCTCCGAGCACCCGCGCCTGGTCGGCGATCACCTCGTCGTAGAGGTCCAGTGCCCTGCTTGTGTCTTGCGCTCGAGCAGTCCAGTAGGCGACGTTACTGCGTGCCCATAAGACGTCCCGTTGATCGGGGCCGAGATGCGCCACGTACTCCGCGGTGGTCCTTTCCATGTCTTTCAGGGCGTCAGCCACGGCACCGGTTCGAGCCAGCGTCGTGGCGCGGTTAATCCTGCTGTAGAGCGCCTGCGGGGAGTCGGGCTCGAGTACCCGCCGTTCTCTGGGGATCAGGTAGTCGTAGGCTTGGATCGCCTCGGCGAGGTGGCCGGTTTTGGCTTTGTGTTGCGCGAAGATGCTCCACGCTGTCAGCGTGCTTGGATCATCAGGCCCGAGTGCGTCGCTCAATTCTGGGATCAGTTGGAACGCCAACTTCACGGCGCCTCCGCTGTCACCCGCTTTGCCGGTCCATCGCAGCCGGTGCAGCCGAGTGAAGAGCACGTCCACCTCGTCGGCAGCTGATCGTACCTGTTGCTGTTCGAGCGCTTCATACTCACTGGCGGCGCGTGCTGCCCCCGCCTTCCCGCGATGGGCGTACCCGAGCGCGTGCGCGTATTGTCCATGGGTCTTGTGAGTGATCCTATGACCCTGGGCGAGGACGCGTTTCTGCTCTTTGAGTAGTGCCCGGTTCAACTCCAATGCAGTCACCCAGTCCCCGGTCGCGCCAGTCCACTTGGCGACCTCGGTTGCCGCTTCCATCGACAGTTCGCTTTCCGGACCGAGGTGCTGGGCGGAAGCGCGGCGGACGTCCGCGGAGATGGCCAGCGCCGCGTCGACGGCCCCGGTCCGCCCGAGGTACTCCGCGAGCAGCAGTCTGGCTCGAAGAGTGTCGACATGATGAGCGCCGAGTGAGGGAACGCACTGGTCGATCGCCGACTCGCACAGTGCTTTTGCCTCCGATAGCGCACCGGATCGACCGGTCCACCAAGCGATCTCCAGCTTCAACTGGACGATCGTCGGGTGGTCTGGCCCGAGCTCGGAAGTGAAGCGATCCATCCAGGCGCCCAGTCGCGCGATGTTGTCGACTGGACGAGACGTGCGTTGCTGCAGAATCAGCTCAAGGGCGTCGGAGTACTTGGCCAGCAGCCAGATGTGCTCGACCTCATATCGAGCTCGGTAGCTCGCTGCTGCGTCATCGGACGCCTGCTCGAGATACCGCAACACCTCGTCGTGAGCCGCGTTGCCCCCGCCCTCCAGGTTGACCCTCGCCCGCATCCATGCGACTAGAGACTCGTGGCACAGTCCCAAGTGCTCCTCGGGGGTTCCCGGCTTCGAGCGTACGACCCACCGGCCCAGCTGTGCGAGGGCGTTGCCAATCTGCGCACCCTCGCTCGAGCCGCTGATCTGCTCGCAGACTCCAGCGAGCACTCCAATCGGCAGGACCGGGCCGGAACCCGTCGTGGCGAGTACCGTGAGGACCGCACTGGTCTGAGGGTCACGAATCGCCGGCCCCAGCACAGCCTCGTAGAGATCGGAGATGTGGCCGGCGCGCGCAAGGTCGTCCGGCGCTACGTCGGCCATCGCCTCCTGAAGCACGATCACGTCCAGCCATGACTGTGCGCTATCGGCGATGAGGTCGAGGGCAACCGCTGAGCGGCCCGTCGCGGTGAGGAACCGGTCAATCTCCGGTGCAGTGGGAGGGCTGAGGCTCACGGTGTGTAAGGCGGTGTCGGGTCCCCGAGCATCACTTGCCAGCATCGTGGGACGACCGGACATGATAAAGCGCACCTGCCACTCGGCGGGCCGCTCCTCAGTGCACTCGCGAACTGCCCGAACGAGCTCACGCTCCGCGGAGGGCGGCAACCGGTCGATGGCATCGATGGCGATCCGGATTGGATCTGCCTCGTCGAGCCGGACCTTCGTCAGCGGACCCAAGACGAGCCGCTGCAGCGGCGATTGGATGAGCAATTCCCGTTGGAAGGTGAACCCGGCGGCGTAGTCACTGGCAGCGTCCCGAAACACCTCCAGTCGAAGCAGTTGGTTATGCAGCTGTTGCGCGAGCTCACCGAGCGAGGACACGAGTTCGCAGAAGGCCGTTGCCGCCAGGTACGCCGTAGGTATTAACTTGGGTGCTGACTCCGGGCGAGCGAGCGCGGCGATGATCGTGGACTTACCGGCCCCGGCGGAACCCTCGACGAGGGTGACGGGGTGTTGTTCTACGGACGCTACCGTCTGTCTAAGCGTTGCGGTTGCCTGGTACGCACGAGTCAACTCCACGGCGAGGCCCCCCGCGTGGGTGCCAGCCAGCGACCAGTTGTGCGCCGAGGCCGTGTTGCGAGCAATCCACAGACTCGGGTCGTTCGAGATCCGCCTTCCACGCGCCATCGCGAACCGGAGCGGCTCCTCTTCATTCAAGCACGCTTCAGCGACGGTGTCGACGGCTTCGAAGGTGGTGATGAAGTCCGAAGAGAGCGCAGGCAGACCATGCCGTATGGCCCGCGTGATGGTCTTAGTCATGCAGCCTTGGCGCGCGACCTGATCGAAGACGGCCGCCAGCATCTCAACCCGTACATCGGCCTGGGCTGCTGCTGCTGCTGCGTCCTGCGCGCAGTTCAATATGCCGACGCCGGCGTGGCACACATCGAGGATCAGCAGGAGTCCGTCGAGCCCATAGGCGTCCTCCGTCATAAGGATCTCGGTAAGCCGGCGACCGATCTCGTAGCCGCTGTCGGTGTCAGGCGTAGGGCTGCCATCGCGCGGCAAAAGGTAAAGGCGTCTTCCGGTCAGATCTGTTCCGACGCTCACGCCGTGACCCAGGAAGCTGAGCACTAGGCTTGCGCCGGCCCGGCCGGCATGGTGCACGCTTCGCTTGATCTGGCTGCTCAATTCGGCAAGCGGTGGATTCAGCAACAGCACGCTCTTGTCGTGCTCGCATCCCCCTTTCGTTGGGTCGGTTAGAGCCTGAAACAGCGCTTGGGCATCGGACGTCACAAACTTCAGCGGGTTCGCGGGCAGTCCGTCGCAGGACGAGCCGATGACAAGCGCATGTCGGGCCGACACGAGCTACCTGCCGCGGAAGTCGGTGGTTTCGAGAATATCGAGCAAGGGAGACGCTGTCTGCGCCTTGGTCAGATAGAAGCGAGCCTCGTGCGGCTTGGCCCCGTTGTCCACCGTCAGGGTCGACCGAAGCCGACCATCGGCTCCCTCTCCGAAGCCAGGGAGCAGGTCGGGGTCGGCGGCGACCAGGTCATTCCGATCCGCGAGGTTGACCCACAGCGCGACGTTGTCGGGATACGTCCGGCGGGTCAGGCGCTCGTAGACGATGGAGCGGAGCGAGAGAGGGCTTCCCAGAGTGAGGAGGAGGCGGAGCTTGACCTCCGGATGAGCGTGCAGGTACTCGAAGGCTACGATCGTCCCGAGGGAGTGGCTCACGATGACCTCGGTCTCGTTGCCCACCCACTCGTGAATCCGGTCCTGCGCACGGACGCGGAGGATCGGATCCGTCAGATACGCCGTGAGTTGCCTCAGGCTGTGGTTCACGCACGACTGTGCAACCCCCATCCCGAGGTACGCCAGCCACGGAACCCGCGATGCGGCACGTATCGCCGATGCTGCAGTCCGATGGTGCAGCCCTTGGTCCCCGGGAGCTGCCTCGAGTGAGCGGAGCTCCATCGCCGCGCGGTCTCGATCGGGATGTCCGCTCCGCGAGGCGGCGCGCGCCAACCATTCCGTCGCCAGGGCCTCGGCGACGGCGATCTGTTCGGTACTCAGGCCCCGGAGCGAGGCGTTAGGCCCCTGGGCCGTCTCATCGAGGAACAGGTCGCCGTAGAACGCCATCCTGACGGTCAGGGCGCCGCCATCACCATGCCGCCATGACCGCACGAGTCGATCTGCAACCTCGTGCGCGCCCGGCCGACGTGTGGCTCGGACGCCGCTCGCGAGGTCAGTGGTCCACTCACCCTCCAGGCGGTCGGCGCCAATCTGTTCCTGCGCTATGCCATGCACGAGCACCACCTGGGCCATGAGCCTTCTTAGCACAATGGCACGCCAGCGCATATCAGCCCGAAGGTAGCGCCGATGTTGTGCGGCGCGGGAAACCCACGGATCGATGATCCGGAAGTAGACCCGTCACGATGCCGGCGGGGTCGTCCGGATGCCTATGTGTCCTCAGCTGCGGCGGCCAGCCCGAACACGTACCACTCGGCGGCGACATGGCGATGGCGCGGCACCGACGCAGTGGACTACCCGTCCGCTTACGCGTCATCCGCCCATCGCGCCGATGAACGAGTGCATCCAGCCGCCTGCCGGGACCGAGCGCGCTGGCCGCCGCTGAGGCCGGACGCACTCAGGGAAGTCCGAGCCCGAGGAGACGCACGCCCTGTTGCGCGGCTGCCGAGTTGACCTCTCGAGGATCAAGGCGCCGGCTCCGCCGGCGCGGCGCCTGCGGGCGGCGCTGACGCGCCGTCCTCGGCTGCCCGTCCCGTGCGTCGCCCCAAGCCGCGGACCGACCCCTCGATGTGCTGGCCTTCCGAAGACGTGCCCTTACGTCCAGGATGGGGCGACGTGATCTGCGAACTCGCGCTCGTATGTCGGAACAACGTGACGACTGGCGAAGCTGGCGATGGCGTTGATTTCGGACGAGCCCACGTGGTCGAGCTTGAATCGGCCCGCTGGCACGCGAGCGTCAAATCGATGGTAACGCTCGCTGCCGAGGAGATAGCGCGCTACGCCCTGGCCGCCCTTGCTACCAGCACGAAGGATCAGACCGGTCGCTCTCGTCGACCATTGCACCCAACCCCCTGAAGACAAACTCCGCGAATGGTCGTAGCTAGCCTCCGTGGTACCGATATTCAAAACCTTGACCTCGTCAAGCGGGACGCCCAGCACGCCGACCGCCTCGGCCACTCCGATCAGAGAGGGATTGTTGGCCCAAACACCTCCATCGATCATGTGCTGAGAATCCACCGCAGCAGCTGGGAAGTAGGCGGGGGCGGACGAGGTGGCCAGCGCGACGTCCACCATGGAGAGCCTGCCATCTCGCCGTATGTCGGCGTGATGCGGCGTCTTGTAGACCTGAGGGCGGCTCGAGAGTGTGTCCCACGCTGCAATCGCGAGCCTCACCCGGCTCTCAGACATCGTCGTGCTTCCAAGGACGTCTGCGAGGGCGGACCGGAGCGACGCTCCGCTATACATCGGTCGTACTGCGCCAAGGCCGAGACGCACGCTCCGCCTGCGAGCCGGAAACACCGTTCCGACCAGCCTTGAGAAGTCCTCAACGACTGTGCTTGGGCCGACGCCCTTGCCCAAGCAGAGCGCCACAATGCCACCTGCTGACGTGCCACAGATTAGGTCGAAGTTCGATGCGATATCGACGCTCAGGTCCTCTTCGACGCGGGCAAGGACATGGGCGGTGAAGAGGGCCTTCGCCCCTCCGCCATCAAGTGCTAAGACATGAAACACGAAGTTACCCTTCGCTGGGAGGGATGTCGACGATGGGTATCCGCAAGCTGCGCAGCGCACCTGGCTCAATCTTCATCAGAGCTGACGCGTGTCTCCTGCCCACAAAGTCGTACTGCTCGACGCTGATGCAACGAAGAGCTTCATACAGCGCTGTCGGCGTAACGATTCCAGACTCGATCCATTGCAGCGTTCGGGCCTTCGGTATGAGCACATGGTAGTTATTTAGTGCTAGTGCCCGAGACTTGTTATAAATAAATCTTCCACCGCTGCTCGTCCGCGCCGCGCGCGCCATGGATACAAAAACAAACATGGGAGACTCAAGATTCTCCTGCCTGTAGATGTAGCCTCTGCGTCGAACCAGGTAGCCGCGCGCAACCGCGGCCGGAACTTCCCTCAAGTAGGCCGCAAACTGCGGCGCTTCTTCTTTAACTCGATCGACAGGTTCGCCAGAGTCGATAAGCCAGTCGACGCGAGGCAAGATCGGGAGCCCATCCGCATCCGCCTCGACGATCCCGGACTCGATAAACCTTGACTTAGGTAGCACAGGCTTCACCCAACGATCGGGCACTCCAAGCTCGTTCTTTAGGGCTGTGCTGATCACGAAGAACGCGTTTCCGCCGGTAGCCAATCCGCGACGTACGTGGAATATGTCGCCGATCTGAACACCTTCACTCGGAGGCGGGCTGGGCTCTGCCTCGCGCCACGGCACGTAGGGGTCCCACGAAGCACTGATCCGCAGAAGCGGCACATCGACGAGTCGCAAGCGTTGTGGTGTCCGTGCGCGGCTCCCGAACGAGAAGCGCACCGTCGCCTCCTCGGAAGGGGCGACATTCTTGAATGCCACCAAGGTCGGGGCGACTCGCGCGTTATCAAACATCAATTCGCTGTCCGAGTACACATGAACGCTCACGAGAGTCACCTGCTGCGTTAAGTACTCGCGCAATGCTCGTCCATAGCCGGTATTCATGAACTCAGCGGGAAGCAGCCAGACACCCACCCCGCCAGGCCTCATCCAGAGGTGTGCCGAAAGGATGAAGTGAACGTACAGGTTTGATCGTGGCGGCGGAGTGATTCCCAGCTTTGACCGGAGGAGTTCTGAAACGGCGTGTAGTTCCTCCCGATCTTGCTTTTCGTATCGCAGATACGGGGGATTTGCGAGGATCAGGCTTCTGTCAACGGCGTGCTGGCTAAGACTCGCCTGCAAGAAGTCGCGAGCCACTACCTCTAGGTCTCCCCTTCTCCATCTTCTCGCTGTCGCTAGCGCACGCGCCGTGTCGCGCTCGAAGCCCTCCGCGTGCGCGATCCGTGCCTCGCCGGCCACGTTCTTAAGCGCAGCGTAGAGAAGGCCAGTTCCGACCGCAGGGTCGCCCATAAAAATCGGGCCGTCATCGTGCAGTTGGACGCCTTCAAAGGCCATATCTAGGGCGATTTCCGGCGGCGTCAATACCGTGCCGGTTGCCCTGCGCATCGCTTTCTCTTCTGCCTCACTTGGTTGGCCCGGGATCTCGCTGTCGTGCCAGAATGACGGCTGCAGAAACTGAGCGGCAAGTCCTTGTGGCTCGTGCTCGAGGTGGCGGAAGGGCTTCAGCTGTGGGCGGGACGAATCCTCCGATACCACGATGTCGTGACTAGCCATTAATAGCGATGTCAGCTCTCGTATCGCAACGAGACGCTCCGAAGCGCCCAGCCCGATCATGTCCTCTGGTGTTAAGCCGAGTCGATTCGCAGCGAACCGCCGCGCCTCATCCGTCATGTAAATCCATTGTTCGCCAACGGTAATGCGCGGAACCGCCGGTCGAATTCTCGAGATGGTAGCCGTTCCCCTCAGATCGAGGAGGTATCCGGTCATCTGGTCCCGCAGCGCGCCCATCGCCTGACGAGCGAGGATGCTTCGTGGACCGTCGTAGACCGTCAAATGAAAGAAGCTGTCGGTAAACCGGGGCCGGTACGAGAGATGCTCAATGCTCTCGGATTCACAACGAAAGAGGAGTGTCTTGAGCGCGGGTTCGGTGGTTCCGAAGGCGTCAAAGGTGGTTGGCTCAGCGATCGTCAGATCATCCACCTTGAATCCCTCGTACATGTCGTCGACGTCCGTTTGTCGCAACATGTTCGCGGTGTATCGCACCGTGACGTGAGGCAAGGATCGAGAGCGAGGTTGGAGGAGGCGGCGCATCAGTTCCAAGCAACTCGATGCGTCGCCGCTTGGCAGGTGAAGCAGGTAGGCCGAGCGTCGTGACAACGTCAAACCACCAGGTAGCGAACGAGGCCGCGCGCTCCGGAAGTGCGATTCGAGTCGATTGCGCACAGCAGCTCGTAAAGCCTGTCACCATACACGCGGGCCCGTTCGCTTAGCCCCTTGCGGCTTTCATCATCGGACATGGCCGCGTGAAGATCTGCTTTGCTCTGTGCGGTTTGGCTAAGGAACCACTCGTAGTCGTGAGTCAACAGGTTCACAATCGGCGCTGTTGCGGGAACACTTCTCGGAACGGTTTGCAAGCGGGCCATCGGCGAGATCGCAACGAGTTCGGTGATGCTCTGTTTTGTCGCCGGACGCTCCGCGGCGGCGATCGCTGCAATCGTTGCGAAGCACGTAGTAGCTCGACTGAAACTGAGCTTGAACTTCCGTGCGCGACGTTCTGCTTGCCTCTCCGCTTCATCGGCGCGCTCTCCTTCCGGCGCCCCTCGCTTCCGGAAGTTTGCGTTCTCATAGTTGAGAAGCATTGTTCGCCAGTAGCGGATGATATCGTTGTATAGAGCCCACGGCTCGAAATCTTCTTCGTGCTTAGGGGCGTCGTAGAAGTACCAGTCTAGGATTTGGCTTACTATCGCATTGTAGGACTCACGGCCAACCAGGCAGCGGCTCTCCAAAAGCATGAGCATTCGAAGGGTGAAGAAGTTTGTGTCGTCATCCTTCGGACCGCCGAGGTGCGGCATCAGGCTGTTTGTGCGGACGGATTCCAAGTACATGGCATCCCGGGAAAAGGGCGGGAAGCCGAGTTCGTCCACAACATCGATGAGTCGGCCAAAGAGCTTGAGTTCGTTAGTGCGCGGAAGATCCGGCGCAGCTCCGTCGTCAGGATAGGCGAAGAACAGGTCGATATCCGAATGCGGTGAACCTTCGCCTCGGGCGAAGGACCCGGCGCAAAAGATCGTCATATCTCCAATCTCGACGGGTGTGCCGCTGGTTCGGCCATCCTGTTTACCAGCGATCGCGCCTTCCAAGGCCTGTGCAAGCTGCGCGAGCCGCATGTCCGAGTCAACTTCGCGCTGCTGTCGCCTGTCTTCCCCGTCGCCCATGCTGCGCATGGTACCAGCCGTCGCCCAGTGTGTGTTTCGCGCATATGCCGCGACTATCCAGATGGTTTTCCCCGAGGCGTGGCGTTGCCAGGTGCGCAAGAGCGGCACGAAGTTCGTCTATAGGCGCAGATGTGCTGTGCTGACGATCATTCGTACGTGAACAGTCGGTGGAGCGAAACAGCCTCTTGCCTCACAGCAGGGTCGAATGTGACTTGCGACAGCCAGTAGTTCCGGGGACTCACCACGTGAACCAGGAAGTCTCCGCCGTCGTCGATCGGCTCGCTCACTGCGACCCACCACGACCACAGCCCACGATCATGCTGCATGCGGACGACGCGACCAGACAGTGACCCAGCCATGCGTGCGGGAGTCGGCCGCCGGACCGGAGGCTCGTCCAGCGTTGGGCGCACATGATTGAGCCAGGATTCCGTCTCGTTGAGGCGCGCCGCCGTTGCTACGTCAGGACGTTGCTCATCCGGCCGCACCGCGTCGCGGTAGATCCAGGAGTACGCGATGGGCCACCACTGCATCGTGAGGCCTGCCCTCGGGTAGGCCTTCGCCAGCCAGAAGGCGTACGGCGCCGCAACCGCCAGCGACTCGAGGTCGTCAGCCTGCCCGTGCAGCGCGATCACCTCCCGCTCGGCGCGCGCGAGGAGCTGCCCGTCGATGAAGTAGCGCCCTGGCAACCCAATCGTGAGCTCGTCGCCGACACCGAGGTCCGGCGCGTACTGCACCGGGATGGGGTGCCGCGCCGGCGGTACCTCCGCCTGCCAGGCAATGTCCGGAACCCGGAACACCTCGGCATCCCACGACTCACTCACGGCGCCCCTCCCGTCAGTTCGACGCCTCGCTCACGCATGAACTGCACGGGGTCGACCGGAACCCCGCCGACATGCGTCTCCAGGTGGAAGTGCGGCCCAGTGCCGGTGCCGCTGTTCCCTGACAGAGCGATCACCTGTCCACCAGCGACCGCGTCACCCGGAGCCACCACAACTTGCGACAGATGGAGGAACCACGTCTCCACCCCACCCGCGTGCTCCACAGCGACGATCAGCCCACCACCGCCGTACCAGGTCACCTTCTTGACCACGCCATCCGAGGCCGCGCGCAGAGGCGTCCCCACTGCCGCGGCGAAGTCCGTCCCCTCGTGGAGCTTCCATACGTGGTGGATCGGGTGCAGCCGCATCCCGAACTCCGAGGTGATCAAGCTCGCCAGGGGAGCGGTCCACGCGCCTGCGGGGATCGTCTCGCCACCGCTCATCAAGGCGCTGGGGTTGGCTGTATTCGCAGCGCAGAAGCCGTCGATGTCGAAGCCGCTCGCTCGGTAGTTCTCGGCCGTGACGATGGCCGCGTCGCTGCTTCCACCGGTGCCAGTGCTGTCCGCCGGCAGCAAGGTTGGGATCGGTGCGCCGCCCGTGAGTGCTGCGACGATCCGTGTCGCTCTGACCTCGTGCTTGGCGTACGCGTTGGGGAACGCCGAGCGCTGCACCTTTTGCGCGGCCACGGTGACCGGCATCT
Organism: Cellulomonas cellasea; assembly: GCF_006538745.1. GTDB lineage: Bacteria > Actinomycetota > Actinomycetes > Actinomycetales > Cellulomonadaceae > Cellulomonas_A > Cellulomonas_A cellasea. The sequence continues at coordinate 116,676 of NZ_BJLR01000035.1, read as the reverse complement.
GCTCCCAGCCGACCACCTCGATCAACCCGCCTGGACTGGCCGTCCCTCGAGCGGCGTCGAAGTGCGGGGAGTTGGCGCCACCGAAGAACGCGCGTGCTGCGAAGTTGGCGTCGGTCACCTGCTCCGGGGTGCCCCATCCCTGCGATGGGCGCTGCTGGAAGGGCCCGAGCGAGTCACGATCGCCATAGTCGAGCTGGCGGAGTCCCGATTCCTGTAGTGCCGCGGCGATGGCGACGGTCATCCCGCGTGTGCCAACGCCGGCCGCAGTGCCCGCGGCGACGATTGCCTGTGCGACGGCGATCTGTTCGTTCTCGCCTGGACCGAACCCGTCGACGAGGCCGCCCTCGGGGATCGCGGGAGCAGCGTTGACCGGTGCGGGTACGTACCCCCCTTCGGCACCTCCAGGGCTGTTCGCGACGGTGAAGCCCATCGCCCGGCAGGTCGCTCGAGCTTGCTCGTCGGAACCTTGACCGGACACGCTCGCGCCGATCCCAGCACCGACGAGGAATGCACCGGCCGCAAGGATGCCGACGAGGGCTGCGATCCGGCCACGGTTGCGAACCAGCCACGACGCGCCCTGTTGGGCGGCCCACGCACCGATCGACGTCAGGACGTCCATGTCAGCCGCCCGCGGCGACTTCCGGCGCGGCCGTCGATTGCACGTCGGAGGCAAGCCAGATCCCGTCGACGAGCTCGACGAACACTCGGACGAACCGGCCCGTGGTCGGTACGTCGAACACGCCGGCCTCGGCGTTGATGGCGACCTGGACGGGCTGCCCGGAGACGGTCACCGCGGGCACGTTGGCCGGGTCTGTGTCCGCGAGGGCCTGCCGGAGTTCGGGCGTCGCGTGCGGAGTCAGGCCGCTCTGCCACGTCGCCGGGTCCAGGTCCGGGCGCGCCCACGCAGCGACGAACTCCGCTGCGGCGTCTTGTGCCGCGACGATGGCGCTGTTGGCTGCCGGGTCCTCACTGAAGGCGTCGGTGCCGGCGCTCGTCGAGCTTGCTTTACCCGTGCTCTGTGGTGCCGCGGTGCGGTCCGGCGACGGAGTGGACGGCTCGTTCGAGGGCGACCGCGTGGTGCTCGGCGTCGATGTGGAGGCCTCCGGGGAGACCGCGTCGGACGTCGACCCGCGGTCGTTGATCGCCCCCAGAGCCAGGACTGCCGCGACTGCCATGGCGATGACACCGAGCAGGCGCCCGGGGGAGTGCAGTGGCCAGCGCACGATCGGGCCAAACAGGTGCCACATCAGCGCCCACCTCCCCGGTCATCCGCGTCAGCGCTCGAAGTCCTGCCCGCCGGATCGGGTCGCCAGAGGACGAAGACGTGCTCGCCGCCCTCTTCACGGACATTCGCTTCTGCGATATCCACGGGCACGTGGTCTTCAGGACCCACGAGCCGTGAGGCGGCGGGCGCTGCCAGGTTCTCCTCGTCGCCGGCGGACGCCGAGTGCGACGCTGCGACGGTCTTCCCGTCTCGCATGACCGGTCCGTGTGGCCGATCCAAGCCCTCGCCTGGCGTGAGGGCCGGGTGCTCGCGCCATGCCTCCGCTCGGTCGAGCTCGGTCGCTCTCACCCTCTGCTCGACAGCGACCGTGGCAGCACCAGCTCGTCGAGCCGCAGCACCCCCGCCCATCGCGAACTCCAGATCCTGACCCGAACGTGGTTGCTCAGCCCACTCGATGAGCTCCGGGCGTGCTCTGGACGTTCCGCGCCCATCAACCGCGGCCCCAATGAGCGCGGGCGATGATGCCGTGGCGTGCGCAGCCTGACGTGCGGAGTTCCCGTCATCCCCGGTCGACGGGACATGAGCGACAGGCCCGGCGCTGCTGGCGCCGACCTTCGTATCGGGCGTGATCGCGTCGTCGACGCCGGCCTTGACCGCCCCCTTGGTCGCGGCGGTCCGCACCGCCAGCCGGCCGAGGCGTCGCGCGAGCCTGGAGCCCGGCACGGACGTCCTCGGGCGCAGGAGTTTGAACAGCATCAACGGGAGCGCCAGGGCGATGACGGCCTGCAACGCGAAGGGCACGTCCGATGCGAATACCGACGAGATCAGGGCGAGGTTCAGCAGCGCCCCGATCCAGTACAGCGGACCCATGATGAGGAACCGCCCGAGCTGCCCCACGACGCCGATGACCCAGCCACGTCCCAGCTCGAGCATCCCGAACACCCCTAGCGCCGGTGCAAGGGGGATAAACAGCCTGGTCACCGTGTAGGCGATGACGACGAAGACGCCGGCCACGAGCAGGAACGGCATGGTGATTGCCGTCATGATCGCGACGGTCGCCGCGGCGTCCCACCGCCCCTGGTTCCCGGTGAGCTGCTGGTACGCAAGCGGGTCGGCGCTCTCCACCTTCGCCGCGGTCTCACTCCACAGCGTCTTCTTCTCCTCGATGAGCGCCTGCCCAGCGGTCGCGTCCGCGTCGAGCGTTTCCGCCTCCCACCAGGTCATGTGCGACGCGCGGAAGAGGTCGGGTCCGTAGTCGCGTGCGACGGCGCTGTCCGACGAGCCGAGGGTTCCCTCGACCCAGGCGCTGTACAGGCTGTTCCGGTTGATCGTGTCCATCTGACGGGTCAGCGCATCCGTCGCGTCGTCCGCGTCGTCGGTCGACGTCGCCTGAGCCGAGGCGGTCACGGTCTGCTGGATCAGGCCGTCCACCGCTCGCGCGGAGGAGATCGGGTAGCTCATGACGTACGTCGTGGCCACGAGGACGAGGAGCGCCCACGCGGCTGACGTCACCGCGTTCGAGACCTCGGCCCTGGCCGCCGCAGCGAGAACCGTCGCCGCGACGAGAACGAGCGCGACCGTGATCCACGGCGCCCACACCCCGGTCCGGACCGCGTCGGTCGCTTCCGTGATCGTCTGGTCGAGCGGGTCGAGCCAGGTCGGGTCGACAACGAAGCCGAGCGTGCTGTGCACCAGCGCGTTGGTGGCGGCCGACCCAGCAAGCAGCAGGTTCCCGATGCCGGTCACGAATCCGGGCCCCCAGCTGGCCCCGGGAACGCAGCCGTTGTCGTAGTTCACCCAGCGGTAGCTGTAGCCGTACACGTCGGAGATCGCGACGTCGGGATCCGAGAACGGATCGCCGGGGCTGCTCCCAGGCGGAGGTGGCGTCAGCTTGCCGGGCAGACCTGCGCTCGGCCGGTTCGGCGCCGGGGCCGGCGCGCACGCCTTGATCGCCGACACCGTGGGTCCAGCAGTGACAGGCGACGCCACCGCCGAGGCAGCCAGCGCCGGCGCCCCGAGCAGCACCCCGAGCGCGACCACGAGAGCACCGACTCGACGGGTCCACACAGTGCTCCGGGCGCCCCTCATGACGCGACCCCCTCGGCGCTCTCGTCGAGCAGGCGCAGGGAACGACGCTTGGTCGGATCCGCCGTCGTGTCCAGCGCCGCCGACAGCCCAGGGTGGTTGGTGAAGTCGATGCGGATCTCCTCGATGCCGCCGCGGCCGCCGTCGCCTCCCATGCCGTCACGGAAGATGAACTCGCGCGGTTCCTGGGTGCGCTCGTGCGAGCGGCGCGACCGAGGGCTGAGCCGGCCCATGACGGTCTCGTAGCCCACACCGACCGGAAGTCCCAGCAGCCGGCAGGCGTCGGCCTGAGCCTGCTCGTCGGTCGTCTTCCCGACGAAGGCGGCGCCGACGAAGTTGTTGATGTTCTGGCCCAAGACGTTGCTGGCGTTCTGGGTCGAGAGCAGGGCCGCGATGTTGTGCTTGCGGGTGTCGGTGGCGACCTTCTGCACGAGCGTCGCGCCGGTGCCGACCTTGGTGATCTCGTGGGCCTCGTCGATCGCGATGCCCTTCCGCTCGTGCACGTCGGCCCGGTACACGTTGCGCAGCGCCGACCAGGCAGCGAGGTTCATGATCGGCCGGCTCATTAGCTCGTCGTAAGACCAGTCCTCCCGCGGCTTGCCCTCCTGCGCCTGGACGAGCCCCTTGAGGTTGAACACCGTCAACCGCGGCGTGCTGACGTCGCCGCCGTCGTGGCCCCGACCGGGCGTGGCGAAGAAGAGGCGGGACAGCTCACGCTCCTTCGCCTCGCAGAGCCGGGCGTGGATCGTGCGGGCGATGGAGTCCTGGTCCCGGGTCGCTCGACCGTTCAGCGCCGACATCACCGCCTCAACCGTGGAGCTTCCCAGTGCCGGCGCCGCGGAGATCGCGTCACGAAGGACGCTCTGCACCTCCTCACGTACCGCCGTCGCCGGAGGCAGGCACCACCGCAAGGTGTCGTAGGCCAAGTCCCGCCGCTGAGCCTCCGCAGCGCTCATCGCCAGGCGCCACGCGACCTCGGGGTTCTCTTCGTCCCTGAACCACTGCTTCAGCGGGTTGCGCACCATCGCGTAGGGGTTCAGCGTGCCCGGCTCCGAGTCCAGCAGGTTGACGTTCAGCGCCATCCCACGGAACTCGGGCAGCGTCGTCAGCGCTCCCAGGCGCCCCGACGGATCCATGATCGTCCAAGTCACGCCCTGCGCACACGTCTTGTAGACGACCCCGCCCATCAGCCAGGACTTCCCGGCGCCCAGCCCGCCGACGAGCGGGACCAGACCCGAACCCTCGACGACCTCGGGCCCGTACCAGGGGTCCCACGTGACAGCCCGTTCCGCGAACCCGGCCGTGTACCCGAGCAGCACCCCGCGCTTGTCGCCCACCTCGGCGGTCGCCGCGGGCACGCCGGCGGCGAACTTCAACACGGGCATCCGCCGCGTGTGGCCGAAGTTCGCCAGTGGCTCGCCTGGCACGAACTCGCGCGCCAACCGGTACTGGTCGAACTCGCGCTCGACCCGGATGTTCGGCTTGTAGAGGTTCTGGACCGCTGTTGCCCGGGCTAGCGCCTCATCCTCTGTCGGACCAGAGACAGCGATCCGGAACCAGCCGCGGACCCGCGTGCGCAGCCCGTCGAACCCGGAGCGCATCTCGTCCTCGACCTCGCTCGCCCGAGCCGACTGGCGGCTGAGCTGACGAGGCGGGTCCTTCTCGTGGTCCTTCACGTAGTGGTCGATCTGCGCCACGATCCGGTCCGAGAGCTTGTTCATCTCACGAGAGGTGTCCTCGGGTCGACGCACGTCGATCCGGAACGACCACTCCACCGGGAAGCGGAGCTTGTCCGTCTTGGCGATCCACGGCTCTTCCTTCTCCGGGATCAGCAGCTCGCCCATCCGCCCCACGGTGAGCACGACGACGTGCCGGGTGATCCGGCCGTCGCCCATCGTCGACTCGATCCGGGTCGACAGAGCCAGCGGCTCGGCCGTCCAGTCGACCGCGCCGGCGAACTCGTCGAGGTCCTCCTTCGTCCACGAGAACTCCTCGACGCTGTCCTGATGCGGAACCGGGCACCCGAGCGCGAACGACCGGGCCAGCAGCCACGCCATGTCGTTCCCGACGGCAGGGATCGCCTCGATGCCGGGGCCGGCCATGATCGCGTCGGTCTCGTCGAGCTTGGCCTGCAATGCCTCGCGTTCACGCCGTGCCACGTCGGAGACCATGCGTGACGTGACGTCGACGACCGCCGACCGGGTGCCCAGGTCGACCCCGAAGTACACGAGCTTGTCGCTCTGCATTCGGGTCGCGAGCTGGAGCTGGTCGCGCTCGAGGATCTTCTCGAACCCCTGGGTGGGAGCGGGGGAGTTGTTGTACGCCGCCGCCGCCCAGCTCGCCACGGGATACGGACGGCTCGTGATCCGCCCGTACATCGTGCGCCCCGTGAGCTCCGCGAGCTGCGCCGCCATGGCGGTGATCAGTGCCTCACCATCGGCAACCGACCGGAAGCTCCACATCTGCGGGTCCAGCAGGTACCACGCGGTCATGCGGCGGTCGGTGAACGTGACATGGCCGGCGACCCGGGAGAGCGACCACCCCATCTCGGCACCGCGCGGCTTCGGCACATCGGGGTGAGAGGGGCGACGGCGGCCGGCCTTGGGTGCCCGGCCGGTCGTCGCCTCCTCCTCCGCGGGGTCGTAGTCGATCAGCGGCTCGTCCTCCGGCTGCGACGTGCCCTTGACGAAGAGAGCCTTGAGGTTGACGTGCATCATGACCCCTGACCTGCTGCGTGATTCGCGTACGACCGCCACCGCCGGCGGCGCACGGGGAGGTCGTGGGCTGCGCCCACCTCCGTTGTCGGAGCGCGGAACGCCGGCGTGCGACGGCTGCGGTGCCCCTTCACGACGGCCCGGCGTGCCGTGAGCTCGTGCGACATGGTCCGGATCAGCACCCCGACCGGGCGCTCCTGGCTCGTGTGGTCGACGATCCAGCCCGTCAGCCAGGCGGTGCCGATCGTGAGCATGCCCACCGACAGCAACGAGTAGCCGATGCCGCTCTGGTTGACCGTGACCAGCCCGAGCAGGAACACCACGGGCCCGATGAGGATCGCGCGGTAGCGGAAGCGGCCGATGTACCGGCCGGGAGGACCGAGATAGGTCTGGTCGACGTCGTAGATCTCGTCATCGTCCGGGAGGCGCATGGCGCACCTCAGGCCCGGAACAGACCCACGAGCCAGGCGCCGACGTCCATGGCCGCCCCAGTGGTCGCCAGCGCGAGGACGGTCACACCGACCACCGCGCAGGCCGCGATCGTCACGACCTTGGAGATGTTGCCGTTCTTCCCGGCCCACAGGGCCGTTGCCGCGATCATCAGCAGGATGATCGTGATGACGTTGTTCTGGATCCAGGCCGACAGCCCGGTCGTTCCGAAACCGCCCTCCGTCGCCGTCAGGGCATACGCGCGCGCCACAGTCATCATGACTGCCTCCGTGTGGATGAGTACGTACCAGTTCTGTCGTGTGGGACGCACTGCGCCTCATGACGTCGAGCACGTGTGCTCGAACTCCGTCGGGCGCGTCGTTGCGCCCAACAAGCCCCCCCGCTTCATCACGGGCCACTCCGATGACGCGTCGCACGGGCGAGGCGCCTCGGTCCCACCTGAGCAGAGAGGAGGCGGAGTCGCAAGAGCGACTTCCGAGCGGGGTGGTGAGCTCGTGCCCCCCTGGTGCCCCCCGGGCCTGAAAACTCGCGACTGCCGGCGCTCCTATGCAGCGCCCGACCTGCGGCGCAACCACCCTGCGCACCGCACAGCACGCCTTCGCAATGAGAAGGTCAGGGGTTCGAATCCCCTCAGCTCCACCCACGATCGGCCCCCGGTGCCCTGAGCGCCGGGGGCCTTTTTCGTGCCGGCCGCACGGCCGTCCTACCCTGCGGTCAGCTCCAGCATCGCCTGCAGCCGCCGCTGCTCGCGGGTGTTGGCGTCGAGGTCCGCCCGTGCCCGTTCCTGCGAGGCGGCCGGTGCACGCTCGCGGAACCCGGGGTCGGCGAGGCGTGCGGAGAGCCGGTCGACCTGCGTCTGCGCGTGCTCGAGACGACGCAGCAGAAGGCGGCGCTGCGTGGCGTCGAGCTCGGCCCGTGCAGGGAGCGTCAACGTCCCCCCGAGCACGCTGAGCTCGCTTGCGGGGTCCGGGCCGGGTGCCGTGTCGGTGAGTCGGGCCGTGTCGGTGAGCCCGGCGATGCGGCACAGCTCGGTCCACAGCGGGATCCCGTGTCCGCGTGCGGGCAGCGGCGCGGTCGAGAAGCCCTGGCGGACGCGGTGGGAGCGCGTGGCGTCGCGGAGGGCACGCAGCTGCTCGCCGGCTGCCGCCGCCTCCGGGTCGAGCGCACCCGGCTCGGGGCACGGCTCATGGTCGAGGTTCCCGGACCAGCCGAGCGTCTCGGCGAGCTCCTCGGTGGTGAACGGCAGCATCGGGTGGAGCGCGGTCAGCAGCGTGGTCAGGGTGTACGAGAGCGCTGCCCGTGCCGACGCGTCGCCGGCGTACAGCTCGTCCTTGCGAGCCTCGAGGTGCAGACCCGAGAGGTCGTCCTCGGCGAACCGGGTCAGTGCGTCGCCGGCGGTCGCGAGGTCCCCGGCGTCGTACCCGGTGCGTGCCGGTGCCAGCGCGGCGTCGAGCCGGGTCAGCAGCCAGCGGTCGAGCAGGTGCGACGGTGCCGGTCGCGTCCGTCGCCAGGTGCACCCGAACCTCCCCGCGAGCGCCGTGATGCTGCGCAGCTTGGTCAGGAACGCGCGTGCACCGGTGAGGTCGTCGTCGCCGAACGGGATGTCGGCGCCGGGACGGGACCTGCGCGCGAGCGCGAGCCGGAGCGCGTCGGGCCCGTGCTCGGCGATGAGCGGGAGCGGGTCGACCGTGTTGCCGAGGCTCTTGCTCATCTTCCGGCCGTGCGCGTCGCGGATCATGCCGTGGAAGAGCATCCGCCGGAACGGGGGCTGCCCGGTCAGGTAGGTGCACAGCAGCGTCATCCGCAACGCCCAGAAGAAGATGAGGTCGTTGCCGGTGACGAGGAGGCTGTTCGGGTAGAACCGGCGGAGGTCCGCGGTGTCGTCGGGCCAGCCCAGCGTCGACAGCGGCCACAACGCGGAGGAGAACCACGTGTCGAGCGTGTCCTCGTCCTGCGTCCAGCTGTCGGGGATCTGCTCGTCCGACGGGAACGCGCAGGTCTGTCCGCCGGGTCCGTACCAGATCGGGATGCGGTGGCCCCACCAGAGCTGCCGCGAGATGCACCAGTCGTCGAGGTCCGCGGCCCACCGCAGGTAGTCCCGGAGCGCGTCGGGGGGGTCGATCCGCGTCGCGCCGCCGGTCACCGCGTCGGTCGCTGCTGCGGCCAGGTCCGACGTGCGCAGGTACCACTGCGGGGTCGACCGGATCTCCAGCCGGGAGCGGCACCGCGAGCACGCCGGCTGCGTCCCGGCGTGGTCGGCCTCGATGTCCGAGAGCGTGGTCGCGCAGCCGGGGCACCAGAGTGTGTCCCGCCGGGCGCGGTGGATCAGCCCGTCGTCGAACAGCCGGGTGAAGGCCGTCCGGGTCACCCGGCTCGGACCTTCGTCGAGGGTGAACGTCAGCCGGTCCCAGTCCGGGCTCGCGCCGAGGTCGCGCATCTGGGTCGTGATCCCCGCCTCGCACGCGTCCTTCCAGGCCCAGGCCCGCCGCGCGAACTCCTCCCGGCCGATCTCGGCACGGCTCGTGCCCTCGGCGCGGAGCTGGCGCTCCAGCAGCGCGTTCGTCGCGATGGCGGCGTGGTCCAGCCCGGGGAGCCACAACGTGCTCTCGCCCTGCATCCTGTGCCAGCGGGTCAGCGTGTCGGACAGCGTGTGCTCGTAGGCGTGACCCAGGTGCAGGTCGCCCGTGATGTTCGGCGGGGGGAGGATCATCGACCAGGCCGGCGATCCGGGCGTGCGGTCGGGCGCGAAGGCGCCGGATTCCTGCCAGCGCCGGTAGCGCTCGCGTGGGGTCGTCGGGGTGGCGGTCGGGGGTGGGGTCGTCGAGGCAGTCATGGTCGTGCGTCCGTTCGTCCTGGGTCCTGGGGGTAGCCGCTCGGTCGAGGTCTGCTCGACGAGCACAGGAGAGCCCTCGCCCGGTGTCCGGCAGGACGGCGAGGGCTAGCGTACGAACGCAGGGCGCAGCAGACCCGGGGTGCGGGGTCCGTGTGCGCAGGCCATGCCCCAGCGTCGCCCCGACCGGGCTCGGCGCGCAAGGCCCCGTCAGGCGGGCGCCTCGCCGACCGCCGACGGCCGACGGGCGCCTCGCGACGGGCGACGGTCGGCCGCACCGCCACGCGGTCACCGCCGGGTGAGCGTGATCACCAGCCGCCCGGTGTTCTCCTCGTTGCCCAGCTCGGTCAGGACGAGCTCGCCGCTCGCGCCGACGTACCGCCCGGTCCCGCCGACGACGGCGAGCGTCTTCACCGGAGCGTTCGACGCCCGGCCCTGGGCGGTGATCTGCCCGTCGGGCAGCTGGTAGCTGACCTGGCACGCGAGCGCGAGCGGCGGGTCGGCGGGGACGACGGCCGTGACCGTGCACGTCCCTCCGCCGGCGCCGACCTCCCGGCCGCCGCGCAGCAGGGCGTCCTCGAAGACGATCTGGTCGCCGCGGCTCGGGCTGAGGTCCGGGTCGGTGATCGACGTGACCTCGCGCACCCCGTCCGGCCCGAAGTCGAGCAGGAAGAAGCCGGAGAACTGGACGTCGAAGGTGAGGGTGCGGTCGTGGCCCCGGCCCCGGTCGACCGAGTCGCCCCCGACGGACGCACCCGTCAGGGCGACCGCCCCGAGCACGGCGGCGACGGCTGCGGCGAGTGGCTTACGCATGGCGGCTCCTGACGTCGAGCGGGCGTGCGGCCGACGGCACGACGGCCACGTCCGACGCTCCGCGTGTGCCTCGAGGCCGTCAAGGCTCGCGCGGTCGCCCCGCCTTCACGTGCACCGCGCGGCGCGGTCGACCCGTCGGAGGGCCGACACGACGACGCCGGCCGACCCGTCGGACGGGCCGGCCGGCGTGCTCGACGTGCGGGGACCTACAAAGGCGGAGCGCCCGGGGCGGTAGCCGTCACGGGTAGCTCGGCATGTACGCGTTCATCGTCGTGCTGTTCACCCCCGGGCCCGTGCCGTTGATGACGTGGGACATGCTGCCCACCCCGCCGAGTGACACGACCGCCATGTTCTCGAAGCGCACGTTCGGGTTCACCGGCGCCTCGAAGGTGTGGAACAGGTTGACCGACGGGTTGTTCTGGAAGAACACGTAGCTGCCGAGGCCCTGCGCCCGGAACGACGTGACCGAGTCGGCGACCTTGATGGACGCGTAGCCCTGGCGGCTGCCGTTCATCCACGCGGCCTGGTTCGGCGGGTCGTAGGGCTTCTCGTTCTGGAAGAAGATGACCCGGCCGCCCTGGCCGTTCCAGATGACCTCGTACTTCTGGTAGTGCTCGACGAACAGGCCGGTCGCGAGCACGTTGTTGCCGTTGACGACGAGGCCGGTGTCGGCGGTGTTGATGGTCCAGCCGATCGTGCCCGCGTTGCCGTGGTCGCCGCGCCACATCCAGGTGTGGTCGACGATCGTGTTGCTGCTGTTGACGACGAGGGAGTTCGTCGCTTTGCCGGCCACGCGGCCGCCGATGCGGAAGAACACGTCCTGGACGGTGACCGGGTTGGCGGCGCGGTTGGTGCCGATGCCCGCGGTGGTGCCGACCGTCATGAGGGCGGTGCTGTTCGTGGTGCCGGCGTCGATGAACATGCCCTTCACGCGGACGCCGTCGACGTCGCCGACCGCGATGGCCGTGACGCCGCCCTGCGGGACGAGCGTGGCGTAGCCCATGCCGAGCAGGACCGTGTCGGCCCGGTTCACGACGATCGGGGCGTCGAGGTCGTAGATGCCGGGCGTGAACACGACGTGGCAGCCGCCCGCGATGCGGGCGTTGATCGTCGCGGCGCTGTCCGACGGGCGGGCCACGAACACCTGGCTGAAGCTCACGGACGAGCCCGGCGTCGGGGAGCCGACGGCCCAGCTGGCGCCGGTCGCGTTCGTGCGCAGGGACGGCAGGAACAGGCGGTACTCGTTGCCCGCGACGTAGATGTACGGGACGTCGCGCGAGGCCGGCGTGCTGCCGACGTTCGTGTGGTGCACGCCGCTGGGCGAGGTCGAGAAGTTCGTCGCCGGGGCGCCGTTGACGCCCGAGAAGACCATGTTCCAGTTGGAGCCGCTCCAGCTGCCGAGGTTGCTGTTCATCGTGAACCACTGCTGCTGCGACGCGGACTCGACCGAGCCGGTGACGCGGGTGTCGGAGATGTAGCCGCCCGACGACCAGCCGTACGACGCGGGGAACAGGTCGAGGCCGCCGAGGACGTTCATGCGGCGGAACGGTGCGGCCTGGGAGACGCCCCAGCGGTTGCGGCCGCCGTTCGTGTTGATCGTCATGTTCTCGGCGCTGCGCCAGAAGTTCTGCGTCGCGTTGCCGGCGTCGCTCGCGTTGAACGCGTCGACCGTGACCGCGCCGTTGATGGTGACGCCGTCGGGGTTCTGCGCGAGACCCTGGATCGAGGTGTTGAAGCCGATGTTCGCGTAGATGTCGTATGAGCCGGGCTTGAACAGCAGCGCGTCGCGCCGGTCGTGGAACTGGTGGGCCTGGGTGTCCTTCTGCGCCTCGAAGACCTGGTTGAGCGACGCCTGGATCGTCGCGTCGGGCGTGCTGTCCTCGAAGATGCGGACGTTCGGGCCGAAGTCCGGGACCGTCGGCTGCGCGGCGCACGTGGTGCCGCCCGTCGTCGTGGTGAGGACCTGGAAGTCGAACAGCGAGTACCCGAAGCCGGTGCCGCGGGCCGTGCCGTTCATCCGGACGTAGCGCCCGCTGCCCTCGACGGCGAGGGTGTCGATGCCGCCGTCGCCCGTCGTCGTCGAGTAGATCGTCGTCCAGGGGCCGCTCGCGGAGCCGCTCGTCTGGATCTGGTAGGCGCGGCCGTACGCCGCCTCCCAGCTCAGCACCACGCGGCAGATGCTCTGCGTGCTGCCGAGGTCGACCTGGATCCACTGCGGGTCGGAGAAGGCGCTCGCCCAGCGCGTCGTCGTGCTCGCGTCGACCGCGGCGGACGCCGGGGTGCCCGCATTCTCCGTCGAGGAGGCGGAGGCCGCCTTGCCCAGCGCCGCGTTCGTGCCGGTGCTGCACGTGGGCGTCGTCGTCCCGGTCCCGAAGACCTGGAGCTCCCACAGCGAGTAGCCGTAGCCTGTCGCGCGCTGCGTGCCGAGCACGCGCACGTAGCGGCCGCTGCCGGTCACCGCGAGGGTGTCGACGCCGCCGTCGCCGGTGGTCGTCGCGTGGACGTCCGTCCACGGGCCCGTCGGCGAGCTCGCGACCTGGACCTGGTACGACCGCGCGTACGCGGCCTCCCAGCGGAGCACGACCTGGTCGATCGCGTAGGTGCCGCCGAGGTCGACCTGGATCCACTGCGGGTCGGCCGAGGCGCTCGACCAGCGGGTGCCCGTGTCGCCGTCGACGGCGCTCGCGGCCGGGGTGCCCGCGTTCTCCACGGACGACGCCGTCACGGGCTTGCCCTGGGAGATCAGCGGGCCGGCCGCGTGCGCGACCGGGACGAGGGGGGTGAGGGTCGCGAACGACAGGAGCGTCGCGACGAGGAGGAGCACGAGGACGGGCCGGCGCCAGGTGGGCGCCGTGAGCGCCACGCGGGGGACGGTTCCTGCAGATCGGGCCATGGAGAGGCTCCTGACAGCTCGGAGAGGGCACGCGGAGGACCCGCGGCGCACGGGTGCCGCGGGGCAGGGGGACCGCAGGCGAACGGTGGTGCACCTGCAGCGGGGGACGGTCACGACCTTGTGAGTCCGGTGGTGCGGTACGACGGCGCAGCCTGCTCCCGACGTTGGGAGCAACTTACTTTCTGGATAGTAAGACTATCCGGACGATCCGCGCCAGAGCTGGGACAGAGCGGCTACCTGCGGGGCCGTGGGGACGGCAGTCGAGGCCCGGCCGAGCCCGCAGGCAGGAACCGTCGGGGAGACGACGGGCCGGCGTGAGCGCGTGCCGGGGACGAAACCTCCCGGTGGCATGATGACGCGATGCCCGGCAGCCCCTCCGAGTCCCCCGGCGGCGCGCGCCGCACCTGGTCCGCCGTGAAGGCGTGGATCGACCCGCTCGTCGTCATGATCGTCGCGGTGCTCGTCCTGGGGCTCGTGCTCCCGGCCGACGGCGTCGCCGCCGACGTGCTCGGCACGGTGAAGACCGCCGCGATCGTCGTCCTGTTCTTCCTCTACGGCGCCCGCATGGCGACGCGCGAGGTGTGGGACGGGCTGCGCGCCTGGAAGCTGCAGGGGTCGATGCTCGCCTCGACCTACCTCGTCTTCCCATTGCTGGGCCTGGCGATCCAGCTGCTGCCCGATGCGGTGCTCGCCGACGAGCTCAAGACCGGGCTGCTGTTCTTGTCCGTGCTGCCGTCGACCATCCAGTCGTCGGTCGTCTTCACCTCGATCGCGCGCGGCAACGTCGCCGGGGCGATCTGCGGCGCCACCGTGTCGAACGTGCTCGGGATCGTGCTGACGCCGCTGTTCGTCGCGGTGCTGCTCAGCCGGACCGGGGGACCGCTCGGCGGGTCCGCCGCCGCGACGCTTCTGCAGCTGCTCGTGCCGTTCGTCGTCGGGCAGGCCGTGCAGCCGTGGATCGGGCGGTGGGTGCGCGCGCACCGGCCGCTGACCCTCGTGACCGACCGGGCCGCGATCCTGCTCGTCGCGTACGCGTCGGTGAGCGAGGCGCAGGTCTCGGGCGCGTGGGACGAGATCACGTGGGTGTCGCTCGTCGTGCTGCTCGTCGTGTGCGCCGTGCTGCTCGCCGTCATGCTCGCGACGACGTGGGGCGTCGGCGGGCGGATCGGGCTGAACCGGCCCGACCGGATCGCGCTGCTCATGTGCGGGTCGAAGAAGAGCCTCGCGACCGGGCTGCCCATGGCGTCGGTGCTGTTCAGCCCGGTCGTCGCGGCCAGCGTCGCGCTCCCCGTCATCGTGTTCCACCAGCTGCAGCTCGCGACGTGCGCGGTCCTCGCGCGGAGGCTCGCGAGCACCGAGCCGGACGAGGTCGTCGCCCGGACGGCCTGACGCGGCGGCCCACCGCCGCCCGGTGCTCCCGGGCGGCGGGGAGACGTCGTCCGGTCAGCGCTCCTGCGCCGGGTTCGGCGTCGGGTCCGGCGCCGGCTGCTCGGCGGCCGGCGCGCCCGGGGACTGCTCCGGGGACGCCTCGGGCTGCGCGACAGGCGGGCCGCCGTACGGACCCGGCTGCGGCGCGCGGGCACCGTACGCGGGCGGAGTGCCGGTCGACGGCGCACCGACCCACGGACCCGACGGGTACGGCTGCGGCACGGGGTCCGGCCGGCGGCTGCGCACCCACCGGGTCAGGCGGACGACGCCGAACGCCACGAGCCCGCCGAGCACGAGCCACGGCAGCAGCACGCCGAGCACGACCACGAGCCCCCGGAGCATCGAGACGAGCGACTCCCACCCGACGGCGAGCCCGTCGCGGAACCCCTCGGGCGCGGGCGCGGCGACCTCCGGCTCCTCGGACGGCTCGGTGATCGACACCCGCAGCGTCGAGAGCGCGACCTGCTCCGCGAGGCGGGCGCGCTGCCCCTGCAGCGTCTCGAGGTTCGTCTGCCGCTCGGACAGCGCGACCTCGGCGGTGATGAGGTCCTCGCTCGTCGTAGCCTTGCTGAGCAGGTCCTCCATGCGGGCGACCGAGATCTGCAGCGACCGGATCCGGGCGTCGAGGTCGGTGCTGCGCGCCGTCACGTCCTCCGCGGACAGGTTGACCGACTCGACCGTGCCGATCTGCTCGAGCGCGTCGAGCGTCGGGGTGAGGTCGTCGGACGGCACGCGGACCAGCAGCTCGGCGCCGGCCCCCTGCCCCGAGGTCGCGGCGCGCTCGTAGCGCTCGTCGACGCGCCCGTCGGCCGCCTCCACGAGCCGGACCACCTCGTCGGCGGCGTCGCGCGGCTCCTCCGACGTGAGGAGCACCTCGCCGCTCGTGACGACCTGCCGGGAGCCCGACCCCACGTCCTCCGCCGCGCGCTCGGCACCGGCCTCGCCCCCGGCGACGTCGGCGGCCTGCGGCGCCTCCTGCAGCGGGCCGGCCGCGTCGGACGCAGCCTCGGAGCCCCCCGAGTCGCTCGCGGAGCAGCCCGCGAGGACCCCGACCAGCAGCAGGGGAACGGCGGCCAGCAGTGCGGTCCTGCGTCCTCGCGCGTGGTGTCGTCTCATGCGGCGACGGTAGGGGCGGGCGGCGCGCGGACGGGGGGTCGTGGCCCGATCGTGACGGTTCCGTCATCCGATCGCTGCACAGGGGGCCGTCCGGCCGCGCGGACGCGTGACGCGCGGCGTACGGTGCGGCAGCACCGTCGGCCCGAGCGGGAGGGCAGCAGCCGTGACCAGCCCCATCGCCCTCGTGCCGGCCCCGCTGCGGTGCGAGCCGCTCGACGGCGGGCCGTTCGCGCTGGGTGCGGCGACGAGCGTCGCGGTCGGGGACTCGCCCGGCGAGATCGCGGTCGGGTACGTCGCGGCGGACCTGCTCGGCCGGCTCGGGCGGTGCCCGGTCGAGCTCCTCGTGGGGGCGGACGGCGCGGACGTGGTCGACGACGTGGTCGTCCTGCGGGTGCGGCAGCGGCCCGGCCGCCCGCCGGGCACGGGCCCCACGACCGGGCCGGCCGGGGCCGACGAGCGCTACGTGCTGCGCGTCGAGCCGGGACGGGTCACCGTGGACGGTGCCTCGACGACCGCGCTCGTGCGCGGGCTCGCGACCCTCGTCCAGCTGCTCGCGGGGGGCGTCGGCGGGGCGGTCGGCGCACCCGCGGTCCTCGTCGAGGACGCGCCCCGGTACGCCTGGCGTGGGCTGTGCGTCGACGTGCCGCCGGAGGCCCTCGACGTCGACGACCTCAAGGTCGTGGCGACGCTGCTCGCGGCGTACAAGCTCAACGTCCTGCACCTGCGGGTCCCGGAGCACGGCGGCTGGGACGGCGGCGGAGACGGCGGGGGAGCCGGGGGCTGGTGCAGCACGCCGGCGTACGCCGAGCTCGTGGGGTTCGCCGAGCTGCACGGCGTGACGGTCCTGCCGGAGGTCGATGTCCTGACGCCCCGAGCGCCGGCCGCGCAGCGCGACCGGTCCGTGCGCGACGCCGTGGCCGAGGTGGCGCGCGCGACGCCCGGGCCCTGGCTGCACGTCGGCGGTCGCGACGTCGCCCCGGTCCCGACGGTCGAGGACCTGCGGCGCGTGGCGGAGCCGGTCGACGCCGTCGTCGGGTCGGCGCACACCGTGGTCGGCTGGGCGGAGCTCGCCGCCGTGCCTCTGCCCCGGGGGAGCGTCCTGCAGCACCACGACGACGCCCGCGACCCCGCGCCGCTCGTCGCGGCCGCGCGCGCCGGGGTGCGGGTCGTCCTCGCGCCGGACGCGCACGCGCGGCTCGACGGGCCCGCCGGCGTGCGGGACTGCGGCGCGTGGGACCCGGCGGCGCACGTGCCCGGGCTGCCGGCCTCCGCGGTGCTGGGCGTCGAGGGGGTCGTCCGGACGCGGGACGTGCACGACCTCGACGAGCTCATGACGCTGCTGCTGCCCCGGCTCGCCGCGGTCGCGGAGGTCGGCTGGTCCGCGCCCGCGCTGCACGACTGGGCGGGGTTCCGCGGGCGGCTCGCGCACCACGGGGTGCTCTGGGAGCGCGCGGGCCTCGAGTGGACGCCCTCGCCCGAGGTCGACTGGGTCCCGGCGGAGCCGTGAGCGGTGGGAGCACGGATCCCGGTGAGCGCCGCGCGCACCCTGGAGCGGTGAGCCTGGCGGCTCAGACCCAGGTGTCGAGCCACATGTGCGCGTGCCAGAACGAGTACGGGATGACCCACGCGGTCCAGATCGGGTAGAAGAACCCGCTGACCGCGACGATCACGACGACGAACGCCGACACCCCCGCGATGGCCCGTCGCCGGTGCACCGGGTCGCCGTCCCGCTCGCCGATGAACAGCCCGAGCACGTACGCGAGCGTCAGCACGACCCACGGCGTGAAGGCGATCGAGTAGAACGCGAAGATCGTGCGGTGCGTGTAGGCGAACCACGGCAGCCAGCCCGCGACGATCCCCGAGAGCACGGCGCCCGCACGCCAGTCGCGCTGCCACACGAGCCAGCCCAGTGCGACGACGATCGCGGCGGCCCCGGCCCACCAGATCAGCGGGTTGCCGAGCGACGTGATCGCCTGCGCGCACGCGTCGGCCCCGCACGCCTCGCGCGCCTGGTCGGGCGGCAGCGTCGAGACCTCGGACGGGTAGAAGTACGACGTCGGGCGCCACTGCACGATCCAGCCGAGCGGGTGCGCCGCGTAGGAGTGCTCGGCGCTCAGCGAGGTGTGGAACGCCCACATGTCCGAGTGGTACTTCCACAGCGAGCGCAGCCCCTCGGGCAGCCACTGCACGCCCTGCCCGGGGTTCTGCTCCGCCCACAGGCGGCCGTAGGCGTCGGGCGAGCGGAACCACGACCACCACGTGCCGACGTAGGTGACGACCGTGATCGCGACCATCGCGAGGCCGGCCGGGACCGCGTCGCGCACGAACGCCGCGAGCGGCCACGCGCGGACCCCGACGGCGCGGCGGGCCGTCGCGTCCCACAGCACGCTCATCAGCCCGAACACCGCGAGGAAGTACACGCCCGACCACTTGGTCCCGGCGCACAGCCCGAGCAGCACCGCCGCGGCGAGCCGCCACCCGCGCACGCCCATGCCGGGTCCCCAGCGCAGCGCGGCGCCCGAGTCGAGGATGACGGCGGTGCGCGCCGCGAGCCGGCGCCGGGCCTGCTCGCGGTCGAGGAGCAGCGCGCCGAACGCGGCGAGCGCGAAGAACATGACGAAGCCGTCGAGCAGGCCGATGCGCGAGTGCACGATCGCCATGCCGTCGACCGCGAGCAGCAGCCCCGCGAGCGTGCCGAGGGCCGTCGAGGCGAACAGCCGTCGCCCGATGCGGGCGACCATGAGCACGCTGAGGATCCCGGCGATCGCCGCGCCGAGGCGCCACGCCGCCGGGTTCTCGACGCCGCCGCCGAGCTGCAGCCCGAGCGCGAGCATCCACTTGCCGACCTGCGGGTGCACGACGTACTCCGCCGCGACCTGCAGCGCGCCGGGGTCGCCCGCGGCGAAGCGCTGGTTCGCGTCGTCGCCGAGCCACTGCGCCTCGTAGCCGCGCTCGAGCATCGAGTACGCCTGCTTGACGTAGTACGTCTCGTCGAACACCAGCGTCCGCGGGCGCCCGAGGTCCCACAGGCGCAGGACCGCCGCGAGCGCGGTGACGGCGAGCGGCCACAGCCAGCCCATCAGCCGCGCGCGGGGCGTGGCGTCGAGCTCGAGCGTCGCGGGGCCGAGCAGGCGGCGCAGCAGCCGGGTCTCGGTCGCGACGATCGGGCCGGCGTCGGCCGCGTCGGCGGCGTCGTCGCGGTCCGGACCGATGGCCTCGTCGGCCTCGGCGTCACCGGCGGCGCGGACCTTCGCGGTCAGCACCGCGTGGGACGGGCGGCCGTCGTCCGGCGCGTCCGCCTCCTCGGCGCGGCTGGAGCCGCTGCCCCGCGGAGCGCGGCCCGCGAGGCGTGCGCCGCCGTCGGCGGGGGGCTGCTCCCCAGGCGTGCGGGGACCTGCCGGGTCGGTGGACGTCGAGGCGCCCGTGGGCGCGGCGTCGTCGTCGAAGGTGCGCGGCACCCGGTCATCGTAGGGGGAGCGCTTCCGCGCGCGCCCCCCGCTGCGCCCGATCCGTCCGCCCCGTGGGCGCCCGTCGACCCGCGTCAGGACCCCGGGTCGGGGCCGCGGCCGCCGGGTGGCAGGCTTGCGGCGTGAGCACACCAGGCACCCCGGCCGGCCGGCTCGTCCTCGCGGCGACCCCCATCGGCGACGTCGAGGACGCCTCTCCGCGCCTGCGCCGGCTGCTCGAGGAGTCGGACGTCGTCGCCGCCGAGGACACGCGCCGGCTGCGGGCGCTCGCGGCGCGCATGGGCGTGACCGTCGGCGGGCGGGTCGTCAGCTATCAGGAGCACAACGAGGCGGCCCGCGCGCGCGAGCTGCTCGAGGTCGTCGCGCAGGGCGGCACCGTGGTCGTCGTGACCGACGCCGGGATGCCGTCGGTGTCCGACCCCGGCTTCCGGGTCGTCGCCGCCGCGGTCGAGGCCGGGCTGCGCGTCACCGCGGCGCCGGGGCCGAGCGCGGTGCTGACGGCGCTCGCGCTGTCCGGGCTGCCGACCGACCGGTTCTGCTTCGAGGGCTTCCCGCCGCGCAAGGCCGGCGAGCGGTCGCGCGCGCTCGCGGCCCTCGCGACCGAGCGGCGCACGATGGTGTTCTTCGAGGCGCCGCACCGGCTCGCGGAGACGCTCGCGGCGATGGCGGAGGCGTTCGGTGACGACCGGCCCGCCGCGGTGTGCCGCGAGCTGACCAAGACGTACGAGGAGGTGCTCCGCGGCCCGGTCGCGGAGCTCGCGGCATGGGCCGCCGACGGCGAGGTGCGCGGGGAGATCGCAGTCGTCGTCGCGGGGGTCGCGGGGCCGGCCGCGACGTCGATGGCGGACCTCGTCGTCGAGGTGCTCGCGCGCGCCGACGGCGGCGAGCGGCTCAAGGACGCCGTGGCCGACGTCGCGGTCGCGGGCCAGGTCGCCAAGCGGGACCTGTACGCGGCGGCGCTGGCGGCGCGCTCGCGCTGAGGCTCGGGGGCGCCGGCCGCCCGGGCTCGTCGGGCGCCTGCTCGTCCGCCCGCTGCACGACCGGCGCGTCCGGGACAGCGGCGCGCGCGGGCGCCGGTCCGCGGGATCACCCGGTGGGATCGCGGTCGAATCGTTACGATGACGCGGTGACCGGCGAGCTGCTCGAGGACCGCTACCAGGGCGGCCGACCCCTGCGCACGCTCGCGTACCTGTTCACGGGCCAGCGCCGGCGGCTCCTCGTCGCCGCGGTGGCGTTCGCGTTCAAGCACTCGCCGGTGTGGATCATGCCGGTGCTCACCGCCGAGGTGATCGACATCGTCGTCGAGCACCGCCCGCTGCGGGACCTGTGGTGGGCCGCCGCGCTCATGGCGCTGTTCATCGGCCAGAACTACCCGC
This sequence comes from Cellulomonas cellasea, assembly GCF_006538745.1. Classification (GTDB taxonomy): domain Bacteria; phylum Actinomycetota; class Actinomycetes; order Actinomycetales; family Cellulomonadaceae; genus Cellulomonas_A; species Cellulomonas_A cellasea. Next base: position 96,279 of record NZ_BJLR01000035.1, on the reverse strand, counting down.
TGAGCGTCCTGTTCATCCGCCAGCTCTCCCTCTCGGTCCGCACCGTCGAGACGAACCTGCGCATGGCGCTGTGCCGCCGCCTGCAGGAGCTCTCGATCGGCTACCACCGCCGGATCAGCGCCGGCGTGCTCCAGGCGAAGATCGTGCGCGACGTCGAGAACGTCGTCGAGAGCACCCGGCAGACGTTCGACTCCGGCATGGCGGCGGTCACGACCCTCGCCGGCGCGATCGTCATCACCGCGGTGCGCGTCCCCGAGTTCCTGCCCGTGTTCGCGGTCGCGGTGCCCGCGTCGGCGCTGCTCGTCGTCGCGATGCGCCGGCGCATGACCGCGCGCAACGCGGCGTTCCGGGCGCAGGTCGAGCAGATGTCGGCGCGCGTGAGCGAGATGACGCACCTCATCCCGATCACGCGCGCGCACGCGCTCGAGACCGACGAGCTCGACCGCATGGACCGCTCGCTCGTCGGGGTCCGGGAGGCCGGGATCCGGCTCGACGTCGTCAACGGCAAGTTCGGCGCGCTCGCGTGGATCACGTTCCAGCTGCTCAGCGTCGCGTGCCTGGTCGGCGCCGCGTGGGTCGCGTGGACCGGGGTGTTCGCCGTCAGCCCGGGCGACGTCGTGATGCTCTCGAGCTACTTCATGGCGCTCACCGGCTCCGTGACCGCGCTGCTCAGCCTCGCGCCCGTGGTGACCAAGGGTCTCGAGTCGATCCGGTCGATGGGCGAGGTCCTGACCGAGCCCGACCTCGAGCGCAACGCCGGCAAGGCTGAGGTGGCCGACGTCGCGGGTGCGGTGCGCTTCGAGGACGTGCGGTTCGCGTACGACGACGCGCCCGACGAGCACGCGGTCGACGGGCTGACGCTCGACGTCGCGGCGGGGGAGACGGTCGCGCTCGTCGGCCCCTCCGGCTCGGGGAAGTCGACGGTCCTCAACATGGTCATCGGGTTCCTCGCCCCGACCCAGGGGCGCATCCTGCTCGACGGCCGCGACATGGCGGGCCTCGACCTGCGCACCTACCGCCGGTTCCTGGCCGTCGTGCCGCAGGAGTCGCTGCTGTTCGAGGGCAGCGTGCGCGCCAACGTCACGTACGGGAGCCCGGACCTGTCGGACGACGCGGTCCGCGCCGCGCTCCGGGACGCCAACGCGCTCGAGTTCGTCGACGCCATGGGCGGGCTCGACGCCGTGATCGGGGAGCGCGGCGCACGCCTCTCGGGCGGTCAGCGCCAGCGGCTCGCGATCGCCCGCGCGCTCGTGCGCGACCCGCGGGTCCTCGTGCTCGACGAGGCCACGTCCGCGCTCGACACCGCGTCGGAGCGCCTGGTCCAGGAGGCCCTGGCGCGCTTGATGAAGGGCCGCACGACGTTCGTCGTCGCGCACCGGCTCACCACGATCCAGGGCGCCGACCGCATCGCGGTGATGCGCGACGGGCGGCTCGTCGAGATCGGGGCGCACGAGGAGCTCGTCGCGCGCGGGGGCGCGTACGCGCAGCTGCACGCGATGGGGCCGCTCGCGGGCTGAGCGGGCGAGCGCTGCCGTCGTAGCGGCGGGTCGCGCCGTCGGCGCCTGACGCGGGCGGGGTCAGCTGAGCTCGTCCGCCGCGTACCGGACGTCGTCGGGCAGGGGCAGGGGCTCGTCCCACCCGGTCGGTGGGCGCCACGAGCCCCACCCCTCGTCGAGCGGCCAGCCTCGGCGCTCGACGACCGCCGCGGCCGCGGCGCCCTGCGCGCGCACCCAGGCCGAGAGCTCCGGCGAGATCGTGCCCGCCCCCTCCAGGTCGGCGAGCTCGTCCTCGTCCTTGTACTGCCAGGACCCGTCCGGGTGGACCAGGAGGTCGAGCACGAGGTCGTGAGTCACCGTGGTCCGTGCGCCGCGCCGGTGCGGTAGCTCCACGTTGACGTAGACACCGGTCCACCCGCCGTCGGCGCCCGTGAAGAACCAGAACGACCACGGCGCACCCGTCGGGGCGACGCGCACCTGGCCCCCGCCCTGCCACCGCCTCCGGGTGGGGATCTCGGTGTCGAGGTCCCGCTCCGACGGCCGCACGGCGCGCACGTCCCGGCCGTCCGGCAGCCGGGCGACGACGGACTCGGACCCGCGAGGCAGCCAGACGACGAGTCCGCGAGCGTCGTCCCGCACCACCCGGACAGGGTGCCCGCGATGGCGGGACTCGCGCCAGAACACGACGTCCCCCGGCTCCCAGTGCGGCCCACGGCCGTCGACGGGTCTCGCTGCCACGACCTCGGGGTAGAGGGCCCGGGCCTCGGCGGGCACGCCGACGTCGGTGCGGGGCGCCGGTCGGGACGCGCTCACGCGTCGTACGACGCGACGAGCCCGACCCCCGCGGCGGCGAGCTCGGCGCGCGCCTGCTCCCCGAGCTCGGGGGTCACGGGCACGGTCAGGTCGGTCAGCACCCGGGTCCGCAGGCCGAGCGCGTGCGCGTCGAGCGCGGTCGCGCGCACGCAGTGCGACTCGGCGATCCCGACCACGTCGACGTCGGTCACGCCGCCCTCGCGGAGCAGGTCCGCGAGCGGGCGGCCGTCGGCGTCGACGCCCTCGAAGCCCGAGTAGGCGGCGGCGTACTCACCCTTGCGGACGCTCAGGTCGGGCAGCATCGCGGCGAGCGCGGGGTGGATCGCGGCCTCGGGGGTGCCCGCGACGCCGTGCGGCGGCCAGGTGTCGACGAAGTCCGGGGTGTCGCTGAAGTGCGCGCCCGGGTCGACGTGCCAGTCCTGCGTCGTGACCACGAGCGGGTACCGGTCGCGGTGCACCTCGACGTAGCGCGCGATCGCGGCGGCGACGGCGTTGCCGCCCTCGACCGGGAGCGAGCCGCCCTCGCAGAAGGTCGGCTGCACGTCGACGACGAGCAGCGCGCGCACGGGTCCGGCGTCGGAAGCCGCTGCCCTGGGAGCGGCGTCCGGGGCCGTCGGGGCCGGCCCGGGGGTGGCGCCGTCGCGCGCCGGCTGTGCCTGCGGGTCCTGCTGCGTCACGGTGCTCCTCCGGGTCGTGCGGGCGGTCTGCGTCCCGAGTCTCGCAGCGTGGCGGAGCGGGTGCGCGCGCGGACGTGGGCACTAGCGTCGGTCCATGGAGTTCCGTCGCATCCCGGGCCTGCCGCCCTACGTGTTCACGATCATCGACTCGCTCAAGCTCGAGGCCCGCCGCGCCGGCCACGACGTGATCGACCTCGGCTTCGGCAACCCGGACCTGCCGAGCCCGCAGGTCGCGGTCGACAAGCTCACCGAGGCGGCCCAGAACACGCGCAACCACCGGTACTCCTCGTCGCGCGGCATCCCCAAGCTCCGCCAGGCCGTCGCCGACCTGTACCAGCGCCGCTTCGGCGTGAGCCTCGACCCGGAGACCGAGGTCATCTCGACGATCGGCGCGAAGGAGGGCTTCAGCCACCTCATGTGGGTGCTGCTGCAGCCGGGCGACGCCGCGATCGTCCCGACGCCGAGCTACCCCATCCACATCTGGGGCCCGTACTTCGCGGGGGCCGACGCCCGGCAGGTCCCGATCGGCGACGGCGACGACGGTGCGGGGTACATCGACCGTGTCATGGAGGCGTGGGAGCTCGGCTGGCCCAAGCCGCGCGTCGTCGTGCTCTCGTTCCCGCACAACCCCACGACGACGACCGTGGACCTGCCCGACCTGCAGCGCCTGGTCGACTGGGCGCGCGAGCGCGACGTGGTGCTCGTGCACGACCTCGCCTACGCCGACATGTGCTTCGACGGGTGGACGCCGCCGTCGATCCTGCAGTGCACGGGCGCCAAGGAGGTTGCCGTCGAGCTGTACTCGATGACGAAGTCGTTCTCGATGGCGGGCTGGCGCGTCGCGTTCCTCGTCGGGCGCCCGGACGTCGTCGGCGCGCTCGCGAAGCTCAAGAGCTACCTCGACTACGGCACCTTCCAGCCGATCCAGATCGCGGCGACCGTGACGCTCAACGAGGCCGCGGACTACCCGGCCGAGCTCAACACCGTCTACGAGTCGCGGCGCAACGCGCTCTACGACGGCCTGACGCGCATCGGGTGGGACATCCTCAAGCCGCGCGGCACGATGTTCGCCTGGGCGCGGATCCCCGAGCAGTACGCCGAGATGGGGTCGATCGAGTTCGCGCAGCACCTCGTGCGGGAGTGCGACGTCGCGGTCTCGCCGGGCGTCGGGTTCGGGCCCGGCGGTGACCGGCACGTGCGGTTCGCGCTCATCGAGAACGAGCAGCGGATCGCGCAGGCGGTGCGCGGGCTGCGGCGCGGGCTCACGCGGCTGGGCTGACCTGGGCGCGCGCAGGATCGCGGCCTGACGCCTGACGGCTGACGCCTGACGCTCCGGGACCGTCGGCGGGCGCCCGTGCCGCACGCCCGCACCGTCGGGAGGCGGTGCGGCCCGCGAGCCGCGAGGCTGGCGGGCATGAACGGGCGGACGCGGTCGAACGGTCGAGGGGTGGACGGCGCGGTCGCGCTCGCGGTCGGCGCTCTGCTGCTCACCGGGTGCTCGGCATCGGGCTCGGGGGACGACGCCGCGACGCCGGGGCTGAGCCCGGCGAGCTCCGCCGTGCCGACCGCGCCCGCGGGCACCGGGGCGCCGCTGACCGAGGTCCCGCGGGTCGAGGTCGCCGGGGTCGACGAGGTCGCCGCCGGGCTCGACGTGCCGTGGGGGCTGGACTTCCTGCCCGACGGCCGCGCGCTCGTGACGCTGCGCGACGCGGGCCGGCTCGTCGTCGTCGACCCCGCGGGCGACGTGACGGACGTCGTCGGACCGGGTGCCGAGGCGATCGCGGGGGCGACCGACGCGCAGGGCGAGGGCGGGCTGCTCGGCGTCGCGGTCCTGCCCGCCGAGGACGCGTCGGACGGGGCGGGCGCCGGCCCGGGTGCCGGCACGACGGTCGCCGTCTACCTCACCGCCGCGCGCGACAACCGCGTGCTCACCGCCGCGCTCGACGGCACGACGCTCGGCGAGGTCACCGAGGTCCTCACCGGCATCCCGAAGGGCCAGAACCACAACGGCGGGCGCCTTGAGGTCGGCCCTGACGGGTTCCTCTACGTCACGACCGGCGACACGTACGACACCCAGCTCGCGCAGGAGCGCGACAGCCTCGGCGGCAAGGTCCTGCGCATCACCTCCGAGGGCGAGCCCGCGCCGGGCAACCCGTTCCCGGGCTCGCCGGTGTGGACGCTCGGGCACCGCAACGTCCAGGGCATCGGCTGGGCGGGAGACGGGCGGATGTTCGCCTCGGAGTTCGGCCAGGAGACCTGGGACGAGCTCAACGTCCTCACGCCCGGGAGCAGCTACGGCTGGCCCGTCGTCGAGGGGCCCGGGGGCGAGGACGAGGGCTTCGTGGCACCGGTCGCGACGTGGGCGACGTCGGACGCGTCGCCGAGCGGGCTCGCGGTCACCGACGAGGGCGTCTACCTCGCGGGCCTGCGCGGCGAGCGGCTGTGGCGCGTGCCGCTGCGGGCCGACGGCGTGGGGGAGCCGCAGGCGCTGCTCGACGGCGAGCACGGCCGCCTGCGCGCCGTCGAGGTCGCACCGGACGGCTCGCTGTGGGTCGTCACGGGCAACACCGACGGCCGTGGCCGGGTGCGCGACGGCGACGACCGCATCCTGCGCGTCACGGTCGTGCCGGCGGCCTAACCGGCGGGGGCGCTGTGCAGCAGCTGCTCGACGGCGGTCTCCACGAGCCCGTCGAGCAGCTCGGGCCGGACGAGGCCGCCGTTGATCATCGACGCGATGCCCTGGAGCGTCGCGAACGCGACGAGGCCGGTCCGCTCGGGGTCCCCGGCGGGCAGCGCGCCGAGCTCCTGACCCTCGACGACCAGCCCGTGCATGAGCGTGAACGGGGCCGAGGCGGCCTCGACGATCCGCTCCGCGCCGGCCCGGTGCTTGCTCGTCCACATGAGCTCGAGGAGCGCGGCGTTCTCGGTCGCGAAGCGCACGTACGCGGTCATCGCGGCGCGCAGGCGAGCGGGGAAGTCGGCTCCGGCATCTGCGACGGCGTCGCGCACGTCGGCTCCGGCGTCAGCGACGGCGCCACGCAGCGCGGCGTCGAGGCGGGCGAACCCGGCCTCGGCGAGCGCGTCGAGCAGCGCCTGCCGGTTGGCGAAGTGCCGGCGCGGCGCGGCGTGGCTCACGCCGATCTCCCGGGCGAGGTCGCGCAGCGTCACCTGGTCGGGGCTGGTCGCGCGGAGGCGCTGCTCCGCGGCGTCGAGCAGGGCGGTGCGCAGGTTGCCGTGGTGGTAGCGGCGCTCGTCGGTCGTCTCGGGCACGCCGTCAGCCTACCGCCGATGTTGTCATTGACGACATCGGTGGCCCCTGCCTACCATGTTGCACATGACAACATTCTCCGCGGCGGACGTCCCCGCCATGACCGGGCGCACCGTCGTCGTCACGGGCGCCAACAGCGGGATCGGCCGGGTCGCCGCGCAGGTGCTCGCCGAGCGCGGCGCACGCCTCGTGCTCGCGGTGCGCGACCCCGAGAAGGGCCGTCAGGCCGCGGCGGGGATGACCGGCGACGTCGAGGTGCGCCGGCTCGACCTCGCCGACCTCGGGTCGGTCCGCACCTTCGCCAGCGAGCTCACCGAGGACGTCGACGTCCTGATCAACAACGCGGGCGTGATGATCCCGCCGCTCACGCGGACCGCCGACGGCTTCGAGCTCCAGCTCGGGACCAACCACCTCGGTCACTTCGCGCTCACCAACCTGCTCCTGCCGCGGATCCGGGGGCGCGTCGTGACGGTCTCCTCCAACGGCCACCGGATGGGGTCCATCGACTTCGCCGACCTCCAGTGGGAGCGCAAGCCGTACCGGGCGATGACCGCGTACGCGCAGTCCAAGCTCGCGAACCTGCTGTTCACCACCGAGCTCCAGCGCCGCCTCGACGAGGCCGGCTCCCCGGTGATCGCGACCGCCGCCCACCCCGGCCTCGCGGCGACGAACCTGCTGCGGTCCGAGGGGCGCAGCCGCGCGCGGCACGCCGTCGAGCGCGCCGTGAGCCGGCTGATGTCGCAGAGCGAGGAGCAGGGCGCGCTGCCGACGCTCTTCGCCGCGGTCGCCGACGTGCCGGGCGACTCCTACGCCGGGCCGGGCGGCCTGCTCGAGGGGCGCGGGGCGCCGACGCTCGTCGGCCGGTCCGCGAAGGCCCGGGACCGTGCGCTCGCGGCGCGGCTGTGGGACGTCTCGGAGGAGCTCACGGGCGTCACGTTCCCGCGGGCCGCGCTCGGCTCTGCCGCCTGACGGCGCGCCGGACGCGCACGGCGCGGCGACGACCCGCCTCGTCGTCAGCCCCGCGACCCCGGCTCGCCCGGCGGCTCCTGCCGCCCGAGCACGCGCTCGAACCACCCGCCCGCGGGCAGGTCCAGCGGTGGGCGCGGGGGCTCCGTGTGCTCGGCGCGCGGCTCGACCGGCCACAGCGTCACGACGCCGTCCCGCGCGCCGGAGAACGTCGCCGCCGGGATCACGGTCCGGGTCTCGGGGATGCCGAGCGCCTCGCACGCGCACACCACGACCACGTCGCCGTCGGGCGGCACCGGCGTCAGCCAGAGCTTCTTGTCCACGCTCCGTCCGCCGCCGTGCCCTCCGCGGTCGCCCAGGCGCGGGGCGTCGTCGCGGTCGGGCTCCGGACCCGCGTTCGTCGTGACGCTCCCGTCCGCGAGCTCGACGCCGAGCAGCAGCCGGTCGGGCGCGGCGTGCACGCCGTGCCGGTGGCCGTGGCCCTCCACGAGGGAGAAGAGGTCGGGCGCCGCCGGGTCGTCGCGGCGGCGGCGCACCGCGAGGTCGAGCTCGACGCCCGTCGAGTACACGTGCCCGCCGACGAGCGCGACCGCGAAGTCCTCGGTCCGTGCGAGGACCGCGTGCACCGCGACGGGGGTGGGGACCTCGTTCTCCGGCGGACCCGCCGCCCAGGCCGGGAGCGCGGGCACGAGGCTGTCGTCCGGGACGAAGTGCATGGCACGACGATCCCGGCCCGCCCTCTCCCCGTCAACGAGCGGGCTGCTGGTCGGTCCGGTCCGGGTGCTCAGCGGGCAGGCGGCAGGCGAGCACGCAAGGCGGGAGGCGGGCGAGCGACGGATGCCGAGCGGGGAACTGCTGCGCCGGTCGGCGGACGCCCGGGCGGTCCTGGTCCTGCTGAGTGCCGAATCGTTTCGCGTCGCGCGCCCGCGGGAGCACGGTGCTTGCATGGCCGAGGGCACCCCGTCGCAGCGCAGCGCAGCGCCGCGCCGTCGACCGCCCGCCGGGCCGCACCCCTGCGGCGCCACGCACCTTCCTCGCCGTCCCCGCACGGACCAAGGAGCGACATGAGATCCCTGCGCACCACCCTCCTGACGGGCCTGCTGAGCCTCGGGCTCGGCGCGTCCGCGCTCGCGGCGGCCGCACCCGCGACCGCCGCCGTGATCTGCGAGCAGTACGGCAGCGCGCCGATCCAGAACGGCCGCTACATCGTCGGCAACAACCGCTGGGGCAGCAGTGCCACGCAGTGCATCGACACGACCTCGACCGGCTTCCGGGTCACCCAGGCCGACGGGAGCAACCCCACGAACGGCAGCCCGAAGTCGTACCCGACCGTCTACTACGGCTGCCACTACGGCGTCTGCTCGACGAGCGGCAACATCCTCACGAACGGGCTCCAGGCGAGCGACCCCGCGTTCGCCGGGATCTCGACGAGCGTGAGCATGAGCTACCCGAGCAGCGGCACCTACAACGCCGCCTACGACATCTGGTTCCACCAGAGCCGGCCGTCGTCGACGACCGGTCAGAACAACGGTGCCGAGCTCATGATCTGGCTCAACCGCCAGGGCTCGATCCAGCCGATCGGCTCGCGCGTCGGCACGGCGAACCTCAACGGCGCGACGTGGGAGGTGTGGTCCGGCAACATCGGCTGGAACGTCATCTCGTACGTGCGGACGCAGCCCACGACCAACCTGAGCTTCAACGTCAAGACCTTCTGGGACGACGTCGTCAGCCGCGGGCTCGGGCAGAACTCGTGGTGGCTCACGAGCGTCCAGGCCGGCTTCGAGCCGTGGATCGGCGGGACGGGCCTCGCCGTGAACAACTTCTCGGTGACGACGGGCTCGACGCCGCCGCCGACCAACCCCACCCCGCCGACCAACCCGACCCCGCCGCCGTCCGGGACGCGCGCGTGCACGGCGACGTACACGACGGTCAACGCGTGGCCCGGCGGCTCGCAGGGCTCGGTGACGGTCCGCAACAGCGGCTCGACGGCGATCTCGGGCTGGGCGGCCGGCTGGACCTACCCGAGCGGCCAGAGCGTGACGAGCCTGTGGAACGGGCGGCTCACGCAGAGCGGCTCGAGCGTGACGGTGCGCAACGAGTCGTACAACGGCGCGCTCGCCCCCGGTGCCTCGACGACCTTCGGGTTCCAGGTCAGCGGCACGTCGTCCGGCACGCCGGCGGTGAGCTGCGCCGCGAGCTGACCCCGGGTCGAGGGCGGACAGCAGGACGCCCCGCCGCAGCCGGACCGGGCTGCGGCGGGGCGTCCTGGCGCGTCAGCGGTAGACGATCGCGGACGGGGTGTACCCGCACGCGGCGGACGGTCCGGAGGAGACCTTGGTGGGCTCGCCCGAGGTGACGCCCTTGTATTCGTCGCAGATCGCGATCTTCTTCGAGGGGTCCCCGACGATGGTCAGGCCGGACAGGGTGGCCTTGTCGCCGAGGTTGGGGTTGATCCCGACGAGGGACTTGGCCGGGGCCGTGATCGTGACGTTCTGGACGACGACGGTGCGGGCGTACTGCTTGGAGCAGTTGCCGCACGAGCGGTAGAGCTTGCCGATGTCGGCGACCTGGAAGTTCTTGATGACGAAGGTGCCGGGGCCGTTGTGCTGGAAGACCTTGTCGGAGGCGGAGCGGGCGCCGCCGCCGTTGATGGTCATGGTCTGCGAGGCCGCGGTGCCCTTGAACGTGGCGGCGTCCTCCCCGACGTCCTCGAACCAGACGTTCTCGATCGTGCAGGTCCCGAGGCAGTGGATGCCGTCGCCCGCGCCCGTGCCGAGGATGACGTTCTTCAGGACTGCGCCGTTCTCGAGCTGGAACATGGGCGGCTGGCTCTCGCCCTGGTCGCCCGAGGAGATGCCGTAGTACCGGACCAGGCCCATGTCCCGGGTCCCGCTGACCTTGATCGTCGAGGACACCTTGGTCGACGACCGCGGCGTCGGCCACGAGGTCGGCGTGGTCGGGGCGGTCGTCGCGGGCGGCGTCGTCGGGCTCGTCGTGCCCGAGCCGACCTTCACGAGCTGCCACTGCTGGTTGTACTGGTTGCCGTCGTCGCCCTGCACGACGAGCGCGCCGTTGGCGGTCGAGCGGTCCTTGACCTCGACGACCTTGCCGGACAGCTTGCTGACCAGGCGCACCCGCCCGCCCTCGGAGTCGGCGAGCCTGAACTGCTGGTTGTCACCGTTCGCGTCCGTGTACTGGCGGATCTGCGCGCCGGCGGCCGTGCTCCACTCCCAGACGTCGAGCACCTTGCCCGAGCTCCGCGACTTCAGCCGGTAGTAGCCGCTGCCCGACGAGACGAACTGGAACTGCTGGTTGGCGGCGTCGGCGCGCGTGTACTGGATGATCTGCGCGCCGTCGTCCTTCGAGCTGCTCAGGACGTCGAGGGCCTTGCCGCTCTGGCGGTTGACGAGGACGTACCAGGCGCTGGTGTCGACCGTCGCGGCGCTCGCCGCGGGCGCGGTCAGCACGGCGCCGGTGCCGGCGACGAGCAGCGCGACGGCGCCCGTCAGCGCGGCGCGCAGCCGTGCGCCCCTGCGGGCGCGGGTGGGTGATGTGGTCACGGGGGAGAACCTTCCGTCGGACCGCGACCGGGGGCCGCGGAGGGGTGTCCCCGCTGGTCAGCGCGGTCCCGGGGGTGGCGCGCGCCGACGTGGGGTGCGGGGCGTCGCCACCGTAGGGGCGGGCTCGGAAGGGGGTCAACGCGAGTTGTACAACGTTAGAGAAGTCTCACCGCGAACCCGCGTCGAGAGGGGCGCCCGCCCGCACGCCGCGCCGACGTCCGCGGGGCGTCGATCACGGCGACCCGCACCGTGCCCCCGCCTACGATGTGCGCATGCCCGAGTCCCGCTCGTCCTTCTACCTGACCACGCCGATCTACTACGTCAACGACGCCCCCCACATCGGGCACGCGTACACGACGGTCGCGGCCGACGTCCTCACCCGATGGCACCGCCAGCGCCAGGAGCAGGTCTGGTTCCTCACGGGGACCGACGAGCACGGGCAGAAGGTCATGCGCACCGCCGAGTCGCACGGCGTGACGCCGCAGGAGTGGGCCGACCGGCTCGTCGAGAGCCAGTGGCAGCCCGTGCTCCAGACGCTGGACGTCGCCAACGACGACTTCATCCGCACGACGCAGGAGCGCCACACGACGCGCGTGCAGTCGTTCATCCAGGACCTGCACGACAAGGGCGAGATCTACGCGGGCTCCTACGAGGGGCCGTACTGCGTCGGCTGCGAGGAGTACAAGCTCCCCGGCGAGCTGCTCGACGGGACCGGCGAGTACGAGGGCCAGAAGGTCTGCCCCATCCACGGCAAGCCGGTCGAGATGCTCTCCGAGCAGAACTACTTCTTCCGCATGAGCGCGTACACCGAGCGCCTGCTCGAGTTCTACGAGGCCAACCCGACGTTCGTGCAGCCGGCGAGCGCGCGCAACGAGGTCCTCGCGTTCGTGCGCCAGGGCCTGCAGGACCTGTCGATCTCCCGGAACACGTTCGACTGGGGCATCCCGATCCCGTGGGACGCGACCCACGTGCTCTACGTGTGGTTCGACGCGCTGCTCAACTACGCGACCGCCGTCGGGCTCGGGTCCGACGACCCCGAGGAGAAGGCGCGGTTCGAGCGGGTCTGGCCCGCCGACGTGCACCTCGTCGGCAAGGACATCCTGCGGTTCCACGCCGTGATCTGGCCCGCGATGCTCATGGCCGCGGGGCTCCCGCTGCCCGGGCAGGTCTTCGCGCACGGCTGGCTGCTCGTCGGCGGCGAGAAGATGAGCAAGTCCAAGCTCACGGGCATCGCGCCGAGCCAGATCATCGACACCTTCGGCTCCGACGCGTTCCGCTACTACTTCCTGCGCGCCATCGTGTTCGGGCAGGACGGCTCGTTCTCCTGGGAGGACCTGCACGCGCGGTACACCGCCGAGCTCGCGAACGGCTTCGGCAACCTGGCCTCGCGCGTCACGGCGATGATCGCCAAGAACTTCGGCGGCTCGCTCCCGGAGGCCGGCCCGCTCACGCCCGCCGAGGAGGCGCTGGCCGAGGTCGCCGCGCGCGCGGTCGCCGACGCGGAGGCCGCGATCGACCGGCTCGCGCTGCACGAGGCCATCGGCGCGGTGTGGACGCTCGTCGACGCGACGAACCTCTACCTGACCGAGCAGGAGCCGTGGAAGGTCGCCAAGGCGCCCGGCGAGGTCGGTGAGGACGGGCTCGGCGTCGCGGGCGGACGGCTCGCGACGATCCTCGTGACCGCCGCCGAGGCGCTGCGCTCGCTCGCGGTGCTGCTGCACCCGGTGACGCCGAAGGCCGCACAGCAGCTGTGGGCGGCGCTCGGTGCCGAGGCCGCGCTCGGGGCGCTCGCCGCGCAGCCCGTCGCGGACGCGGGCCGCTTCGGCGTGCTCCCGGCCGGCACCGCGGTCACCAAGGGCGCGTCGCTGTTCCCGCGGATCGAGGAGCCGGCCGAGCAGTGAGCCGGTCGCGCGGCCGCGAGCGCGGCTGGCCGGCCGACCCCGAGCCGCTGCCGTCCCCGGTGTGGGACAACCACACCCACCTCGAGAGCGTCCTCGCGTTCGACGTGCCCGACGACGCGGCCGGCGGTCGCACGCTCGACGACCACCTCGGCCGGGCTGCCGCCGCGGGGGTCACGACCGTCGTCCAGGTCGGCTGCGACGTCGACGCGATCGCCTGGACCGACGCGCTGCTGCGCGCCCATCCCGACGGCCTCGCGGGCGTCCGGCTGCTCGGCGCGGTCGCGATCCACCCCAACGAGGCCGTGCTGCACGCGAAGGTCCTCGAGGTCGCACCGGACGGGCTCGACCCCGCGCTCGACCCGCGGCACGACCTCGACCTCGACGCGGCGCTCGCCCGCGTCGCCGACGTCGCGCGCAGCAACCCCCGCGTGCGGGCGGTCGGCGAGACCGGGCTGGACCACTTCCGCGCCGGACCCCGCGGCCGCGAGGTGCAGGTCGAGGCGTTCCGGGCGCACGTCGCGCTCGCCAAGGAGCTCGGCCTCGCGCTGCAGATCCACGACCGGGACGCGCACGCGGCGGTGCTCGACGTCCTCGAGCGCGACGGCGCACCGGAGCGGACCGTCTTCCACTGCTTCTCGGGCGACGCCGCGATGGCGCGCCTGTGCGCGGACCGCGGGTGGTACCTCTCCTTCGCGGGCCCCGTGACGTTCGGGGCGAACGACGAGCTGCGGGCGGCGCTGCGGGCGGTGCCGCTCGACCGGGTGCTCGTCGAGACGGACGCGCCGTACCTCACGGCCCACCCGCTGCGCGGTCGCCCGAATGCGCCGTACCTGCTCGGCCTGACGGTCCGGCGGGTCGCGGCGGAGCGGGGCGTCGGGCTCGACGAGCTGTGCCGGACGCTGAGCGCGACCTCCGAGGCGGTGTACGGCCCAGCCTGACCGGTCGCCTCCGCCGGCCGAGGGGTGAGACCTCCCGGCGAACCCGGACAAGCGTCCGGCTCCGGCTACCCGCGACGGTCACGGATCGGTTACGGTCAGGATGCCGTGCGCGGAGCGTGCGCCCTCGGGCGCCGGCACCGCGGGCGCGGCACCCACCGAGGACCGAGAGGACGCCCGTGCCCGTGCCCGAGCCCGAGCCGCTGCCGATGACCCGGCGCGAGCGTGCGGCGCTCGAGCGGACGCAGGCGCGTCCGGCGCTCCCCGGCGTCCCGCTGCCCGGTCTGGCGCGCCGCGGCGGGAGCGGCAGGAGCCGCCCGGTGTCGGCCCCGGCCCCGCGCACCGTGTCCCGCCCCGTCCGGCTCGCCGCGCAGGGCGTCGTGCTCGCGCTGGTCGCGGGCGGCACGAGCGCGTTCGCGGTGCTGCACAAGTCCGTCACGGTCGACGTCGACGGCTCGCCCGTCGAGGTCACGGCGTACGGCCGGACCGTCGGCGACGTGCTCGCCGGCGCCGAGATCGAGGTGGGGGAGGGCGACCTCGTCGCGCCCGGGCTCGACGAGCACATCTCGAGCGGGTCGCAGGTCGTCGTGCGCCACGGCCGTGAGCTCGAGGTCGAGGTCGACGGCGAGCAGACGACCGTGTGGACCACGGCGCTGACCGTCGGGGAGGCCGTCGAGGGCCTCGGCCTGCGCGGCGGCGACACGCTGCTGTCGGCCTCGCGCTCGGCGTCCCTCGGGCGCGACGTGCTGCGCGTGTCGACCGAGAAGACGCTGCACCTCGTCGTCGACGGCCAGGTCATCGACGGCGTGAGCAGCGCCCCGACGGTCCGCGAGGCGCTGCGCGAGATCGGCCTCGTGCTCGAGGAGGGTGACCACGTGTCGGTCCCGCTCGACGCGACGGCGGTCGACGGCCTCGTCGTCCTCGTCACACGCGCGAGCCAGGGCGACCAGACGGTGACCGAGGTCGTGCCGTTCCAGACCGTCGAGGTCGAGGACCCCGAGCTCGTCAAGGGCAAGAAGGTCGTCGAGACCAAGGGCCGGGCCGGCCAGCGCCAGACGACGTACGCGACGTCCGTCGTCGGGGGCGCCGTCGTGGAGCGGACGGTCCTCGCGTCGGCCGTCACGGTCGCCCCCGTCGACCAGGTGGTCAAGGTCGGCACCGCGGAGCTCCCGGACCCGTCGGTGGTCGCGGTCGAGCCCGGCACGGCGCAGGCGCTCGGCAAGGAGATGGCGGCGGCCCGCGGGTTCGGCGACGACCAGTTCGCGTGCCTGCTCGCGCTCTGGAAGAAGGAGAGCGGCTGGCGCGTCGACGCCGAGAACAAGTCCTCGGGCGCGTACGGCATCCCGCAGTCGCTCCCGGGCAGCAAGATGGCGACGGTCGCGGACGACTGGCGCACCAACCCGGCGACCCAGATCACCTGGGGCCTGAACTACATCGAGGGCCGCTACGGCGACCCGTGCGGCGCGTGGGCGCACTCGCAGGCCAAGAACTGGTACTGACGAAGGGGCGCTCCCGGCCGCACCCCGCCCGGGCCGAGCCGCTCGACGGCCGCCCGTGCCCGTCTCGTATGTCCGGGTCTGTCCCGGTCTGGCGTCCCCGAGCAGGGTGATCTCGCGCACAGAGGGTTGGGCGCCACATCACGGGTCGGTTACGGTCGCGTGTCGCTGCACCGGCCGGACGCTCCCTCGTGGGGTGCCGGGAAGGACCGCGTGCGACGGGCCCACGCGCCTCCGCGTGAGCCGTTGACGGCCGGATCGGGGATCCGGGAACGACGGGCGTGTCCTCCCTCCAGGACGTGCAGAGCCACCGGCCCTCGGGCGACGGGGCACCGCCGTGCGCCGCGTGCGGTGCGTCCGCTCCCCGTGCCCGGGACCACCGACGTCTGGAACCGTGTGCGCTTCCCCTCCCTGACCCCCGCCGGCGACACCGCCGAGACAGCCACCGAGCCCCAGCTCTCCCCGACCGCCTCCCTGCGCTCGCGCCTCACCGGGTCCTCCGACTCCGGCCGAGCCCGCCTCCGCCTCGTCGCCGCGCTCTCCGCGGCCCTGGTCCTCGCGACCGGCACGGCCGTCACGGCCCAGGCGCACAAGACCGTCACGCTCGACGTCGACGGCGTCGAGACCCGGGTCACGACCTTCGCCGGCAGCGTCGAGGGACTCCTCGAGGAGCACGACGTCACCGTCGGCACGCGCGACACGGTCGCCCCCGACGGCGCCCTGCAGGACGGCTCCGACGTCGTCGTGCGCCACGCGCGCCTCGTGACCGTCCGTACCGACGGCGTCGACGAGTCCGTCTGGACCACCGCGCTCAGCGCCGACGAGGCCCTCGAGGCGCTCGCCGGCCGCGGCGGCGACGTCCAGCTCGTCGCGTCGCGCTCCAACGGCACGGGCCGCCCGTTCCTCGCGGGCGACCTCACGCTCGACGGCCCCGCGGACGTGCTCCGCGACGGCGAGACCCTTCCGGTGCCCGACGGCGTGACCGACGTCGCGACGGCCCTCGAGCGCCTCGGCGTGGTGCTGGGCGAGCGTGACACCGTCGCCGTCCGCCCCGGTGCCGACGGCCGGGTGACCGTCGTCGTCACACGCGTCGTGGTGCAGGACGTGACCACGACCGTCGAGCTGCCGTTCGCGTCGGTGACGCAGGACGACGCCGGGCGGTTCGTCGGCCAGAAGGCCGTCGTGACCGAGGGCGTCGCCGGGGTCCGCACGGTCGTCGAGCGCGTCACGACGGTCGACGGCGTCGAGACGGCGCGCGAGCCGGTCTCCGACCAGGTCACGCAGGCCCCGGTCGACGAGGTCGTCGCGGTCGGCAGCAAGCCGCGCCCGGCGCCCACGCCCAAGGCGGCGGCGGCCCCTGCGGCCGAGTCCGCCCCGGCGACGGGCTCGCCCGTCACGGCCGGCGGCGACGCCGACTCGCTCAACTGGGCCGCGCTCGCGAAGTGCGAGTCCGGTGGCAACCCGTCGATCGTGTCCGCGACGGGCAAGTACCACGGCCTGTACCAGTTCTCGGTCGCGACGTGGCAGGCGGTCGGCGGTGCCGGCCTCCCGTCCGACGCGTCGGCGGAGGAGCAGACGGCGCGCGCCAAGATGCTCTACAACCGCTCGGGTGCCGGCCAGTGGCCGCACTGCGGGAAGAACCTGTTCTCCTGATCGACCGACGACGCCCCGTCCCCACCCCTCGGTGGGGGCGGGGCGTCGTCGTGCCCGCCGAGCGCCCCCGGTTAGGCTCCTGCGCATGACCGACACCCCCGGACCCCTGCTCGGGCCCGCGGAGATCCGGCAGCTCGCCGAGCGCGCGGGCATCCGTCCCACCAAGACCCTCGGGCAGAACTTCGTGCTCGACGGCGGGACGGTGCGCAAGATCGTCCGGCAGGCGGCCGTGCAGCCGGGGGAGCGGGTCGTCGAGGTCGGCCCGGGTCTCGGGTCGCTGACGCTGGGCCTGCTCGAGGCGGGCGCCGACGTGCTCGCGGTCGAGATCGACCCGGTGCTCGCGCGGCTGCTCCCCGCGACGGCGCGCGCGCACGTCCCGAACCTCGTGGTCTCCGGGCCGCACGAGGGCGACCGCCCGGTCGAGGACGCCGCCGTCGACGCCGCCGCGCGCCTGACGATCGTGCTGGCCGACGCGCTCGACGTCCGCACCCTGCCCGGCCGCCCGCCGACCGCCCTCGTCGCGAACCTGCCCTACAACGTCTCCGTCCCGGTGCTCCTGACCTTCCTCGAGCGCTTCCCGACGCTCGAGCGCGTGCTCGTCATGGTCCAGGCCGAGGTCGCCGACCGGCTCGCCGCGCCGCCCGGCAGCCGGGTCTACGGCGTCCCGTCCGCGAAGGTCGCCTGGTACGCCGACGCCCGCCGCACCTCGACGATCGGGCGCAGCGTGTTCTGGCCCGTGCCGAACGTCGACTCCGCGCTCGTGCGACTCGACCGCCGCGAGCCGCCGGCCACGTCCGCGACGCGCGAGCAGGTGTTCGCCGTCGTCGACACGGCGTTCGCGCAGCGGCGCAAGATGCTGCGCTCGGCGCTCGCCGGGCTCGCGGGGTCCGCGGACGCCGCCGTGGCCGCGCTCGAGGCCGCCGGGGTCGACCCGCAGGCCCGCGGCGAGCGCGTCGACGTCGACGGGTTCGCCCGCATCGCCGCGGCGCTCGCCGACGCCGCGGCGGCGCGCGCCCCGCTCGCCGACGCCTCCGCGCCGTCCCCGGGCGGACCTGGCACAGTGGAACCGTGACGTCGAGCCCCACGGAGATCCGCGCCGACCGTGAGGTCCGGGTCCGCGCACCCGGCAAGGTCAACCTGGCGCTGCGCGTCGGTCGGCGCGAGGCCGACGGCTACCACCCGCTCGCGACGGTGTTCCAGGCCGTGTCGGTGTACGAGGACGTCGTCGCGACGCCCGGCGAGGGCCTGACCCTCTCGGTCACCGGGCCGCAGGCGCACCTCGTGCCGACCGACGGCTCCAACCTCGCGCTGCGCGCCGCACGGGCGCTCGCCGACCACGCCGGGATCGACGAGGGCGTGCACCTGCACGTGCACAAGTCGGTGCCCGTCGCGGGCGGCATGGCCGGCGGCTCGGCCGACGCGGCGGCGGCGCTCATCGCGTGCGACGCGCACTGGCGGACGGGCCTGTCCCGCGACGAGCTGCACGAGCTCGCGGCGTCGCTCGGCTCCGACGTGCCGTTCGGGCTGCTCGGGCACACGGCGGTCGGCTCGGGGCGCGGTGACCTGCTGACGCCCGCGCTGTGCCGCGGCGAGTACCACTGGGCGTTCGCGGTGCAGGACGAGGGCCTCTCGACGCCCGCGGTGTACGCGGCGTTCGACGAGCTGCACATGGGTGGCGGCGGCCACGAGACCGAGGTCAGCCTCATGCAGGCGCTGCGCGCGGGCGACCCGCGGGCGCTCGGGCGGGCGCTGCACAACGACCTGCAGGCCGCGGCGCTCGAGCTCGCGCCGAACCTCGCCGAGCCGCTGGCGGTCGCCGAGGACGCGGGCGCGCTCGGCGTCGTCGTCTCCGGCTCGGGCCCGACGATCGCGGCCCTCGCCCGCAGCCGCCAGCACGCCCTCGTCATCGCCGCGGCCATGACCGCGGCGGGCGTCGCCGACTCGGTGCTCACCGCGGTCGGCCCGGTCCCGGGTGCGCGCGTCGTGACCTCCGGGCCGGAGTGACCTGACCACCGGAGCCGCGGCCGCGGCGTGCGCCCACCCGTCCCCTCCCGGCGGCTGCGGCGGCTCGTGGCGACGCACGGCCGCACCGTCCCCGTACCCTCACGTGCTCGTGCACCCGCACCCCACCCCCGGCGGAAGATCCTGATGGCCCACCTGCTCGGAGCGGACTCCGTGTCGCTCACCCTCGGTACCCGCACGCTCCTCGACGAGCTCAGCATCGGCGTCGACGACGGCATGCGCGTCGGCGTCGTCGGCCCCAACGGCGCCGGGAAGTCGACGCTCCTGCGGGTCCTCGCCGGCCTCCAGCCCGCCGACTCCGGGCGGGTCACGCGCGCCGGCGGCGTCCGCGTCGCGCTCCTCGACCAGCGCGACGAGCTGCCCGCGGGCGCGACGGTCCGCGAGATCGTGCACGGCGACGCCGACGAGCACACCTGGGCCCGCGACCCCCGCGTCCGGTCGGTGCACGCGGGCCTGCTCGCGGACCTCGACCTGACCGACGACGTCGCCAACCTCTCGGGCGGCCAGCGCCGGCGGGTCGCGCTCGCGGCGCTGCTCGTGCGCGACCACGAGGTCCTCGCGCTCGACGAGCCGACCAACCACCTCGACGTCGAGGGCGTCGCGTGGCTCGCGGAGCACCTCGTGGCCCGCTACGCGCGCGGCACCGGGGCGCTCGTGGTCGTCACGCACGACCGCTGGTTCCTCGATGCGGTCTGCACGCGGACCTGGGAGGTCAACGAGGGGTCCGTCGAGCAGTACGACGGCGGCTACGCGGCCTACGTGCTCGCGCGCGCCGAGCGCCAGCGCAGCGCGTCGGTCACCGAGGAGAAGCGCCAGAACCTGCTGCGCAAGGAGCTCGCGTGGCTGCGCCGCGGCGCCCCGGCGCGGACCTCGAAGCCCAAGTTCCGCCTCGACGCGGCCGCCGAGCTCATCGCCGACGAGCCGCCGCCGCGCGACCGCCTCGAGCTCACGCGGATGGCGACGAGCCGGCTCGGCAAGGACGTGCTCGACCTCGAGGACGTGACGCTGCGCTTCGACGCGCCCGACGACGCGACGGGGGCGACGACGACGCGCACGCTGCTCGACGACGTGACCTGGCGGCTCGGCCCGGGGGACCGGTACGGGGTCGTGGGCGTCAACGGCGCGGGCAAGACGACGCTGCTCAAGCTGCTCTCGGGCCGCCTCGAGCCGACGAGCGGCCGCGTCAAGCGCGGCAAGACGGTCCAGGTCGCCGAGCTGACCCAGGACGTCGAGGACCTCGACGAGCTCCGTGAGATGCGGGTCGTCGAGGTCGTCGAGCGGGAGAAGCGCACCGTCGTCGCGGGCGGCAAGGAGCTCACCGCCGCGCAGCTCGTCGAGCGGCTGGGCTTCACCAAGGACCGCGCGCGCACGCCGGTGCGGGACCTCTCGGGCGGCGAGCGGCGCCGGCTGCAGCTCCTGCGCCTGCTCGTCGGCGAGCCCAACGTCCTGCTGCTCGACGAGCCGACCAACGACCTCGACACCGACACGCTCGCGGCGCTCGAGGACCTGCTCGACGGCTGGCCGGGCACGCTCATCGTCGTCTCGCACGACCGGTACCTGCTCGAGCGCGTGTGCGACCGGCAGGTCGCGCTGCTCGGCGACGGCCAGGTGCGCGACCTGCCCGGCGGCGTCGAGCAGTACCTCGAGCTGCGGCGCGCGGCCATGGCGGGCGGCGGCGGCTCGGGTGCCCCGGGGGCGGTGAGCGCGGACACCGGAGCCGCCGCGGGCGCCGAGCAGGCGGGCGGCGGGCCGGACGCCGGTGCACCGGCTCCCTCCGCGGCCGACCAGCGCGCCGCGCGCAAGGAGACCCAGCGCATCGAGCGGCGCCTCGCGAAGATCACGGAGCTCGAGGGGAAGCTGCACGAGAAGATGGCCGCGCAGGCGACCGACCACCAGGCCGTCCTGGCCCTCGACGCCGAGCTGCGCGCGCTCGCGACCGAGCGCGAGGAGCTCGAGGAGGCGTGGCTCGAGGCGGCGGAGACGGCCGGCTGAGCGCCCGCGCCGCGAGAGTCCGCCCGGGAGGGCGTCAGGGCGCGTCGAACGGGGCGACCACGTCCCGCAGCAGGGTCGCGAGCGTCGCGTGCTCGGCCTCGGTCAGCACCGCGAGCAGGCGGCGCTCGACGTCGAGCAGGTCGCTGAACGCCGCGTCGACGCGCGCGAGCCCCGTGCCGGTGAGCTGCACGAGCACGCCGCGCCGGTCCTCGGGGGACGGCTGCCGCTCGACGAGGCCGCGCTCTGCGAGCCGGTCGATCCGGTTGGTCATCGTGCCGCTCGTGACGAGCGTCTGGGTCAGCAGCGCGCCGGGGGAGAGCCGGTAGGGCGCGCCCGCCCGCCGCAGCGCCGACAGCACGTCGAACTCCCACGTCTCGAGCTCGTGGCGGGCGAACGCCCCGCGCCGGGCCAGGTCGAGGTGCCGCGCGAGGCGGCTCACGCGCGAGAGCACCGTGAGCGGCGTGACGTCGAGGTCCGGGCGCACCCGTCCCCACGCCTCGACGATGCGGTCGACCTCGTCCCGCACCGGGGGACCCGCGGTGCCGCCCGCGTCCGTGCCGCCGATCGCGCCCGCCGCGCCGACGGGGCCCGCGCTGCCCGCGTCGCCCTCGCGCGCGGCGGACCCGGCCGGGCCCGTACTCCCGGCGTCCGGCCCGGCAGCGGGCGTGCGCGTGGGCCCGCCGCCCCGTCCGTCCGCCGCTCGAGCCGTCATGGCGCGAGGTTACTCGACATCGAGATACCGGGCAGGCGCGGGCAGCGTGCCGCCGGCGGCGCGGCGTCAGCTGTCGGTCGACGTGAGCGTCGGGCGGCGCTCGAGCCCCGACAGCCCGTTCCAGGCGAGGTTGACCAGGTGCGCCGCGACGTCGGCCTTGCCGGGGCGGCGCGCGTCGAGCCAGTGCTGGCCGGTCAGCGCGACCATCCCGACGAGCATCTGGGCGTAGATCGGGGCGGTCTTGGGGTCGAGGCCCTGGCGCTTGAACTGGTCCGCGAGCAGGTGCTCGACCTGGGTCGCGACGTCGCCGATGAGGCTCGAGAACGTCCCGGTCGCCTGCGCCACGGGGGAGTCGCGCACGAGGATCTGGAAGCCGTCGGTCGACGTCTCGATGTAGGTGAGCAGCGCGAGCGCGGTGCGCTCGACGAGCACCTTGGGGTGGCCCCCGCCGGCGAGCGCCGCCGTCAGAGCACCGGTGAGCGCGCGGATCTCCCGGTCGACGACGACGGCGTAGACGCCCTCCTTGCCGCCGAAGTGCTCGTAGACCACGGGCTTGGAGACCTCGGCGCGCGCGGCGATCTCCTCGACGCTCGTGAGCTCGAAGCCCTTCTCCGCGAACAGCCGCCGGCTCACGTCGAGCAGCTGCTCGCGCCGCTGCACGCCGGTCATGCGCGCACGCGTCGTCCGCCTCGTCTCGGTAGCCACGGGCCCATCATCGCAGCACTGCCGGGACGGCGGCCGGGGCCGGGGCGGCGCCGGGCTGGCAGACTGGTCGGCCGACGGTCGTCCCGTCGGTCGTCGTCGGCTCGTGGCGGTCGCGGCCCCCGCGGGGGCCCGTCGGTCGGTGCGGCCCGCGCCGGTCGGTGCCGAGCGGTGCCGGTCGTCCCGGGTCCGCACGGCACGGACCCGGCACGGGCCGGTCCGGCGCGTGGCGAGCCGACAATCCGCCCTGGTGTAACGGCAGCACGCAGGCCTTTGGTGCCTTGCGGTCCGGGTTCGAATCCTGGGGGCGGAGCAGGGTGGCCCGGGCCGCGTGCGCCCGTCGGGCCCGGCACCAGGGCCGGGCCGGACGAACCGGGCGAACCCGGCGGCGCGGTGCCCGGCCGGCCCCCGGCGAGGTCCGGGCGGCGCGGGGGGCCCTCCGCACGGCGGTAGAGTGCACTCGCGCCAGATCCGCCGCCCGAACCCTCGGGCAGTCCGCGAGGAGCACCCACAGGTGACAGCCCCCCGCCCAGCCGCCGTCGTCGTCCTCGCCGCAGGTGAGGGCACCCGGATGCGCTCGGCGACACCCAAGGTCCTGCACACGATCGCCGGCCGCAGCCTGCTCGGGCACGCGCTCGTCGCGGCCCGCCGGCTCGAGCCGGCGCGGGTGACCGTCGTCGTCCGCCACGAGCGGGAGCGGGTCGCCGCCCACGCCCGGGAGCTCGACCCCACGGTCCTGCTCGCCGACCAGGACGCGATCCCGGGGACCGGCCGCGCGGTGCAGTGCGCGCTCTCGGTGCTCGACGCCGCCGCCCAGGCCGGACAGGCCGCGGCGACCGACGGCCCGGGCCGCAGCGGCAGCGCGGTGGGCCTGCAGGTCGAGGGCCCGGTCGTCGTGCTCGCGGGCGACGTCCCGCTGCTCGACGGCGACACGCTCGCGGAGCTGCTCGCCGCGCACGTCGCGGACGCCAACGCGGTCACGGTGCTGACGACCGAGGTCGAGGACCCGACGGGCTACGGCCGCATCCTGCGCGAGGCCGGCACGGCGGACGTGCTCGGCATCGTCGAGGAGAAGGACGCCGACGAGGCGCAGCGCGAGATCCGCGAGATCAACTCGTCGGTCTACGTCTTCGACTCGACCGTGCTCCGCTCCGCGCTCGGCCGCCTGGGCCGGGACAACGCGCAGGGCGAGGTCTACCTGACCGACGTGCTCGCGATCGCGCGCGCCGACGGGGGCCGGGTGCGCGCGCTGCGCACCGACGACCCGCTGCTGGTCGAGGGCGTCAACGACCGCGTCCAGCTCGCGGCGCTGCGTGCCGAGCTCAACCGCCGGCTGCTCGAGGACTGGATGCGCGAGGGCGTCACGGTCGTCGACCCGGCGACCACGTGGGTCGACGTCGACGTCGAGCTCGCGCGCGACGTGACGCTGCTGCCGGGCACCCAGCTGCACGGCGCCACGACGGTCGGCGAGGGCGCGACGGTCGGCCCCGACACCACGCTCACCGACGTGAAGGTCGGCGCGGGAGCGAGCGTCGTGCGCACGCACGGCTCCGGCGCGGTCGTCGGCGCGGGCGCCACGGTCGGCCCGTTCGCCTACCTGCGGCCCGGCACCGACCTGGGCGACCGCGGCAAGATCGGCACGTTCGTCGAGACGAAGAACGCGCAGATCGGCGAGGGCTCGAAGGTCCCGCACCTGTCCTACGTCGGGGACGCCACGATCGGCGTCGAGACGAACATCGGTGCCGCGAGCGTCTTCGTGAACTACGACGGCGTGAACAAGCACCGCACGACGATCGGCTCGTACGCCCGCACCGGCTCGGACAACATGTTCGTCGCCCCGGTCACCGTGGGCGACGGCGCGTACACCGGGGCGGGCAGCGTCATCCGGCGCGACGTCCCGCCCGGTGCGCTCGCCGTGAGCGCCGGCCCGCAGCGCACGATCGACGCGTGGGTCCTGCGGGCCCGCGCCGGGACGCCCGCCGCCGAGGCCGCCGCCCGCGCGCTGGGCGACCGCAGCACCGAGGACCTCTCCCCGCAGGCCCGGCTCGAGCTCGAGCGCGCCCAGCGCGCCGCGGCCGGCCCGGCCCCCACGCCTCCACCGACGCTCCCGGACCACCCCGCGGAGATCCACGACCTGCCGGCCGACACGAAGGACACCGCACGATGATCGGGACCGTGTCGAACGACGGCGAGCGACGGCTGGTGCTCGTCTCGGGCCGAGCCCACCCGGAGCTGGCGACCTCGGTCGCCGAGGAGCTCGGGACCTCGCTCGTCCCCACCACCGCCTACGACTTCGCGAACGGCGAGATCTACGTGCGCTTCGGGGAGTCGGTGCGCGGCTCGGATGCGTTCGTCCTGCAGAGCCACGCCGCGCCGATCAACCAGTGGCTCATGGAGCAGCTGCTCATGGTCGACGCGCTCAAGCGCGCCTCGGCCAAGACCATCACGGTCGTCGCGCCGTTCTACGGCTACGCGCGCCAGGACAAGAAGCACCGGGGTCGCGAGCCGATCTCGGCCCGGCTCATGGCCGACCTGTTCCGGACCGCGGGCGCCGACCGGATGATGAGCGTCGACCTGCACGCGGCCCAGATCCAGGGCTTCTTCGACGGCCCGGTCGACCACCTGTGGGCCATGCCGATCCTCACCGAGTACGTCCGCACGCGCGTCGACACGACGAACGTCACGGTCGTCTCGCCCGACGCCGGCCGCATCCGGGTCGCCGAGCAGTGGGCCGCGAAGCTCGGCGGCGGCCCGCTCGCGTTCGTGCACAAGACGCGCGACATCAACCGGCCGAACTCGACCAAGGCGAACCGGGTCGTCGGTGACGTCGAGGGCCGCAGCTGCGTGCTCGTCGACGACCTGATCGACACGGCCGGGACGATCACGGGCGCGGTGCGCGTGCTGCTCGAGGCCGGGGCCAAGGACGTCATCGTCGCCGCGACGCACGGCGTGCTCTCCGACCCCGCGATCGACCGCCTGTCGCAGTGCGGCGCGCGCGAGATCATCATCACCGACACCCTGCCGATCGCCGACGACCGCCGGTTCGAGCAGCTCACGGTGCTGTCGATCGCCCCGCTCATCGCGCGGGCGATCCGCGAGGTCTTCGACGACGGCTCGGTCACATCGCTGTTCGACGGCCAGGCCTGACCCACCCCCACCGCACGACCGTCCGGCCAGCCCGCCCGCACCCTCGTGCGGACCGGCCGGCCGGACGTCGTCGTGCCGCCGCGGGGCCCACGGGAGCCCGGCCGCGCCCGCCCGCGGCCCCGCACAGTCGGGCTCGCCGACGCCTCACCCGGGACCGGCTTGGGGTCCTGGCCCCGGGCGGGTAAGATCGTCAGGTTGCCTCGGCGAGGGACGTCGGACGGTCAGGTCGCGGGATGCTCGTCCCGCACGATCGGGCCACGATCTCCGTGATCGACTGGGCGGATGCCTCCGCGTGCCCGTCCTGCGCCCCGCGTCGAGGCCACCACCTGCTCGTCCTGCGCTGACCATCATCAGCGGCGGCCGTCCTCCCCGGGCGGCTCGTCCCCCTGCTCGCCGCCCTGCACCACCGTCCTCACTTGGGAGTCATCGTGTCCGAGGTCAAGCTCGTCGCCACCACCCGCACCGATTTCGGCAAGGGCGCCGCGCGCCGCACGCGCCGTGCCGGCCGCATCCCCGCCGTCCTCTACGGGCACGGCTCGGACCCGCTGCACGTGTCGCTGCCGGGCCACGAGACGTTCCTCGCGCTCAAGCACGCCAACGCGCTCTTCGCGATCGAGATCGACGGCAAGACGACCCTCGCGATCACCAAGGACGTCCAGCGCGAGCCCGTCCGCAACGTCATCGAGCACGTCGACCTGCTCATCGTCACCAAGGGCGAGACGGTCACCGTCGAGATCCCCGTCGTCATCACGGGCGAGTCGTTCTCGGGCACCATCCACATCGTCGAGCACCAGACGGTGACCCTCGAGGCCGAGGCGACGCACCTGCCGCAGTTCGTCGAGGTCTCGATCGAGGGCCTCGAGGCGGGCGCCACCGTGACCGCCGGCCAGCTGGCGCTCCCGCAGGGCTCGACCCTCGTCACGGACGCCGACGCCGTGATCGTCGCGATCAGCGCGCCGCAGGCCACGGCCGCGGACCGCGAGGCCGACGCCGTCGCCGCCGACCTGGCCGCGTCGCAGTCCGCCGCGTCCGCCGCCGCCGCGGAGGCCTGAGCCACTCGCGCGCTCGGGGTGACGCGCTCGCGCCGCACCCCGCTCGGACGCACCACGGCGCCCGGTACCGTCACGGTGCCGGGCGCCGCTGCGTGCACCGGGCACCCGACCGATCGGAAGGACCGTCATGACCGAGGGCCCCTGGCTCGTCGTCGGCCTCGGCAACCCGGGCGCGCAGTACGCCGGGAACCGCCACAACGTCGGCCAGATGGTGCTCGACGAGCTCGCGCGCCGCACCGGCTCGAGCTTCGGCTCGCGCGGCGGGATCCTCTCGCGCCGCCCGCAGGCCGTCGTCGCCGAGACGCGGCTCGGGACGCTCCCCGGCGGGGCACCGGGGCCGCGCGTGGTGCTCGCGAAGCCCACGACGTACATGAACGTCTCGGGCGGACCGGTCGCGTCGCTCGCGCAGTACTACGACGTGCCGCCCGAGCGTGTGGTGATGGTGCACGACGAGCTCGACATCCCCTACGCGGAGCTGAGGCTCAAGCGCGGCGGCGGCGAGGGCGGGCACAACGGGCTGCGCGACACGTCCAAGGCGCTCGGCACGAAGGACTACGTGCGGGTCCGGGTCGGGGTCGGCCGGCCGCCGGGGCGCATGGACGCCGCCGACTTCGTGCTGCGCGACTTCTCGGCGGCCGAGCGCAAGGACCTGCCCTGGCTCGTCGACGCCGCGGCCGACGCGGTCGAGCTCGTGGTCGTCGACGGGCTCGAGAAGGCGCAGCTGCGCGTCCACACCAAGGGCTGACCGGCTCACCGGAACGTCATCGAGCATTCACCCGGATGCCTCGGCATCGGGTGAAATCGGACATTTGGCGTTGTTAGGCCCAGGGGGTCGTCCTACCCTTTCACCAGCATCTTCAGCGCTGGACGGGGGACGTATGACGCTGACGGCAGACCCAGGCCTGCACGAGTCGGAATGGACGCAGGAGCGACGCGCGAGATCGGTGGAGGCCCGCCGCTCGTGGGCCTCCGACCTCCCGTTCGAACGACGCCCGACACCGTACAACTCCGACGAGACGACCTACCCGATGCGGTGGGCGCGGGCCAGCGTCGCGTACGCCCGCACCGCCGTGCTGCTCGACGCGGTGCTCGCCGCGGGCGTCACGTTCGCGGTCCTGAGCTGGTCGACCGGCGTGACGCTGGCGACCGCCGCGTGGGCGGTCGTGGGCGCGGTCGCGTTCGTGTCGTTCGTCGCGGGCGCCAAGGGCTACCAGCGCTCGGCGCTCGGTGACGGCCCGCGCGAGTTCCAGTCGGTGCTCCGCGGGACCCTGCACCTCGCCGGCGCGCTCATGGTCCTGGGGTTCCTGCTCAAGGCGCCGGTGCCGCGCTCGCTCGTCGTGGTCGGGGTGCCCGTGCTCGCGGTGCTGTCGTGGTGGGTCCGGCACGTGCACCGTCGCCGGCTGCACCGCCAGCGCTCGCAGGGCCAGGCGATGATGCGGACGGTCGTCGTGGGCGACTCGGCGTCGGCGCTGCGCGTCACCCGGAACCTCGGCGGGGCGACGCACCACGGCTACCAGATCGAGGGCATGTGCCTGCCGGAGGCCGAGCCGGGCGGCGACGTCGGCGGCGTGCCGGTGCTCGGGGCGATCGCGGACGTCGTCCAGGTCGTCGCGGACCGCGCCGCAGAGGTCGTCATCGTCACGGGCTCGTCGCTCAGCGGCGACGCCCTGCGGCGGCTGTCCTGGGCGCTCGGGCGTGCCGGTGCGCACCTCGTCGTCGCCCCCGACATCGTCGAGGTCGCGAGCCCGCGGCTCACCGTGCGCCCGACCGCGGGGCTCTCGCTCCTGCAGGTCGAGATCGAGGCGCCGCGGGAGCGGCTGCTCGCGAAGTCGGTCATGGACCGCACGATCAGCGTGCTCGCGCTCCTCGTCGCCGCACCGGTGATCCTGGGGGCCGCGGCGGCGGTCGTGCTGACCTCGAAGGGCGGCGCGTTCTACCGCCAGACGCGCGTCGGCGTCGATGGCCGGACCTTCACGATGTGGAAGCTGCGGACGATGGTCGCGGACGCCGATCGGGTCCGCGAGACGCTGCTCGACGCGAGCGACCGCGACGGGCTCATGTTCAAGATGCACGCCGACCCGCGGATCACGCCCGTCGGCCGGTTCCTGCGGCGGTTCTCGATCGACGAGCTCCCGCAGCTGCTCAACATCATCAAGGGCGACATGTCGCTCGTCGGGCCGCGGCCGCCGCTGCTCGAGGAGGTCCAGGCCTACCCCGACGCCGTGCGACGGCGGCTGCGGGTGCGCCCGGGGCTGACGGGCCTGTGGCAGGTCAGCGGTCGCGCGGACCTCGCGTGGGAGGAGTCGGTCCGGCTCGACCTGCGCTACGTCGACAACTGGTCCGTCACCATGGACCTGATGATCCTGTGGAAGACCGGCCGCGCCGTGCTGAGCGGCTCCGGGGCCTACTGAGCGACGGGCCCCGCGGCACCGGTGCCGGCCGGGCCGCGGGCCCACGACGAACGGGCGGGACGCTCCCCTGAGGGAGCGCCCCGCCCGTTCGTCGTGCGTGCGTGCGGTGCGGTGCGTCAGCCGCGCGAGATCTTGACCAGGACGCCGTCGGTGTACACGTTGTTCGTGTTGACGATCGTGTTGCCGGTCGGCGCGATGATCGCGCACCGCGAGATGCGCTGGGCGGTACCGAAGAGGTTGTTCGACACCGTGATGCCCTGGATCGCCGGGTACTTGGAGCCGTACGCGACGTTGACCGAGCAGGCGCCGCCGTCGATCTTGTTGTTCGTCACGGAGAGGCCGGAGATCGCGGAGCGGTCCTGGGTCATCTGGATGGCGGACGCCTGGGCGCTCTCCATCGTGTTGCCGCGGAACGTGATGTTCGAGCCGCCCTGGATCTGGACGTTGTCGGAGTGGCTCTCGCCGCCGCCGTGGTTCGGGTCGCTGGCGTAGTACAGGTTGTCGTGCAGCCAGGAGTTCTCGACGAGGACGTTCGAGCCGGTGATGTGCACCGAGTCGATGACCTTCGCGATCTCGGTGCGCTTGACCGTGAAGTTGTGGCCGATGATGCCCGCGATGTGCGGCGAGGCGTCGGACGCGATGAGCTCGCTGTCCTCGAGGGTGAACGGGTACGCACCGAGCGAGTTGGTGATGAGCGCGAAGCTGCTCGTGATCGGGCGACCGCGCACGATCGAGCGCTTGATCGTCACGTTCGGCGCGTTGACCTTGATGAAGCCGCGCACGTCGACGGCGTCGATGACCGCGCCGGGCGTGGAGACGACGAGGTCACCGGAGACGACCCGGAGCGCGGTGCCGGCCGGCACACCCGTGGACGCGCCGGTGGCGTACTTCGGCAGCGCCGGGGCGGTGGGCGTCGGGGACGGCGTGGGCGTGGGGGTCGGCGTAGGGGTCGGCGTGGGCGTCGGCGTGGGCGTGGGCGTCGCCGAGGGAACCTCGAAGCTCTTGACGGCCACGACGACCCGCACGCTCGCGTCGCGGTTGTACACGATCACCTTGCCGGTGGCCGACGGGGGCAGCGGGAGCGTGAACGTCGCGCTGCCGGCGTCCTGCACGGGCGTCGTCAGGACGGCGTTGGCCTTGCAGGCCTCCGTCAGGGTCGAGCCGGCACAGACCGACAGCGTCGTCGGCTTCCAGGCCCAGCGACCGGTGATCGTCATCGTCGCCGAGGTCGCGCCCGTCGGCACGGAAGGCAGGGTGACGATCTTGGACGAGCTGTAGCTGAGCGTGAACTCAGGGATCGCGGCACCGGTGTTCGTCACGGTGCTGAGCGGGACCGATGCGGCCTGGGCGGAGACGCTGGGGGCGCCGGCCGCCAGGACCGCGCCCAGCACGGCGACCGCAAGGGCGCGACGCGTGGTGCGTGATCGGTCGAGCGATACTGCGAACATGAACAATCTCCTCATCAGGTGCGTTCTGGGCGGAACACACGGCCCATGCTCGTCAGCCTGGATATCGTCGCGAATTGCGACCCGCGTCCCGAGAAATGGACAGTACGCCATCGGTGCGACACTCGTAAGTGAGCGTTCTCACTCGTAGGGCCTAATCGGTCGCCCGCTGTCGCCGCGATAGCGTGTGACCTGCAACTTCACCCGATCGGCGGTGCAGATATTCACCCGTCGGCGGAATCGGGCACCGGTTTTCGGGTGATTCGTCCAGAATGTACGGGTGCCTGCCCGGCGCCGACGTGCGCTCGCTCACGTTTTGGGTGTTTACGCGTGAATGCGCTCGGCAGGCGAACGGCGTAGTTGAGTAATTCCGCCGGTGACGTCGGACACGTCCGACACTTTTCGCTCGCCTGGTTCCCGAGTCCACCCGGTGCGAGAGGCGTTGCTCTCTGGTACGGGGTGCGGCTACCGCGTCGGCGGCGTCCGCTGTGTCTGTTCCTGTCGCATCCGCCCGTGCATCGACGGGCGTCCGGCCACACACCGGGAAGCGGAGGCGCTGCGAGGGCTCCGTCGGCCTCCCGCGGCGGCCACGGCCGGGCGACGAGGGCGGCTCGGCGTCCGGGACCCGGCGAGGGGTTGCGCCCGGTCCCCCACCCGGCGACGCGGGCGGCGCGGTGTCCCGCGCCGGGCGAGCGCCGCGGGAGAAGTGCCGTCCCGGGCTGCCGGACGGGAGCCGGCGGCGGGACGTGCGGGCCGCGGTGGTGCTGTGGCTCTGCGGGGCCGTGCGGCCGGGACGGCGGGCACGCCGAGCCGGGCCGAGCCCGCCGAACTGGGCCGAGCCCGCCGAGCCCTTCCCAGCCGGGCCGAGCCACGGCCAAGCCCGGCGCCCTGCGGTGGGGGCTTCGCCGCAGGGCGCCGGGGTCGTGCGGGTCTAGCTGTCGACCGGGGCGTGCGGTGCCGCCCCGGCCTGGGCGCGTCCCGGAGGGTGGGTGCGCCCGGACGTCACGACGTCGTCAGCCGCGCGACACCTGGACGGGCGTGCCGTCGACCCAGGTGTTGCTCGTGTTGGCGATCGTGTTCGAGCTCGGCGCGATGATCGCGCACTTCGCGTGACGCTGCGAGGTGCCGAAGACGTTGTTCGCCACCGTGAAGCCCTGGATCGGCCCGTACTTGGAGCCGTACGCGACGTTGATCGAGCACGCGCCGCCGTCGATCTTGTTGTTCGTCACCGTGACGCCGGAGACCGCGGCGCGGTCCTGGGTCGTCTGGAACGCCGACGAGTGGGCGCCCTCGATGGTGTTGCCGCGGAACGTGATGTTCGAGCCGCCCTGGATCTGCACGTTGTCGGCATGGCTCGGCCCGCCGTTGTGGTTCGGGTCCTGCATGTAGATCAGGTTGTCGTGCAGCCACGAGTTCTCGACGAGGACGTTCGAGCCGGTGATGTGCACCGAGTCGATGACGTTCGCGATCTC
This sequence comes from Cellulomonas cellasea, assembly GCF_006538745.1. Classification (GTDB taxonomy): domain Bacteria; phylum Actinomycetota; class Actinomycetes; order Actinomycetales; family Cellulomonadaceae; genus Cellulomonas_A; species Cellulomonas_A cellasea. The sequence continues at coordinate 64,559 of NZ_BJLR01000035.1, read as the reverse complement.
CGTGCGGCGGACCTCGAAGTTGTTGCCGATGATCCCGCTGACGTGCGGGGACGCGTCCGCGGCGCGCAGCTCGCTGTCCTCGAGCGTGAAGCGGTACCGGCCGAGCTCGTTGGTGATGAGGGCCATGCTGCTCGTGAGGGGCCGGCCCCGGATGATCGTGCGCTTGATCGTGACGTTGTCCGCCTGGATCTTGACCAGGCCGTGCACGTCGAGCGCGTCGATGACCGTCCCGGGCTGGGTGATCACGAGGTCACCGCTGTGCGTGGTGAGCGCGGTCCCGGCGGGGACGCCGGTCGACCCGGCGTTCGCGAACCCGCCGGAGCCGGAGCCCGAGCCGGAGCCCGCACCGGGTGCGGGCGCGGGCGAGGTGGTCGTCGCGGAGGGCGCGGGCTTGGGCTGCTCGGGGGCCTTGGTCGGCGCCGGAGCGGGCGCCGGCGGCGGCGGCGGGGTCGTGTACGACTGCACCTCCGCGCGCACCCGCACGCTCGCGTCGGCGTTGTAGAACGTGACCCGGTTCTTCGCCGTGGCGGGCAGCGTGACGGTGACCGTCACGGTCTTCGCGCGCTGCGCCGGCGTCGTGAGGGCCACGGCGCTCTTGCAGGTCTCGGTGGCGGTCTCGCCGGCGCAGACGGAGATGCGCGTCGGCTTCCAGGACCAGCGGCCGCGGACCTTGAGGGTCACGGACGTCGCGTTCGCGGGGGCCCCGGGCAGCGTCACCGTGCGGCTCCCCGCCGGGGGGAGGACGAACTCGCCGATCGTGGGGGTCGTCGCCGTCGCTGCGGCCACGGCCGAGACCATGGGCGCGGTCGCCGCGCTCGCCCCGGGGTCCGCGGGCGGCGCGGTGACGGGCGCCGTGAGCGGGGTGGTGGCCTGCGAGGCGCTCCAGGGGACGAAGGCCATGATCAGTGCGCCCACCGAGGTGAGGGCGAGGCGTCGTGCTCTCGAGCGCTGGGTCGGCGCTCCGGTCGCGTGTCTACCCGTCATGGGACTCCTCATTGTTCTTCGGCGCAGCCGTGGTCGGCGCACGCAGTGCGCGTCGAAGCGCGGGGGGTCGATGGCCGCTCGAGCGGCCGCATCCCGGTCGACACTAAGCCATTCGGGTGACGTCTCCCGTGACCGGGATCACGCCTCCGCGGAGGCGACAGCGCCCCGGACCGGGCCAGCCATAGGCCCCGACCTGCGCTTTCGGACGTCCGCCCGACTCTCGTCGCGTAACGGATGCGTGACGCATTTCACGCCCTGGCTGACTGTTCGGTTGAGGTGGCGGCTGTTGGGTCTGTGGTCGAAGATCGGGCACGCTGTGTGCATGGACGATGCGAAGCGGCGGCGCGAGGGATGAGCACCTGCGTGGCAACCGTACTCAGCCGGATCCCCGACAGGGAGAAGGATGAGAGACATCTCATCAAGTCGGTCCCGGCCTCCCGTCCGGCCCAGAGCGCCCGGTGCACCCGGTGACCGGGCCCCTGCTGCTCGTCGCGCACCCGTCCCCGGACCTGTACGGGTCGGACCGTCAGCTGCTCGAGACCGTGTCGGCGGCCGTCGGCAGCGGGTGGCGGGTCGAGGTCGTCCTCCCGGTCACCGGGCCGCTCGTCGAGCTGCTCGAGGCGCGCGGCGCGCGGGTGCGCGTCGTGGAGTTCCCGGTCCTGCGCAAGGCGCTCCTGCGCCCGGCGCAGCTGGTCCGGCTGCCGTGGCGCATGCTCGCCGCGACGCTGCGCCTGCGCCGGCTCACGCGCCGGCTCGACCCGGCGCTGGTCTACGTCAACACCGTGACGATCCCCGAGTGGCTCCTCGCCGCGCGCCTCGCCGGACGGCCCGTCGCGTGCCACGTGCACGAGACGGACGACGGGTACCCGCCGATCGCCCGCCGGGTCCTCACCGCGCCGCTGCTCCTCGCGCGCTCGGTCATCGCGAACAGCGGGGCCTCGCGGCACGCCGTGACGGAGGTCGTGCCCCGGCTCGACCGGTCGGTCGTCGTGGTCCACAACGGGGTGCCCGGTCCGCCCGCCGGCCCGACGGCGCTGCGAGCGCGCGCCGTGGGCGACCCGGCACGGATCGCGCTCGTCGGGCGCATGTCGCCGCGCAAGGGCACGCACGTCGCGCTCGAGGCGACGGGCCTGCTCGCCGCCGCCGGCCGGGACGTCTCGCTGCGGGTGTGCGGCACCGTCTTCCCGGGGTACGAGTTCTTCGAGGCCGAGCTGCGCGAGCGCGCCGCCCGCCCCGACCTCGCGGGCCGGGTGACCCTGGCCGGCTACGTGCACCCGACGTGGGACGAGCTCGCCGCGGCGGACGTGGTGCTGGTGCCGTCGCGCTCCGAGTCGTTCGGCAACACCGCGGTCGAGGCGATGCTCGCGGGCCGGCCCGTCGTGGCGTCCGGTGTCCAGGGGCTCGCCGAGGTCCTCGACGACGGCCGCACCGGGCTCCTGGTCCCCCCGGACGACCCGGCGGCGCTCGCCGCGGCGATCGCGTCCCTGCTCGACGACCCGGCGAGGGCGGCCGCGCTCGCCGCCGCCGGGCTCGACGAGGCGTCGCGACGGTTCACCGTGACCTGCTACACGGAGGCGATCCTCCGGGCGCTCTCGGACGCGAGCGGGGGCGCCGTCCCCGCGCCGCAGCCGACCGCGCGCTGACGGCCGGGTCGGCTGACGGCCGGATCGCCTGACGACCCGGCCGGCCGGCGGCCCGGTCGGCCGGCGGCCCGGTCGACGCCGGGGCTCAGGCCGTGAGGGTCCGCATCTCGCGGTACCACCGGACGAGGGCCGCGAGGAGCAGGAGCGCGTTCGCCACCATGAGCAGCGTGTACAGCGGCACGAACACCGCGGAGAAGCCGAGCAGCGCGAACGACACGCACAGGATGCCGTAGTCGCCCGGGAGCACCACGAGCGAGCGCAGCACGGGCGCCGGCTCGGTGGCGGGACGCGTCGTGGGCGTGCCGAGCGCGGCGTGCGCGCGGCGCAGCTGCTCGGACAGGATGACCGAGAAGAAGAAGACGCACGCCACCGCGCTGAACGCGAGCGGCACCAGCAGCATCCGGTCCGGCAGGTCGAGGAAGCGGTACCAGCTCACGAGCACCGCGAGGTGGATCACCGCGGTCTTCGTGGCGTCGACGACGTGGTCGAGCCACTCCCCGGCGCGGCTCCCGGTGCCGGTCAGGCGCGCGAGCTGCCCGTCGGCGGCGTCGAGCATGTAGCCGACCACGAGGAGCGCCGAGACGAGCAGGCCGGTCCCCACGGTCGGGCGCTGCGTCGCGAGCAGCGCGATGCCGGTCCCGCTGAGCGCGGCGCTCGCGACCGTCACGTGGTTCGGGGACAGCCCGAGCCGGTACGCGAGCGCGGCGAGCTGGCGTCCCGCCGGCCGGTTGACCCACCGCGACCAGCCCGCGGCGCCGCGGTTGCTCTTCTGCGCGGCGGCCAGCCGGCGCACCACCTCGCGGTGGCTCTGGGTGCGGCCGTCGGTCAGGGGCCGGGTTGCCATGGCGTCGTTCTCCTCGGGTCGGACGACGCGGTGACCGCGCCGGGGGCAGGCGGGGCTCCGGGCCGGGAGCCCGGACGGGTCACGAGCACGCGGAGCCCGGCGAAGGACCCCCGCACGGCCGCGCCCACGGGCGCGACGGGGTGCAGGAGCTGGCGCCGGCCGCCGCGGAGCAGCACCTCGACCGCGTAGCCGGGCGTGCGCAGCGCCCAGCGCACCCGGTCGCGGGCGCCCAGGTGGCGCGCGGCGAACAGCAGCCGGTTGCGGCAGTTCCAGTAGTAGTAGGTCGGCGACTTGGCCTGGGGGTGCGCCGTCGTCTGCGTGCCGCCGCCGTCGTGCACGGCGCGCACGCGCGTGTCCACGAGCAGCCGACCGCCCACGGCCGAGCACCGCCAGGACAGGTCGACGTCCTCCCAGTAGAGGAAGTACTCGTCGTCGAAGCCGCCGATCGCGTCCCACAGCTCCACGGTCAGCACGACGACCGTGCCCGCAAGCCAGGCGTCCGCGAGCGCGGGGTCGCTGCCGTCCGCGGCGCGCGTGCGGCCCTCGCGCACGAGCACCTGGGAACCGCGGAACTGCATCCGGCCGTCGGGTGCGACGACGAGCGGCGAGCGCATCGTCAGCGGCTCGGCGCGCGTGGACGCGACGAGCAGCGCGAGGTCGGCGGCCGTGATCGACGCGTCGGGGTTGAGCAGGAGCAGCGTGTCCGCCCCGGCCGCGCGCGCGGCCTGGACCCCGGCGTTCATGCCGGCGCCGAAGCCGACGTTGTCGAGCTCGAGGAGCGACCAGCCCCGCTCGCGGGCGAGCTCGCGCACCGCGCGCCGCTCGTCCTCGCCCGAGTCGTTGTCGACGACGTGGACCTGGGCGCCGGCGGCCCGCAGGTCGTCCGCGATGTTGCTCCGCAGCAGCGCGCTGGAGCCGTAGTTCACGACGACGATCCCGACGCCGCGCAGGTCGGGGGCCGTCGTCGTCGCGTCCTGCATCGTGACGTCCTGCACCGTCGCCCCCCGCGTCGTCCCGTCCTGCGCCGCGTCGTCCGCGCCCCCGCCCGCCTCCCGCGCCGCCGGGCGTCCGGTCGGCGCGCTCACCGCGCCGACCTCCGCGCCAGCGCGGTGCGCGCGACGGCGAGGACCGCCCGCAGGTCGCGCCGCACGGGCGGGACCGCGAACCCGAGGGCGTAGGTGACGCCCAGGCCCAGCACCGCGAGCGCCAGCTGACCGACCGGCGCGCCGGGGACGGCCAGGGTGGCCGCGTACCCGGCGGCGCCCGCGACGGACGCGACGGCGAGGATGCGCAGGGCGCCGAGGAGGAGCGCGCGCGCGGGCAGGGGCGTGCGCCGCGAGAGCCACCAGATCGACAGCGGCCACTCGAGCGTCGCGGCGACCGCGATGCCGGCGGCGACCCCGGTGATGCCGAAGGTGCTGCCCACCACGACGCACACGATCTTCAGGACCGCCGTGACCGTCGTGTACCGGAACAGCTCCGCGGTCAGCCCGCGCGCGAGGTACACCCAGTAGCCGACGTACGCGAGGGTCTGCATCGCGCCGGCGACGGCGAGGAACTGGAGGACGGGTGCCGCCGCGAGCCACTGCTCGCCGAGCGCGACCCGCACGACGGGCTCCGCAGCGCCCACGACGAGCCCGACGCCGACCACGAGCGTGTACCCGAGCGTGAGCTGGCCGCGCCGGACGTAGTGCGCGAAGCGGTCGGTGTCGTCGCTGAGCCGGGACAGCACGGGGATCGCGACGGTCGAGGTGGGGGTGCGCAGCTGGTTGAGCGTCATCGCGAGAAGGTGGTAGCCGCGGTTGTACAGACCGAGGTCGGCCGCGCCGAACCGGCGCCCGATGAGGAAGGAGTCGACGTTGTTCGCGACGTAGCCGAGCACCTGCGTCGCGGCGAGGTTGCGGCCGAACCGCAGCAGGGCGCCCACGGGCGCGGTGCGGTCGGGCAGCCCGGGCGCCCAGCGGGCGTACGCCACGAGCAGCACGAGCAGCACGACCCCCTGCGTGACCTGCTGCGCGACGAGCGCCCAGTAGCCCTGACCGGCCAGGGCGAGCCCGACGCCCACCCCGAGGGCGGTCGCGGGTGCGGCGACGTCGCACGTCGCGAGCGCCGAGAACCGCATGCGGCGCACGAGGTCCGCGCGGTACTGCGTGATCATGCCGTTGAGCAGGAACGTCACGGCCAGCACGCGCGCGATCGGCGCGACCTGCGGCTCGTCGTACAGCTCCGCGAGGAGCGGCGCGCACGCGAGGACGACGAGCGCGAGCAGCGCCCCGAGCGCGGTGTTGATCCAGAACAGGTTGGTCCGCTGGCCGCGGGACAGCTCTCGCGCCTGCACGGCGGCCGACGACAGGCCGAAGTCGCGCAGGATCTCGCCCACCCCGATGACGGCCACGACCATCGCGAGCAGCCCGTAGTCGTGCGGGTCGAGGAGCCGGGCGAGGATCACGACCGACAGGACCTGCACGCCCATCCGCAGGAGCTGGCCGGCCATCGTGACGGCACCCCCGCGCGCGGCCCGTGCGCCCAGCCCGGCGACGGGGGGTGCGGACGACGGCATGGGCGAGGCTCCTGTCGATCGAGGGGGCGGTGCTGACCCGAGAACCACGGCGTGTCGCCCCCCGGCGTGGTCGGCGCCGTGGCTGCTCGTGCGGTTCGGGCACGTGCGCGCGGAGGTCGACCTGATCAGCAGGTGAGAATCTACTCGGCCGCCGTACGGCGACGTCCCGGCCGTCCGGGTGAAAAGTACGTTTTGTGCTCGGTCACGTGCGCGGGCGTCCGTATTCTTGCGCTGACGATCGAGGGCCGACCGTTCCGGTGGCCGCGACGCGGAGCCGGCCCGCCCTGCCAGTCGCCGGCCGCTCGGGCCGCGTCCAGGCCGGCGGGGCAGTGCGAGGGGACGTGTCGTGACGGGTCAGGGCAGCATGCGCATCGCGCTCGTCGGGACGCGCGGGGTCCCCGCCCGTTACGGCGGCTTCGAGACGGCGGTGGACGAGGTCGGTCGCCGCCTCGCCGCGCGCGGCCACGACGTCACCGTGTACTGCCGGTCGACCGGGGAGGACGCCCCCCGCACCTACGCCGGCATGCGCCTCGTGCACCTGCCCGCGGTCCGCACGCGCTCGCTCGAGACGCTCTCGCACACCGGCCTGTCGGTGCTGCACCTCGCCGCGCACCGGGTCGACGCCGCGATCGTGTTCAACGCCGCGAACTCCCCGTGGCTGCCCGTCGTGCGCGCCGCCCGGATCCCCGTCGCGACGCACGTGGACGGGCTCGAGTGGAAGCGCGCGAAGTGGGGCCCGAACGGGCGCCGGTACTACCGCGCCGCCGAGAGCCTCTCGGTGCGCTGGTCCGACGCCCTGATCGCCGACGCGGAGGGCATCGCGCAGTACTACCGCGACGCGTTCGCCGTCGACACCACGCTCCTGACCTACGGCGCCCCGCGCCTCGACGGTCTCGGCACCGGGCGTCTGGTCGAGCTGGGCGTCGAGGCCGACGGCTACCACCTCGTGGTCGCGCGCTTCGAGCCCGAGAACCACGTCGACCTCATCGTCGACGGCTACCGCCGCAGCGGCGCGAGGCTGCCGCTCGTCGTGGTCGGCGGCGCCCCGTACTCCGACGCGTACACCGCGCGGGTCCGCGAGCTCGCCGACGAGCGCGTGCACCTCCTGGGCCCGGTGTGGGACCAGGACCAGCTCGACGAGCTGTACGCGCACGCCCGCACCTACCTGCACGGACACTCCGTCGGCGGCACCAACCCGTCGCTGCTGCGGGCGATCGGCGCCGGGACCGCGGTCACGGCGTTCGACGTGAGCTTCAACCGCGAGGTCCTCGGTGCCGACGGGCGCTTCTTCGCGGACGCGGACGGCGTGGCCGTCGCCGTCGAGGAGGCGGAGTCCGACCCCGCGGCGACCGCGGACCGGGCGGCAGGCCTGCGCGTGCGCGCCGAGGCCTACGACTGGGACCGCGTCGCCGACGGCTACGAGCAGCTGTGCCGTGACCTGCACGCGCGCCGCGTCCCCGGCCCGCGCCGCTCCCGGCGGAGGCCCGTCGACGGCCCCGCGACCGCTTCTCCCGCCGACTCGGAGGCTCTGCGATGAGCGAGACGTCCACCCCCGCCGGCCCCTGGGCGCGGCTCGGTCCGCGCGCCCGGGTCGCGGTGCTCGCGCTCGCTGCCGCCGTCGTCCTCGCGCTCGTCGTGTGGGGCCTCGCGCGGACGGGGGGCGGGGGACCGGACGGTGCGTCCGGGGCCACGTCGCCGACCCCGACGTCCTCCCCGAGCGCCTCGCCGGACCCGTCGCAGTCGCCGCTCGTCGCGGGCGCCACGACGGACGGCGCGGAGCCGGAGGCCGCACCGCAGGAGGCCGCACCCGTCACCGCCCCGCCGCCCGCAGCGGCACCGGCGTCCGGGACCGTGGCCGCGGCGGTCGGCGCGGCCGCCGAGGTCGCGCCGCAGGTGACCGTCACGGTCGACGCGCTCGAGCGGATCCAGGGCGACGGCGAGGGCCCCGGCCAGGTCGACGGCCCGGCGGTCCGGTTCACGGTCCGGGTGGGCAACGCCTCCGCGGGTGAGCTCTCCCTCGTCGGCGCCGTCGTGAACGCGTACTTCGGTGCCGGGCAGACCCCGGGGGTGCAGCTCAACGGCTCCGGCTCGGCCGCGCTGCCGAGCACCGTCGCCGCCGGCGCCGAGGCCACCGGGACGTACGTGTTCCTGCTCCCCGCGGACGCCACGACGACCCGCGTCGAGGTCTACTCCGTGCCCGGCGCCGCCGTGCTCGACGCGACCGCCGCGACGCCGTCCTGACCACCCGTTCGCCGCGTACTTTCACCCGGCGGACCACCCGAGTTGTCCGGTTCGCGCGGATATCCTCGGAAACGGTCCTCGTGACCACCACCCCATTCCTGCTTCGCCATTCCGTGGTAATCGAGGACCCCATGCGTCAGCACATTCACACCGGCCGCAGGCTCGCCGCCGGCCTCACCTCCGTGGTGCTGGCCGCGGGAGCGCTCGCGGTCGCCGCGCAGCCCGCTGCCGCGGACACGGCACCGGTCGACCCGGCGCTGCCGCAGACGGTCGCCGCGGACTCGCTGCCCACCGTGCAGATCGACGGCGTGGTGTGGGACCAGGAGATCGTCGGCAACCGCGTCTACGTCGCGGGCAACTTCACGACCGCGCGCCCCGCGGGCGCCGCGCCCGGGACGAGCACCACGCCGCGCGCGAACCTGCTGGCGTACGACCTGACGACGGGCGCGCTCATCACGAGCTTCGCGCCGACGCTGAACGCGCAGGCGCGCAGCCTGTCCGTCTCGCCCGACGGGTCGCGCCTCTACGTCGGCGGCGAGTTCACGCAGGTCAGCGGCGTCACGCGGTACCGCGTCGCCGCGTTCAACCCGACGACCGGTGCGCTGCTGCCCTTCGCGCCCATCATCAACGGCTCGGTCGCGACGGTCGAGGCGACCGACGGGTCGGTGTACGTCGGCGGGATCTTCTCCCAGATCGGCAGCGCGTCCCGGGTCCGCGTGGCGCAGATCGACGCCGCGACCTCGCAGGCCACCGCGTTCACCGCGACGCCGGACGACGGCCAGGTCTCCGCGATCGCGATCTCGCCGGACCGGTCGACCGTGGTCATCGGCGGCAGCTTCACCTCCCTCGGTGGGTCCAGCACCCCGGGGTACGGCCTCGCCCGGCTCGACGCGAGCACCGGCGCGACGCTGCCCCTCGCGGTCAACGGCCTCATCCGCAACGCGGGCGAGAACTCGTCGATCTACAGCCTGTACGGCGACGCGCGCGGCTTCTACGGCACGGGCTACACCTACGGCAGCGGCGGGAACCTCGAGGGGGCGTTCTCCGCGACGTGGGGCGGCGACCTGCGCTGGGTCGAGGACTGCCACGGCGACACGTACGACGTCTACACGAGCGGCGACGTGACGTACACCGTCGGCCACCCGCACTACTGCGCGACCGTCGAGGGCGGGTACCCGCAGACCGAGCCGTGGACCGCCTACTACGCGAACGCGTACACGAACTTCGCGACGGGCCCGCTCGGCCGCAACATCTACAGCAGCTACTACCAGTTCGAGGGCAACCCCGGCCCGACCCTGCTCACGTACTTCCCGACGTTCCTGGCGGGCAGCTTCACGGGCGCGAGCCAGGCGACCTGGACGGTCACCGGCAACGGCGACTACGTCGTGTACGGCGGGGAGTTCACGCACGTGAACAACGTGCGCCAGCAGGGTCTCGTGCGCATGGCCACCAAGACGATCGCGCCGAACAAGCAGGGGCCGCGCCTGTCGGGCCCCGACTTCCCGCTCGCGGCCACGTCGCTCGAGGCCGGCGAGGTCCGTCTCGCGTGGAAGGGCAACTGGGACCGGGACAACGAGACGCTGACGTACCGCGTGCACCGCGGGACCAACGCGACGGTCCTGCACGAGCAGACGGTGACCGCGAAGTTCTGGAACCTGCCGCAGCTCGGCTTCGTCGACACGAGCGCCGCGCCGGGGAGCACGCAGCAGTACCGCGTCTCCGCACGTGACGCGTTCGGGAACACCGTCTACTCCGACTGGGTCCCGGTCACGGTGGCGAGCGACGGCGCCCTCAGCGCGTACGCCCAGGAGGTCCTCGACGACGGTGCCCGCTCGTTCTGGCGCCTCGGCGAGGCGTCGGGCCCGACCGTGCGCGACTGGGCCGGCTACGACACCGCGCTCGCGCTCGACGGCGTGACGCGGGGCACCGCGGGTGCCGTCGCGGGAGACGCGGACACCGCGTCGACGTTCGACGGCACCGACAACGGCCGCGTCGCGACGCAGCGGACCCAGATGGGACGGGACGAGCTCACCGTCGAAGCCTGGTTCCGGACCACGACCCGGCTCGGCGGCAAGATCGTCGGCTTCGGCAACCGGAGCACGGGCAACAGCACGCGCCACGACCGGAACATCTACATGAACACGTCGGGCCAGGTGCTCTTCGGGGCGTTCCCCGGCACGCAGCGCACGCTGCAGTCGCCCACGGCCCTCAACGACGGCGAGTGGCACCACGTCACGGGCACGCTCGGCCCGCTCGGGATGTCGCTGTACGTGGACGGCAAGCGCGTCGCGAGCCGCGCCGACACCGTCAGCGCGACGGCCTTCGACGGGTACTGGCGGATCGGCGGGGACGCGACGTGGTCCGGCGGCCGCAACTTCACCGGGTCGATCGACGACGTGGCGGTCTACGACCGTCCGCTCACCGCGGCCGAGGTCGACCGGCACTACGTCCTCTCGGGCCGGACGTCGGCCCTGCCCGCGGTCCCGGCCGACGCGTACGGCAAGGCGGTCCACGGCGACGCGCCCGACCTGTTCTGGCGCCTCGGCGAGGCGTCGGGCACCACGGCCGCCGACTCCGGCACGCGCAACATCACGGGTGCGTACCGCAACGGCGTCGTGCTCGGGCAGCCCTCGGGGGTCGTCGGCACGACGAACACCTCGGCGCGGTTCGACGGCGTCAACGACACGATCGGCAGCAACGTGCAGTTCGTCAGCCCGACGGACTTCACGCAGGAGCTGTGGTTCAGCACGACCTCGACCACGGGCGGCAAGCTCGTCGGGTTCGGCAGCGCCTCGAGCGGCCTGTCCGCGAGCTACGACCGCCACGTCTACCTCGACGCGGCCGGCAAGCTGAACTTCGGGGTCTTCCCGGGCACCCAGGTGGTCCTGACCTCCGCGGCCTCCTACAACGACGGCGGGTGGCACCACCTCGTGGCGTCGCAGTCCGCTGCCGGTATGCGCCTGTACGTCGACGGCGTGCTCGTCGGCTCCAACGCCGAGGCGGGTGCGCAGACGTACAACGGCTACTGGCGCGTCGGCGGCGACAGCTCGTGGAACGGCACGCCGGCCTACCTCGCGGCGCGCGTCGACGAGGTCGCGGTCTACGGCCGGGCGCTGACGGACGACGAGGTGCGCGAGCACTTCACGCTCGGCAGCGGCACCGCGCCGGCCAACGCGCTCCCGCTGCCCGCCTTCACCGCGGCGCCGGGCGAGCGCACGGTCACGGTCGACGGGTCGGCCTCGTCCGACCCGGACGGCACGGTGGCGAGCCACACGTGGGACTTCGGTGACGGCGGTACGGCGACCGGCGCGACGGCGACCCACCCGTACGCCGCGGGCGGCGTCTACACCGTGACGCTCACGGTGACCGACGACCGGGGTGACAGCGCGTCGACGAGCCAGCAGGTCACGGTCACCGACCCGCCGCCGAACGTGGCGCCCGTCGCCTCGTTCACGACGGCGACGAGCGACCTCACGGTCTCGGTGAACGGCTCCGCGTCGTCCGACCCGGACGGCACGATCGCCTCCTACGCGTGGACGTTCGGCGACGGCGGCACCGCGACGGGTGCGACGGCGACGCACGCCTACGCGGCGGCCGGGACCTACCCGGTCACGCTGCGGGTCACGGACGACGACGGCGCGACGCACGAGCGCACCGCCGACGTCACCGTCACCGACCCGCCCGTGGTCGTCGACCTGGCGCGCGACCTGTTCGACCGCACGGTGACGAACGGCTGGGGCGCCGCCACGACGGGCGGCACGTGGACCCCGACGACCGCGGCGAGCGGGTTCTCGGTCGCCGCGGGCACCGGGACCCAGCGCCTGGCCGCCCCGGGCAGCACGACGACCACCTACCTGAACGGGGTCTCCTCGACGGACACCGAGCTCACGGTCAAGGTCGTCCCCGGCCACGAGCCCACGGGCGGCGGGTACTACGTCTCCGTCCTCGGGCGGCGCGTGGACGCGGCGAACGACTACCGCGCCCTCATCCGCCTGCTGCCCGGCAAGGTCACGCTCCAGCTCCAGCGGAACGGGACCAACCTGGCCGCCGGGGACGTGACCGGGGTGACCTCGGTCGCCGGTCAGGCGCTCGCGGTGCGGCTCCAGGTCACGGGCACGGCGCCCACGACGGTCCGCGCCAAGGTGTGGGTCGACGGCACGCCCGAGCCGGCGGCGTGGCGGCTCACGGCGACGGACACGACCGCGGCCCTGCAGGTCCCGGGCTCCATCGGGCTCAGCACCTACCTCTCGGGCTCGGCGACGACGGTCCCGACGACGGTCGGGTACCGCGACCTGTGGGCCGGTCGGGCGCAGTGACGTCCGGTGCGCCTCGCGTGGTCGAGAGCGACGAGCAGCAGGACGGCCCGGGCCCGTCGGGGGAGGCCGCGGCGCTCTCGGTGACCGTGGCGGTCCTGACGTACCTGCGCCCCGACGACCTGCGCGAGGTGCTGCCGACGCTCGTCGCGCAGGCCGCCGGGCTCGGGCCGCGCGCCCGGGTGCTGGTCGTCGACAACGACCCGGCGGGCAGCGCCCGCGAGGTCGTCGAGGCGCTGGCGACGGGTGCGCGGTACGTGCACGAGCCGGAGCCCGGCATCGCGCACGCCCGCAACCGCGCGCTCGACGAGGCGGCGGGGGACGACCTCCTCGTCTTCGTGGACGACGACGAGCGCCCGTGCGACGGCTGGCTCCGGCTGCTCGTCGAGCAGTACCTCGTCGACCGGCCGGGTGCCGTGGTCGGGCCCGTCGTGTCGGAGTACGTCGTCGAGCCGGACCGGTGGGTGCGTGCCGGGCGGTTCTTCGACCGTCGCCGCCTCGCCACGGGGACCGAGGTGACGCTCGCCGCGACCAACAACCTGCTGCTCGACATGCACCAGGTCACCGCCGCCGGCCTGCGGTTCGACGCCCGCTTCGGGCTGACGGGCGGCAGCGACACCCTGTTCACGCACCAGGCGGTCGCGCGGGGCCTGCGGATGGTCTGGTGCGACGAGGCGGTCGTCACCGACGTCGTCCCGGCGAGCCGGGTCACGCGGTCGTGGGTGCTGCGACGCGCCTACCGCTCCGGCAACGGCTGGACCCGGGTCAGCGTCCTCGTCGCCGGGTCACCGGCGGCCCGGCTGCGCACCCGGGCGTCGATCCTCGCCCAGGGCAGCGTGCGCGTCGCCGCGGGCGCCGGGCAGACCGCCCTCGGGGTCGTCACCCGCTCCCTGGCGCACGAGGCGCGCGGGCGCCGGACGCTCGCCCGCGGGTCCGGGATGCTCGCCGGGCTCGTCGGGCACGTGTACGCCGAGTACGCGCGCCCGGGCACGCCCGCACCGGCGCAGCCCCTCGCGACGGGCGGGACCGTGCCCCGCACCGACGAGCCGTCGACCGGGAAGGTCACGGTCGCGATCGCGACGTTCCGCCGGCCGGCGACCCTCGCGCACGCCCTCGACCGGGTCGTCGAGCAGGCCGAGCGCCTCGGTCCCGACGTGCGCGTCCTCGTCGTCGACAACGACCCGGACGCGAGCGCCCGGGAGCTCGTGACCGGCACGTGGTCCGGGCGCGTGGACTACTGCCACGAGCCGCGGCCCGGCCTGGCCGCCGTGCGCAACCATGCCCTCGACGCCGGCGCGTCGAGCGACGCGGTCGTCTTCTTCGACGACGACGAGGTCCCCCGCGACGGCTGGCTCGAGCACCTGCTCGACGCGTGGCGCCGGTGGGGCTGCGCGGCCGTCGCCGGGCCGACCGTCCGCCGGCTCGCGGAGCCCGTCGACCCGTGGGTCCGCGCGAGCGGCTTCTTCGAGCTGCGCCCGCCGGGCCCGTCGGGGACCGTCGTCCCCGGTGCCGGGGCCGGCAACCTCCTGCTCGACCTGCGCGTGCTGCGCCGGCACGGGCTGCGCTTCGACGAGCGGTTCGGCGCGAGCGGGGGCGAGGACTCCATGCTGACCCGGGCGCTCGGCGCGCAGGGCGAGGTCGTGCGCTGGTGCGCCGAGGCGGTCGCCGAGGAGCCCGTCGCGGACGAGCGGGCGACGCGCGCCTGGGTGCTGCGCCGCGCCTACCGCACGGGCACGACCTGGAGCGCGGTGCTCCTGGCGCTGCGCGGGACGAGGGCGGCGCGGGCCCGGCAGCGGCTCGTGCTCGCCGCCCACGGTGCCGCGCTGCTCGTGCGCGGCGGGGTGCGGGCGGTGGGCGGCCTGCTCACCCGGTCGCTCGCGCGGCGCGCCCAGGGCGAGGTCCACGTCGCGAGCGGGTGGGGCGCGCTCGTGGGCGCCGCCGGCGTGACGTACGCGGAGTACGCGCGGGGCCGTGACGTGGGTGCCGGGGCGGCGCCCGCGACCGCGGAGCGCGCGGGTGGCCCGTCGGTCGCGGTGCCGGCGGGCGCGCACGACGCGTGCGTGCCGGCCGTGGTCGCCGGCTCCTAGGGCTCGGGAGCCCCGGCGGACGGTGTCGAACCGTCCGCCGGCCGGCCTGTGCCCCCCCGGGCGGGCGGTGCCGCGCCGGGCCGCGGGTCGCCTACGCCCGGCCGGGTGCGGCGAGCGCGTCGTCGGGCTGCGGCGGCGAGGCGTCCCGGCGCAGCATCGCGAGCGCCAGCACCGCGACGAACGTGGTCGTCGACCCGTTGAACGTGCCGAAGAACAGGTTCCACGCGGTCAGGAACGTCAGCCACACCGTCAGGCCGCTCGCGCGCTTGGCCGTGAGGGCCCCCGCGAGCGCCAGGACGACGAGCACGAGCATGGCGAGCGCGAACACCGCACCCACGATCCCGAACGCGGACCACAGGTCCCCGATCACGGAGTGCAGCCGGAACTGGGTGCCGAACATGAACCGCTCGACGTACCCGTTGTCGGGGTCGTAGCCGATGGTGCTCATGCCCGCCTTGGCGGTCGCGACGTCGCCCGGCGACGGCAGCGTGCCGGGGCCGAAGCCGAGCGGCCGCTCCTGCATCAGCGCCATCGTCGCGGCGAGCTCCGGACGGCCGCCCAGCAGCAGCGAGCCGGACGCGCGGATCTGCTCGAGGGTGCGCTGCTGCGCCGACTCGCCCAGGTGGCCGTCCAGGATGAGCGAGACGCCGAGGTTGTACATGGCGGCCACGACCGCGCCCATCACGGCGAGCACCTGGAGCCGTCGCCGCCACGACGACGCCTCGCCCTGCACGCGCGAGGGGACGGCCTGCCACAGCAGGAGCGTCGCCGCGACGAGGTAGATCGCGAAGGCGGAGCGGGAGTCCTGCGTCGCGGAGAACAGCGCGAGCACGACGAGCGCGCCGACGTCGACGATCCGCCGGCGCGACAGCCGCGCCGCCGAGAGCACGATGATCGACACGGGGACCGCGATCGCGAACTTCCAGGGGTTCACGCCCCACGTGACCGGGCGGGCGAGGGCGGCCGCGAGCGCACCCAGGCCGAGCCAGATGCCGACCCACGCGTCGGGCAGCAGCGTGCGGGCCCACACCACGACGCCGACCCCGCCGAGGAGCGAGGCCATCACGACCGACGTGCTCGTGGCCAGCCCCGAGCTGATCTCGTGGTCGGCCGCCGACCACACGGTCAGCCACGCGCCGTTCAGCAGCGCCAGCGCGCCGAGGCCCAGCATGACGCGGGCGCCGACGAAGCGGCGCAGCGCCGGCAGCCACACCGGGAGGAGCGCCACGGCGACGATCAGGCCGGGAACCACCTCCTGCACGACGCGCACGCGCATGCCGGTGAGGACGACTGCCACGACGGCGATCCAGCGGTTGAGCTGCACCGCCGGGTCGGTGACATCCCCGCGGACCAACGCGCGGGGGACGGCGGGCCGGGCGGAGGCGAGGGGTGCGCGCGCGTCCTGGACGGAGACGTCGAGGAGGTCGGACCCCGCCCGACCTCCCGGGTCCCCGCCGTGCCGGCGCGTGCTGCGCATGTCCCCCCTCGGTCGGTGCAGCACGATTGTCCCCCGTCGGCGCGCGTGGTGGGAGCCGCGCCGAGGGTGAGAGAACCGGACAAACCTCACCCGCCGGGAGGTGTCGAGCGGCTCCGCGCGGCGGCTAGGGTGACGATCGGGACGAGGTCCCCGCGGCCGGCACACGGGTCGCGCACCGCCGACGCGACGGGGAACGAGGGAGTCGACGATGCTGTCCGAGCCTGCCGAGGGGGAGGCGGGTGCGTCCGGCGCGCTCGCCGGGACCCCGCTCGTCGTCATACCGACCTACAACGAGAGCCTCAACGTCGAGAGCATCGTCGCGCGCGTGCGCACCGCCGTGCCCGACGCGCACGTGCTGGTCGTCGACGACGGCTCCCCGGACGGGACGGGCGACCTCGCGGACGCCCTGGCCGCCGCCGACCCCCAGGTCCACGTGCTGCACCGGACGAGCAAGGCCGGCCTCGGAGCGGCGTACCTCGCCGGGTTCGCCTGGGCGTTCGACCGCGGGTACGGCGTCGTCGTCGAGATGGACGCGGACGGGTCGCACCTGCCCGAGCAGCTGCCGTCCCTCCTCGCGGCCGTCGACGAGCGGCCCGCGGACCTCGTCATCGGCTCGCGCTGGGTCCGGGGCGGCTCGGTCGTGAACTGGCCGCTGCACCGGAAGCTGCTCTCACGCGGCGGCAGCATCTACGCGCGCGTGATGTGCGGGATCCCCGTGCGCGACGCCACGGCCGGCTACCGCGCGTACCGCGCCGACGCCCTGCGGCGCATCGTGGCGGACGGCATCGAGAGCCAGGGCTACTGCTTCCAGATCGACCTCGTGCGCCGTGCCCACCACGCGGGCATGCGCGTCGTCGAGGTGCCGGTCACCTTCGTCGAGCGAGAGCGCGGCGAGTCGAAGATGAGCCGGGACATCGTCGTCGAGGCGATGGGGCGCGTCACCCGCTGGGGCTTCGAGCGGGTCACCCGCCGCGCGCCCGCCCGTCCGACCGTGGCGGCCGGCGTCCCGCGATGACCACGCGGGTCCCGGAGGCCGAGCAGTCGACGCCGACGGGGACGACGAGCGCCGGTGCCGCGACGCGGTCCCGGTGGTTCGTGCCGGTCCTGGTCGGCCTCGGCGCGTCGGTGCTGGGGTTCCTCGGCTCGTGGGTGCCGTCCGGCTGGGGCGACGAGGCGGCGACCCTGTCCGCCGCGACCCGCAGCTGGGCCGGCCTCGGGCGCTTCCTCGAGAACATGGACGCGGTGCACGGCGTGTACTACGGCGTCCTGCACCTGTGGCTCGACGTGTGGGGGCCGTCGCTGCTCGCGGCGCGGGCCCTGAGCGCGCTCGGCGTCGGTGTGATGGCGGCCGGTGTCGTGGTGCTCGGGCGTGCGCTGGGCGGGCCGCGGCTCGGACTGCTCGCCGGCGTCGTCGTCGCGGTGCTGCCGCGCACCACGTGGCTCGCGACCGAGGCGCGCTCGGGGGCGCTCGTGGCGGCCGTCGCCGTGTGGGCGACCGTCCTCCTCGTGACGGCGCTCCGGCGCCGGGGCTGGGGCTGGTGGGGCGGCTACGCGGTGCTCGTCGGCTTCGGGGTGTCGCTGTGGGTGTTCCTCGGGCTGCTCGTCGTCGCGCACGGCGTGACCGTGCTCCTCGCGCGTCCCGGTCGCCGTGCGCTGACCGGGTTCGTGGTCGCCGCCGCGGGTGGGGGCGTGCTCGCCGCGCCGGTGCTCCTGCGCTCGGCGGCCCAGTCCGGCCAGGTCTCGTGGATCCCCGAGCTCGGGCTGCGGACGGTGCGCGGCGTCGTCGTCGACCAGGCGTTCGGCACGGACGGGCTGCTGTCCGTGCCGCTGGCCCTGGTCTGCTGGGCGGCGGTCGCCTGGGTGCTCGTGCGGACGGTCCGCGCCGGGCGTGGCGCCCCGGGGCTGTCCACCGTCGTCGTCGCGCTGCCCTGGCTCGTGCTCCCGACGCTCGGGGTGCTCGCGTACTCGCTGGTCTCGTTCCCGATGTACACCCCGAAGTACCTGGCCTTCTCGGTGCCCGCCCTCGCGCTGCTCGTGGGGGAGGCCCTGACGTCGCTGCGCACCCGCGCGCAGGTCGTGGCCGCGCTCGTGCTCGTCGCGCTGCTGGCCGTCCCGTCCTACGTCACCGAGCGCCGGACGGCGGGCAAGGACACCTCCGACTGGGCACCGGCGGTCCGGTTCCTCGCGGGGTCGGCGCGCGACGGCGACGCGGTCGTGTTCACCGAGATGTTCGGGGTGTCGTCGTCCGCGCGCGCGATCGCCGTCACGTACCCCGCGGCGTTCGCCGGTCTGGACGACCCGACCCGGCTGCCGACGGCCGACCCCGAGGGCGAGCTGTGGGACCGCAGCAGCACCGTCGAGGACGCGCGGGACGCGCTGCAGAGGGCCCCACGGGTGTGGCTCGTGGCGGACCGGGCGCTCGCCGAGGACGGTCCGGAGCGCGCGGCGCTCGAGGATCTCGGGTTCGTGGTGGCCGACGAGTGGCAGGGCGCGCACACCGCGGTCGTGCTGCTCGAGCGCGCGGGCTGACGGGCGCTTCCGGCGCGCGGCTCGCGACGGACCGGTCGGGGGGTCGGTGCGGCAGGCCGAGGTCGACGGTCCGCGCCCGGTCCGTGGCTGCTCGGGGCAGCCGTCCTCGGACCGACGTGGCCGCCGGCCGCGCAGGGCCGTCCGGCGGCGCGGAGCCGTCCGGCGGCGCCGGGGGCGCCGTCTCAGGTCTGGGCGGGGACCGTCGTCGCGGGGCCGTTCGGCTCGGTCACGGGCGCACCGGCGCCCGACGCGTCCGGGCCGTGTGCACGCCCGTCGCTGCGCGGCGGCTCGGCGGCGCGGGCGGTGAGCGGTGCGGCGAGCACGTCGGCGGGCGAGGCGGCCGGCCGGGCGGGCGCACCGCCGGGTCCCTGCCGGCTCGCCGCGGTGTCCGGCCCGAGCGGGACGGTGGACGGTCGCGTCGCCGGGGCGGCTGACGTGTCCCGACCTCGGGACTGCGGGCCGGGCGCGGCGTTCGGAGCGGGGCGCGGGGTGCCCGGAGCCTGCGCCACGGGGGCGGGTGCGGCCTGCGCCGGTGCGGGAGCCGCGGGCGCGGACTGCGGCGGTGCCTGAGCCGCGGGCGCGGTCTGCGCCGGAGCGGCGGGTGCGGCCGGTGCCGGTGCGGCGGGTCGCGGCGCGGTGCCCTGCCCCTCCGGCGCGCCCGGACGCTGCCCCGGCGCCGCGTCCGGCGCGGGCGCGGTGGCGACGGTCGGCAGGGCGCGCGTCGCGGGGGTCTCCTCGGCGTCGGCCTCCGTCGTGGCGGCGGACACCGGTGACCACTGGGCGGGCGGGCGCTCGCCGGAGGCGGGGTCCTCGATCCCGGCCAGCACCTCGGGCAGGCTCGGGCCCACGAACCGCGGACCCGTGGGCCCGGGCACGCCCGGCGTCGCGGCGGCGCCCGCGTGCTGCGGCGCGGCGACCGGGGCCGACGACGAGCGCCCGGACGCGCGACCGGGGGCGGCGTGGGTCGGCCGGGCCGTCTCGCCCGCGCCCCGCGCGCGCTGCGCACCGCGCCGGCCGCGGCCCGTCGGCCGGGTGTCGCCGCCCGGCACCGACCCGTACACGTAGGCCGCGCCGGACTCCTTGGACGAGATCTGGTTGAGCACGATGCCGAGCAGGCGTGCGGAGACGGTCTCGAGCGAGGACAGGGCCTCGGCGACCTGGTGCCGGTGCGCCTTGCGGCAGCCGACGACGAGCAGGGCGCCGTCCGTGAGCCGAGCGAGCACCGCCGCGTCCGTCACGGGGAGGAGGGGAGCGGAGTCGAGCAGCACGATGTCGTAGCGCAGCGCGGCCTCGCGCAGCAGCTCGGCCATCGCGTCGGAGTCGAGCAGCTCGCTCGGGTTCGGCGGGATCTGCCCGGAGGCCAGCACGTCGAGCGTGCCGTCGCCGAAGGGCTGGACCACCTCGTCGAGGCTCGCGTCGCCGATGAGCACCGTGGTCAGGCCGACCGCACCCTCGAGCCCGAGCATGCGGGCCACCGACGGCCGGCGCAGGTCCGCGTCGACCAGCAGGATCCGCGACGAGCCCTCGGCCATCGCCATCGCGAGGTTGATGGTCGTGACCGACTTGCCCTCGCCGGGCAGCGACGACGTCACGACGATCGTGCGACCGGAGCCGCGCAGGTTGAGGAACCGCAGGTTGGTGCGCAGCCGGCGGAACGCCTCCGCGCGGTCGCTCTGCGGGCGGTCGCGCACGACCAGGCGGTCCTCGGTGTCCCGCCGCTCCCACCGCACGACGCTCAGGACGGCGGCGTCGGTCACGCGGCGCAGGTCCCGCAGGCTGCGCACGCGCGTGTCGATGAGGCGCCGGCCGAGCAGGAACGCGACGCCGAGGGCGAGCCCGAGCGCCATGCCCGTCGCCGCGTCGAGCTTCGTGTTCGGGGAGAACGCGAACGCCGGCGGGGTCGCGGGGCCCGTCGTGGTGATCTGGATCGCGGGCCGGTCGGAGTCCCGGTCGCCCATGAGGGTCGCGACGGACTCCGGCAGCTGGTCCGCGATCCCGTTCGCGATCGCCGCGGCGCGCTCCGGCTCGGCGCTCACGACGGAGATCTCGAGGATGGACGTGTCGAGGGGGCTCTCGACGGTCACGGTCTTGGCGAGCGGGCCGGCGGTCGTGCCGAGGTCGAGGTCCTCGATGACCTCGTCGAGCACGACGGGCTGGACGGCGAGCCGGGCGAGGCTCGGGACGGTGTTCTGCACGTACGTCGAGCCCTGCACGTCCTCGTTGACCGTCGCGCCGGGCGGGACCGCGATGAACACGCTCGCCTTCGCGCGGTAGCTCGGGGGGACGGTCTGCGCGTACCCGTACCCGCCGACGAACCCGAGGACCGCCGCCAGGACGAGCAGCAGCCAGTTCCGCCGGAGGATCGACAGGTACTCGCTCGGTTCCATCGACCGTCCTTCGTCGGGGCCCCTGCGGCCGCTGGGGACGGGGCCCGCACCACGCCCCACGTCCCGGTGCATCGCCGGCTCGGGCCCGGGGCCCTGCCGACCGTTCCATCGTGACATAGCAGCAGGTCGGACCCGGCCACCGCCCACCCGGATGCTCGCCGCTGCGCGGGTGAATTACCTCCTGGTGTGTCGTCAATGCCCGTTTGCGTCGATATCGTGGCGCAGCGACGTCGCCGGCCGGACTGCCTGCGCGCCCGCCGCACACTCAGAACCGGGGGAATCAGGGATGGCACGAATCGGCTACGCACCGGGTGCGTACGACCTCTTCCACGTCGGCCACCTCAACATCCTCCGGCTCGCCAAGCAGCACTGCGACCACCTGATCGCGGGCGTCGTCTCCGACGAGATGCTCGAGCTCACGAAGGGCGCGCGGCCCGTCGTGCCGCTCGCGGAGCGCATGGAGATCGTCCGGCACATCTCGTTCGTCGACGAGGTCGTCGCGGAGGTCGTCCCCGACAAGGTCGACACCTGGCGCTCGGTGGGCTTCGACGTGATCTTCAAGGGCGACGACTGGCGGGGGACCGCCAAGGGCGACAAGCTCGAGCGCGACTTCGCGGCGGTCGGCGTCGAGGTGCACTACTTCCCGTACACCGTGCACACGTCGAGCACCGCGCTGCGGCGTGCGCTCGCGCAGCTCGACGGCCTCGCGCCGGCTCCGGGTCCGGCGGCCGTCGCCCCCGTGCTCCCCGTGCACGGGGCCGGGGTCCTCAGCCAGGCGTAGGCGTCAGCGCAGGGACGGAGCGGTCACGCCCAGCGCGCACGCTCCAGCGCGGGTGCGTGTCGGACGCGGCTCGTAGACTTCCAGCACGACGACCCCGGGACCGCACGGTTCCGGGGCGCACGTGCTGTCGTGCCCCCGCTGCCGCGCCCTGCCCCCGGCTGCGGGAGCGCCTGCGAAGGGAACCATGAACCTCACCGGCCTGCTGCCCGCCCTCCTCGCCGACCCGAACGCCGCGCGCGCCGTCGAGCTCGTCCGCGCCCGGGGCGAGGTCGACGTCGTCGGCCCCGCGGGCGTCCGTCCGCCCCTCCTCGCGGCGCTCGCGGGTGCGCACGCGGCCGGTGCCGGGGGGCCGGCCGGCGCTGCGGGGCGCCCGCTTGTCGTCGTCACCGCGACCGGGCGGGACGCCGACGAGCTCGCGTCCGCCCTGCGCTGCTACCTGCCCGACGACGCGGTCGCGGTGCTGCCCGCGTGGGAGACGCTCCCGCACGAGCGGCTCTCGCCGCGCAGCGACACCGTGGCCCGCCGCCTCGCGGTGTTCCGCCGGCTCGCGCACCCGACCGACGACGACGGCCTCACGGGTCCGATCCGCGTCCTCGTCGTCCCCGTGCGCGCGCTGCTCCAGCCCGTCGTCGAGGGGCTCGGCGAGCTCGAGCCCGTCGCGCTCGCGGTCGGGGACCGCGCGGACCTCGCCGAGCTCGCGGACCGGCTCGTCGGCGCGGCGTACGCGCGGGTCGACATGGTCGAGAAGCGCGGCGAGTTCGCGGTGCGCGGCGGGATCCTCGACGTGTTCCCGCCGACCGAGGACCACCCGCTGCGGATCGAGTTCTGGGGCGAGGACGTCGAGGAGATCCGCTGGTTCTCCGTCGCCGACCAGCGCAGCCTCGAGATCGCGACGCACGGGCTCTGGGCGCCGCCGTGCCGGGAGATCCTGCTGACCGACGACGTCCGCGGCCGGGCGATCGCGCTCATGGACCGCCTCCCGGGCGCCGCCGAGATGCTCGAGAAGCTCGCGGACGGGATCGCGGTCGAGGGCATGGAGTCGCTCGCGCCCGCGCTCGTCGAGCGCATGGTCCCGGTGCTGGACCTCGTGCCCGACGACGCGCTGCTCGTGCTCGTCGACCCCGAGCGGGTCCGGCGCCGTGCGCACGACCTGGTGGCGACGACCGAGGAGTTCCTTCAGGCGGCGTGGACCTCGGCCGCCGCGGGCGGTGCGACGCCTCTCGACCTGTCGGCGGCGTCCTTCGCGTCGTTCGCCGAGGTGCGGGCGCTCGCGGCGGTGCGCGGCCTCGGGTGGTGGACGCTCAGCCCGTTCACGCTCGACGCCGAGGGGGTCGCGCGCGCCGAGGAGACCGGGAACCGGATCGAACGCGCGGGGCTCACCGACGACCACGCGACGGGCGACGTGCTGACCGGGGCGGGCGAGACGCTCGTCGTGGCGGCGCGCGACGTCGAGCGGTACCGCGGCGAGGTCGACCGGGCGGTTGCGGACGTGCGCACGCTCCAGCAGGCCGGCTGGCACCTCGTGCTCGCAACCGAGGGGCACGGCCCCGCGCAGCGCATGACCGAGCAGCTCAAGGCCGCCGACGTGCCCGCGCGGCTCGTGCCAACGATCGCGGAGCCGCCCGAGGGTGGCGTCGTGCTCGTCGTCCCCGCGCCCGTCGGCCCGGGGTTCGTCGCCGAGGGCCTGCGGCTCGCGGTGTTCTCCGAGTCGGACCTGACCGGGCGCACGGGCACCTCGACGCGCGACATGCGCAAGATGCCGTCGCGGCGGCGCAACACCGTCGACCCGCTGCAGCTGCGCCCCGGCGACCACGTCGTGCACGAGCAGCACGGCGTCGGGCGCTTCGTCGAGCTCGTGCAGCGCACGATCGGCTCGGGCTCGACCGCCGCGACGCGCGAGTACATGGTCATCGAGTACCAGTCGAGCAAGCGCGGCCAGCCGGGCGACCGGCTCTACGTGCCCACCGACCAGCTCGACCAGGTCACCAAGTACGTGGGCGGCGAGGCGCCGAGCCTGAACAAGATGGGCGGCGGCGACTGGGCCAAGACCAAGGGCCGCGCGCGCAAGGCGGTCAAGGAGATCGCCTCGGAGCTCATCCGGCTGTACTCCGCGCGCATGGCGACGCCCGGGCACGCGTTCGCGCCCGACACCCCGTGGCAGCGCGAGCTCGAGGACGCCTTCGCGTACGTCGAGACCCCGGACCAGCTCGCGACGATCGACGAGGTCAAGGCCGACATGGAGAAGCCGGTCCCGATGGACCGGCTCGTGTGCGGCGACGTCGGCTACGGCAAGACCGAGATCGCGGTGCGCGCGGCGTTCAAGGCCGTGCAGGACGGCAAGCAGGTCGCGGTGCTCGTGCCCACGACGCTGCTCGTCCAGCAGCACCTCGACACGTTCACGGAGCGGTACTCGGCCTTCCCGGTCGTCGTGAAGGCGCTCTCGCGGTTCCAGACGGCCGCCGAGAGCAAGGCGATCGTCGACGGGCTCGCCGACGGCAGCATCGACGTCGTGATCGGCACGCACCGGCTCATCACGGGCGAGGTGCGGTTCAAGGACCTCGGGCTCGTGATCGTCGACGAGGAGCAGCGGTTCGGCGTCGAGCACAAGGAGACGCTCAAGGCGCTGCGCACCAACGTCGACGTGCTCGCGATGAGCGCGACCCCGATCCCGCGCACGCTCGAGATGGCGGTCACGGGCATCCGCGAGATGTCGACGCTCGCGACGCCGCCCGAGGAGCGCCACCCGGTCCTGACGTTCGTCGGCGGGTACGACGAGAAGCAGATCACCGCGGCGATCCGCCGCGAGCTGCTGCGCGAGGGCCAGGTATTCTACGTGCACAACCGCGTGGAGTCGATCGAGCGGGTCGCTGCGCGCCTCAACGAGCTCGTGCCGGAGGCGCGGGTCGCCGTCGGGCACGGCAAGATGCCCGAGCACCAGCTCGAGCAGGTCATCGTCGACTTCTGGGAGAAGAAGTTCGACGTGCTCGTCTGCACCACGATCGTCGAGACCGGCCTCGACATCTCCAACGCGAACACCCTGATCCTCGAGCGCGCGGACCTGCTCGGGCTCTCGCAGCTCCACCAGCTGCGCGGGCGCGTGGGCCGCGGGCGCGAGCGGGCGTACGCCTACTTCCTGTACCCGCCCGAGCGCCCGCTCACCGAGACCGCGCACGACCGGCTCGCGACCATGGCCGCGAACACCGACCTCGGCGCGGGCATGGCGATCGCGATGAAGGACCTCGAGATCCGCGGCGCGGGCAACCTGCTCGGTGGCGAGCAGTCCGGGCACATCGAGGGCGTCGGCTTCGACCTCTACATCCGCATGGTCGGCGAGGCGGTCGCCGGCTTCCGCGGCGAGGTCGAGGAGGAGCTGCCCGACGTGACGATCGAGCTGCCCGTCGACGCGCACCTGCCGCACGACTACATCGCGCACGAGCGCCTGCGCCTCGAGGCGTACCGCAAGATCGCGGCCGCGGCCGACGAGGCGGCGCTCGCGGAGGTGCGCGCGGAGCTCGTGGACCGCTACGGCCCGGTGCCCGACGCGGTGAACAACCTGTTCGACGTCGCGGCGTTCCGGACCCGCGTGCGCGCGGCCGGGCTGAGCGACGTGACCGCGCAGGGGAAGTTCGTGCGCTTCGCGCCCGTCGAGCTGCCCGAGTCGGCGCAGATGCGGCTCAAGCGGCTCTACCCCGGCACGGTGCTCAAGCCGGCGATCCGCACGATCCTCGTGCCGTTCCCCACGACCGCGCGCATCGGCGGCAAGCCGCTGCACGGCGAGGCGCTGCTCGCGTGGGCGCGCCAGCTCATCGACGCGGTGGTGGTCGGTGACGTGTCCGCGGCGGCCACCGTGGGGACCGCGTCGCGGCGCTGAGGCTCCCCCGAACGCCGGACGCACAGCGGGGGACGAGGTGCGACGATGACCTGGACACCGGTGTGAAGCCAAGGCACCGCTGACCGCGGCGCCCCGCACGGGGAGCCGCGGACGAGGAGCTCGCACGCCCGGCCGCCCACGGTCGGCGCGTGCGGCGAGCGTGCGCGCGTGAGCGCTCGCGCGGGGGCGAGGGGGTGCGCGCGGCCGTGAACCCCGTCGTGCACCTGCTCGTCTACCTCGCCGCGGCAGTGGTCTTCGTGGTCGTCGCCGTCGGCGCGTTCCGGCGCCGCGGCCCGCGCACCGCGACGGCGACCTCGCTCGGGGTGCTCGCGGTCGCGGGGGCCTGGTGGAGCCTCGCCGACGCCGTGAGCGTCGGGCCGTTCGACGAGCGCGTGCAGTCCGTCGCCGCCCTCGCCTCGTTCCCGGGTGTCGCGGTCGCCGTGGGGGCGTTCGCGTGCCTGGGCCGCAGCGCGACGGGGACCGGCTGGATCCCGAGCCGCGCGGTGCTCGCGGGCCTGAGCGTCGAGCCGATCCTCGTGACCGTGACCGCCGCCACGAACCCGTGGCACCAGCTGTTCTACTCCGGCACGGCGGCCGCGACCCTCGGCGACCCGGTGCTGTGGGAGCGCGCCCCGCTGTTCTGGCTGCACGCGCTGTACTCCTACGTGCTCATCGCGACCGGGCTCGTCCTCGTCGCGCGCGGCTGGTGGACGGCCCCGCCCGCGTTCCGGCGCCAACGCTGGCACCTGCTCCTCGCGTCGGTCGTGCCGGTCCTCGTCAACGTCGTGAACCTCACCGGCGCGTTCGGCGACCTGGGCGACCCGACGCCGCTCGGCTTCGCGGTGACCGCCGGCGTCATCGGCAACGCGATGTTCCGCCAGGACTTCATCGCGTTCGCGCCCGTCGCGCGCGACGTGCTGATCGAGCGCATCAGCGACCCCGTGCTCGCGCTGAGCCCCGACGGCCGCCTGATCGACGCCAACCCCGCGGCGCTCAAGCTCCTGCTCGCGACCGCCGGGCCCCGGCTCGGCACCCAGCTCATCGGGATGCCCGCGAGCCTCGTGATGTCGTGCTGGGGCCTGTTCGACGCCGACGGCCGGCTCGTCGCCGCGGAGGACGAGCCAGCGCACCTGACGCTCGTCGTCGCGGGGACGGCGATGGACCTCGAGGTGCGCGCCTCGCCGCTCGTCGACGGGCGCGGTCGCGAGATCGGCACGGTGCTCGTCGCGCGCGACGTCACCGAGGTCAACGCACAGCGCGCCCGGCTCGTCGAGCAGCTCGCGACGATCGAGCGGCTCCGCAGCGACCTCGCGGAGCAGGCGGTCCGCGACCCGCTCACCGACCTGCACAACCGGCGTCACCTCATGGAGCGCTTCGGGCCCATGCTCGGGGAGGCCGCCGGCGCCGGGGAGCCGCTCGCGGTCGTCGTGCTCGACCTCGACCGGTTCAAGCGCGTCAACGACGAGCACGGGCACCTCACGGGGGACGCGGTGCTCATCGCGATGGCGCAGCGGCTGCGCGAGTGCGTGCCGACGGGTGCGCTCGCGGCGCGGTGGGGCGGCGAGGAGTTCGTCGTCGTGGTGCCGGGCGCGGACCTGACCGAGGGTGCGGTGCTCGCCGAGACGCTGCGCCGCCGGTGCGAGGCGGAGCCGCTCGGGAGCGGGGAGCGTGTCGTGCGCTGCACGCTCAGCGCGGGCGTCGCGGCCTACCCGGTGAGCGGGGAGACGGTCGCTGACCTGCTGCTCGCGGCCGACCGGGCGCTGTACGAGGCGAAGGACCACGGCCGCAACCTGGTCCGGCGCGCGGTCCCGGGAGGTGCCGCGGAGGACGCCGGTCGCGTGCGGCGCAGGCGTCGCCACGACGACGACGTGGCCGACGAGGCCGCACCCGCCTGAGCCCGCCGTCCTGCGCCCCACGGCGGCGGTGCGAGGCCACGGCCAGGGTCCACCCGCGCCGTGGCGCGCGCGCGGTCCCGCCGGGCACCCCCAGCGGGACCGGGCGAACGGCTTGCGTCCGGGGGCCCGCTGCCGATGAGGCAGGTCGACACGGCCCGTCGGGCCGCGCAGTCCCGGGAAGGTGGGCGATGGGTCCGCTCGTCGCGTCCGTGTACGTGGGGTCCGCGATCCTGTGCACCGCCGTGGCGATCTACTCGTGGCGCAACCGCGTCGGGCGCCGGGTGACGGCGACGGCCCTCGCGGGGGTCGCGACCGGCGCCGGCTGGTGGTCCGTGGTCGCGGCGCTCGAGGCCGGCGGAGCCTCCGACGGCGTCGTCGCGGTCGGTTCTCTCGCCGTCTACCCCGGCGTCGGGCTCCTCGTGCTCGCGTTCACGGTCCTTGCACGCAGTGTCGCGGTCGGCGACTGGTCGCCGAGCCGCCGGCTGCTCGCGCTGCTCGCGGTCGAGCCGGTGCTCGTGACCGTCGCGGCCGCGACCAACCCGTGGCACCGCCTGCTGTACCACGGACCCGGCGCGGACGGGCCCGCGACGTCGGAGCTGTGGGAGTACGGGCCCGCCTTCTGGCTCCACACCGCGTACAGCTACGGGCTGCTGATCGTCGGCATGATCACGCTCGCGCGCGGGTGGTGGAAAGCTCCCCAGGTCTTCCGTCGCCAGCACCTGAGCGTGCTGGTCGGCTCGCTCGTTCCCGCGGGCCTCAACGCGCTGAGCGTCTTCGGTGCCCTCCCGGGCGTCGCGCAGCCGACCCCGATCGGGTTCGCCGCGACCGGGGCGATCATGGCGTACGCGATCTTCCGGCAGGACCTGATCGCGTTCGCGCCGGTCGCGCGAGCGCTGGTCGTCGACCGGATCGGGGAGTACGTGCTGGTGATCAGCCCCGACGGCCGGATCCTCGACGTCAACCCGGCGGCGGACCGCTTCGTCCGGTCGATGAACCCCGAGGCGCCGGTGACGTTGCTCGGTGCGTCGGCGCGCTCCGTGCTCGGCGGGTTCGACGTGAGCGACCTGCTCGGCGGCGGCCGGGACACGGACCGGGTGGTCGAGGGGCGCGACCGGACAGTGGAGCTGCAGCTCAGCTCCTCGCGGCTGGTGGACAACCGGGGCGTGGACCTCGGCGTCGTGCTCGTGGGCCGGGACGTGACCGAGGCGAACCAGCAGCGGCGCGAGCTCGCCGCCGCGAACGCGCGCCTGGGGGAGCAGCTGCGCACGATCGAGGTGCTGCGGGCGGACCTGGCCGAGCAGGCCTCGCGCGACCCGCTGACGGGCCTGCTCAACCGCCGCCACCTCATGGTGGGTCTGGCCGACGCGATGGCAGCGGCGCTCGAGCGGGGCGACCCGGTCGCGGTGCTCATGGTCGACGTGGACCACTTCAAGCAGGTCAACGACCGGTGGGGCCACCGGGCGGGCGACGAGGCGCTGGTGTCGTTGGCGCGGCTCCTGGGCGACGTCGCGCCGGACGACGCGCTCGTGGGTCGCTGGGGCGGCGAGGAGTTCCTCGTCGTGCTCCCCGGGACGGACACCGCGGGGGCCGCCGCCGTGGCCGAGACGGTCCGGGCCCGGTGCGCGCAGACGTGCACGCAGGCACCGGCGGACGCCGCGGCCCGGGCACGGACGGTGAGCATCGGGGTCGCCGCGACCCGGTCCCCGAGCGCCGCACCCGACATGCTCGTCGACGCGGCGGACTCCGCCCTGTACGACGCGAAGCACGGCGGGCGGAACTGCGTGCGGGTCCACCCGGGGCTCGCCGCGGACGAGCGCCGGGCGGCGTCGGTCCCGACGTGAGCCGTGCGCCTACGATGGGCCCCGATCCACGAGCGACGACGCGGGAGGTCCCAGGGTGACGACGGTGACGAGGGTTCCGGACGAGCACGCGGGCCGGTGGCCGGGCACGCGGGCGCACCGGCGCGCACGGCTGCGCACGGGCGCGGTCCTGGGGCTCGTGGCCGCGGTCGCGCTCACGGGCTGCGCCGGCCGGCCGGGGGCCGCGGCGGTCGTCGACGGCCGGGTCATCGCGGTCGAGGACGTGCACACGGCCGTCGAGCAGCTCTCGCCGTTCTTCGAGGGCGCGACGTCCGAGAACGTGCTCGCGGTCCTCGTGCAGGAGCCGACGATCCGCGCGTTCGCGCAGGAGCAGGGCGTCGCGGTGTCCGACCAGGCGGCGCGCGCGCAGCTCACCGAGGCGGCGGCCCAGATCGAGACGGCGACCACGGACGAGTTCGGCGAGCCGGCGATCGCGGTCTCGCGGTACCTGCTCGTGTGGGAGCAGCTCACGGCGCTCCCCGACGCGCAGACGCTCATCCCCGACCTCCAGCTCGAGCTCGGCGAGCTCGACGTCGAGGTGAGCCCGCGGTTCGGCGCCGTCGACGAGGGCAACGAGCTCGTCGCGGTCGACCGGCCGTGGCTCGTGACGAGCGACGACGAGACCGCGGTCGAGTGACCGCCGCGGGCGCGGGCAGCGCCGGGGACGGGGTGCGCGAGCTCGTCGCCACGATGGACCGGCTGCGCTCGCCGGGCGGGTGCCCGTGGGACGCGCAGCAGACCCACGCGAGCCTCGTGCCGTACGCGCTCGAGGAGGCCTACGAGGTCGCCGAGGCCATCGAGGCCGGCTCGCGCGCCGACCTGCGCGAGGAGCTCGGCGACCTGCTCCTCCAGGTCGTCTTCCACGCGCGCATCGCGCAGGAGGACCCGACCGACCCGTTCGACCTCGACGACGTGGCGCGCGGCATCACCGCGAAGCTCGTGCGGCGGCACCCGCACGTCTTCGGCACCGACGGCGCTGACGGCACTCACGGCACCGACGGCACTCACGGCACCGACGGCACCAACGGGACCGACGCCGCGGCCCGGACGGGCGGAGGTGGCGCGGACGACGCCGACCCCGCGGCCGGTGCGGACCTCCGCGGCCCGGACGGTGGAGCGGGCGCGCCCGACTTCGCCCCTGCCGAGGCCGCCGCACCCGCCGCTGACCTGCACGTGCAGTGGGACCGGATCAAGCGGGCGGAGAAGCAGCGGACGTCGGTGCTCGACGGCGTCCCGCTCGCGCTCGGTGCGCTCGCCCGGGGGCAGAAGGTGCTCGGCCGGGCACGGCGGGCTGGTCTCGAGCTCACCGGCGCTGCAGCGACCGGCTGGCGCGCGGACGCCCAGGTCACCTCGCCCGCGGACCCGGCTGCGGCCGGGTGGCAGGAGGCGGAGGTCGGGCGCCGGCTGCTCGAGCTCGTCGCGACCGCCGACGAGCTGGGCGTCGACGCCGAGTCGGCGATGCGGGCCGCGGTGCGGGGCATCGAGCAGCAGGTCCAGCGGATCGAGCAGTCTTCCGGGACGCAGTAGGAAAACGCTTACCCAGGACGGAGGTCCGGGGTCGCGCGACGTGCCGGGCACCACGATGTCACCGTAGGAGGACGGCAGCCGGGCTGCTGCGGCGCACAGGCGCGGCGGCCCGCACGGGCGAGAGCGAGGTCGCATGACGACGACACTGACCGTGGCGGCGCTCGTCGAGCGCGCAGCGGGGGAGCAGCGCGTCGCGCTCGTCCCCGAGGTCGTGACCCGGCTCGTCGCGGACGGCTACGAGGTGCTCCTCGAGTCCGGCGCGGGCGCGCGGGCGTTCCACCCCGACGAGGCGTACGTCGCCGCGGGCGCGAAGGTCGACTCGCTCGACGCCGTGCTCGCCGCGGCCGACGTCGTCCTCGCGGTGCGCCGCCCCGAACCCGCGGTGCTCGACCGGCTGCGTCCGGGCCAGGTGCTGATCGGGCTGCTCGACGCGCGCGGCGACGCCCGGGCGGGGCTCGACGCCCTCGCCGGGCGCGGCGTCGTCGTCCTGTCGCTCGACCTGCTCCCGCGCACGCTCTCCCGGGCCCAGACCATGGACGCGCTCAGCTCGCAGGCGTCCGTCGCGGGCTACCGCGCCGCGCTCGTCGCCGCCGAGGCGTTCGGCCGGTACGTGCCGATGATGATCACGGCCGCCGGGACCGCGCGCCCCGCGACCGTGCTCGTGCTCGGTGCGGGCGTGGCGGGCCTCCAGGCGATCGGGACCGCGCGCCGGCTCGGCGCCCAGGTCAGCGGCTACGACGTCCGGCCCGCGGCCCGCGAGGAGGTCACGTCGCTCGGCGCCGGCTTCCTGCGCACGTCCGTGACCGCCGGGGCGGGCGAGGGCGGGTACGCCCGCGCGCTGACCCCCGAGGAGCAGGCCGTCCAGCAGGCCGAGCTCGGCCAGCAGATCCGCACGTTCGACGTGGTCATCACGACGGCGCAGGTGCCCGGCGGGCGCCCGCCCGTGCTGGTCACCGCCGAGACCCTCGCCGCCATGAAGCCGGGCTCGGTGGTCGTCGACCTCGCGTCCGGCCCGCTCGGCGGCAACGTCGACGGCTCCGTGCCGGGCCAGCGGGTCCTGACCGACGGCGGCGTCACGGTCATCGGCGCCGGCGACCTGCCCGCACGGATGCCGACCGGGGCGTCCGCGGCCTACGCCCGCAACGTCACGGCGCTGCTCGCGGCCGTCGTCCGGGACGGGGCGCTCGCGCTCGACCCGCAGGACGAGGTCGTCGGCGCGGTGTGGGTCCGGCCCGCCGAGCCCGCCGTCGTCCCCGCCGCAGCCGGCGTCCCCGGCACCGACGCCCCGGCCACCGCTGCCGTCGCGCCGCCGCCCCCCGCGGCGACCGCGCATGCGGACGCCCCCGCGACCCTCCCGGAAGGGGAGTGAGATGAGCGCCGAGCTGCTCAGCAACCTGGCCCTGTTCGTCCTCGCGCTGCTCGTCGGCTTCGAGGTCATCAGCAAGATCCCCGCGACGCTGCACACGCCGATGATGTCCGGCGCGAACTCGATCCACGGCGTCGTCCTCGTGGGCGCGATCCTCGTCGCGGCCGTCGCCGACGACCCGCTCGCGTACGTCCTGACGTTCGTCGCCGCCGCGTTCGCCGCGATGAACGTGGTCGGCGGCTACGTCGTGACCGACCGGATGCTCGAGATGTTCAAGGCTCGGCCCCGGCCGGCCGCCGCGGTGGCGGACGCCGCCCCGACCGAGGACGGAGCGGCGCGATGAGCGGCGAGGCCCTTCCCCTGCTCGACACCCTGGTGCGGGTCGTCTACCTGGGCGCCGCGGTGACGTTCGTGCTCGGCCTGCACCTCATGCGGTCCCCGGCGACCGCGCGGCGCGGCAACCTGCTCTCGGCCTCGGGCATGGCCGCGGCGGTGCTCGCGACCGTCGTCCTGCTGCTCGCGGGCGACGGCGACCACGGCCGCGTCGTCCCGCTCGCGGGCGTGGCGCTGCTGGCCGGGACGGTCGTCGGCTCGCTCGCCGGGCTCGTGGGCGCCCGCCGCGTGCAGATGACCGCGATGCCGCAGCTCGTGTCGGTGTTCAACGCGGTCGGTGGCGGCGCGGCGGCGGTCGTCGCGATCGTCGACTTCCAGCGGCTGCACGGCGACGGCGCGCTGACCGCGGGCGTCTCGGTGCCCGTCGTGCTCGACGTGGTCATCGGCGCGGTCACGTTCTCCGGGTCGCTCGTCGCGGCCGGGAAGCTCCAGGGCTGGGTCTCGGGTGCGCCCATCGCGTTCCCCGGCTCGCGGCTCGCGAGCATCGTGTCGGCCGCGGTGGCCGTCGTTGGCGGCGTCGTGGTGATCGCGAGCCCGAGCACCTGGCTGCTGTGGGTCGTCGTCCTCGCGGCGCTCGCGTTCGGCGTGCTCATGGTGCTGCCGATCGGCGGCGCGGACATGCCCGTCGTCGTCTCGTTGCTCAACGCGTTCACCGGGCTCGCGGTCGCGATGGCGGGCTTCGTCGTCGACAACCAGATCATGATCATCGCCGGCGCCCTGGTCGGGGCGAGCGGCGCGATCCTCACGCAGCAGATGGCCGAGGCGATGAACCGCTCGGTGCTCTCGATCATGGTCGGCGGCTTCGGGACCGGCGACGCGGTCGCGGGCGGTGACGCCGCTGCCGGGCCGCAGGGCCTCGAGGTCCGCCGCGTCGGCGCCGAGGACGTCGCGATCCAGCTCGCGTACGCCCGCAAGGTCATCATCGTCCCGGGCTACGGCCTCGCGGCGGCGCAGGCCCAGCGCGAGTGCGGCGAGCTCGGCCAGCTCCTCACCGACCGCGGCATCACGGTGTACTACGCCGTGCACCCGGTCGCGGGGCGCATGCCCGGGCACATGAACGTGCTGCTCGCCGAGGCCGACGTGCCGTACCCGCAGCTGCTCGAGATGGACGAGGTCAACCCGGAGTTCGAGACCGCCGACGTCGCGCTCGTCGTGGGCGCGAACGACGTCACGAACCCCGCGGCGCGCCGGCCGGGCAACGCCATCTCGGGGATGCCGATCCTCGACGTCGACCACGCGCGCTCGATCGTCGTGATCAAGCGCTCGCTCGGGCACGGGTACGCCGGGCTCGACAACGAGCTCTACGGCGACCCGAAGACGAGCATGCTGCTGGCCGACGCCAAGAAGGGCCTCGCGCAGATCCTCGCGGGGGTCAAGTCGTACGTCGGCTGACCGCCGTCCCGCCGTGGCGCGCCCGGGGCGCACCTGCCCGGATCCCGTCGAAACCCCGTCGAACCCCCGCCCGGAGCCCTGCCGGCGGGGGGTTCGGCGCGTCCGGCGCGGGCCGCCGGGTGTCCACCTGTCAAAGGTCCCACCACGGCTCCGTCAGGACGGCACTAGGCTGAGGTCGCACACCCACCCGTCTGTCGAAGGAGCACCATGGCCAGCATCGAGGCCGTCGGCGCCCGCGAGATCCTGGATTCTCGCGGCAATCCCACTGTCGAGGTCGAGGTCGCTCTCGACGACGGCACCATCGCCCGCGCTGCCGTGCCCTCGGGTGCGTCCACCGGGGCGTTCGAGGCCGTCGAGCGCCGTGACGGCGTCAAGGACCGCTACCTGGGCAAGGGTGTCGAGGACGCGGTCAACGCCGTGATCGACGACATCGCGCCCGAGCTCATCGGCTTCGAGGCCACCGAGCAGCGCCTCGTCGACCAGGCCCTCATCGACCTGGACGGCACGCCCAACAAGGGCAAGCTCGGCGCCAACGCGATCCTCGGCGTCTCGCTCGCGGTCGCCAAGGCCGCGGCCGACTCGGTCGACCTGCCGCTCTTCCGCTACGTCGGCGGCCCGAACGCGCACGTCCTGCCGGTCCCGATGATGAACATCCTCAACGGTGGGTCGCACGCCGACTCCAACGTCGACATCCAGGAGTTCATGGTCGCGCCCATCGGCCAGGGCACGTTCCGCGAGGCGCTGCGCACCGGCACGGAGATCTACCACTCGCTCAAGTCGGTGCTCAAGAGCGAGGGCCTCGCGACCGGTCTCGGCGACGAGGGCGGCTTCGCGCCGAACCTGTCGAGCAACCGCGCGGCGCTCGACCTGATCATCACGGCCATCGAGAAGGCCGGCTTCGTCCCGGGCAAGGACGTCGGCCTCGCGCTCGACGTCGCCGCGACCGAGTTCTTCAAGGACGGCGCCTACCAGTTCGAGGGCAAGGCGACCGGCACCGACGAGATCATCGCGTACTACAAGCAGCTCGTCTCGGACTACCCGCTGGTCTCGATCGAGGACCCGCTGTCCGAGGACGAGTGGGACGCCTGGGCGCAGCTCATGCGCGAGGTCGGCGACAAGGTGCAGATCGTCGGCGACGACCTGTTCGTCACCAACCCGACGCGCCTGGCCAAGGGCATCGAGCTCCGCTCGGCGAACTCGCTGCTGGTCAAGCTCAACCAGATCGGCACGCTCACCGAGACGCTCGACGCCGTGACGCTCGCGCAGCGCAACGGCTTCACGACGATGACCTCGCACCGCTCCGGCGAGACCGAGGACACCACGATCGCCGACCTGTCCGTCGCGACGAACGCCGGCCAGATCAAGACGGGCGCCCCGGCGCGCGGCGAGCGCATCAACAAGTACAACCAGCTGCTCCGCATCGAGGAGGAGCTGGACGACGCCGGCCGCTACGCCGGTGCGAGCGCGTTCCCGCGCTGGAAGCAGTCCTGAGCACCACCGCCTGACGCGGCGGCCCGCGCGAGCGGCTGACGCCACGGCACCCGGAGGCCGGCGACCCACGTGGTCGCCGGCCTCCGGCGTGCTCGGCCTCCCGCGTGCCCGGCTCCCACGGACGGGTGACGGACACGGCGAGCGGCCCGCCTGCCGTGCGCAGCCCCGACCCCGGGGCACAATCGACGCATGTCCCCCCGCCGCCCTGCCTCGCCGAGCCCGGGCAAGGGTGCCGGTCCGCGGGCCGGGGGAGCGGCGTCGCGCCCGAGCGGGCCGCGCACGGGGGCGAACCGTGTCGTGAGCGGGCGTCCGCCCGTGCCCCGGACGGGTTCGACGCCCGTTGCCCCGCGCGCGGCGACCCGCCCGTCGTCGCCGCGCCCGGCGTCGCGCGGCGCCGCGACCCCACCCCGCGGCGTGCCCCGCACCGAGAGCGTCCAGGTGCGCGTGCCGCGCCTGTTCACGGTCCGCGTCATGGTGCTCGGCGTCGTGAGCCTGCTGGCCTTCATCCTCGTGTTCCCGACCCTGCGCTCCTACCTCGCGCAGCGCGTCGAGCTCGAGCAGCTGCACCTGGAGGTCGTCGAGGCGCGGCAGCGCAACGAGGAGCTCGAGGCGGACCTCGCGCGGTGGGACGACGAGCAGTACGTCGTCGCGCAGGCCCGTGACCGGCTCGCGTTCGTGCTGCCCGGCGAGACGGCGTACCGCGTGCGCGACCCCGAGGTGGTGCCCGAGCCGACCGCCCCGGAGATCCCGGCGCAGGGGAGCGGGCCCGTGCTGGGCGACGACTCGACGCAGCCCTGGTACTCGGTCGTCTGGGAGTCCGTGCGGATCGCGGGCGAGGCCGCGCTCGAGCCGACGTCGGACGGGGCGGAGCCCGCGACAGGGGACAATGGGCAGGCGCCGGCCGGCGACGAGCCGGCCCCGACCCCCTGACCACCGACCCTCGCACCGTGCGGGGGTGAGCCCGAACGGACGCCCCGTGAGCGAGATCCCCGTCGTCAGCACCGACGACCCGAGCGCCGTCCACCCGCCCGCCGCGGACGTCCCGCGCGCGCGGACCGACGCGCCCGACGTGGCGGAGTCCGACGTCGCGGTGCTCGCCGAGCAGCTCGGGCGCCCGCCGCGCGGGGTCGTCGGCATCGCCGCGCGCTGCGTGTGCGGCCGTCCGCTCGTCGTGCGGACCGCGCCGCGGCTCGACGACGGCACGCCGTTCCCGACGACGTACTACCTGACGTGCCCGCCCGCGGTCGCGGCGGTGTCGACGCTCGAGGCGAGCGGGCTCATGAAGGAGCTGACGGCGCGGCTCGCCGAGGACGAGGAGCTCGCGCGCGCCTACCGCAGCGCGCACGAGGCGTACCTGCGCGACCGCGAGGCGCTCGGCGAGGTGCCGGAGATCGCGGGGGTCTCGGCCGGCGGCATGCCGACGCGGGTCAAGTGCCTGCACGTGCTCGTCGGGCACGCGCTCGCGGCCGGGCCGGGGGTCAACCCGGTGGGTGACGAGGTGCTCGTGATGCTGCGCGACGCGTGGCGCCCGGACCGCTGCACCTGCTGAGCGGGCGCGGCGCTGCGCGGCGACGGGTGCGAGGATGCCGCCATGACGCGTGTGGCTGCCATCGACTGCGGGACCAACTCCATCCGACTCCTCGTCGCGGACGTCGACGTCGAGGCCGGGACCCTCACGGACCTGGACCGGCGCATGGAGGTCGTCCGCCTCGGCCAGGGCGTCGACCGCACGGGCCGGATCGCCCCTGAGGCGCTCGCACGCACGCTCGACGCCGCCCGGCGCTACGGCGCGGTGTGCGAGGAGCTGGGCGTCGAGCGGATCCGCTTCGTCGCGACCTCGGCGTCGCGCGACGCGGAGAACCGTGCGGACTTCGTCGACGGCGTGCGCGACGCGCTGGGCGTCGAGCCCGAGGTCGTCGAGGGCGAGGAGGAGGCGGCCCTGTCGTTCCGCGGGGCGACGGGCGTGCTCGCGGGCCGGCACCCCGGGCCGTTCCTGGTCGTGGACCTCGGCGGCGGGTCGACCGAGCTCGTGCTCGGCACCGGCTCGCCCGAGGCGGCGTACTCGATGGACGTCGGCTGCGTCCGGCTCACCGAGCGGCACCTGCGCAGCGACCCGCCGACCGCCGCCGAGATCGCCGCGGCGCGCGCCGACGTCGCCGCGGCGCTCGACGTCGCGTCGAGGGTCGTGCCGCTCGGCAAGGCGGTCACGCTCGTGGGTCTGGCCGGCTCGGTGACGACCGTGACGGCCCACGCGCTGGGTCTCGCCGAGTACGACCCCGCGCGCATCGACGGCTCGGTCCTCCCGGTCGGGGACGTGCTCGACGCGTGCGACGACCTCCTCGCGCGGGACCGGGCGTCGCGGGCGGAGCTCGGCTTCATGCACCCGGGCCGCGTCGACGTGATCGGCGCCGGTGCGCTCGTGTGGCACGACGTCGTGGCGCGCGTGCGCGACGACGTGGCCGCGGCCGGAGGAGAGCTCACGCACGTCGTGACGTCGGAGCACGACATCCTCGACGGCATCGCCTGGAGCGCAGCCGAGCGCTGACCCCGGGCGCCGCTCCCGCCCGGGCGGCGCGCACGACACACCCTCGACGGCACCGCACGACCGCGTGCGGTGCCGTCGTCGCGCCCGGGTCCTCCGACACGCGGGGTATCGCGTTCTGGCAGGTACTGTGCAGTCTGTAGTACCGTGCCGACTGCGGGAGCCCGGGAGGGTGCGACCCGCGCGGAGGAGAGGACGGCGATGGACACCACCCAGCTGCTCAAGGGGGTTCTCGACGTCGCCGTGCTCGCGGTCGTCGCCGAGGAGGACGGCTACGGCTACGACGTCGTGCGGCGGCTGCGGGCGTCGGGGCTCGAGGAGGTCGGGGACGCGTCGGTGTACGGGACGCTGCGCCGGCTCTACTCGTCGGGCGCGCTGACCTCGTACGTCGTGCCGAGCGACGAGGGGCCGCACCGCAAGTACTACGGGATCAACGCGCAGGGCCGGGCGATGCTCGACGCGCAGCGCAAGGACTGGCACGAGTTCGCGGGCACGATGTCGCGCCTGCTCACGACGACGGAGGGTGTGCGATGAGCGCCAGCACGAGGACCCGCACGGCCGACGTGGCGGGCTACGCCGCGGCGGTGCGGCGCCATCTCGCCGGGCTCTCGCCGGAGCAGGTCGACGACCTGACGGACGGCCTCGAGGCGGACCTGGCGGACGCCCTCGCCGACCAGGACGCGCACGCCCCGGGCGGCGCCGGCGCGGGCGTGCCGGCGCACGACCTCGTCGGGCGCTTCGGGGACCCCGCCGCGTACGCCGCCGAGCTGCGCACGTCCGCCGGCCTGCCGGAGTCGGGCACCGGCGCCGGCGGTCTGGGGTACGCGCTCCGCAGCCCGGTGCGCGCGCTGCGCGAGCAGCGGGACCGAGCCCTCGCTGCGCTGCGCCCGCAGCCGTGGTGGGGGCCGTTCGAGGAGTTCGCCCGCAGCGTCACGCCGCTCGCGTGGTTCGCCCGCGCCTGGGTGCTCTACCAGGTGCTGCGGGTCCTCCTGACGGGGCAGGCGCTCGTGTGGATGCCCCGCTCGTTCGGCGGCTGGGTCGCCCTCGTGGCGCTCACGGTCGTGAGCGTGCAATGGGGCCGCGGCCTCTGGCAGCCGGGCCGGGCCGGCCGGCGCGTGCGCAGCGTGGCGACCGTCGTGGCCGTGCTCGCGGCACTGCCCGTCCTCGCGAGCGTGAGCGCGGTCACCGAGCGGGTCCAGGTGGTCTACGAGTCGCAGACCGTGGGCCCCGCCCCGCAGGACGGGGTCGTGGTCGACGGCGTCCCCGTGAGCAACCTCTTCGTCTACGACGCCGAGGGCAACCCGCTCGAGGACGTCCAGGTCTTCGACGACCGCGGCCGGGCCGTGCGGACCACGTTCGACGAGGGGTACGACGAGTTCGCGCTCCCCGGGTTCACCGAGCCGTGGTCGTTCCTGCCGGTCGTCGACGAGGACGGGCGCGAGCGCTGGAACGTCTACCCCCTGACGGGTGCGCCGAGCACCGAGTTCGAGTGGCGCGACGACGGCGAGCGGCTGCTCCCGGGCGGTGGGCGGACACCACCGCCCCCGTTCGCGAAGGCCCCGTCCCTCGTGCTCGCGGAGGGCGACGCGATCGCGCCGCGGCTGCGCGACCCGCTGGACCCGGCGTCGACCCCCTCGGGTGCGGCGGTCGCCCCGAGCCCCAACGGCACCCCGACGGCGTCGCCCGCCCCGGGGCCCGGTGCGACGACGGACGCCGGCGGCGCCGAGGTCGCCGGTCCGGCGCAGCCCTGACGTCGTCGCGGGGAGGCCTCGGCGCCGCTGCGGGGAGCCCGCGGCGCGGCGGCGCCGAGCCCTCTGCGGCGCGCACAGCCCCGCCCGTACGGGCGGGGCTGTGCGCAGGATCACGGGTCGCGCGGTCGCTGCGCAAACCGGGCGGCGTTACCGTGAATGCATGTCTCAGGATGCCTCGACCACGGTGGACAGCGCGCCTCGCACCGGTCCCGACAGCGCCCGCACCGGCCAGCGCGGGAAGCCGCGCAAGGTCCCCCGCGTCGTCGTCCTCGGCGGTGGCACGGTCGGCCTGTACGCGGCTCGCCGGCTGCGCAAGCGGCTCGGCAAGCGCGAGGCGGCGATCGTCGTCGTCGACCCGCGCCCGTACATGACCTACGCGCCGTTCCTGCCCGAGGCCGCGGCCGGCAGCATCGACCCGCGCAACGTCGTCGCCCCGCACCGCCGGGCGTTCAAGCACGTCGACGTCCTGCAGGGCAAGGTCACCGAGATCCGGCACGCGGACCGCACCGTGCAGATCACTCCGGCCGAGGGCGACTCGTACTGGATCACGTACGACCACCTCGTCGTCGGCCTCGGCTCGGTCGCGCGCACGCTGCCCATCCCCGGGCTCGCGGACGAGGCGATCGGCTTCAAGAACGTCGAGGAGGCCATCGCGGTCCGCAACCACGTGCTCGGCCGCATCGACCTCGCGGCGAGCACCTGGGACCCGGACCTGCGCAAGAAGATGCTCACGTTCACCTTCGTCGGCGGCGGGTTCGCCGGTGTCGAGGCGCTCGCCGAGGTCGAGGACATGGCCCGTGCGGCCGTCCGGTACTACGGCGCGATCGAGCAGGAGGAGCTGCGGTTCGTGCTCGTCGAAGGCTCGCCCCGCATCCTGCCCGAGGTCAGCGAGGAGCTCGGCGTCTACACGCTCGAGCAGCTCCGCAAGCGCGACATCGAGATCTACCTCTCGACGTTCCTGAGCTCGTGCGTCGACGGCCGCGTGGTCCTCTCGGACGGCACCGAGTTCGACTCGGAGACCATCGTGTGGACCGCGGGCGTCAAGGCGAACCCGGTGCTGCAGAACTCCGACCTCCCGCTCGACAAGATGGGCCGCGTCATCTGCCTTCCGACGCTCCAGATCGCCGACGCGGAGGGCAACGTCGTCCCGGACGCGTACGCCGCCGGCGACTGCGCCGCGGTGCCCGACCTGTACAACCCGGGCAACTTCTGCCCGCCGAACGCCCAGCACGCGCTGCGCGAGGGCAACCACCTCGGCGACAACCTCGCGCGCGTCCTGAGCTCGGCGCCCGTCACGGAGTACAAGCACCGCAACGTCGGTGCCGTCGCGTCGCTCGGCATGTACAAGGGCGTCGCGCAGATGTTCGGCAAGATCAAGGTCCGCGGCTTCCCGGCGTGGGTCCTGCACCGCACGTACCACGTGTTCGCGATGCCCACCGTGAACCGCAAGATCCGCATCATGGCCGGTTGGACGGGGTCGCTCCTGCTGCGCCGCGAGGTCGTCGCGCTCGGTGCGCTGCAGGACCCGCGCGCCGAGTTCAAGGCCGCCGCCGCGCCGCCGAAGCCCAAGGCGGGCGGTGCCGAGGGCGGTAACGCCGCGACGAAGCGCGAGTCCTCGCCCGAGCACGCGGCCGACACCGGTGGCCCCGACGCCGCCGCGGTGACGTCGCACGGTCGTGCGGACGAGAACCCGCCCGGTGCCTCCTCGGCGCTCACGTCGGCCGGCTCGCCGGCGTCCGACCCCGCGGGGACGGGCGACCCGACCAAGGCCTGAGCCGCCACGCACGACGACCGCGGCCCCCGTGTCCTGCCGGCACGGGGGCCGCGGTGCGTCCGGCGCCGGGCGCGGGCACGGCGGGCGCGCCGTCCGAGCGCACGCGACGGGGGCACGGGCGCGGTGACCGCGCCGAGAACGGGCGCGCCGTCCGGGGCGCGGCGCCCTGGCAGGATGAACCCGCGCCCCCGTAGCCCAACCGGCAGAGGCAACCGGCTTAAACCCGGTCCAGTGCGGGTTCGAACCCCGCCGGGGGCACCCTCGGAACCGCGCCGCGCCGCGACCGCGACGTTCAGCCCGCGCGGCGGAGCCCGACGACGGGGAAGTCGACCGGCACGTCGAGCGCGATGTTCACGTAGTTGGTGAACAGGTTGAGCGCGACGTGCGCGAGGACCTCGACGACGTGCTCGTCGCCCCAGCCCTGGTCGCGGACCGCCTCGACGTCCTCGGGCGTGACCTGGCCGCGCCGGTCCACGACGGTGAGCGCGAAGCGCAGCAGCGCCGCGACGCGGGGGTCGTCGGAGTCGCCGTCCTGCGCGGCCGCGAGCGCCTCGCGCGTGACGCCGGCCTTGCGCCCGAGGGCGGTGTGCGCGGCGAGGCAGTACTCGCACGAGTTCCGGTTCGCGACGGCGACCGCGAGCTGCTCGCCGACGGCCGGGCCCAGCGTGCCGCCCGCGAGGGCCCCGAACGAGCCCCACAGGCTGGTGAGCGCGGCGGGGGACTGCGCGACGGCCCGGAACATCGTGGGCACGGTGCCGAACGCGTCGTGGATGGCGTCGAGCTGGGTGCGAACGGTGCCGGTCGCGGACTCGCGGGTGACGAGGGGGACGTTCGACATGGTCATCTCCTGGGGTCGGGGGGTGCGGGCCGCCAGGCCCGGTCGGGCGGCGACGTGCTCCCAGGTTGGTCCATCCTCGAGGACGAAAAGGACCAGATCCTCCTTGATACGTACCAGATCGTCCGGCACAGTAGGCGGGTGCCTCCCCTCGACCGGCTCTCGCCCCTGCTCGAGCGCTTCCGCGTGCGCACGCGCCTGTTCCACGCGGGCCCGCTGTGCGGGGTCACGACGTTCGCCGCGCAGCCCGGCCGCGGGTTCCTGCACGTGCTCCGCGAGGGCGAGATGGACCTGACGCACCAGGGGCCCGGCGGGCGGCTCGAGGTCGTGCACGTCGACCGGCCGAGCCTGCTGCTCTACCCGCGACCGCTCGAGCACGCCTTCCGCACGGCCCCGACCGAGGGCGCCGACTTCGCGTGCGCGACCCTCGACTTCGACGGCGGCGACACCCACCCGCTCGTCCGGACCCTCCCGCCCGTGCTCGTCGTCCCGCTCGACGCGGTCGCGGGCCTCGGCGCCGCGCTCGACCTGCTGTTCGCTGAGGTCGACGCCGTGCGCTGCGGCAGCCGGGTCGTCGCGGACCGGCTGTTCGAGGTCGTGCTCGTGCAGCTCTTCCGCTGGCTCCTCGACCACACCGAGGAGGTCGCGCTGCCCGCGGGCCTGCTGCCCGGGCTGGCCGACGAGCGCCTCGCCCGGACGCTCGTCGCCGTGCACGACGACCCGGGCCGACCCTGGACGCTCACCACGATGGCGCGGGAGGCGACGATGTCGCGCAGCGCGTTCGCCGCACGGTTCCGGGAGACGGTCGGGCAGCCTCCCGCCCAGTACGTGACGCACTGGCGGCTCACGGTCGCGCAGGAGCGGCTGCGCGCGGGCGCCTCGGTCGCGGCGACCGCCACCGAGCTCGGGTACGCGAGCCCGCCGTCGTTCTCGCGGGCCTTCACCCAGGTGCTCGGCTGCTCCCCGCGCGCGTGGCTCGCCGCCGCGGGGCAGCCGGCCTGACCCTGCCGCCCGTCAGGTAGGCCGCAGGCTCCGGCCGCGCAGGTGCCGCCCGAACGCCGGTACAGATGCCGTCCGAACGCCTGAGCCGGTGCCGTCCGACCGCCCAACCGCCCGAGCCGGTACCGCGACTCAGGCCGGCGACGTGCCGGGGGCCGGCTCCGACGGGAACGTGGAGCCCGGGTCGACGCGGCTCATCACGGCCGCGCCGATCGCGC
This sequence comes from Cellulomonas cellasea, assembly GCF_006538745.1. Lineage (GTDB taxonomy): Bacteria > Actinomycetota > Actinomycetes > Actinomycetales > Cellulomonadaceae > Cellulomonas_A > Cellulomonas_A cellasea. The sequence continues at coordinate 20,800 of NZ_BJLR01000035.1, read as the reverse complement.
GCAGCTGCTCGAGCTGGTCCGGCGTGAGCGCGTCGATCACGAGCCGGCGGGCCTCCTCGACGTGGCCCGGCGCGCTGCCGACGATCTTGGCGACGCCCTCGTCGGTGAGGATCGCGTTGGTCGCGCGCGCGTCGACGGTCGAGCGCTCGCGGCGGATGAAGCCCGCGCGCTCGAGCCGGGTCGCGACGTGCGAGAGGCGCGAGAGCGACCCGTTGGTCAGCTGCGCGAGCTGGCTCATCCGCAGCGTGCGGTCGGGCTGCTCGGAGAGCATCGCGAGCACCATGTACTCGTAGAACGACAGGCCCGCGTCGCGCTGGAGCTGGGCGTCGAGCGCGCCCGGCAGCGTGATGGTCATGGCCGTCAGCGCGAGCCACGCGCCGCGCTCCGACGGCGTCAGCCAGCGCGGCTCACCGGCCGGACCGGCGCCGGTGAGGTCGCCCACGCGGTCCTGCGGCTCGCTCACGGTGTCCGTCCCGGGTCGGTCGCGGCGGGGGTGCGCGGCGTGGTCACGGCCGGGCGGGCGGCGCGTCCGGGTGCTCCGGGGGCGTCGCCGTGTCACCGAGCTGCTGCTCGCGCGCGCGCAGGTCGGCCTCCCAGTCGCGCAGCATGCGCTCGTGCTTCTCGTCGGACCGGCGCACGCTCGCGAGGAACTCGGGGTCGTCGTCCGGCGCGACCGTCCGGGGCCGCTCGTACTCGGGGAACCCGGCGGTCGCGGTGCTGGGCCACGGGACGTGGCGGGACCGGGCGCTGCGCTCGGGGCGCCCGGCGACGAGCCAGGCGATGGCGCCCACGATCGGCACGACGACGATGAGCAGCACCCACAGCGGCTTGGGCAGGTTGCGCACGAGCGACGAGTCCGTCTGGATGCAGTCGATCAGGCAGTACACGAGCAGCGCGAGCTCGATGAGGTACGGCAGGTAGCGCACGACGGCCCTTTCACACGACGCGACGACGCGTCCGTGCGGGAGCGCCAGGAGCACCGTAGGGGAGCGGGAGGTGCGCTGTCAGGCGCCCGGGCGCGCGGCCGCCCCGGATCACCCGGAGGGGCGCAGCGTCAGTCGAGTCCCGCCGCCTGCTCGGCCTCCTCGATCGACCGGGCCCAGTCCTTCTTGGTCGCGCGCCAGTCCTCGTCGGCGGCGCCGAGGCGCCAGTAGCCCGAGATCGACAGCCCGGCGCGCGGCAGCCCGCGCTCGACGCGCAGGTGGTGGCGGAGCTCCTTGACCGTCCCCGCCTCGCCGTGCACGAACGCGTCGACCCGGCCGTCCGGCCACGCGAGGTCGCGCACGGCCTCGACGAGCCGGAGCCCGACGACGCCGGTGCCCTGGTGCACCCAGCGGACCTGCACGCCCGCCGGGGCGGTCAGCGGGATCTCGTCGGCCGGGCCGTGCACCTCGAGGACCGCGTCGCCGACCGAGTCCGGGCGCTCGGTGGCGAGGCGCTCGAGCACCACGGCGACCGCGGGCAGCGCGCTCGCGTCGCCGACCAGCAGGTAGCGGTCGGCGGCCGGGTCGGGGCTGTACGCACCGCCGGGCCCGAGGAGCAGGACCTCGTCGCCGGGTCGCGCGGCGGCGGCCCACGGGCCGGCGACCCCCTCGTCGCCGTGCACGACGACGTCGATCGTGAGCTCGGCGGTCGCCGGGTCGAACGCGCGCACCGTGTAGGCGCGCACGCGGGGCTGGTCGTCGGCCGGGAGCGAGGCGCGCAGGGCGTCGAGGTCGACGCGGCCGTCGGCCCGCTCGGTCGCGGCGGCGAGCGCGGCCGGCGGCACGAACACGACCTTGACGTAGGAGTCGGCGTGCGCCGGGGCGTCGACCACCCGCAGCCCGGGCCCGCCGAGGACCACACGCACGAGCTGCTCGGCGACGCGCTCGGTCCGCAGCACCGTGGCGCGCACCGGCGCCGGGCGGGCGCGGGTCGCCGGGGCTGCGGGCGTGGGGGCGTCGGTCATGCGGGTCCTCGTCTCTGCCGCGGCGGGTGCGCCGTCGGCAGGGGCGAGCCTAGGTGGTCGACCTGTGCGGCGGTCGCACCCGGCCGTGCCACCGAGCGGAGCCGAGCCGGGCTGGGCCGGGCCGAGCCGGAGCGAGCCGAGCCGGGCCGCGCCGCACGAGCGGCGCGGCGCGCGGCCCCGTCGGCGCGCACCGTGCGCGCCCGCACGGCGGGCTCAGCGCCCGACGAGCCCCGTCTCGTACGCGAGCACGACGGCCTGCACCCGGTCGCGGACGCCCAGCTTCGCGAGGATGCGGCCCACGTGCGTCTTGACTGTCGCCTCGGACAGGTAGAGACGCAGGGCGATCTCGTTGTTCGACAGGCCCTCGGCGACCGCCCCGAGCACCTCGGCCTCGCGCGCGGTGAGCTGGGCGAGGAGCGCGCGCGCGGGGTGCGGCGCCGGGACGGGCTGGCCCGCGGCGGGCAGCGCGTCCGAGAACATCTCCAGCATCCGGCGCGTGACGCGCGGCGAGACCACCGCGTCGCCGGTCGCGACCGCCCGGATCGCCGAGACGAGCTCCGCGGGGCGCGCGGCCTTGAGCATGAAGCCGCTGGCCCCCGCCCGCAGCGCCGCGAACGCGTACTCGTCGAGGTCGAACGTCGTGAGGATGAGCACGCGCGTGGCCGAGCCCGAGGCCACGACCCGCTCGGTCGCCTCGATGCCGTTGAGCCCGGGCATGCGCACGTCCATGAGCACGACGTCGGGCCGCAGCTGCGCCGTGAGCTGCACCGCCTCGAGCCCGTCGCCGGCCTCGCCGACGACCTCGAGGTCGTCCTCGGCCTCGAGCACGAGCCGGAAGCCCATGCGCAGCAGCGCCTGGTCGTCCGCGAGCAGGACGCGCGTGCGTCCCGGGGTCGTCGGGGTCCCGTCCGTGCGGGCGTCGCTCACGTGCCCTCCTCGTCCCAGTGCAGTGCCGTGCGGACGCGCCAGCCGGCGCCCGACGGGCCCGCCTCGACGGTCCCGCCGTAGATCGCGGCGCGCTCGCGCATGCCGATGATGCCGCGTCCGCTGCCCGGCGTGGGCGGCGGTCCACCGGGCTGCGCGACGCCGCCGTCGTCCGTGACCTCGATCTCGACCGTCCCGTCCGTCCGGGACACCCGCGCCTCGACGTGCCCCGAGCCGCGCGTGTGCCGCAGCGCGTTCGTGAGCGCCTCCTGCACGATCCGGTAGACGGCGAGCTGCAGACCCGTGTCCTTCGGCAGCGCCGTGCCCGAGACCGTCAGGTGCACCGGCAGCCCGGCACGACGGTAGCCCTCGACGAGCGCGGCGAGGTCCGTGCCGCCCGGCGGCGGGCCGTACGACGCGTCGTCGTCGCGCAGCACGCCGAGCACGCGGCGCATGTCCGTGAGCGCGGCGCGCCCGGTCTCCGAGACCTGCGCGATCGCGGCCTGGGCGCTCGCGGGCGAGCGGGGGACCGCGGCCGCGGCCCCGTCGGCGAGCGCGATCATCACGGAGAGGCTGTGCGCGACGACGTCGTGCATCTCGCGCGCGATGCGGGCCCGCTCCTCGGCGGTCGCGAGCTGCGCGCGCTGCTCGGTCTCACGGGCCAGGGCGTGCCCGCGCTCGACGATCGCCCGCCCGTGCAGCCGCCGGTTGCGGACCCCGACGCCGGTCGCGACGCCGACGAGCACGACGACCCCGAGCCCCGTGATCTCGACGGCGTGCGTGTGCTCGGGCGCCCACAGGAGCGTCGCGCCGCTCAGCAGCACCGTCGGCACGACGACCTCGACCCAGGCGTCGCGCGGCGGACGCTCCGTCGCGACCGCGTACAGCGCGAGCGCGAGCCCCACGTCGAAGCCGTTGAGCCCCCCGTACAGCGCGACCGAGGCGAGCCCCAGGACCGTCAGGGCGCCCGTGACCAGCACCGGAGCGCGCCGCCGGGCGAGCAGGGCGCCGGTCCCGGCGAGCGCGAGCAGCAGCGGGGGAGCAGCCGGCCAGTGCGTGGAGGCGCCCGCGAACGCGGGGACCGCGAAGAACGCGGCGACGACCCAGTCCATCGCGACCGGGTTCCGGCGCAGCCACCGGCGCACCGGCCCGACGGGTCGTGCGTCGAGCTCGTCGAGCAGCAGCGGCACGCCGGTGGGCGCCGCCCCGGGACCCTCCTCCCGGTGCGGCGCCCACGGCGCTGGTTCGCTCAGGCGTCCCTCCGACGCACGAGCACCATGGCGGCCACCAGGAACACGGCGGTCCATGCCAGCAGCACCCCGAAGCCCTGCCACGGGGTCAGGAACGGGCTGTTCGGGATCTGCCGCTGCATCTCGAGGAACTGCTCCGACTGCATGATCTGCGAGCCGGCCGTCCCCGGGAGGAACGGGCTGACGGTGCGGAAGAACTGCGCGGGCACCGCCTGGAAGACGAGCTGGACGACGACGAGCAGCCCGAGGACGGTCGCGAGCGCCGCCGCGGAGTGCCGCATCAGCGCGCCGAGGGCGAACGCGAACAGGGCGATCGCCGTCATGTACAGCACGGCGCCGAGCAGGACGCGCTGGTTCTCCGCGTTCGCGAGGTCGATCGCGTCGTCGCTCCCGAGCACCCACGTCGTGACGAGGTAGGTGATCGCGATGGCGACGACCCCCGTGACGAACGTGACCACGGCGAGCACCAGCGCCTTCGCCCAGAGCACGGGCAGGCGCGTCGGGGCGGCCGCGAACGTCGCTCGGATCATCCCGGTCGAGTACTCCCCGGTCACCGTGAGCACCGCGAGCACGACGAGGGCGAGCTGCGCGAGGTACATCCCGGACTGGACGATGATGCTCGCGTCGACCACGGGAGCGCCGTCGGACTGCGCCGCCTCGCTGCTGGTGAAGTGGGCCGTCATCCAGGCCACGCCGACGAACGCGATGACCGTGAGCGGGAGGATCCAGTACGTCGAGCGGACGGTCCAGAGCTTGATCCACTCGGACCGCACGAGGTGCGGGAACGACAGGCGCGCACGGACCGCGCGCGGGGGCGCCGTCGGGGTGGCGGTCGCCGGCTTGGTCAGGGTGCTCATCGGGCCTGCTCCTGGGCTGCTGCGCTGACGGTGGACTCGCCGGCACCGACCGAGTGGTACTCGACCTGGTCGGCGGTGAGCTGCATGTAGGCGTCCTCGAGCGAGCCGCTCAGGGGCGTGAGCTCGTGCAGCACGAGCTGGGCGGCCGCGGCGGTCTCGCCGATGACCTCGGCGGACGCGCCGGTGATCTCCAGCAGGCCCGGCTCGGTCGTCGTCACGGTGACGTCGGCGCTGCGCAGGAGCTCGACGAGCTGCGTCGCGTGCGGGCTGCGGACCCGCACGGTCGTGGTCGTCGCCCGGTTGATGACGTCCTGCACGGGGGCGTCGGCGATGATCCGCCCACGCCCGATCACGATGAGGTGGTCCGCGGTGAGCGCCATCTCGCTCATGAGGTGCGAGGACAGGAACACCGTGCGGCCCTCGGAGGCGAGGTAGCGCACGAGGTTGCGGACCCACAGGACGCCCTCGGGGTCGAGGCCGTTGACGGGCTCGTCGAGGATGAGCGTGCGGGGGTCGCCGAGCAGGGCCGACGCGATGCCGAGCCGCTGGCCCATGCCGAGCGAGAACCCGCCGACACGCTTGCGGGCGACGGTCTGCAGGCCGGTCATCTCGATGACCTCCTGCACGCGCGCCCTGCCGATCCCGTGCGTGGCGCCGAGCGCCGCGAGGTGGTTCGCGGCCGAGCGGCCGGTGTGCACGGCCTTGGCCTCGAGCAGCGCGCCGACCTCGACGAGGGGCGAGCGGTGCTGGGCGTAGGGCTTGCCGTTGACGGTCACGGTGCCCTGGGTCGGGCGGTCGAGCCCGACGATCATGCGCATGGTGGTCGACTTGCCGGCGCCGTTGGGGCCGAGGAAGCCGGTGACCTTCCCGGGCTGGACGGAGAAGCTGATCCCGTCGACGGCGGTCTTCGGCCCGTACCGCTTGGTCAGGCCGTGTGCCTCGATCATGTGACGTCCTCGTGAGCAGCGGGGTGGGTGGACTCCTCGAACGTAGGCCGGGGCGGTGAGCCGCCGGAACGTCCTTGAGTCTCATCCTTCTCCGCCCTGGGGCTACGCCGTAAGGAGGACAACCCCCGAACGGACCCTGGGGCGACCCTGAGGTCGCCCCCGAGAACCGGGCCGGACCTGCCCTGAGGGCTGCGGGTGCACCGCCCGGAGGACCAGGCCGCATCCGCCCCGGGGACGCGGGAACGATGCCGACCGCGCGAGCGTTGCGTACGGTAGAACCGGCCGCCAGCGACCAGGAGGAAGCCGTGAGCAACCCCGTCTTCAACAACAGCGACATCTTCGGCGACCCGCGCAAGCGCGGACGTCAGCGGGGCGGGACAGCGGTCCAGCCCGGGCAGGCCGCCGGCTACGGCGCCGCGGGCGCGCAGACGATCGACGCCGCGAGCCTCGACCAGATGTACGGCGCGCCGTCGGCGACGACCGCGCAGACCGGACGCCTGACCTACGACGACGTCATCGTCAAGACCGGCGGGCTGCTCGCGCTGCTCGTCGTCGTCGCGGCGGCGACCTACGCGTTCGCGCCCGGCCTGTGGGTCGTCGGCATGATCGTCGGGCTCGTGCTCGGGCTCGTCAACGCGTTCAAGCGCAACCCGAGCCCGGTGCTCATCGCGGCGTACGCGGTCGCCGAGGGCGTGTTCGTGGGTGGCATCAGCAAGTTCTACGAGAGCGCGTTCGGCGCCGGGCTCGTCCCGCAGGCCGTGCTCGCGACCGTCGCCGTCTTCGCGAGCGCGCTCGTGCTGTTCCGCTCGGGCAAGGTCCGCGTGACCCCGAAGTTCACGCGCTTCCTCATCATCGGCCTCGTCGGCTACCTCGGGTTCTCGGTGCTGAACCTCGTGCTGTCGTTCGTGTTCCCGAGCGAGATGTTCGGTCCGCTGCGCGGCGGCGTCCTCGGCATCATCGTCGGCCTCGTGGCCGTCGGGCTCGCGTCGATGTCGCTCATCATGGACTTCGACTCGATCAAGCGCGGCGTCGAGCAGGGCGTCCCCGCCAAGTTCGCGTGGTCCGCGGCGTTCGGCCTGATCGTGACGCTCGTGTGGCTCTACCTCGAGCTGCTGCGGCTCCTCGCGATCATCCGCGGCGACTGACGACCGCGCCCGGCACACCGCCGGGTGCACCCCTGACTGCAATACCGACCGCCCGGATGCGATGATCGCTCCGGGCGGTCGTTGCGTCTGGCGACCACCCGCGCCCCTCCCCGCGCCCCGCGGCCGACCGTCGCGCGCGCCCCTTCCCACCTCCCGGAGCACCCCGCCGTGAAGTACGCGCAGCACATCTCCGAGCTCGTCGGGCACACCCCGCTCGTGAAGCTCTCCTCGGTGACCGACGGCCTCGCCGCGACGGTCCTGGCGAAGGTCGAGTACCTGAACCCCGGCGGGTCCGTGAAGGACCGCATCGCGCTCAAGATGGTCGAGGCAGCGGAGGCGAGCGGCGAGCTGCGCCCGGGCGGGACGATCGTCGAGCCCACGAGCGGCAACACGGGCGTCGGCCTCGCGCTCGTCGCGCAGCGCAAGGGCTACCGCTGCGTCTTCGTGTGCCCCGACAAGGTCTCCCAGGACAAGCGCGACGTGCTGCGCGCGTACGGCGCGGAGGTCGTCGTGACCCCGACGGCGGTCGCGCCGGACCACCCGGACTCCTACTACTCGGTGTCCGACCGCCTGACGCTCGAGATCGAGGGCGCCTGGAAGCCGAACCAGTACGCCAACCAGAACGGCCCGCTGAGCCACTACGAGTCGACGGGCCCGGAGATCTGGGCCGACACCGACGGGCGCGTCACGCACGCGGTGCTCGGCGTCGGCACGGGCGGCACGATCAGCGGCACCGGCCGCTTCCTCAAGGAGGCGTCCGCCGACCGTGCGGCGGAGGACGGCGGGCGCGTGCGCATCGTCGGGGCCGACCCCGCGGGCTCGGTGTACTCGGGCGGCGACGGGCGGCCGTACCTCGTCGAGGGCGTCGGGGAGGACTTCTGGCCGACCGCGTACGACCCGTCGGTGCCCGACGAGATCCTCGCGGTCTCCGACGCCGACTCGTTCGCGATGACCCGGCGCCTGGCGCGCGAGGAGGGCCTGCTCGTCGGCGGCTCGTGCGGCATGGCCGTCGTCGCGGCGCTCCGGCTCGCGCGCCGGCTGCAGGACGAGGACCCGGAGGCGGCGGCGAGGGCCGTGATCGTCGTGCTGCTGCCCGACGGCGGCCGCGGGTACCTGTCGAAGATCTTCAACGACTCGTGGATGCGCTCGTACGGGTTCCTGTCCTCCGAGCAGGGCGCGACGGTCGCGGACGTGCTCCGCAGCAAGGGCGGGGAGCTGCCCACGCTCGTGCACACCCACCCGAACGAGACGGTGCGCGACGCGATCTCGATCCTGCACGAGTACGGCGTCTCGCAGATGCCGGTCGTCGGCGCCGAGCCGCCCGTGAAGATCGGCGAGGTCGCCGGGTCGGTGAGCGAGCGCGGGCTGCTCGACGCGGTGTTCTCCGGCGCGGCGACGCTCGCGGACCGCGTCGACCGGCACATGGCGGCGCCCCTGCCGCTGATCGGCTCCGGCGAGGGCGTCGAGGACGCCCGCAAGGCCCTGCAGTCGGCCGACGCGCTCATGGTCGTCGACGACGGGCAGCCCGTCGGCGTGCTCACGCGGCACGACCTGCTGGGGTTCCTCGCGCGCTGAACCGCCCGCGACCGTCGCCGCGACGGTCCCCGCACGCACGTGCACGTCGCCCGCCCGGGCCCGCGACCCGTCGGTCGCCTGCCCCGGGCGGGCGTCGTCGTGTGACACGCTGCTGCCCGGCCGACGCGGGCACGCCCGCCGGCCCGACCGCCGGACGACGCGCCCCTGGCGCACACCCCCCGAGGAGCGACGATGCCCCTGTTCGACCTGCCGCTCGCCGAGCTCGAGACGTACCGACCCGAGCTCGACGAGCCGACCGACCTCGACGCGTTCTGGGCGGCGACCCTCGCCGAGACGCGCACGCACGACCTCGCCGTCGAGGTCGCGCCGGTCGATGCGGGGCTCACGCTGATCGAGACGTCGGAGATCACGTTCGCGGGCTTCGGCGGGCACCCGGTCAAGGGCTGGCTCTCGCGGCCCGCGGGCGCCGACGGGCCGCTCCCGGCGGTCGTGCAGTTCATCGGGTACGGCGGCGGGCGCGGGTTCGCGCACGAGCGGCTGCAGTGGGCCGCCGCCGGCTACGCGTACCTGCTCATGGACACGCGCGGGCAGGGCAGCAAGTGGGGCAACGGCGGTCACACGCCCGACCCGGTGGGGTCCGGCCCGGCCGTGCCGGGGTTCATGACGCGCGGGATCCTCGACCCCGCCGAGCACTACTACCGCCGGGTCATCACCGACGGCGTGCGGGCCGTCGAGGCCGCCCGGTCGCTGCCGTTCGTCGACCCCGAGCGCGTCACCGTGGCGGGCGCGAGCCAGGGCGGCGGCCTCGCGCTCGGTGTCGCCGGGCTGGTCGACGGCCTGCTCGCCGTGATGCCCGACGTGCCGTTCCTGTGCCACTTCCGCCGCGCGGTCGAGGTCACGGGCTCCGACCCGTACGGCGAGATCACGAACTACCTCGCGGTCCACCGTGACGCCGAGGAGCAGGTGTTCCGCACGTTGTCCTACCTCGACGGCGTGCACCTCGGGCGCCGCGCGAGCGCCCCGGCGCTGTTCTCGGTCGCCCTCATGGACACGATCTGCCCGCCGTCGACCGTGTACGCCGCCTACAACTGGTACGGCGAGCACGCGGGGGTCACGGACAAGGAGATCGAGGTCTACCGGTACAACAACCACGAGGGCGGCGAGGGCTGGCAGCTCGCGCGCCAGCTGCACTGGCTCAACGCGCGGTCGGGGGTGCGCTGACGCGGTGGGCCGTGCGGGTGGGGTCTGCCCGCCTCAGAGGTAGGCGCCGGTCTGTGCGGGAGGCTCGGCGCCGGCGGGAGACGGCTCGGGCTTCGGCACGACGGCTGCTGACGCGCGCAGGGCCAGCGAGGAGCCGCGTCTCCTGTGGCCGTCGCGGGGCCGCGAGCGATCGACGGCGGCGTCCGGGCAACGGGTCCACGAACGCCCCTCGGTCGTGGGAGCCCGCGGCGTCAGGCTTCACCCCGTCCACCAGGCGTCCCCGGCGCGCACGACGCGGGGCCGAGCGGCGAGGATGGGTGATGTTCCGACATCAAGGCGAGGAGATCCACCCATGACCGCACAGCTGCCCCAGGCCTCGGGCTCGTTCGGCGAGAAGCCCACGCTGACGTTCCCCGAGGGCCCGGCGCCCGCCGAGCTCGAGGTCCAGGTGCTCAGCCGCGGCGACGGCGCGCTCGTCGAGGCGGGCGACGACCTCGTCGTGCACTACCTCGGCCAGACGTGGAACGGGCACGTGTTCGACAACTCCTACGACCGCGGCTCGTCGATCAACTTCCCGATCGGCGTCGGCGCCGTCATCGCCGGGTGGGACGAGGGCCTCGTCGGCCAGCAGATCGGCTCGCGCGTGCTGCTGTCGATCCCGCCGCACCAGGGCTACGGCGACCGCGGCGTGCCGCAGGCCGGCATCAAGGGCGGCGACACGCTCGTCTTCGTCGTGGACGTCGTCGGCGTCAACTGACACCCGCTCCGCAGAGGGGCTGCGACACCTCGGTGCCGCGGCCCCTCTCGCGCGTCCGGACCGGCCCACCGGTGCTGGGCGCCCGGTCGGCACCGACGCGCAGCCGTGCGTGCCGACGCCGCGCGTGCCGACCCTGCCGCAGCCGCAGCCGCAGCCTCAGCCGAGCAGCACGTGCCGCTCGAGGAACGGCCCGCGGAACACCCCGCCCGGGTCGCTGCGTGCGACGAGCGCCCGGAAGTCTTCCATCCGCGGGTAGAGCCGCGCGAGGTCCCGGCCGGTGTTGGCGAAGATCTTGCCCCAGTGCGGGCGCGCCTCGAACGGCGCGAGCGCCTCCTCGATGGCCGGCAGCAGCGCCTCGACCTCGGCCTGGCGCTGGAGCCACGTGAAGTGCAGCCCGATACGCGGTCCGCCGTACGCGGTCGACAGCCACAGGTCGTCCGCGCCGATCGTGCGGATCTCGGAGACCTGCAGCAGCGGCGTGATGCGGTCGCTCAGCCCGCGCAGGGCCCCGATCGCGCCCACGGCGTGCTCGCGCGGCACGAGGTACTCGGACTGCAGCTCGTCGCCGTTGCTCGGGGTGTACCGGAGCCGGAAGTGCGGCAGCCGGTCGTGCCACGGGCCGGGGACGCCGAGCTGGTCGGTGCAGTTGACCGGGTCGATCCCGGGCAGCGGGTGCAGCTTGACCGGCGAGGGCGCGGCCCCGAACAGCTCGGTCCGCAGCTCGTGGCGCTCGCCCGGGACCACGCGCGTCTTGCGCCACACCTGCTGCACGGCGTCGCCGGTCCAGTCCACGAACAGGCTCACGCTGTCGGCCGACGACGTCACCGCGTCGAGGTTCGCGAGCGCGGCGTCCCACGGCAGCCCGGTGTGCACCTCCTGCGCGACGTCGTACGTCGGCTCGACCTCGAGCGTCAGCCGGACGACGACGCCGAGCGCCCCGAGCGAGACGACGGCACCGGGGAAGTCGGGGTCGGCCCGCGTGAGCGTCCGCAGGCTCCCGTCGGCGGTCACGAGCTCGAGCCCGACGACGGCCGTCGCGAGGTTCGCCGACGAGTCGCCCGAGCCGTGCGTCGCCGTCGCGACCGCGCCCGCGACCGAGATGTGGGGGAGCGAGGCCAGGTTGTGCAGCGCCCAGCCGCGCGCGTGCAGGTGCTCGGCGAGCGTCCCGTACCGCGTGCCGCCCGAGACCGTCACCGTCCGCGCCACCTCGTCGAGCTCGATGGTCGGCTCGAGCCGCGAGAGCGAGACGAGCGCGCCGGTCGTGTCGGCGAGGTCCTGGAAGCAGTGCCGCGTCCCGATGGCCCGCACCCGGCCGGCCTCGCCGCCGCGCACCGCGGCGACGACCTCCTGCACCTGCTCGACCGTCTCCGGCCGGTGCACCGCGGACGCGCGGAACGTGTAGTTGCCGGACCAGTTGCGCAGGGTCTCCGTCGTCGCCATGCCCCGATCATCGCAAGCGTGCGCGAGACTGGCGCCATGAGCTCCGGCGCCCCGCTCCCGCGCGTCACGATCACCTACTGCACGCAGTGCCGGTGGCTGCTGCGCGCCGCGTGGTTCGCGCAGGAGCTGCTCACGACGTTCCACCGCGAGCTGGGCGAGGTCGCGCTGCGCCCGGCGACGGGCGGGGTGTTCACCGTCGAGGTCGACGGCGAGATGCTCTGGGACCGCGCCGAGCGTCGCGGCTTCCCCGAGATCACGGTGCTCAAGCAGCTCGTGCGGGACCGCGTCGCACCCGACAAGCCGCTCGGGCACTCGGACGCCAAGGCCGCGGCGGGGGCGTCCGACGCCGCGCCGCAGGACGGTCCGGCGGACGCGGACTTGCCCGCCGACGACGCGCTCGCCGCCGACGGGGGTTGAGCCCGTGGCGACCCGCTGCCCGTGCCTGAGCGGCCTGATCTACGACGAGTGCTGCGGCCCGCTGCACCGGGGTGAGCGGGCCGCGTCGACCGCCGAGCAGCTCATGCGCTCGCGGTACAGCGCCTACGCGGTGCGCGACGCGGGCTACGTGCGCCGGACGTGGCACCCGAGCGGGCGCCCGCCCACGCTCGACCTCGACGACGGCACGCGCTGGTACCGGCTCGACGTGCTCGGCTCGACCGGCGGGGGACCGCAGGACACGCACGGGACCGTCGAGTTCCGGGCGTTCTACCGCTCGGTCGACGGCGCCGGGGTGCTGCACGAGGTCAGCCGGTTCGTGCGCGAGCGCGGGGCCTGGGTGTACCTCGACGCGCTGGGCTGAGCCGCAGGGGATCGGCGGCGCGCGCACGCCGCCGTGGGCCCGGACGCACGACGGCCCGGCCCCCGAGGGGACCGGGCCGCCGCCGGCTCACGCCGCCGTCACGGGACCGGGCACGCGACCCCGGTCGAGTGCACCGGGCAGTACCCGTTGGGCACCTTGTGCAGGTACTGCTGGTGGTAGTCCTCGGCGTAGTAGAACGTCCCGGCGCCGCCCTCGCCGTCGACCGGGCGGACCTCCGTGGTGATCTCGCCGTAGCCGTTGCGCCGCAGCTCGGGCTCGTAGAGCGCACGGGTCGCCGCCGCGGCCTCGGCCTGCTCGGGCGTCGTCGTGAAGATCGCCGAGCGGTACTGGGTGCCGACGTCGTTGCCCTGGCGGTAGCCCTGGGTCGGGTCGTGCAGCGTCCAGAACGTGCGCAGCAGCTCCGTTGTCGGCAGCACCGCCGGGTCGTACGCGACGAGGACCGTCTCGGTGTGCCCGGTCAGGCCGGTGCACGTCTCCTCGTACGTCGGGAACGGCGTGATGCCGCCCTGGTAGCCCGCGGCGGTCGTCACGACGCCGGGCAGGTTCCACATCTCCTTCTCGGCTCCCCAGAAGCAGCCGAGCGCGAGGTAGATCACCTGCGTGCCCTCGGGCCAGGGGCCGCGCAGCGGGGTGCCGAGCACGGCGTGCGTCGCGGGGACGCCGTAGGGGTAGTCGTCGCGGCCGGGCAGCGCGCGCTCCGGCGTCACCATCTGGGACTTGAGGGCCGATCCGAACAGCCAGCTCACAGGGGGTCCACCTCTCGTCGGGTCGACGCGCCGGCGCCTGCTGGGGTGCCTGCGGGTGCGCCGTGCGTCGCCAGGCACAACGACCCGGCGGGGTGCGTCTGTTCCCGTCCGGCGTCCCGTCCCGAGCCCCGTTCCGAGTCCCCTCCCGCGCGCTCCCGCGTGCCCGGTCCCCGGCGTGTGCGCCGGAGCGCGTCCGCCGCGTGCGGACCCGGTGCACGGCCTAGCCTGGGACCGTGACGACCGACCCGTTCCCCACCCCCGACCTCGACCACGACTGGGCCACCGCCGGGTTCGCGACGAGGGCCATCCACGCAGGCCAGGACCCGGACGCCGCGACCGGCGCCGTCGTCCCGCCGATCTACCAGGTGTCGACCTACAAGCAGGACGGCGTCGGCGGGCTGCGCGGCGGCTACGAGTACTCGCGCTCGGCCAACCCGACGCGCGCGGCGCTCGAGGAGGCCCTGCGCGCGGCGGAGGGTGGTTCCGCCGGGTTCGCCTTCGCGTCGGGTCTCGCCGCGGAGGACACGCTGCTGCGCGCGGTCCTGCGCCCGGGGGACCACGTCGTGGCCCCCGACGACGCCTACGGCGGCACGTACCGCCTGTTCGCGCGCGTGCTCGGCCCGTGGGGCGTCGAGCACACGCCCGTGAACCTCAGCGACCCTGACGCGGTGCTCGCGGCGATCCAGCCCGGTCGCACCAAGGTCGTCTGGGCGGAGACGCCGACGAACCCGCTGCTCGGCATCGCCGACATCGCGGCGCTCGCGGCGCACGCGCGCTCGGCCGGTGCGCTGCTCGTCGTCGACAACACGTTCGCGACCCCGTACCTGCAGCAGCCGCTCGCGCTCGGCGCCGACGCGGTCGTGCACTCGACGACGAAGTACATCGGCGGGCACAGCGACGTCGTCGGCGGGGCCGTCGTCGTCGCGGACGGCGCCCAGCTGCCCGTCGGGCTCGTCGGGCCGACGGGGACGACGGCGCTCGCGGACGCGGTGGGCTTCCACCAGAACGCGTCGGGTGCCGTCGCCGGGCCGTTCGACTCGTGGCTCACGCTGCGCGGCCTGCGGACGCTCGCCGTGCGGATGGACCGCCACCAGGCCAACGCCGCGGCAGTCGCCGAGTTCCTCACGACGCACCCCCGCGTCACGCAGGTGATCTACCCGGGCCTCCCGAGCCACCCCGACCACGAGGTCGCCGCCCGGCAGATGAGCGGGTTCGGTGGCATGGTCGCGTTCCGCACCGGCAGCGAGCAGACCGCGCTCGAGGTGTGCGGGCGCACGCGCGTGTTCACGCTCGCGGAGTCGCTCGGCGGTGTCGAGTCGCTCATCGAGCACCCGGGGAAGATGACGCACGGGTCGGTCCTCGGGACCGTGCTCGAGGTCCCCGACGACCTGGTCCGCCTCTCGGTCGGCATCGAGGACGTCGCCGACCTGCTCGCCGACCTCGAGAAGGCACTGCGATGACCACGACCCACCCCTCGACACCCACCCCGGTGCCGACGACGAAGGCGCCGGCCGACCGGGACGGTGCCGGCGCGCCGCACGCCTGGCCGACGCAGCCCGAGGCGCGCTCGGCCGTCCCGATGTCGGTGCAGGCCGCCGCCGCGTGGTCGTGGCGGATCATCATGATCGCCGCGGCGCTCGCGCTGCTGCTCTGGGTCATCGGGTACTTCAAGGTGCTCGTGGTGTCGGTCGCGATCGCGGTGCTGCTGACCGTGCTGCTCGCGCCGTTCGTGCGGTTCCTGCAGCAGCGCGCGCGGTTCTCGCGCGGCATCGCGTCGGGCACCGCCGTGCTGGGCCTGCTCGCGCTCGTCTCCGGGCTGCTCACGCTCGCCGGCCGCTCGATCGTCAACGGCTTCGCCGAGCTCAGCGACCAGGCCCAGGAGGGCTTCCGCGAGCTCGCCCGGTGGCTGTCGGCGGGCCCGCTCGACCTCAGCACCGACCAGATCGACCAGTACATCGACCAGGCGCAGGCGCAGGTCAGCGACAACGCGTCGTCGCTCGTCTCGGGCGCGCTGTCGGTGGGCACGACCCTCGGCCACGTCGTCGCCGGCGCGCTCATCACGCTGTTCTGCACGTTCTTCTTCCTGCTCGACGGCCGCCAGGTGTGGGCGTGGTTCGTCGGCCTCATGCCCGTGAGCTCGCGCGACCGGATCCACCAGGCGGGCCGGCGCGGGGTCGTCACGCTCGGCGGCTACACGCGCACCCAGATCCTCGTGGCGCTCGTCGACGCGACCGGCATCGGGCTCGGCGCGCTGATCCTCCAGGTGCCCCTGGCGCTGCCGCTCGCGACGCTCGTGTTCCTCGGCTCGTTCATCCCGATCGTCGGCGCGCTCGTCAGCGGCTCGGTCGCGGTCCTCGTCGCGCTCGTCGCGCACGGGCCCGTCGTCGCGCTGATCATGGTCGGCGTCGTGCTGCTCGTGCAGCAGATCGAGGGGCACGTGCTTCAGCCGCTGCTCATGGGCCACGCCGTGTCGCTGCACCCCGTCGCGGTGCTGCTCGCCGTGGCCGCGGGGTCGCTCGCCGCCGGGATCGTGGGGGCGCTGTTCGCAGTCCCGATCGTCGCGGTCATCAACACCGTGGTCCTGTACCTGCACGGGCACGACAAGTTCCCCGGGCTGGGGGACGACGACCACGCGATCGTGCGCGGTGAACCGACGGCGCCCGAGGAGCCCGACGCGGCCGACTCGGCCGCGGTCGTCCCGCCCAGCGAGGTCGACGGCAGCGCCCCGGGGACGAGCCGCCTGACCGGTGAGGCGTGAGCGGGCTCGACGTCGTGCCCGGGATCGGCCTCGAGGACGTCCGCTCCGCCGCGGCGCTGCTCGAGGGCGTCGCGACCCGCACGCCGGTCGACTACAGCCGCGCGCTGACCCGCATCGCGGGCACCGACGTGTGGCTCAAGTGCGAGAACCTGCAGCGCGCGGGCTCGTTCAAGGTCCGCGGGGCGTACGTGCGCATGGCGCGGCTGTCGCCCGAGGAGCGCGCGCGTGGCGTCGTCGCGGCCAGCGCGGGCAACCACGCGCAGGGGGTCGCGCTCGCGGCCCGGCTGCTCGGCATCGAGGCGGTCGTCTTCATGCCGACCGACGCGGCGCTGCCGAAGGTCGCCGCGACCCGCGAGTACGGCGCGCGCGTGGTGCTCGCGGGCACGTGCGTCGACGACGCGCTCGTCGCGGCGCGCGAGGAGTGCGTGCGCACGGGCCGGGTGCTCATCCACCCGTTCGACCACGAGGACGTCGTCGCGGGCCAGGGCACGGTCGCGCTCGAGATCCTCGAGCAGGTGCCGGACGTCCGGACGATCGTCGTCCCCGTGGGCGGCGGCGGGCTCGCCGCCGGCGTGGTCGCGGCCGTCGCCGCCGCACGTCCCGACGTCCGGGTCGTCGGGGTGCAGGCCGCGCGCGCCGCCGCGTACCCCGCGTCGCTCGCCGCCGGCCACCCGGTGCCGATGACGGACCTGCGCACGATGGCCGACGGCATCGCGGTCGGCACGCCCGGCCGGGTGCCGTTCGACGTGCTGCGCGAGCACGGCTGCGAGATCCGGACCGTCACGGAGGAGGACCTCTCGCGGGCGCTGCTGCTCGTCGCCGAGCGCGCGAAGCTCCTCGTCGAGCCGTCCGGCGCGGCCGGCGTCGCGGCGGTCATGGCCGCGCCCGGGGCCTTCGAGGGCCCGGTCGTCGTGATCCTCTCGGGCGGCAACATCGACCCGCTCGTGCTGCTGCGCGTCGTGCGCCACGGCCTCGCGTCCGCGGGCCGCTACCTGCAGCTGCGCGTCCGGATCGACGACTCGCCCGGGACGCTCGCGGGCCTGCTGTCCGAGCTCGCCGCGACCGGCGGGAACGTGGTGCACGTGAGCCACGTGCGCACGTCCGTGGACCTCGCGATCGACGAGGTCGAGATCGAGGTCCAGGTCGAGGCGAAGGGCCCCGAGCACTGCGGCGAGGTGCTCGCGCACCTGCGGGCCCGCGGCTTCCGGCTCGCGGACCACTGACGCCCGGACGGTGGACGCCGACGGGCGAGGCCCCGGCGGACGTGTCCGCGGGGCCTCGCCCGTGCGTGGTGGGACGGTGTCGTCCCGGGTGCTGCGCGGCTCGGCGAGCCGGTCCGGCGCGGTGAGCCGGGTGCGGTGCGTCAGCCCGCGAAGGGCGTCGCCGCCTTGATCTCGACCGCGATCTCGCGACCGTTCGGAGCCGCGTAGGCGACGGTGTCGCCCACCGTGCGCCCGTTGATCGCGGCACCCAGCGGGGAGGTCGGGGAGAAGACCTCGATGTCCGCGGAGCCGGCGATCTCGCGCGAGCCCAGCAGGAACACCATCTCGTCGCCGGCGACGAGCGCGGTCACGACCATGCCGGGCTCGACGACGCCGTCGTCCGGCGGCGTGCCGATCTGCACGTTCCGCAGCTTCTGCTTGAGCTCGCGGATGCGCGCCTCCTGCTTCGCCTGCTCCTCGCGCGCGGCGTGGTAGCCGCCGTTCTCCTTGAGGTCGCCCTCGTCGCGTGCGGCGGCGATGCGCGCGGTGATCTCGGCACGACCCTCACCCTCGAGGCGTGCGAGCTCGGTCTTGAGCCGGTCGTGCGCCTCCTGCGTCAGCCACGTGGGCTGCGACGTCTCGGTCACGGTCGCTCCTTCCTTGCCATCTTCGTCTGGTGCACACGTGCGGGTACGCGGTACGTGCTCGTGTGCGGTGGGCCTGCTTGCCAGCTGCCTGCCAGCTGCCTGCCGGTCGCGTCGACCGGAGGGTCTCGCTGACCCTGGGCGGCGTCTGAATCGACAAGGATAGCAAGACGGGTGTCCGGGTGGTGCGCCGCACCTGGTGAGCGGCGGGTGATCGCCCGGGTGAGCGGCAGGTGAGCGGCAGGTGAGCGGCAGGTGAGCGGCCGGGTGGGCGCGTCAGGCGTCGCCGACGACGACGCACGTCTCGACGGTGCCGGTGACCGCGAGCTCCGCGGTCGCGAGGGTCTCGGTGAGCCGCACGACGCTCGTGCTCGCCGGCCCGACGGTCACCGTGCGGAAGCCGACCTCGGCCGCCGCCTGGTTGAGCGCGAGCAGCCGGCACTCGACCGTCGCACCCGGGTCCTTCGTGACCTCGAACGTCACGACGACACGGTCGGGCTCGACCCGGAACCCGTGGTCCTGCCAGCGCACGACGTCGCGCTGCATGCCGGTCATGATCCACGCGAGCACCGCGACGACGAGCACGCCGGCGACGACGGACGTGACGACCCAGGTGCGGCGCGAGACCGGGGTGTCCCGCCCGTACCGGCCCGCTGGTGCGACTGCGCCCTGCTCCGTCACGTGGTTCGCTCCTGCTCGTCGGGCACGCCTGCCGGCCGGTCCGCACCGCCTGCGCCGGCCGCGCGTGGCGTCGGGGACGGCACGGGGCGGGCGTCGTGCACCCGGCGTGCTGCGAGGTGCGCGATCATTGTCCCTCTCCCCGTGCGCGCGATGCGCCGGGCGACCGACCCACGGAGGCCCTACGTGACCGGAGAACGGCTGCGCCTGCTGGCGGTGCACGCCCACCCCGACGACGAGTCGAGCAAGGGAGCGGCGACGACCGCGCGGTACGCGGCCGAGGGCGTCGACGTCCTCGTCGCGACCTGCACGGGCGGCGAGCGCGGCGACGTGCTCAACCCGAGCTACCCGCCGGTCCCCGACCCCGACCGGATGCACGAGATCCGGCGCGAGGAGATGGCCGCGGCCGCGAAGGCGCTCGGCGTGCAGCAGGAGTGGCTCGGCTTCGTCGACTCGGGGCTGCCCGAGGGCGACCCGCTGCCGCCGCTGCCCGAGGGGTGCTTCGCGCTGCAGCCGCTCGAGGTCGCCGCGCGCCCGCTCGTGGAGCTCGTCCGCCGCTTCCGGCCGCACGTCATCACGACGTACGACCCGACGGGCGGGTACCCGCACCCCGACCACATCATGTGCCACCGGGTCTCCGCCGAGGCGTTCGCCGCCGCGGGGGACCCCGAGCGCTACCGGGACGCGGGCGAGCCGTGGACGCCGCTCAAGCTCTACTACAACCACGGCTTCTCGATGGCGCGGATCCGGGCGGCGCACGAGGCGCTCGTCGAGCGCGGCCTCGAGTCCCCGTTCGGCGAGTGGGTCGAGTCGCGCGCCGCGCGGGAGATCCCCGAGCGCGAGGTCACGACGCGCATCGAGTGCGCGGAGTTCTTCGCGGCGCGGGACGACGCGCTGCGGGCGCACGCCACGCAGATCGACCCCGACGGCTTCTTCTTCGCCATGCCGCGCGACCTCGAGCGCGAGGTGTGGCCGTTCGAGGAGTACGAGCTCGCCGAGTCGCGCGTCCCGGTGCGGCTGCCCGAGGACGACCTGTTCGCGGGCCTGCGTTCGGCCGACCCGACGAGCGCGCGGTGAACGCCACGGCCTGGGTCGTGCGGCTCGCGGCGACGCCGAGCCCGACGCCCGTCGAGGTCCCGCTCTCCGAGCAGGCGTCCCCGGGCGTCCTCGGCTTCCTCGTGACGTTCGCGGTCGCCGTCGCGGCGATCCTGCTCGCGCTGTCGCTCACGCGGCACCTGCGCGTCGTCGACCGCCGGGCCGCCCAGCTCGCGCGCGACGAGGACGCGGTCCTCGGGGCGGCCGAGCCCGACGCCGACGAGGACGACCCCGAGGGCGGCGCCGACGGGTCGGGCGGCGGACGTGCGGGCGGTGGCGCGGGCGGACCCGCCGGCGGGCGTCCCGGCGGCGGCGCGGGCGCATGAGCGACGACGCGCGCGGGGGTGCACGGTCGGGTCCGACGCGGCCGGACGTGCGCGTGACGATCGGTCAGCTGCGCGTGAGCGCCGACCGCGGGGCGGCCCGGGAGGTCGCGCTCGACGCGCTCGCGACCGCGGCGCGCGCCGGTGCGGACCTCCTCGTGCTGCCCGAGTACGCCTCGGCGTTCGAACCCCGCGGCGTCGGACCCGAGCACGCCGAGCCGCTGACCGGGCCGTTCGTGTCGGCGCTGCGCGAGCGTGCGGCGCGCACGGGCGTCGCGGTGCTCGCCGGCACGACGCTGCCGGGCTCGGACGTCGCCGGGGGAGACCCCGGGGCGGGTCCGTCGTCCCCGGCGGACCGCGGCCCCGGGCCGGGCGGGTCGTCCGCGGCGGACGCCGGCACGCGCGCGCGGGCCGTCAACGCCGTCGTCGCGATCGACGCGCGCGGCGAGCTCGTCGGGACGTACCGCAAGGTGCACCTGTACGACGCGTTCGGCGCGCGCGAGTCGGACCGGCTCGAGCCCGGGCCGCCC
>NZ_BJLR01000034.1 GCF_006538745.1 Cellulomonas cellasea | reverse complement strand
CTCGAGCCCGGGCCGCCCGACGCCCCGCCGCTCGTGCTCGACGTCGGCGGCCTGCGCTTCGGCGTGCTGACGTGCTACGACCTGCGCTTCCCGGAGTCGGCGAGGCGCGTGGTCGACGCGGGCGCCGACGTGCTCGTCGTCCCGGCCGCGTGGGCGTCGGGGGAGCTCAAGGCGATGCACTGGCGGGCGCTCGCGGTCGCCCGGGCGATCGAGAACACCGCCGTCGTGCTCGGCGTCGGGCAGGCGGGCCCCGGGGTCGTGGGCCGCTCGCTCGTCGTGGGGCCGGACGGGGTCGTCGGGCTCGAGCTCGACGAGCGGCCCGACGTGCGGACCGTCGACGTCGACGGCGCGGGCCTCGCGGCGGTGCGGGCGCGCAACCCGTCGCTCGCGAACCGGCGCTACGCGGTCGTGCCGCGGGGCTGACCCGGCGGGCCGGGACCTGCGGACCTCCGTGCCCGTCGCTCGCAGGTGCGCGCGACGGCGACCGCGACGGCCGCGTCAGGTGCGCCGCGACGACGACCGCGACGGCCGCGTCAGGTGCGCGCGATGGCGACCGCGACGGCCGCGAACGTGCACGCCCAGCCGATCACGGTGAGCACGTGGAAGATCTCGTGGAAGCCGAACCACTGCGGGCTCGGGTTCGGCCGCTTCGTCGCGTAGACGACCGCGCCCAGGATGTACGCGACCCCGCAGCCGACGATGAGCGCGACGATCGCGGCCCCGCCGGCCTCGGCGCGCGCGAACTGCGGGAGGTAGCCGAGCGCCGCGCACCCGAGCAGCACGTACAGCGGGGTGTAGAGCCACCGCGGGGCGTCGAGCCACAGGACGCGCATGAGCAGACCCGCGAACGCCCCGGTCCAGACGATCCAGAGCAGGACCGTCGCGTCCCGGGGGCTCAGCAGCAGCACCGCGAGCGGCGTGTAGGTGCCCGCGATGATGAGGTAGATGTTCGAGTGGTCGAGCCGGCGCAGCACGCCGGCGACGCGTGGGGACCAGGTGCCGCGGTGGTAGACCCCGCTCGTGCCGAACAGCAGGATCGACGTGACCCCGAAGACGGCCACGGCGGTGCGCGGCGTCCCGGGGGGTGCGGCGACGACCAGCAGGACCCCGCCGATCAGCGCCACGGGGAACATGCCCGCGTGGATCCAGCCCCGCAGCCGCGGCTTGACCGCAGCTGCCACGTGCTCGGCTGCGTTCTCCACAGAGCGCGGGATGTCCACAGGCGTCCTCCTCGTCGTGCGCACGGCTCGGGTGGCGGTCGCCGAGCACAACTTACGTCTCCGTAGGTTACGTCAGCGTAGGTCCTACGTCCTCACCGGCCGCCAGGATCCGGACGTACCGTCCGTCGCAGGCAGCCCGGGCGAGTAGCGTGAGCGCGGACCGTCCCCAGCCCGCTGACGAGGAGTTCGAGCGTGCGCCTGCCCCATCTGCTGTACGGGCTCTACGAGCGCCGGATCGCGGCCTCGCTCGACCCCGCGCAGATGCCGCGGCACGTCGGGGTGATCCTCGACGGGAACCGGCGTTGGGCGCGCAACCTCGGCGAGTCGGCCGCGACGGGCCACCAGCGCGGCGCCGACAAGATCGCGGACCTGCTCGGCTGGAGCGAGGACATCGGCGTCGAGGTCGTCACGCTGTGGATGCTCTCGACCGACAACCTCACCCGCTCGGCCGAGGAGCTCGACGCGCTGCTGCGGATCATCGAGGACGCGGTCGACGAGCTCGCCGCGAGCGGGCGCTGGCGCGTCCAGGTCGTCGGCTCCCTCGACCTGCTCCCGCGCGCGACCGCCGACGCGCTGTGCGCCGCGCAGGAGCGCACCCGCGACGTCGAGGGCCTGCACGTCAACGTCGCGATCGGCTACGGCGGCCGGCGGGAGATCGCCGACGCGGTCCGCTCGTTCCTGCGCACGCACGCCGAGCGGGGTGCGAGCCTCGACGAGCTCGCCGAGCAGTTCGACGTCGAGCACATCGCCGAGCACCTCTACACGCGCGGCCAGCCCGACCCCGACCTCGTGATCCGCACCTCGGGCGAGCAGCGGCTCGGCGGGTTCCTGCTGTGGCAGAGCGCGCACTCGGAGTTCTACTTCTGCGAGGCGTACTGGCCGGACTTCCGGCGCGTGGACTTCCTGCGCGCGGTGCGCTCGTACGCCGCGCGCGAGCGCCGCCTCGGGCGCTGAGCACCGGGCGCGGGCGACGCCCGTGTGTCGGCGCGGTATCCATCGGATGAAGAAGTCCGCAGACACGCGCGCCTGCGTGCCGCGTGTCGGAGCCCGGGCGTAGCGTCGGGCTCACCGGACGGCACCCGCCGTCCTCGGGAGGCCAGCCCATGGAGCAACCGCTCCGGGAGGAGGGCCGGTCCTGGCCCTGCGGGGCAGGCCGACCTCGTCTCGTCGCCGACTGCCGGCGCACACCGCTCACGCGGTCCGGCACGAGGTGCCCGATGCGGCGCTGAGGCGCCGGAGGGAGCCTGCCGTGGGCAACAACGATCTGGGACCCCGCACGAGCGCGACCGTCGCCGCGAGCACCGCCGCGGCGGGGACGGACGCGCCGGACGAGGGCCTGCGGACGCACGTCCTCGACACGTCGGTCCTGCTCTCCGACCCCAAGGCCGTCTACCGCTTCGCGGAGCACGACGTCGTCCTCCCGATCGTCGTCATCACGGAGCTCGAGGCGAAGCGGCACCACGCCGAGCTCGGGTACTTCGCCCGGTCGGCGCTCCGGCTCCTCGACGACCTGCGCGTCGCGCACGGCGGGCTCGACCACCCCATCCCGCTCGGGCCGGCGGGCGGGACGCTGCGGGTCGAGCTCAACCACGCGGACGTGAGCGTGCTGCCCGCCGGGTTCCGGCTCGGCGACAACGACACGCGGATCCTCGCCGTCGCGGCGAACCTCGCGGCCGAGGGCAAGGACGTCACGGTGGTCTCGAAGGACCTGCCGATGCGCGTCAAGGCGTCCGCGGTGGGGCTGCGCGCCGAGGAGTACCGCGCGGAGCTCGCGGTCGACTCCGGCTGGACCGGGATGGACACGCTCGACATCTCCGAGCAGCAGATGGCGCGGCTGTGGGAGCACGAGTCGTTCGCGCTCGCCGACCTCGACCAGGACCTCGAGGCGGGCGGCGTCGAGGCGGCGGCGACGAGCGCACGCGGTGCGGCGGCCCGCGACCTGCCGTGCCACACCGGGCTCGTCCTGCACAGCCCGCGGGGGTCGGCGCTCGGGCGGGTGACCGCGGACAAGCACGTCCAGCTCGTGCGCGGCGACCAGGACGTCTTCGGCCTGCACGGGCGCAGCGCCGAGCAGCGCGTCGCGATCGACCTGCTGCTCGACGAGGAGATCGGGATCGTCTCGCTCGGCGGGCGCGCCGGGACGGGCAAGTCGGCGCTCGCGCTGTGCGCCGGGCTCGAGGCGGTCCTGGAGCGCCGCCAGCACCGCAAGGTCATGGTGTTCCGCCCGCTGTACGCGGTCGGCGGCCAGGACCTCGGTTACCTGCCCGGGGGAGAGTCCGAGAAGATGAACCCCTGGGCGCAGGCGGTCTTCGACACGCTGAGCGCGGTCGTCAGCAAGGAGGTCGTCGAGG
The DNA here is from genome assembly GCF_006538745.1 of Cellulomonas cellasea. GTDB lineage: Bacteria > Actinomycetota > Actinomycetes > Actinomycetales > Cellulomonadaceae > Cellulomonas_A > Cellulomonas_A cellasea. The sequence goes on along the minus strand of NZ_BJLR01000034.1, from coordinate 13,139 downwards.
AGGTCCTCGACCGCGACCTGCTCGAGGTGCTGCCGCTCACGCACATCCGGGGCCGCTCGCTGCACGACGCGTTTGTGATCGTCGACGAGGCCCAGTCGCTCGAGCGGAACGTGCTGCTCACGGTGCTCTCGCGCATCGGGCAGAGCTCGCGCGTCGTCCTCACGCACGACGTCGCGCAGCGTGACAACCTGCGCGTCGGGCGGCACGACGGCATCGCCGCGGTCATCGAGGCGCTCAAGGGCCACCCGCTGTTCGGGCACGTGACGCTGACGCGCTCCGAGCGCTCGCCCGTCGCGGCGCTCGTGACCGAGCTGTTCGAGGGCATCGAGATCTGACGTCCGCGACCACAGGGGTGCGGCCCCGGTCCCCTGCACCGGGACCGCACCCCTGCGACCGCGGACGGTCCTGCCGCAGGGCCTGCGGGTGGGTCCGTCCGACCCGTCAGCCCTCGACGAGCCGCCCGTCCGCGAGCCGCACCACGCGGTCCGCGAGCTGGATCATCAGCGGGTCGTGCGTCGAGACGATCGCCGTCATGCCCTCCGCCTGCACGACCGCCCGCAGCAGCGCCATGATCGCCAGGCCGGTCTCGGTGTCGAGCTGGCCGGTCGGCTCGTCGGCGATGAGCAGCCGCGGGGAGTTCGCGAGCGCCCGCGCGAGGCCCACGCGCTGCTGCTGACCGCCCGAGAGCTCGCCCGGCCGCTGCCGCGTGTGGGCGCCGAGCCCGACGAGGTCGAGCAGCAGCTCGACGCGCGCCTCGCGGACGGCCGTCGGGACCGCGCGCAGGCGCAGCGGGACGCCCACGTTCTCGGCCGCGGACAGCACCGGCACGAGCCCGAACGTCTGGAACACGAACGACACGACGTCGCGCCGCAGCTCGACGAGGCCGCGCTCGTCGAGGCTCGACACCTCGCGGCCGTCGACGACGACGCGGCCCTCGTCGGGCCGGTCGAGGCCGCCGATGATGTTGAGCAGCGTCGTCTTGCCCGAGCCGGAGCGGCCCACGAGCGCGACGAGCTCGCCCGGCTGCACGGTGAACGACACGTCGCGGGTCGCGTGCACCGCGGCAGCGCCCGAGCCGTACGTGCGGCTGACGTGCTCGACGACGACCATCGGGGCGACGGCGCCCCCGAGCGCGGCGGACCCCGGTGCGGTCCGTGTGACGGGCGTGCCGGTCATGACTCCTCCTGGCGGTTCTGCGGGGTGCCGTCGGCCGGCGTGCTGCTGTGCCGCCCGGGGCGCGGCCGGTCGGGCCACACCTCGACGTGCCGGGTCTCGAGCGCGAGCCGGACGCGGCCCGAGAGCTCGAGCGCCTCGCGGTAGTCCGCCGGCAGCTGGACGCGTCCGGCGCGGTCGAGCACCGCGTACTCCTCGGCGACGACCTGCTCGGCGCCGTGCTCGTCGGTGTGCGTCCGCCGCAGCACCTCCGAGGACGTCCGGCCGTCGCGGATCTCGACGGTGCGCTGGACGTGCTCGCTCACGCTCGAGTCGTGCGTGACGATCACGACCGTGACCCCGAGCTCCCGGTTCGCCGCGCGCAGGGTGTCGAAGACCTCGACCGAGGTCGCGCTGTCGAGCTCGCCCGTCGGCTCGTCGGCGAACAGCACCTGCGGGGAGTTCGCGAGCGCGACCCCGATCGCCACGCGCTGCTGCTCGCCGCCCGAGAGCTGGCCGGGGCGCCGGTCCGCGCAGTAGCCGACGCCGAGCGCATCGAGGAGCTCGACCGCGCGCTGCCGCCGGGCGGCCGACCGGACGCCGGCGAGGGCCTGGGGGAGCGCCACGTTCTCGGTCGCCGACAGGTACGGCACGAGGTTGCGCCCCGTCTGCTGCCAGACGAAGCCGACCATGCTCCGCCGGTACTCGACGCGCTCGCGCGCCGACATGCCCATGAGGTCCCACGGTCCGACGCGCACGCGCCCGGCGGTCGGCACGTCGAGCCCGGACAGGACGGACAGGAGCGTCGACTTCCCGGAGCCCGACGCCCCGACGATCGCGATCTCCTCGCCGGGGTCCACGAGCAGGTCGAGGCCCTGCAGGGCCTGCACCTCGATGCCCTCGGACTGGTAGATCCGGACGAGGTTGTCGCACGCGATGAGCGCGTGCTCGCCGTACGCGCCGGGGCGCGCGCGGGCCCGGTCCTCGAGGGTCGCGAGCGACTGTTGCGGGGTCTGCGTCGTGGTCACCGGGCTGCTCCTCGGACGGTGGGCGGGACGGGTGTCGGGGCGGGGCCGCCGGGCGGCCCGTGGCGGTGGGGGAGCGCCCGGTCGGCGCGCGCGCCGCTCACCGGTCACCGACCCGCAGCACGTCGCCGAGCCGGTCGCGCCGCCGCACCGCGGCCTCGGCGACGACGCTGACGAGGAGCGCGAGCACCGCGACACCGACCGCGAGGGCGAAGGGCAGCGGCGTGACCACGAGCTCGGTCGTGCCGAGCTCGCCGGTGACCCGACGCAGCCCGAGCGCGCTCGTCAGCACGACGGGCACCGCGACCCCGATGAGCACGCCGGCGAGCACCGCCGCGACGACGAGCGGGCTGAGCTCGCCGAGCGTGACGAGCCGTGCGCCGCGCGGGTCGAGCCCGAGGGTGCGCAGCGCCGAGAGCGTGCGCCCGCGCTCGGGGGCGGTCGCCACGACGGTGAGGACGAGCGTCACGGCCGCGAACAGCGCGAGCACGAGGCTCGTGAGGAGCAGCAGCTGCTGCAGCGCGCGGACGAGCGCGGAGGACCGCTCCGCGGCGAGCCGGTCGGCGCGCACGGTGACGTCGAGGTCGACGGCCTCGACCTCGGCGATCGCGCGCTCGACGGCGGCGGGAGCGCCCGGTCCGGAGACCCACAGCATGTCCTGCTCGAGCGGGACCTCGGTCGCCGCGGTGTAGGTGCCGAGGTCCGCCACGACCACCGGCTCCGTCCCGAACGCCATCGTCGTGTCCCCCACGACGTCGAGCACCACGCGCTGCTCGCCGTCGTAGACCCGGGCCCCGGCGACGTCGGTCTCGGCACGCAGCGACGGGCTGACGAGCGCGCGCGGACCGTCGGGCCCGGCCCCGTCGAGCCCGTCCAGCTCGCCGCCGTACCGCGGGTCCACGGCCGTGCGGATCCGCTCGTACTCCGCCGCCTCGAGCAGGACGAGCGTGACGACCTCGCCGCCGTCGCCGTTGAGCCGGCGCGCGCCGATCGCCGTGCCCAGCGCGGCGGAGTCCACGCCGTCCTGCCGGAGCACCTCGTCCGCGAGCTCGCGCGTCACCCCGCCCTCGACGAGGACGTCCGCCCCGACCTGCTCGATCGACGCCCGCTCCTGCCCGACGCCGACGGTCGCCCCGGTGAGGCCCGCGAACACGACCAGCGCGAGCGCGACGGTGAGCGAGAGCAGCGGGACGCCGAGCCCGGCGGCCTGCGCCGCGCGAGCTGCCGCCACGACGCCCACGAGCCCCCTGCGCCGTGCCGCCAGCCGACCGACGGCACCGAGCACGACCGGGAACGCCCGCAGGACGAGGATCGTCGCGCCCGCCGCGAGGAGCGCCGGGGTCGCGGCGAGCAGCAGGTCCACGCCGGACGTCTGCGTCTGCAGCAGCCCGCGTCCGCGCACCGCCGACGCCGCGCCGGCCGCGAGCACCACGACCGTGACCTCGGCCGTCCTGCGCTGCGCGCGCCGCCGGCCGAGGACGCGCTCGCGGTCCTGGCGGTTCGCGGGCAGCTGGCGCCCGGTCCAGGCGCGGGCCACGAGCGCGGCCCCCAGGACGGGCGTCGCGAGGACCGCCACGACCGCGACGGCGATCGCGGGGGCCCACACGACGGCTGTGGGGCCGGGCGTCGCGAGCAGCGCGGCGACCAGGCCGAGGACCAGGCCGAGGAGCGTGACCGGCACCGACTCGAGCAGGAGGCGCAGCGCCACCGACGCGACCGACGCGCCGCGGGCCCGCTCGGCCTCGAGCAGCGTGCGGCGCCGGGTCACGAGCAGGCGCGCCGCGAGCACGAGGGCGAGGCCGGCGACGGTGACGATGCCGACGAGGAGCAGCGACGCCTGGGCGGTCACGCCGCGCAGCCGTGTCGCGAACTCGCCGAGCACCTCGTCGAGCTCGGTCGACACGGCCAGGGTGCGCCCGCCCGAGAGGGCCAGCTGGTCCGGGTTCGCCGTGATCGACGCGACGTCGTCCGCGACCGCGCCCGCCCGGGCCGCGGTGAGCGCCGGGACGTCGACGGCGAGCCGGACGACCGTGCGGTGGCCCGAGGCCGGCAGCGCCGAACGGGCGTCCGGGACCGACTCGCGGGACAGGAAGAGGCCCGCGATCGTGTGGTCGCCGCGCTTGGCCTGCCGGACGACGGGTTCGAGGAGCTCCGGGGCGCCGGCCCAGGTGTCCTCGGCCGCGTCGACCGGCTCGAAGATGCCCGTCACGACCGCCACGGCCTCGTCGCGCAGCGCACCCGCGAGGCCGATCTCGGACCCGACGGACACGCCGAGCACCTCGGCCGTGGCGCGCGTGACCCCGACCTCGACGCGCTGCGGGCGGAGCTCCACGGGCGTGTCGTAGCCCGCGGCCTCGCGCTCGGCGGCGTACTCGGCGCGCACGTCCGGCGAGGCGCCGGGCTCGGCGCCCTCGACCCAGCGGACCCCGGCGGAGCGCTCGCTCCACACCCACCCCAGGCGCAGCGCCCACAGGCCTGTCTCGGGCGGGGCGGCCAGCTTCAGGTCCATGCTGTGGAACGAGAGCACGGGCTCCTGCACCGCGGCCCGCAGCTCGTCGGGCAGCACCGCGCGCAGGTCGTTCGCGGCGGACTCGAGCTTGTCGGCCAGCCGCGGGTCTCGCACGGTCTCCCGCACCGTGCCCATCGCGGGCGGCAGCTCGGCGAGCACGTCGCTGCGGCTGCCCGCCTCGGTCACGGCCTGGCGCACGCCGCGGTCGGCGGACTCCACGAGGTAGCGGGGGCCGGCGAGCGCGAGGAACGCGGTCACGGCGACGAGCGCGAGGCACACGGCGACGAGCCCGCGGTCGGCCACCGCGCGACGCCACGCGAGCAGCGGCGAGCCGGCCACGAGGGGCAGCACGCGCGGCGCCCTCATCGGTCGTCCCCGAGCCGGAGGAGCTCGGCGGACGCACGGCGCAGGAGGGTCATGGTGGTCACCCCGACGGTGATGGCGATGGCGGCGAGCAGGGACAGGAGGAGCGCGGCCTCGTCGGCCCACGGCCACTGCACGAGGACCGGGGGGACGGGACGACGGCCGTCGGCGGCGACCGTGAGCAGCGGGGCCACCAGGTGACCGAGCAGCAGACCGAGCAGGAGCCCGGCCGCGCTGCCGAGGAGAGCGAGCAGCCCGTGCTCGGCGAGGACCGCCCGGACGAGGCCACCGCGCGAGGCCCCGAGCGCCTGGAGCCGCGCGAGCTCGAGCCGGCGCAGCCGCACCGAGACGGTCGCGCTCATCAGGAAGCCGGCGATCGCGAGCGCGACCGCGGCGATGGTCACGATCCAGAGCGCGGCCTGCATGCCGACCCGCAGCGGGCCGTCGGTGAGCAGGTCGCGGACCTCGACCCGGCTCTCGATCGTCCCGTCGTCCCGGTCGCGCACGGCCGCGAGGGCCGGAGCCAGTCCGTCGTCGGGCACCGCCGCCCACCACTCGTCGATCAACGGGTCCGTCAGCCCGATGCCGGCGAGCGCGCGCCACAGGGTGTCGTGGTCCGCGAGCGCGGCCGGGCGCGCCGGGCTGCCGGGCAGGTGCGGGACCGCCGCGACCAGGCGCACCGGCACGGTGACGGCCCCGAACGCGAGCAGCGCCTCGTTGCCGACCTCGGACTCGAGGAGGTCGAGCATCTCGTCGGACGCGATCACCGGGACGTGCTCCGGGGCCTCGAACGCCGTGACGGAGAAGCCGCGGCCGCCCTCGATCATGTCGTCGAGCGGGAGGGTCCCGGTCACGCTCAGCGCACCGGCGTCCCCCGCCGTGAGGTCGACCGGCGTCACGATGCCCCAGGAGTTGGGCAGCGATCGTCCGGACCACTCGTCGGCGACGAACGCGACGGGCTCCGAGACGATGCCACCGGTGCGCGCGCGCAGGTCGGCGACCTCGAGGTCCCAGAAGACCAGCGGCGAGGAGCCGTTGGGCGGGGCGACGGGCAGGGAGCCGCCCAGCGCGACGACCGCCTCCGCGGGCAGGTAGACCTGACCGACGAGGGACACGACCCTCAGCGGGGTCGCGAGGCGAGCGCCGGCCGCCGCGACGGTCACGGTCTGCTGCGCGGGGGTGCCGTCCGCCGGGAACGGGTCGAGCTCGTAGGACACGCGCGCGCCGTGCGCGTCCTGCAGCGTCACGGTGACGAGCACCTGGGTGCCGGGCAGCGCGGGCGCCACGGACGCGGCGAGCGTGAGGTCGACCTGCTCGGGCGTGCCGGGCAGCACCGGTCCCCGGACCGCGTCCCCGGGTGCGAGCCGCTCGACCTCGCCGGGCCACCCCCCGGGGTGCGCCGACCGCCCGCGCAGCACCGCGGAGCCGCCCACGGTGTCGACGGCGAGCAGGTCGATGCTCTTGTTGGTGGACGGGAGCTGGCTGTCGGTCACGGGCCGCCCGATCTTCACGGACCGGGACGTCACCGGGCTGACCGCCGTCGTTCCGGGCAGCGCGCCGACGGTCACGGACTGGTCGAACGGCGTCCCGGCGAGCCCGTCGACGCGCACGTCGGTGCCGACCCGCAGCTCGGCCTGGTCGGCCTGCGACACCCGCCAGGTCGCGAGGAAGGACTGCGAGAACGAGCTCACGGCGACCGCGAGCGTCAGCAGCAGGACGGCGCCCGAGGCACGTGCCGGCCGGCGGGAGACCTCCCACGCGGCGAGCGGCAGGACGAGGGAGCGGCTGCGTCGCGCGAGCCGCTCGACGCCGCGCGCCACCAGCGGGGCCACGCGGAGCGTGAGGGCACCGCCGGCCAGCAGGAACAGCGCCGGTCCGGCGACGAGCACGGGGTCGATCCCCCCGCCCTCGACGACCGGCGACCGGTACACGCGCAGCTGCCAGAACGCGACGCCGGCGAGCGCGACGAGCGCGAGGTCGAGGCCCGAGCGCGCGAACGAGCCGCGGCCCTCCTGACGCACGAGCTGCTGCTCGTCGTCGACCACGCTCGTCGCGCGGCGCAGGAGCGGGGCGAGCAGCACGGCGGCGAAGAGGGCGGCGGCCGCGGCGCACGTGACGAGCAGGTGCGGAGGCAGCCCGGGGTCGTGGTCCAGCCCGGCCGCCGCGAGCACGGGCTGGGCGACCACCGTGCGGTACAGCGCCCGCGCGACGAATGGCGCGAGCGCCGCGGTGAGCGCCGCGATGGCGAGCGCCTCGAGCCCGGCGAAGCGCACGAGCTGGCCCGCCGACGCGCCGCGGGACGTCAGGAGCGTGCGCTCGGCGGCGCGTCGCTCCGCGAGCAGCCGGGCGGCGATGAGCAGCACGGTCACCGCCAGCACCGCGAGCATGAGGCCGAGCACCGCGAGACCGACGCGGGTGACCGCGAGCTGCGTGCGCGCGCCGTCGACGGTCGTCGCGAGCTCGGTCACGACGTAGCCGCCGAGCGCGACGTCGGAGAGCGCGGCGATCAGGGCGGGGCGGGCGTCCTCGACGCGCTGCGGGATCTCCGCGAGCGTCGCCGGGGTCGCCTCCCCGAGCCGGGGGTGGGCGACCAGGCGCGCCGACTGCGTCTCGACGACCTGGTCGGTGAGGACCTCGGGCGCGGCGACGAACGGGCCGTAGGCGGTCGTCTTCACGAAGCCGAACGACCCCGGGACGGGGAAGTTCCGGTCGACGAGCGCGCCGTCGAGCAGGTCGCGTTCCCACAGCGCGAGCGGACCCGTGCGCTCGTACACGCCCACGACGACGGTGTCGACGACGTCGCGCGACGCCGAGCTCGTGAGCGGGACGGCGCTGCCGGGGGTCCACCCGAAGGTGTCCGCGGCGGTCACCGGGACCGCGAGCTCGATCCGCCCGTCGCCGTCCGCGGCCGCCGCGGGCCACCGGCCGGCGACCAGCCTCGACCGGTCCTCCATCGCGGGCTGGGCGGCGACGTAGCCGAGCGGCACCGGGTTCAGGTCACCGGCGGGGATCCGGTAGGGCACCGACGTCAGCCAGCGGTCGTAGGTGGTCGGCACGTCCTCGGTGACGGTCGCGAGCACGCCCTCGGCGGCCTCGATCGACTGCAGGGGCGCCTTCACGCCGGGCGTGACCTCGACGTCCACGTCGGTCGCGGTGGCGGGCTCGCGGCTGAGCGCCGTCTGCAGCGACCGCGCCTCGCTCTCGGTGAGCAGCAGCCCGAACGTCCCGAGCAGGCCGGAGCCCAGCACGGCGACGGCGAGCACCGTCACCAGCAGCGACGCCTGCGTCAGCGCCCGGTGCGCGAGCAGCCGCATCGTCCAGCCCACAGTTCCCCCTCGACCTCGTCGTCGTCCCCCCCGCACACCCCGCAGGGTGCTGCGCGGTCCGTCGAACGTAGTGCGGCTCCGGGACCGTGTGGGAGCGGTTGCACGCAATGGTGTGACGATCGTTACGGGGCCGTGACCTGGGCACTCGGATCGCGACGGAACCGTGACGAGCGGGACTCAACCTTTTCCGGAACGGACCGCGGAGGGGTGTCGCGGAGGGTCGGCGCGTCCTCGACCGCGGACGCACGACGCCCGGTCCGGCACGCGCGTGCGCGCCGGACCGGGCGTCGTCCTGCGTGGTCCCGGAGCCGTCCCGGAGTCGTTCCCGGCCGGCCTCCCGACGGCGTCAGGCCTGCGGCGGCCGGGTCATGCTCAGCACGTCGAGGGCCTGGTCGAGCTGCTCCTCGGTGACCTCGCCGCGCTCGACGTAGCCCAGGTCGACGACCGCCTCGCGGACCGTCAGCCCCTTCTTCACCGAGTGCTTCGCGATCTTCGCCGCCGCCTCGTACCCGATGACCCGGTTGAGCGGCGTCACGATCGACGGCGAGGACTCCGCGAACGCGCGCGCCCGCTCCTCGTTGGCCTCGATGCCCGCCACCGTGCGGTCCGCGAGCACCGTCGAGGCGTTCGCGAGCAGCCGGATCGACTCGAGCACCCCGAGCGCGATCACGGGGATCTGCACGTTGAGCTCGAACGCGCCGCTCGCGCCGGCCCACGCGACCGTGGCGTCGTTGCCGATGACGCGCGCGGCGACCATGAGCACCGCCTCCGGGATGACCGGGTTGACCTTGCCGGGCATGATCGACGACCCGGGCTGCAGGTCGGGGATCGCGATCTCGCCGAGGCCGGTGTTGGGGCCCGAGCCCATCCAGCGCAGGTCGTTGCAGATCTTCGTCAGGCTCACCGCGATCGTGCGCAGCGCGCCCGAGAGCTCGACGAGCCCGTCACGCGCGCTCTGCGCCTCGAAGTGGTCGCGCGCCTCGGTCAGCGGCAGCCCGGTGTCCTCGACGAGCAGCGCGATGACCCGCTGCGGGAACCCGGCCGGGGTGTTGATGCCGGTGCCGACCGCGGTGCCGCCGAGCGGGACCTCGGCGGCCCGGGGGAGCGCCGCCTCGAGGCGCTCGATGCCGTAGCGGACCGCGGCGGCGTACCCGCCGAACTCCTGGCCGAGCGTGACGGGCGTCGCGTCCATGAGGTGCGTGCGCCCCGACTTCACGACGCCCGCGAACTGCGTGGCCTTGGCCTCGAGCGCCTCCGCGAGGTGCGCGAGCGCCGGGACGAGCGTGCCGACGACGCCCGCCGTCGCGGCGACGTGCACCGACGTCGGGAACACGTCGTTGGACGACTGCGACGCGTTGACGTGGTCGTTGGGGTGCACCGGGCGCCCGAGCCGCGTGCTGGCGAGCGTCGCGACGACCTCGTTGGTGTTCATGTTCGACGACGTGCCGGACCCGGTCTGGAACACGTCGACGGGGAAGTGGGCGTCGTGTGCGCCGGAAGCGACCTCGTCGGCCGCGGCGACGATCGCGTCGGCCACGTCCTGCTCGAGGACGCCGAGCTCGGCGTTCGCACGCGCCGCGGCCTTCTTGATGCGGGCCAGGGCCTCGATGTGGCTGCGCTCGAGCCGCGTCCCCGAGATCGGGAAGTTCTCGACCGCGCGCTGCGTCTGCGCGCGGTACAGCGCGTCCGCCGGGACACGCACCTCACCCATCGTGTCGTGCTCGATGCGGAAACCGGACCCGGAAGCGACGTCGCTGCTCATGCCCCGCATCCTCTCATCGGGCCCCGGGGGGCGTCAGCGCGTCGCGGGCGTGGCCTGCGCCACGGCGTCGGGCCCCGGCCCCGGCGCGGGCTCAGGCGCCCGGTCCCGCCCGAGCGCGCGCCACCCGGCGAGCGCCGCGACCGCGATCGCCGCGCCGCCCGCCGCGAAGCCGGCCCGGGCCCCGGCGTGGTCGGCGAGCGTCGCGGCCGCGATCCCGGTGACGGGGTTGAGGCCCGGCAGCGCCATGGTCCACACCCCGAGCGTCCGGCCGCGCAGCTCGGGAGCCGCGCGCAGCTGCACGAGCGTGTTCGCGGCGGTGATGCACCAGATCGATACGAACCCGGTGACGGCCATCGCGGCGAAGGCGACACCGGCCGTCGGGGAGAACCCGGTCAGCGCCATCGCCACACCGGTCGCGAGCGCGAGCACCCGGACCCCCGCGCCGGTGGGCTGCCCGAGCCGCGCGGCGACGAGCGCTCCGGGCAGCGCCCCCAGCCCGAAGCACGCGAGCAGCGCCCCGTACCCCGCGCCGTCCATGCCGAGCTCGCGCGTCGCGAGCAGCGGGAACAGCACCGAGGCGTTGAACAGCACCCCCGTCGCGCCTGCCACGAGCACGCACGAGCGCAGCACCGGCGTCGACCACACGTACCGCAGGCCCTCGCGCGCGGCGCCGCGCCGGCGCGGTGCGGTGCCGGGGGCCGGGCCGCTCGTGGCCGGCGGGTAGCGCCACAGCACGAGCAGCGGCGCGAGGTACGACGCCGCGTTCGCCGCGAAGCACGCGGTCGGTCCCGAGAGCGTCAGCAGCACCCCGCCCACCGCCGGCCCGACGACGCGCGAGGCGTTGAGGATCACCTCGTAGAGGCTGACCGCGCTCGCGAGCCGCTCCCGCCCGACGAGGTCCATCACGTACACCTGGCGCGTCGGGGCGTCGACGGCGTTCACCGCGCCGCTCAGCGCGTTGACGAGCAGGAGCGACCACACCTGCGCGGCGCCGGACGCGCTCAGCGCCGTCAGGACGAGCGCGAGCCCGACGAACGCGCACTGCGTGACCACGAGCAGGCGCCGGCGGTCGACGCGGTCCGCGAGCCCGCCCGCCCAGGCACCCGCGAGCAGCACCGGCAGGAGGGTCGCGGCGGAGAGCAGCGCGAGGTCGACCGCCCGTCCGGTGAGCTCGAGGACGAGCCACGCCGCGCCGACCGACTGCGTGACGATGCCGGACGCCGAGAGGACCTGGCTCGCGAACCACGCGCGGTACGCGGGGACCTGCAGCGACGCGAAGGCGCCGGGACCGGCGCGCTGGGGGAGTCGGGGCACGGCGTCGACCCTGGCACCGACCCGGGACCGGGGCGAACGGTTTCTCGCGCCCTGGACCCGTCGACGACGGGACCTCGCCGAGCCGGCGGCGGCGAGCCGGGCGTCAGACCCCGACGGGTCCGACCGACTCCGTGGCCTGCGCGCGGCCGTCGGCGAGCGTGTACTCGACGCCGAGGATCGCGCAGCGGCCCTCCTCGACCGCCTCGGCGAGCGACTTCGAGTAGCCCTGCAGCATCTGCACGGTGTGCCGCACGTGCTCGTGGCCCAGCTCGGCCGCCGACAGCGACGCGAAGGTGCGCCCGTCCGGGCCGCTCGCGATGTTCACGATGCTCGGGATCACGCGGTCGACGATCGCGCGCACGAACCCGTCGGGCAGCTCGCCGGTCGTCAGCGCCGTCGTCGCCGCGGCGACCGCGCCGCAGCTGTCGTGCCCGAGCACCAGCACCAGCGACGCCCCGAGCACGTTGACGCCGTACTCGATCGAGCCGATGACGGTCGTGTCGAGCACGTGCCCTGCGGTGCGCACGACGAACACGTCGCCGAGCCCCTGGTCGAAGATGATCTCGGCGGCGACCCGGCTGTCCGAGCAGCCGAACACGACCGCGAACGGCGCCTGCGCGACGCTCAGCTCGCTGCGCCGGTCGATGCCCTGCGACGGGTGCAGCATCTCGCCGCGCACGAACCGCTCGTTGCCCTCCTGGAGCCGCGTCCAGGCCTCTGCGGGGGTGATGGTGGGGGTCACGGAGCACATGCTGACAGGTCGTCGCGCGACCCGCGCGGGCCGCCCGCGGAGCGGTCACCGTGCGCCGCCGGCCGGGTGAGGGCCCACGGCGCCCCGGGGTGCGCGTACTAGAGTTCCGGGGTGCCAGCCCGCCGACTCCGACGCGCCGCCGTGCCCGCCGTGATCACGGCCGCCACGCTGCTCCTCGCGTCGTCGTCGGTCGGCGGACCGCGACCCTACGCGGAGCCCGCGCTGCGCACCCAGGCGGCGCTGCTGTCGGTCGACGACGCCGTGATCGCGGTCGGCCCGCACGAGCAGGTCGAGCGCTTCGAGGGCAGCAACGTCACCGCCGCGGTCGTGAGCGCCGCGGGCGAGGGCGCCCACGAGGCCGCCGAGCGCCACGGGGAGCTCGAGGCGCTCGCGGACACCCAGCGCGACTGGCTCGCCGCCGGCACCGTGCCCGGTCCGGAGCGGTACGCGGACATGGCGCGGCAGGCGCTGCTCGACCTCGACACGCTCACGCTCGACAACGGCGCGGTCCTCGCCGGCCCCACCGCGGCGTGGCTCTACTCGTGGCCGCGCGACGCGAGCTTCGTCGCCGTGGCGCTCGCCCGCACGGGCCACCCCGAGGACGCCGCGACGATCCTCGGTCACCTCGCGCGCGTCCAGGAGCCCGACGGCACGTTCCAGGCCCGGTACCTGCCCGACGAGAGCGGCGTGCCCGACGGGCGCGGGACCCAGCTCGACGGCGGCGCGTGGTACCTGTGGGCAGCCGCCGAGTGGTACGCGGCGGCCGGGGACGGCGAGGCCGACGGGGACGGCGAGGCCGACGGGGACGGCGAGGACGGCAAGGACGGCGGGGACACGGAGGCCGACGAGGCCGACGAGGCCGACGAGGCCGGCGGCGACGGTGGCGACGAGGACGCACGCGCGGCGACGCTCGAGGCGCTCGCGCCGAGCCTGTCCC
>NZ_BJLR01000033.1 GCF_006538745.1 Cellulomonas cellasea | reverse complement strand
GGAGCCTGTCCCGCGCGCTCGTGGCGATCGAGCGCGCGATCGACCCCGTGAGCGGGATGCCGCGCCCCTCCCCGGACTACTGGGAGGTCCGCGAGACGCGCACGACCCTCGGCGTCGTGGCCCCGATGCTGCTTGGCGCCCGGGCCGCGCAGGAGCTCGCGCAGTCGGTCGCCGCGACACCGGTGGGCGTCCGCCCGGCGTGGGCGACCGCGCTCGAGGCCCGCGCGGCGTCGGTCGAGGCGCTGCTCGGCCGCGCGGTCGAGACCCGGTTCGCCCCGCTCGGGTACCCGCGGCACGACGGCGGCCACGTCAAGGACGCCGCCGTCGCGTTCCTCATGCCGCCGTTCGCGCCCGGCTCGCCCGACGTCACCGCGGCGTGGGTCGAGGCGGCGGAGGGCATGGCGCGCCCGGCGGGCGGGCTGGCGCCCGGGGTCGGCTGGAAGGCCGACGGCATCTCGTGGACGCCGCAGACCGCGCTGTTCGCCCTGACCGCCGCCGGCGCGGGCCGGGTCGACGAGGCCCGCAGCCGGCTCGACTGGCTCGACGCGCACCGCACCGACGCCGGGTCGCTGCCCGAGAAGGTGCTGTGGGACGGCCGTCCCGCGGACCTCGCGCCGCTCGCCTGGACCGCCTCGCTCGTGCTGCTCACGCTCGACGAGCTCGACGATCTCGACGCGCAGGACTGAGCGCCCTCCCCGCCGACTGCGCGGGGCGGAGGGCGCCCACCCACCGGGCCCGGTGAGCGAGCGCCCACCCGCCGGGCCCGGAGCGGCTCCGGCGGGCGGACCCGCCGGTGTCAGCCTTCGCCGAGCTCCGCGGACGTCGGGGGGTTCGCGCCGGGGCGCGAGACCGTGATGGCGGCGATGCGCACGCACCGCACGAGCACCTGCTCGAGCGTCGCCGCGTCGATCGCGCGCAGCGCGTCCCGGCGGTCGGCGCCGAGCAGCCCGGCCGACCACAGGCCGTCGATGAGCCCGGACATGAACGAGTCGCCCGCGCCGACGGTGTCCGCCACCTCGACGTTCTCCGCGGCGATCGCGAGGCGGTCGCCGGCCGCGGTGCACGCGAACGCACCCTCGCCGCCGTGCGTCACGACGACGACTGCCGGCCCGCGGCGGACCCAGTCCTCGGCGATCTCGGCGGGCGCGACGCCCGGCATGAGCCACGCCAGGTCCTCGTCGCTGACCTTGACCACGTCGGCCTGCGCGACGAGCGCCTCGACGAGCGGCAGCGTGACCGCGGGCGCGGCCATGAGCGCGGGGCGCAGGTTGGGGTCGTACGTGACGGTCGACGTCGCGCGGTGCTCCGCGAGCAGGCGGGCGACGGCCTCGCCGCCCGGGGGCAGCACCGCGGCGATCGACCCGGTGTGCACCACGACGGGCGCCGTCTCGTCGGAGGAGTCCCACGTCGCGGGCAGGTCCCACTCGAGCTCGAAGTCGTAGGTCGCGCCGCCCTCGGTGTCGAGCGTCGCCGCCGCGGTCGAGGTCGCGGCCGGCACCCGGTCGCCGCGCAGGACGCGCACGCCGTCACCCTCGAGGTGCGCGCGCACGAGGTCTCCGTGCGCGTCGTCGCCGAGCCACGTGAGCAGCTCCGCGGTCCGGCCGAGCCGCGCGAGCCCGAGCGCGACGTTCGCCGGGCTGCCGCCCGGGTGCTCGCTGACCGAGCCGTCGGTGCGCCGCACGATGTCGACGAGGGCCTCGCCGACGACGAGCGCGCGCCCGCCCGCCGCACTCATCGCGCACCGCCCGCGGTCGTCGCGGCGTCGGACGGCTCGGCGTCCGGGCCGGGGTCGTCGCCCCGGGCGGACGCGAGGCGCTCGCGCGCGCCGTCCAGCCACTCCTGGCAGCGGGCGGCGAGCACCTCGCCGCGCTCCCAGAGGACGAGGGACTCCTCGAGCGTCGCCCCGCCGGCCTCGAGCCGGGCGACGACGGCGACGAGCTCGTCGCGCGCCTGCTCGTAGCTCAGGTCGTGGGCGTCGTCGAGGGGCACAGCGGGTGTGGGCGCGGGCTCGGTCGTCTTCGGCACGAGGTCAAGTCAACCAGCACCCGCCCACCTCGCGCGCGGACGGTCACGACGGGCGGGCGTCCGGGTGCGGGGGACCGAGCGGACCCGGCCCCGCGCACCGTCGGACGGGAGCCCGCCGTGCCCTCAGTCGCCGCTCGTGACCGCCGCGTGGATCTCGCCGTGCGCGACCCGGACGCGCAGGTCCTCGCCCTGCGTGACGTCCTGCGGGTCGCGGACGACCGCCCCGTCGGCGCGCTGGACCACCGCGTAGCCGCGGGCGAGCGTCGCGGCCGGCGAGAGCGCCCGGACCTGCGCGGCGAGCCGGGCGGTGTCGGCCCCGGCGCGCACGACCGCCTGCTCGAGCGCGCGTCGCGCACCGTCGCGCAGGCGGTGCACGTCCTGCTCGCGCGTCTCGACGAGCCGCACCGGTGCCGCCAGCACCGGGCGGCTCCGCAGCGCGTCGAGCCCGTGCTGCTCGCGCGTGAGCCGGTGCACGAGCGCCCCCCGCATGCGGCTGCGGGCCTGCGTCAGGCGCGCACGCTCCTCGCCGACGTCGGGCACGACGTGCTTCGCGGCGTCGGTCGGCGTCGACGCGCGGTAGTCCGCCACGAGGTCGAGCAGGGGGCAGTCGGTCTCGTGGCCGATCGCGCTGACGAGCGGCGTGCGGCACGCGGCCGCCGCGCGCACGAGCGCCTCGTTGCTGAACGGCAGCAGGTCCTCGACCGCGCCACCGCCGCGCGCGACCACGATGACCTCGACCCGGGGGTCCGCGTCGAGCTCGGCGATCGCCGCGCTGACCTGCGCGACCGCACCGACGCCCTGGACCGCGACCTCGCGGATCTCGAACTCGACCTGGGGCCACCGCGCCCGGGCGTTGACCACGACGTCGTGCTCCGCCTTGGACTCCCGCCCGCACACGAGGCCGACGACGCGCGGCAGGAACGGCAGCGGGACCTTGCGGCGCGCGTCGAAGAGCCCCTCCGCGGCGAGGACGCCCTTGAGGTGCTCGATCCGGGCGAGCAGCTCGCCGACCCCCACGGCCCGCACGGCGTCGGCCTGCATCTGCAGCGACCCGCGCTTGGTCCAGAACTCGGGCTTGGCGTGCACGACGACCCGCGCGCCCTCCTCGACGGCCGCCCCGGACGCCGCGAGCACGCCGACCTTGAGCGACACCGGGAGCGACATGTCGACGTCCGTGTCGCGCAGCGTGAGGAACGCGACGCCGGCGCCCGGGCGCCGGTTGAGCTGGACGACCTGGCCCTCGATCCAGACGGGCGCCATGCGCGCGACGTACTCGGCGATCTTCGAGGACAGCAGCCGGACCGGCCACGGGCGCTCGGCGGTGGTGTCGAGCGCGCGGAGCGGCATGCGACGGGGTGCGGTCGCGTCCGTGGGGTCCGCGGCCGCAGGCGCTGTCGAGCCCGTCCCCGCCAGGCGCGCCGCCGCGGGACCTGACGCCGGGCCCGCACCGCCCGAGGGCGCGGCTCCGCCCGTGCGTCCGCTGTCCTGCGCCTCACCCGTCGACCTCACGCGCACACCCTGCCACGACCCGCGGACACGACCTGCGGCCGCGGGGCGCCCGACCGCGGGTCCCGGTGCACCGTCCCGACGAGCCGTCCGCCCCGCCCGGGCGGGCCGTCGCAGGCCGCCCCACACGCCATCCCCGCAGGACCTGCGCATTCCCGCCCGAGGGGTGACCCACCCCACGCACCCGCGCCGGCCCGCGCGGACGAGCCGTTGCCTAGACTGAGGTCGTGAACCTCGATACCGCGACCCCCGCGCGCAAGCGGGTCCTGCTCGCCGCGCCCCGCGGGTACTGCGCCGGCGTGGACCGCGCGGTCGTCGCCGTCGAGAAGGCGCTCGACCACTACGGCGCCCCGGTGTACGTCCGCAAGGAGATCGTCCACAACAAGCACGTCGTGGAGACGCTCGCCGCCCGCGGCGCGATCTTCGTCGACGAGACCGACGAGGTCCCGGTCGGCGCGCGCGTCGTCTTCTCGGCGCACGGCGTCTCGCCCGCGGTGCACGCCGCGGCGGCCGCGCGCTCGCTCGAGACCATCGACGCGACGTGCCCGCTCGTGACGAAGGTGCACAAGGAAGCAGTGCGCTTCGCGTCCGACGACTACGACATCCTGCTCATCGGCCACGACGGCCACGAGGAGGTCGAGGGCACGTACGGCGAGGCGCCGGACCACATCCAGGTCGTCAACTCGCCCGACGACGTGGACTCGGTCACGGTCCGCGACCCCGACAAGGTCGTGTGGATCTCGCAGACGACGCTGTCGGTCGACGAGACGATGGAGACCGTCCGCCGGCTGCGTGAGCGCTTCCCGACCCTGCAGGACCCGCCGAGCGACGACATCTGCTACGCGACGCAGAACCGCCAGGTCGCCGTCAAGAAGCTCGCTCCGGCGTGCGACCTCGTGCTCACGGTCGGCTCGGCGAACTCCTCGAACTCGGTGCGGCTCGTCGAGGTCGCGCTCGACGCAGGCGCCCGCTCGTCCTACCGGATCGACAAGGCCGCGGAGATCGACCCCGCGTGGCTCGAGGGCGTCACCACCGTCGGCGTGACCTCGGGGGCGTCGGTCCCGGAGATCCTCGTCCGCGACGTGCTCGACGCGCTCGCGGCGCACGGCTTCGGCGACGTCGAGGAGGTCCGCACGGCGACCGAGGACCTCATGTTCTCGCTCCCCAAGGAGCTGCGGACGACGCTCAAGAAGAGCGGCGGCAACCCGGGCCGCGGCGCGCGACGCGAGCTGAGCGTCCAGCCGATCTGACGTCGGCCCGCCCCGGCGCGAGGTCCGCGTCCGCGCGACCCCGTGTGCGCGCCGGCCCCGGGGCGCGGCGACGCTCGGGTGGACGTTGCATCTCCCAGGAGATACCGGGTGATCGGTCGGGTTTCCGCACCGTATAGCGTTCCCGACGAGAAGTGATCGGAAGCGCACGCCGCTGCCTCAGTCGCCCTGCGGCGCCCCGAGAGCTCTCGATCTGCTCGCGCTCGATCCCTCGACGGGGATGGCGACGCGGGCCCGTGCGGCGGACGAGGTCCCCGCACTGCTGCCGCCGCCTGTGACCGGACGGCAGTCGAGGAGCACCATGAGCACCCTGCGCACCAGCACCCCACCTCCGACGGCGACGCGCCTGTCGAACCGGCCGGCGGCGTCGCTGGGGATGGTGACCGGCGGCTACGCCGTCACGATGGCGGTCTTCGGGACGACGACGAGCCTGTTCCTCGCGGACGCCGTGGGTGCGAGCCCGGGCCTCATCGGCACCTACGTCACCGTGTGCGCCGCCACCGCCGTCGCCGTCAGCCTCGTGGTCGGCTGGTCCTCGGACCGCCTGGCCGACAGGAGGATCGTCCTCGCCGCGGCGGCGCTCGCGGGTGCCGCCGCCGCACTGGTCTTCAGCACCGTCCCGACCTACGCCGTGGTGCTCGTCACCGGGGCGGTGCTGCTGAGCCTCAACGAGGCCTACATCTCCCAGATCTTCGCCTACGTCAAGGAGTTCGCGGACACCACGGGTCGCGAGCTCACACCGTTCAGCTCCGCGGTGAGGTCCGTCTTCTCCGCGGGGTGGATCGTCGGCCCGCCGCTCGGTCTCCTGCTCCTGACGCAGTTCGGCTTCGGTCCCATGTATGCGTGCGCCGCGGGTCTGCTCCTCGTGACGGCCGTGCTCAGCCGGTGGCTGTTCCCGGCCGTGCGCGTCCGGTCCGAACGGTCGGCCGCGACGGTGCCTGACGGCGTCCGTCGGCCCCGACCGGGCCGCGTGCTGACCTCCGTGCCGCGCCGGACGTGGCTCCTGCTCGCCGCGGTCGTCGCGGTGAACGTGGCCGACCAGCTCTACCTCATCGACGTCGCGCTCTACGTCACCCAGGACCTGGGCCTGTCCGCGACCCTGGTGGGCGTGATGGCGGCGCTGTGCGCGGCGATCGAGATCCCCCTGATGATCCTGGTGGGGCGCGTGGCCGACCGGATCGGCAGGCTCCGCGTCACGATCGGGGCCGCGGTCGTCGCCGTCGGGTTCTTCAGCCTCGTGCCGCTGGCGGACTCGCCTGCGGCCCTCGTCGCGCTGCAGGTCCTCAACGCCGTCTGGACGGCGGTCTTCACGACGATCCCGTTGGTGATGGTGCAGGAGGAGGTCCCCGGCGGGTCCGGCGCGGTGTCGTCGCTCTACTCGGTGACCTTCCCGGTCGCGCAGATGTCGGCGGGGGTGCTGCTCGGGCTCGTCGCCACGCAGGCGGGCTACCGGAGCGTGTTCTGGGTCTGTGTCGCGCTCTGCGCGCTCGCCACCGTGCTGCTCGTCTGCCGGGCGGCGTCCGATCGCCTCGTCGACCGCCGGGCGACGGCAGCCCGCCCGCGCTGACGCCCGACGGGGCCCGCGGAGGTGCCCCGGTCAGACGCGCCAGTCGTAGGCGTACACGCCGATGAGCGCGAGAGGGGAGCCGTCCGGTGTGCCCGAGCCGCGGCGCGCGTCGTGGTCGTACACCAGGACGAGGCCCGTGTGCTGTGGCCCGCGCAACCGGGCCAGGTCCACCGCGGCAGCGTCGGCGAACGACGCGCCCGCGGAGTAGCCGGTCAGCTCGGCGACCGGGTCGTCGGCGGACTCCACGAACGCGTCGACCTCCAGCAGCTCCGGGTCGACCGAGGTGAGCCCGGAGTCGACCTCCAACCGGAACGGCTCGCGGACACCGTGGTCGTCGGACGCCACGACCCGGTAGGCGTCGAGCTCGTCCGGTCGCAGGGTCGTCATGTAGATGCTGACGACACCCGCGCGTGCGCTGCCTGTGGCGACCGGGATCCCGTGGTCCGTCATTTCGGTCATCCCGGCATCTTTGCCGCGCCCCGAGCCCGCGGGAGAGGGCTGCCCACCGGTTGGACGCCGCAGCCCGGGTGCTGGACCGCCACCCGTGACGGCGACCGCCGGGCGACGGGACGCGTCGTCTACCCGTGGGACGCCGCGTGACCGCCCCCGCCCAGGTCGTCGAGCGCAACGGCGTGCTCGCTCGCGAACGCGACGAGCTCCGGGGCGCTGACCGCGGACAGGCGCGGGTTCGACGCCGGGGGAGTCTCGAGGTCCGCGTCGACGACGTGCAGGTCGGAGAAGCGCCGGGCGCTCACGAGCACGCGCGTCTCGAGCGAGGAGACGGTCTGGTTGTAGGCGCCGGCGGCGGCGTCGATCGAGCGGCCGAGCCGGGCGAGGTGCGAGCCGAGCGTCGCGAGCCGCCCGTGCAGCTCCTTGCCGAGGCTCAGCACCGCCTGCGCGTTCGACGCGAGCGCGTCCTGCCGCCAGGCGTAGGCGACGGTCCGCAGGAGCGCGAGCAGGGTCATCGGGGTCGCGATCACGACGTTGCGCTCGAACGCGTACTCGACGATGGTCGGGTCCTCGTCGAGCGCGGCGTGCAGGAAGGACTCGGCGGGCACGAACATCACGACGAACTCCGGCGCGGGCGCGAACTGGTCCCAGTAGCGCTTTCCGGCGAGGTCGTCGACGTGCGCGCGCACGTGGCGCGCGTGCGCCGCGAGCCGGTCGGCGCGCACGGCCTCGTCGCTCGTCGTCGAGGCGTCGAGGAAGCCGAGGAACGCGACCTTGGCGTCGACGACGACCTGCTTGCCGCCGGCGAGCCGGACGACCATGTCGGGGCGCAGGAGCCCGTCGTCGGTGCGCACCTGCGCCTGCTCGACGAAGTCGACGTGCGCGAGCATGCCGGCCGACTCGACGACCCGGCGCAGCTGGATCTCGCCCCAGCGCCCGCGCACCTGGGACGACCGGAGCGCCGTCACGAGCTGGGCGGTCTCGGTGCGCAGCAGCTCCGACTGCTCGCGCATCGCCCGCACCTGCTCGCGCAGCGACGCGTGCCCCTCGACGCGCGCCCGCTCGGCGGTCGTCAGCTCGGAGCGCACGGCGTCGAGCGTGCGGCTCAGCGGCTCGACCAGCGCCCGGACGGCCTGCTCGCGCTGCGCGAGCTCGCCCGCCTGCGTCTGGTGGCTCGCGGCGAGGCGCTGGTCGGCGAGCGCCAGGAAGTGCTCGTTGTTGTCCGCGAGCGCGTCCGCCGCGAGCGCGCGGAACTGCTCGGCCTGGCGGGCCTGGTCCGCCGCGATCGCCTCGAGCCGCTCCGCGTGCGCGGCGCCCTCGGCCTCGAGCCGGGCGCGGGCGCGCACCGCGTCGACCTCGGCGGCGCGCAGGCGCCCGGCGGAGCGCGCGGCCGACGCGAGCCAGCCCACGAGGCACCCGACGAGGAGCGCGGCGACCGGGAGGAGGAGGTCCATGGCGGTCACCATGCCAGAGCGCACCGACACGGTCCGCGCGACCCGCAGGTCGCCGCTCGGAGCGGGCCCGCAGGTCAGCGGGCCGGACTATCCTGGCGCGATGCCGCCCGTGCCCGACGAGACGCCGCCCGACACCCCGTCCGCCGCGGTGCCCGCCTCCGCGGGCGGCCGTCCCGCCGCGCTCGAGGTCCGCGGCCTGTGGAAGCGCTTCGGCGAGAAGATCGCCGTCGCGGGCGTCGACCTCCGCGTCCCGGCCGGGTCGTTCTACGGGCTCGTCGGCCCCAACGGCGCGGGCAAGACGACGACGTTGTCGATGGCCACCGGTCTGCTGCGGCCCGACTTCGGGCAGGTGCTCGTGCAGGGCCACGACCTGTGGGCCGACCCCGTCCGGGGCAAGAGCCTGCTGGGCGTCCTGCCGGACGGCGTCAAGCTGTTCGACCGGCTCTCGGGCGCGCAGCTCATCACGTACGCCGGGCTGCTGCGGGGGATGGACCGCGCGACGGTCGCGCAGCGCGTCGGCGACCTCCTGACCGCGCTCGACCTGAGCGCCGACGCCGACACGCTCGTCGTCGACTACTCCGCGGGCATGACCAAGAAGATCGCCCTCGCGTGCGCGCTCGTGCACGCCCCGCGCGTGCTCGTGCTCGACGAGCCGTTCGAGGCGGTCGACCCGGTCTCCGCCGCGAACATCCGCGAGATCCTCGCCGGGTACGTGGCCTCGGGCGGCACGGTCGTCGTGTCGTCGCACGTCATGGACCTCGTGCAGCGCATGTGCGACCACGTCGCGATCATCGCGGGCGGCCAGGTGCTCGCCGCGGGGACGATCGACGACGTGCGCGCGGGCTCGAGCCTCGAGGACCGGTTCGTCGCGCTCGTCGGCGGCCGCTCGACGGGAGAGGGGCTCGCGTGGTTGCGCACCTCGTCCGCCTCAAGCTGACCCTGCTCCGCAACGGGCTACGGCGCAGCGCGTGGCAGGTCGTCGGGCTCGTGCTGGGGCTGCTGTACGGGCTCGGCATCGTCGCGGCGGTCCTCGTGGCGCTCGCCGCGCTGAGCACCCAGGACGTCGAGGTCGTCCGCCTCGCGCTCGTGCTCGGCGGCAGCCTGCTCGTCTTCGGGTGGTGGGTCGTGCCGCTCGTCGCGTTCGGCGTCGACTCGACGGTCGACCCGGCACGGTTCGCGACCCTGCCGCTCCCGCGCCGCACGATGATCGCCGGGCTGAGCGTCGTCGGTCTCGTCGGTGTCCCGGGCATCGCGACGACGCTCATCACCCTCGGGACCGTCGGCACCTGGTGGCGCCAGCCGCAGGCGCTCGGGCCGGCGGTCGTCGGCGCGCTGCTCGGGCTCGCGCTGTGCGTCGTCGGCTCCCGGACCACGACCACGGTGCTGGCGCCGCTCGTGACGCGGCGCCGGTTCCGTGAGGTCGCGGCCGTCGCGGCCTTCCTGCCCTTCATGCTCATCGGGCCGATCGGCAGCGTGCTCGAGGAGCGGCTCTCGGGCACCGAGGACATCTGGCCCGACGTCGTCCGGGTGCTCGGCTGGACGCCGTTCGGGGCGCCGTGGGCGCTGACCGCGGACGCCGCCGAGGGCGACTGGGCGGCCGGGCTCGCGAAGCTCGGCATCGCGCTGGGGACCCTCGCCGTGCTGCTCGTCGCCTGGTCGCGCGGGCTCGACGCGGCCCTCGTGCGCGGACCGCAGGACGGCCGGACCCGCAGCCGCACGCGCGGCCTCGGGTTCTTCGGCCGGCTCCCGGCGACGCCGACGGGCGCGGTCGCCGCACGCTGCCTGACCTACTGGCTGCGCGACTCGCGGTACGCCGCGGGCGTCGTGATCGTGCCGCTGCTCCCGGTGATCCTCTGGTTCAGCGCGGGCGACGGCTGGGTCATGCTCCTGCTCGGCCCGCTCGTCGGCTACCTCATGGGCTGGACGGTCTCGGCGGACGTGGCGTACGACGGCACGCCGTTCTGGACGCACGTGGCCGCGCCGATCGACGGCCGCGTCGACCGGGCCGGACGCGCGTGGGCGGCCGGCGTGCTCGGCGTCCCGGTGACGGTCGTGCTCGCGCTCGTCTCGCTCCAGCTGACCGGGCGCTGGTCCCTCGCGCTGCCGGTGCTCGGGGCGTCGCTCGGGGTCTTCGCGACGTCGCTCGGCGTCGCGAGCGCGGTCTCGTCGCGCCTCGTCTACCAGGTGCCCAAGTCGGGGGAGAGCCCGTTCTCGACCGCGCAGGGCGGCGCGAGCGCGGGGCTGCTCGCCCAGCTGCTCGGGACCGGCGCGGTCTTCGTCCTCGGGCTGCCGACGACGGGGCTCGCGGTCGCGGGCGTCGTGACGGGGTCGACGGTCCTGGGCGTGCTCGCGCTCGTCGTCGGGGTCGGCCTCGGCGCGCTCGTGCTGGTGCTCGGCGTCCGGCTCGGCGGGTCGATGTACGACCGGCGCGCCCCGGAGCTGCTCGAGCGGCTCGTGTCCTTCGGCTGACCTGCCGCCACCGGCCGCAGGACCCGCGGCTGGACCGGCAGCCGGACCGCGCGCGGGGAGCCGCCCCGTAGGATGGCGCGTCGTGGCACTCACCATCGGCATCGTCGGCCTGCCCAACGTCGGCAAGTCCACCCTCTTCAACGCCCTCACGCGCGCCCAGGTGCTCGCCGCGAACTACCCGTTCGCGACGATCGAGCCCAACGTCGGCGTCGTGCCCCTGCCGGACCCGCGCCTGCAGACGCTCGCGGAGATCTTCGGCAGCGAGCGGATCCTGCCCGCGACGGTGTCGTTCGTCGACATCGCCGGCATCGTCAAGGGCGCGAGCGAGGGGGAGGGGCTCGGCAACAAGTTCCTCGCCAACATCCGCGAGGCCGAGGCGATCTGCCAGGTGACGCGCGCGTTCGCGGACCCGGACGTCGTGCACGTCGACGGCAAGGTGTCCCCGAAAGACGACATCGAGACGATCAACACCGAGCTGATCCTCGCGGACCTGCAGACCCTCGAGAAGGCGGTCCCGCGCCTCGAGAAGGAGGTCCGCGGCAAGAAGGCCGAGGCGGCCCTGCTCCAGGCGGCGCAGCAGGCGCAGGCTGTGCTCGAGGCCGGCGACACGCTGTTCCAGGGCGCCGCGAAGGCGGGCATCGACCCCGACCAGCTCGCCCAGCTCCAGCTCATGACGGCCAAGCCGTTCATCTACGTGTTCAACACCGACGACGCGGGTCTCGCCGACGAGGCGATGCAGGCCGAGCTGCGCGCGCTCGTCGCCCCCGCGGACGCGATCTTCCTCGACGCGAAGTTCGAGTCCGAGCTCGTCGAGCTCGAGCCCGACGAGGCCAAGGAGATGCTCGCCGAGAACGGCCAGGAGGAGGCGGGCCTCGACCAGCTCGCCCGCGTCGGCTTCCACACCCTCGGCCTGCAGACGTACCTCACCGCCGGCCCCAAGGAGTCGCGCGCCTGGACGATCCACCGCGGCTGGACGGCGCCCCAGGCCGCGGGCGTCATCCACACCGACTTCCAGCGCGGGTTCATCAAGGCCGAGGTCATCGGGTTCGACGACCTCGTGGCCGCCGGGTCCGTCGCCGCCGCGCGTGCTGCGGGCAAGGCCCGCATCGAGGGCAAGGACTACGTCATGGCCGACGGCGACGTCGTGGAGTTCCGCTTCAACGTGTGAGCAGACGTCGTCGTGTCGCCACGATCCTGGTCGCGGAGGCGGCCCACCTGCGCGTGCTGCGGTGCAACGTGACTCGTCGGGGAAGCTGATGCCGAGCGGGTGAACCTTCGTCGGTCCTCCCGGTGTGCCCCGCTTCGGGCGGGTGACGTCTCGCCGGCGCCGTCCCGACCCGGCCCACCGTGGCGTGGGCGCCGTAGTCTCGGCGACATGACCCAGGCCGAGGATCTCGTCAGTGTGGAACGCCTGTACGCAACGCTCGACACGAGCGCGCTGCTGGCGCTCCTACCGTTGATCGACACGCTCTCGGAGCGGGTTCGACAGGAGATCGAGCGCATCGGCGGGCCCATCACGTCGATCTCGGACGCACAGAAGCACGCGGCCCTGTTCGAGTCCGTCACGGAGGGTCTCACCGGTCTCGCGAACCAGTGGCCGGGCAGCGACGCCTTCCAGGAGATGCGGGCGCAGGTGGACGCCGACAAGGCGAAGCTCCAGGCCCGAGCCGAGTCGGCTCGCGCGTTCGAGGCCGAGACCTTGGACAGGACGTTCGCGTACTCGATCAACCTGCACCAGCGCCGGCAGCTCGCGATCTTCGAGCTCGAGCGGCGCGGCGTCCTGCCGACGTGGTTCAGCGCACCTGGGTCACCGGGGGCGGTCGCCGCCTCGAAGGCATGAGCGACGTGATCGCCGACGTCGACGAGGTGAGGTCCCGCGTCGACGTGTGAAGGTCAGCCGGCCGCGCGGGCGACGAGCTCGCGGATGCGAGCCTCGACCTCGTCGCTCAGCCCGGTCAGCGCGAAGGCCGTCGGCCACATCGCGGCGTCGTCGAGCCGGGCGACGTCGTTGAACCCCAGGGTCGCGTACCGGGCCCCGAACTTCTCGGCCGACTGGAAGAAGCACAGGACCTTGCCGTCCTTGACGTAGGCGGGCATGCCGTACCAGGTCCGCGGCGCGAGGTCCGGCGCGACCTCGCGGACCAGCGCGTGCACCCGCTCGGCGAGCGTCCGGTCCGAGCCCGTCATCTCGGCGATCTTCGCGAGCACCTCGGTCTCGGGATCGGGCTTCGCCGAGCCCTTGCGGGCCTGCGACCGGACCTCGCGGGCGCGCTCCTTCATCGCCGCGCGCTCCTCGGCGGTGAACGCGCCGTCCGTGCCGTCCGTCGTCGTGGGCTCGGCGGTCTTCTGCGTGGTGCTCATCGGGGTCTCCTCGTCGGGCCGGTGCGTCGTCCCGACCTTAGGCAGGGGGCCCGTGGCGCGGCTTCTCCGATCCTGACCGATCGAGGACCCCCGGAGCGGAGCCGCGCGGGTCCGCCCGAGCCGGGCCCGCGACCGGCCCCGGGCCGGGCTCTAGGCCTCCACGCCGGCCGCCTCGCGCGCCGCCCGCTCGAGCCGCTCGCGGTACGCCGACCACCACGCGGCGTCGACGTCAGGCAGGTTGTCGTTCGGCGCGCGCAGGCCGACGGAGCCGTCGACGAGCTCGCGCACGATGTCGGCGTGGCCCGCGTGCCGGCTGACCTCGGCGGTCAGGTGCACCAGGACGCGGTGCAGCGTGACCTCGTTGCGGTCCTCGGGCCACCACGGCACGCGGCCGACGGCGTCGACCGGGAGGGCGTCGACGGTCGCGTCGGCATGCGCGGCGGAGCGCCGGAAGAGCGCCACGAGCTCCTCGCGGGACTCCTGCGGGGTGGCCCACATATCCGCGTTCGGCTCGGCGTCCTCGTCGTCCCACGGGAGCGGCTCGCCGGCCGGCCGGCCGAACGTCTCGCCGAGGTACCCGAGCTGCACGCTCGCGACGTGCTTGACGAGGCCGAGCAGGTTGGTCCCGGTCGGGGTCAGCGGGCGGCGCGCGTCGTACTCCGAGACGCCGTCGAGCTTCGCGAGCAGGGAGTCGCGCGCCTCGCGCAGGTACCGGTGCAGGTCGGCCTTGAGGTCGGGCTGGGTGCTCATGCGGATCACCCTGCCACCGGGCGCCGACGGCACGCCGCACGGCGTGCCCACGCCCGGCTGCGCGCGGCTCGTGGCCGCCGGTGAGGGTCGGTTTGCGCCGGTATGCGGGGTACGGTGAGTCGCACCCGGACCAGGAGGCTGACTCATGGCGAGCACGAACCCTCTCACCGACGCGATCCAGCAGATCGTGTCCCGCACGAACGGGGTCGTCAACGACCCGCAGGTGCGCACGTCGGTACGCCGGCTCGGCTCGGACCTCAAGGGGTTCGGCGGCGCCGTCGTCGAGGGCTGGAAGAGCGCGCGGACGACCGCCCCGGCCGCGCCCGCGCAGCCCGCGGCACCGCCGCCGCCCGCACCCGAGTACCCGCCCGCCGCCGCCCCGCCGCCGGCCGCCGCCTATCCGCCGCCCGCAGCGCCGCCCACACCCCCGCCCGCCGCGTACCCGCCGGCACCGCAGCAGCCCACGACGGGCTACGCACCCCCGGTGCCGCCGCCGGCCGAGCAGCCCGGGGAGCCCTACCCGCCCCGGTGAGCCCGGCGCGCGTCCGGCGGGGCGGTGCACGCAGCGGATATGTGCGCGACGGGCTCGCCGGACGTCCGTAGGTTGCTGCTCGTGACCCACGTGCCCGACGACGCGTCCCCGTCCCTGCCCATGTCCGGCCGGGTGGCCGTCGTGACCGGCGTGAGCCGCCGGCGCGGTATCGGCTTCGCGGTCGCCGCGCGCCTCGCGTCGATGGGCGTGGACCTCGTCGTGCACCACTTCGCGCCGCACGACGCCACGCAGCCGTGGGGGAGCGACGACCTGCCCGACGTGCTCGCGGAGCTGCGGGAGCGGCTCGCACCCGGCGCGCGCCTCGTCGACGTGAGCCTCGACCTCGGGGATGCCGCCGCGCCCGCCGCCCTGGTCGACGCCGGCGTGCGCGCGTTCGGCCACCTGGACGTGCTCGTCTGCAACCACGCGCGCAGCGGGGGCGACGGCCGCCTCGCGGACGTCTCCGCGGAGCTGCTGGACGCGCACTGGCACGTCAACACGCGCGCGACGCTGCTCGCGACCCAGGCGTTCGCCGCACAGCACGACGGGCGGCCGGGCGGCCGCGTCGTCTGGCTGACGTCCGGCCAGCTGCTCGGGCCCATGTCCGGCCAGATCGCCTACGCCACGTCCAAGGCGGCGCTCGCGGGCATCACGGCGTCGGTGGCCGCCGACCTCGCCGAGCGCGGCATCGTGCTCAACACCGTGAACCCCGGACCGGTCAACACGGGCTACCTCGACGACACGTCCGACCCGGGGATCGCCGGGGTGCACGCCGCCTTCCCCGGCGGCAGCGCCGGCGAGCCCGACGACCCTGCGCGGCTCATCGCGTGGCTCGCGAGCGACGACGGCCGCTGGGTTGTCGGCCAGACGCTCAGTACCGAGGGCGGCTTCCGGCGCTGACCCGGCCGGGCCCCGAGGACCGAGGGGCCGGCCGTCAGCCGAGGTCGCGCACCGCGGGTGCGGGTCGCGGCTCCGCGCTCGGCCCCCGGCACACCGGCCCGGACGCCGTCCAGTCGAGCGGGTCGAGGCAGATCCGCCGCGCCTCGCCGCCGACGTCCCACGCGTGGTAGACGAGCCAGTCCTGACCGTCGTCGTCCGTCACGACGCTCGCGTGCCCCGGCCCGATCGTCGGCGGGGTGGTCCGCACGACTGTCGGCAGATCGCCGGGCTCCTCGGTCCACGGCCCGAGCGGGTGCGGGGCCGACGCCGCCGCGACGCCGTAGCTCTCCTTCTGCCAGTTCCCGCCCGAGTACAGGCACCAGTACCGCCCGCCGCGACGGACGCAGAAGGCGCCCTCGCACGTGTACCAGTCGTGCACCGCGTCGTACATCGAGCGCCCCGCGAGGAAGAGCTGCCAGTCGCTCGACGCCGTCACGACGGGTCGGGGCTCGCCCGCGAGCTGCGTCGGGCTGACGAGGCGGTCGACGACGACGACCGTGCCGACCCGCTCGCCCTCGAGGCGGTCGACGCAGTAGAAGAGGTAGAGCGTGCCGTCCTCGTCGCGGAACGGGTGCGGGTCGATCGCGAACGGCTCGCCCGCGGTGAGGTCGACGCCCTGGTCGCGGTAGGGCCCGCCGGGGTGGTCGGACACGGCGGCGCGGATCCGGTGCCCCGTGTCGTAGAGCCCCGCCGAGTAGTACAGGACGTACTGCCCCTCGTGCTCGATCACCTCGGGCGCCCAGTGGTGCGGGCGGCCGTCCGGCACGGTCGCGGGGTCGAGCACCGGACCGTGCGGCTCCCAGGTGACCAGGTCGTCGGACACGAGGCCGATCAGCTCCTGCGCGTGCTCGCCGCCGCCGGTCCCGAACGCCCAGAACCGGCCGCCGGCGCGCAGCACGAACGGGTCCGCGAAGTAGCCGTCCCACACGGGGTTGGTGTACTCACGCACCGGCCCGGGCACCCCCGAGGCCCCGGACCCGCCGGGCGACCCGGCAGCTCCGGTCGTGCCCGCCGTCATCCCTTGAGCCCGGCGCGCCCGACGCCCTCGACGACGTACCGCTGCGCCGCCATGTAGATGAGCAGCACGGGCACGCTCGCGATGACCGCACCCGCCATGAGCAGGTCGTAGCGCACGGCGTTCGCGTTCTGCAGCGTCGACAGGCCCGCGGGCAGCGTCTGGTTCTCGGGGGAGAACAGCACGTAGACGGGCCACAGGAAGTCGTTCCAGTTCGTCAGGAACGACAGCAGCGCGAGCGTCACGAGCGCGGGGCGGGACAGCGGCAGGATGATCTGCCGGAACGTGCGCCAGCGCGTCGCGCCGTCGATGAACGCGGCCTCCTCGAGCTCCATGGGCAGGCTCAGGAAGAACTGCCGCAGGAAGAACACCCCGAAGGCCCCGGCGGCGCCGGGCACGACGACCGCGAGCAGCGTGTCGAGCCAGCCGAGCCGCCCGACGATCAGGTAGTTCGGGATGAGCAGGATCACGGGCGGCACGAAGAGGGTCGCGATGATGAGCCCGAAGATCCAGCGCTTGCCCGTGAAGTCGATCCGGGCGAGCGCGTACGCGGCCATCGACGCGGTGACCAGCACGAGCAGGGTCTGGAGCGTCGCCGACCCGAGGCTGTTGAGCAGCCAGCGCAGGACGGGGGTGCCCTCGGTCGTGAGCACCGACTCGTACGCCTGGAGGGTCGGGTCCGCGGGGACCCACTGGGGGTTCGCCGCGGCGGCGTCGGCGGTCGTCTTGAACGACGTGGACACCATGTAGATCAGCGGGGAGATGAACAGCAGGCTCAGCACGCCGAGCGCGACGTAGACGAGCGTCCGGGTCGCGCCGTTGCCGCTGCGCGAGTCGGGCCGCACGGGGCGGTCCCGCCGGGTGGTGGTTGCGGCGACGGCCATCACGCATCCCCTTCCGTCGTGGTGCTGCGCTTGGCCTCGCGCTCGCGGAACAGCACGAACACGAGGATCGAGACGATCGCCAGGAACACCGTGAAGATCATCGACATCGCCGACGCCATGCCGGAGTTGAAGTTCGTCAGGCCGGTGTCGGCGATCTGGTAGATCGCGGTGCGGGTCTCGGTGCCCGGGCCGCCCTGCGTCATCAGGAAGCTCTGCCCGAACATGTTGACGCTCGCGATGATCGTGACGCTCGTGACGAAGAGCAGCACGGGCCGCAGGCCGGGGAGCGTGACGTTGCGGAACCGCTGGAGCGCGCTCGCGCCGTCCATCTTCGCGGCCTCGTAGAGCTCGGGGGAGATGTCCTGGAGCGCCGCCAGGTAGATGACGGCGTTGAACCCGATGGTCCACCAGACCGTCACGCCGACGAGCGAGATCCAGCCCCACGGGAGCTGCGTGAGCCACGGGATCGTCGAGTCGAGCCCGACGGCCCCGAGGTACTGGTTGACGAGCCCGATGTTGGTGTCGAGCAGGTAGCGCCACAGCACCGCGACGACGGCGACCCCGAGCACGTACGGCGCGAAGTAGATGGCCCGGAAGAAGTTCCGCCCCTTGAACTTCAGGTTCATCATCAGCGCGACGAGCAGCGGCAGGACGAGCAGCAGCGGGACGGACGCGAGCGTGAAGATCCCGGTCCCGCGCATCGCCTGCCAGAACGTCGCCGCGAACGCCGAGTCGCCCGTGAGCAGCCCGGCGTAGTTGTCGAACCCGACGAACGGCTTGTCGGGGAGCGTGTAGTCGTAGTCGTGCAGGCTGATCCAGATGCCCCAGCCGAGCGGCAGGAGCACGAAGACCGTGAACAGCACGAGGTAGGGCGCGAGGAAGAGCCACCCGTCGCGGTTGTCCCGCTGGTGGGTGCTCGCGGTCGCGCTGCGCGCTGCGGTGTCCGTGGTGGCCCGTGCGGCGACGCCCTGACGGCGCCCTACGGCGATGTCGGCCATGACCTCCCCCTCACCCCTCGAACTTCCGCAGGTTGGACTGCATGAGCTGGCTGGCCTGCGCCGCGGCGCCGGCGAGCGCCTCCTGCGGCGACTGCCGGCCGAGGATCGCGTTGGCGAGCCCGACCTCGAGCGTCTGCGCCTGGACCTCGCCGATCGCGGCGACCGACGGCAGGAACCGCATGGTCGGCACAGCCTCGGCGATGGGCGCCTGGGGGCTCGCGAGGAACTCCTCGCTCTCCCGGGCCGCGGCGCGCGCCGGCACCATCCCGGCCTGCGACCAGATCTCGGAGTTCTCGACGAGGTAGCGCATGAAGGTCTTGGTCGCGAGCAGCCGGTTGTCGTCCGGGGCGCGGCTCTTGAACATCACGAGCTGGTGCGAGTTGGCCCACACGGCCGGCTGCTCGCCGATCGTCGGGATGGGGGACAGCCCCCAGCGCAGGTCGGGCGCCGTCGTCAGCAGGTCGTTGATCTGCCAGATGCCGTCCCAGGTGTACGCGCCCTCGCCGTTCTTGAACGCGGTGTACTGCGAGTCCGGGGCGACGTTCTCGGGGCTCACGCCCGTCTGGATCTGGGTCACGAGCCACTGCAGCGCCGCGACGCCGGCCTCGCTGTCGAACGTCGCGGTGCTGCCGTCCTCGGAGTAGGGCTCACCGCCGAACTGCCAGAGCAGCGACAGGAAGATGAGGTGCGCGGGCCACCGGTTCGGCACCCAGAAGGGGCTCTCGACACCGGCGCCGACGAGGGTCGCGAGGCTCGCCTCGAAGTCCTGGCGGGCCTCGGGCAGGCCGCGGACGCCGTTGGACTCGAGCACGTCGAGGTTCGCGTACGACGCGAGGGAGTGGACGTCGAACGGGATCCCGTACCGCTCCCCGGCGTACATCCCGCGTTCCCACACCTCGGTGGGGTACTCCTCCTCGCTCACGCCGAGCTCGTCGACGATCTCCGTGAGCGGGGCGATCGTCTGCCGCGCGGCCTGGGTCGCGAGCTGCTCGACGTGCATCGCGCCGATGTCCGGGCCCTTGCCGGCGTGCACCGCGGCGACGACGCGCTGGTAGTACTGCGCCCACTGCACGACGTTCATGCGGACGCGGATGAGGTCCTGGCTCTCGTTGAACCGCGCGACGATCTCCCGCATCGCGGGCCCGTCACCGCCCGTGAACCCGTTCCAGTACTCGAGCTGCACGGGCGGGCCCGTGTACTCGCCGTCCAGAGCGGGCCCGGAGGACGCGAGCGGCACGGGGGAGCCGCAGGCGCTGAGCCCGAAGCCGGCCCCTGCCGCGAGCGCACCGAGCCCGAGCACCTGACGCCGTGACATCGGGGCGTCCGAGAGTCGCGCCATGGTCACCACCTCGTCGTGGATCCAGCGGCGGGCTGCCTCCGCCTGTCCTCACCATGCTCCGGTCCTGGGCGGCTGTCCACCCGAGCGGGCGGACCGGTCCCGAAGACGCGGCGCGGCGAACGCTGAGGTCAGAAGCGGAACGGGATGGGGATCGGCCCGCAGCAGCACACGCCGCTGACGTCGCTGGCCATGAGGAGGCGGGCCGCCTGGTAGCACGCCACGAACCGCGTCACGGTGGGCACGAGCGCGCGCGCGACGCCCCGGCCGCGGACGAGCTCGCGCACCGCGCCGGAGCACGACGCGCCGCCGTGCGCCACGCGGTGCGCGCACGAGTAGCCCTTCCGGGGCGAGAGGCGGACCTGGTACTGACCGATGAGCGCGTCGACCGCGCGGGACACGGGAGTCATCCCGGCGACGCTAGCCACGTCCGTCCCGTCCGGCACGGCGAGCGGTGCGCCGGGGGGCTGCGTGGGGCCCGTGCGGCGTCGCGAAGGGGCGGCGGGGGAGCGCACCGCGCGCGAAGTGCCGGGTTCTCTATCACACTGGGGGCCGTGCTCCGGCCACTGAGCAGGGCGAACACCGCGGGCCGGTGCGGGGTCGCGGGTGTCTCACGCGCGCGTCCGGAACGTTTCTCCCATGTTTCCGCGGCGTTGGTCTCGTATAGTGGACACTACCGGCCAGTATCAATCGGGTAACGATCGGGGGTCCGGGGCAACGGCGCCCCGTTTGTCGTGAGTCGCTTGGTTAGCGTGACCACATCCCACGGCAGCACGACCCGCGGGCGGGACGGCACCAGCCGGAACGACGGCGCCCCCTCACCCGCCCCGCAGGAGTGCGCCACCTTTTCAGGAGGAACAGTGAAGATCAGGCGAATGAGCGCCGTGGTCGCGGTCGCGGCCACCGGAGCGCTCGTGCTCGGCGCGTGCGCCGGCCCGGAAGCCAGCGAGATCGTCGAGGACACCTCGGTCAACGTCGGCTGGAACGAGCCCTTCCGCTCGCAGAACAACCTCACGGCGAACGGCAACGCGACGGCGAACGCCAACGTGATCTACCTGACGAGCTCGTACTTCAACTACTACGACGAGGACCTGAACCTCGCGAAGAACGAAGAGGTCGGCACGTACGAGGTCGTCTCCGAGGACCCGTTCACCGTCAAGTACACCGTCGCCGAGGGCGTGACCTGGTCGGACGGCGTCGCGGTCGACGCCGCTGACCTGCTCATGTACTGGGGCGCGCAGAACGACACCTTCGACACCGTCGGTGGCGACGCGGTCGAGACCGCCGAGGACGGCACCGTCGACGCCGGCGGCGAGGTCTACTTCGACAGCTCGTCGCCCGCGATGAACCTGGTCAAGGAGACCCCGGAGATCGGCGACGACGGTCGCTCGCTCACGCTCGTCTACTCCGAGCCGCGCTCCGACTGGGAGGTCTCGTTCAACATCCCGCCCGTCGCCGCGCACGCCCTCGGGGGCATCGCGCTCGGCATCGAGGACGCCGAGGAGGCCAAGCAGGCCGTCATCGACGCGTTCACGGACAACGACAAGGAAGCCCTCGCTCCCATGTCGGAGACGTGGAACAACGGCTTCAACTACTCCTCGATGCCCGAGGACGAGCGCATGTACCTCTCGTCCGGCGCCTACGTCCTCACGGACTTCGTCGAGAACCAGTACCTCACGGTCACGGCGCGCGACGACTACGAGTGGGGCCCCAAGCCCAAGGTCCAGAGCATCACGCTCCGCTACACCGAGGACCCGCTGGCGTCGGTCACCGCTCTCCAGAACGGCGAGGTCGACCTCATCGCGCCGCAGTCCTCGGTCGACGTCCTCGCGACGCTCGACACGATCGAGGGCGTGACCTACACGACGGGTGCCGAGGGCACGTACGAGCACGTGGACCTCACGTTCAACAACGGCGGCCCGTTCGACCCGGCGACCTACGGCGGCGACGCCGAGAAGGCCCGCAAGGTCCGCGAGGCGTTCCTCAAGACGATCCCGCGCCAGGAGATCATCGAGAAGCTCATCAAGCCGCTGCAGGAGGACGCCGTCACGCGTGACTCCTTCACCGTCGTCCCGGGCTCGCCCTCGTACGACCAGGTCGTCGAGGGCAACGGCTCCGAGGCGTGGGCCGAGGTCGACATCCCGGGCGCCCAGGCGCTGCTCGCCGAGGCCGGCGTCACGACCCCCGTGGACGTGCGCTTCCTCTACGGCAAGTCGAACGTCCGTCGCGCCAACGAGTTCGAGCTCATCCGCGCCTCGGCGACGCAGGCCGGCTTCAACGTGATCGACAACGGCAACGACAAGTGGGGCTCGGAGCTCGGCGCCGGCACGTACGACGCGGCGCTTTTCGGCTGGCAGTCGACCAACACGTTCGCCCTGAACTCCGAGGCGAACTACATCACAGGCGGCCTGAACAACTACGGCGGCTACTCGAACGAGAAGGTCGACGCCTGGTACAAGGAGATGTCGACGAACACGGACCCGGAGAAGGAGACGGAGCTGACGACGAACATCGAGAAGCAGCTCAACGCCGACGCGTTCGGCGTCAACATCTTCCAGTTCCCGGGTGTCGTCGCGAAGCGTGACGTCCTGCAGGGCGTCTCGACGATCGCGCTGTCGCCGACCATCTTCTGGAACTACTGGGACTGGGAGATCAGCGCGGAGGACACCCTCGAGGGCCCGTCCTCCGAGGAGCCGGAGCCTGAGGAGTCCGCCACGAGCTGACCCCGTGTCTCGCTCGTAGCACCGCACGGACGTTCGGGGGTACCGCGGCTCAGCGGCCGCGGTACCCCCGATGTCATGCTCGGAATCCCTCGCGCGTAGAATCGCGCGATCAGACCACCTCTGCGAAGGTCACCCACCCCATGGCCACTCACGTGACGACCCGGGCCGAGGTCCAGTCGGCGACAACGCCGCCCACCTCCGCCCCTGGGCTCTCCCAGCGCCTGCGGTCCGCCGCACCGATGCTGTCCTTCATCGCACGGCGTCTGCTGTCCTCGGCTGTCGTGCTCATCGGCGCGACGTTCATCGTCTACATGCTGCTCCAGCTCTCGCTGGATCCCCTCGAGGACCTGAAGACCAGCACCGCGCCCAACAAGGAAGCGCTCATCGAGGCGCGGACCCGGCTGCTCGACCTCGACACCCCGTGGCCGCTGCGCTACCTCGGCTGGCTCGGCGGCGCAGCCGGCTGTGTCGTGGGCCAGTGCGACCTCGGTGCCAGCTGGGTCACGAACCAGTCGGTCCTCGCGCTGCTCAGCACCGCGATCCCGTCGACGATGAAGCTCATCACCGCGTCGACGCTCCTCGCGATCGTGCTCGGCATCGCGGTCGGCATCGCCTCCGCGCTGCGGCAGTACACGGGCTTCGACTACGGCGTCACGTTCCTGTCCTTCGTCCTGTACTCGCTCCCGTCGTTCTGGGTCGCGGTGCTGCTCAAGCAGTGGGGCGCGATCGGCTTCAA
The DNA here is from genome assembly GCF_006538745.1 of Cellulomonas cellasea. Taxonomy (GTDB): domain Bacteria; phylum Actinomycetota; class Actinomycetes; order Actinomycetales; family Cellulomonadaceae; genus Cellulomonas_A; species Cellulomonas_A cellasea. The sequence goes on along the minus strand of NZ_BJLR01000033.1, from coordinate 144,916 downwards.
CGACTTCCTCCGGGACCCCACGTACAGCCCCGTCGCGACGATCGGCCTCGCGGTGCTCGCCGGGCTGATCTGGATGGCGCTCGTCGGCGGTGACCGCAGGCGGCGCGCGATCACGTTCGTCGTGGCGACCGCCGCGACCGGCGCGCTGCTCGCCTACCTCTCGCTCACCCAGTGGTTCCTCGCCCCGAGCCTCGGCATCGTGGGCGTCGCCGTGACGGGTGCCGCGATCGCGTTCGCCGTCAGCACGCTCGCGTCGAGCCCGGGCAACCGCCGTGCGCTCTACGCGTCGCTCACGACCGCGGCCGTCGGGGTCGCGCTGTACTACCCGCTGCAGTACGCGTTCGTGAACGCGACCGCGCTGCTCGTCGCCGGGCTCGCGCTGGTCGCCGTCGGCGTCGGCCTGCTCGTCGGCTACCTCTTCGGCGGCGCCGACCGCGCGCAGTCGATGCGGTCCGCGGCGATCGTCGGGCTCGGGGTGGGCCTGCTGATCTTCGTCGACCGCGTGATGCGCGTCTGGCCCGCCTACAGCAACGCGAGCCGCATCAACGGCCGCCCGATCGCCACGATCGGCTCCCAGACGCCGAACCTGCAGGGCGACTTCTGGGTCGGTTCGCTCGACACGTTCACGCACCTGCTGCTGCCGACGATCGCGCTGATCCTCATCTCGTTCGCGTCGTACACGCGCTACTCCCGCGCGAGCCTGCTCGAGGTCATGAACCAGGACTACATCCGCACGGCGCGGGCGAAGGGGCTCTCGGAGCGCACGGTGACGATGCGGCACGCGTTCCGCAACGCCCTCATCCCGCTCGCGACGATCGTGCCGCTCGACATCGCGGCGCTGTTCGGCGGCGCGATCATCACCGAGCGCATCTTCGCCTGGAGCGGCATGGGCACGCTCTTCCTCACCGGGCTGCACAACCGTGACGCCGACCCGATCATGGGCTACTTCATCGTCGTCGGGACGATGCTCGTGCTCGCCAACATCGTGGTCGTCTTCGTCTACGCCGCCCTCGACCCCAGGATCCGGGTGAACGCATGACCGTCCCCACGACCCTCGTCCCCGAGGACCCCCAGCACTCCACGCTCGAGCAGAGCGAGAACGCGATCGAGCTCAAGGAGGTCGAGGGCCTCTCGCAGGGCCGCATCGTCCTGCGGCGGTTCGTGCGCCACCGCGGCGCGATGGTCGCCGCGATCGTGCTGACACTGATCATCCTGCTGGCCACGACGTCGATCGGCTGGGGACCCATCCCCGGCTGGTGGCCGCACACGCCCCAGGCGCTCAACGACGTGGTCAACGCCGGCGGCAAGCCCACGATGGGCTTCGACGGCGGCTTCCAGGTCGGGCCGCACCCCTTCGGCCAGGACAACATCGGCCGCGACGGCTTCGCGCGGGTCATGCGCGGGACGCAGCAGTCGCTCCTGATCATGGCGATCATCGGCCTGCTCGCGACGACGATCGGCATCGTCGTCGGGGCGCTCGCCGGCTTCCTGCGCGGGTGGATCGACAACCTGCTCATGCGCTTCACGGACATGGTCATCACGATCCCCGTGATCATGGTCGGCGCGATCCTCGGCGCCCGGTTCGGCAAGGCCGGCCCGGTGCTCCTCGGCACGATGCTCGCGCTCGTCACGTGGACGACGATGGCCCGCCTCGTGCGCGGCGAGTTCATGTCGCTCCGCGAGCGGGAGTTCGTCGACGCCGCGCGCGTCGCCGGGGCGAGCAACTCGCGCATCATGTTCAAGCACATGCTGCCGAACGCGATGGGCGTGATCATCGTGAACGCGACGCTGCTCATGGCGTCCGCGATCCTGCTCGAGACGGCGCTGAGCTACCTCGGCTTCGGGATCACGGCGCCCGACGTGTCGCTCGGCCAGCTCATCAACGAGTACCAGTCGGCGTTCGCCACGCGCCCCTGGCTCTTCTGGTGGCCCGGTCTGTTCATCGTGTCGATCGCGCTGTGCGTGAACTTCATCGGGGACGGCCTGCGCGACGCGTTCGACCCGCGCCAGCGGCGGATCCCGAGCAAGCGCAAGATGGCGAAGGCCTGACGAGCGTGTCAGAGGACGACCGCCGCGGTCGTGAGCACCGCGAGGACCGCGGTGCTCACGACCGGGGCGACGTTCCAGCGCGTCACCGGCTTCTCGCGCTCGAGCCGGGGGTCGTCGAGGTGGCCCGCGTCGCGCAGCTCCTCCCAGCGGTGCCGCACGAGCGCGGCGACGTCGCCGGACGGCGTCCCGGGCAGGTCGCCGGGGCGGACGCCGCCGAGCCCGTACGTCGACTCGGGCAGGTGCCGGCCGAGCCGCTCGCGGTCCGCCCGGGCCGCGAGGCTGCGGCTCGGCGCCGGAGCGGCCCAGGCCGCGTACACGCCGTACGCGGTCACGAGGGTCAGGGCGTACTTCGTGTCGATGCGCTGGACGGACGGCCACGGCAGCTCGATCGTGCGCAGGACGTTCTCGAGCCGCACCCCGCCGGCGTGCACCACGACGGCGGGGCGGCCGAACAGCGCCCACACGAGCACCGACGCGAGCGCCAGGCCGGGCGCGAGCCGCACCGCAGCACCCGGGTCGTCGACGAGCGTGGTGACCAGCGCGATCGCGCACACCACGACCGTCCCGACCGTCATCACCTGTCCGAACCTCGGACGGAACACCACGTCACCGGCTGCACCCATGCGGCCATGCTCGCACGCGCCGACGGTGCGGCCGCCCGGACCGGGACCCGGTCCGACGCCCGTCCGATCGCTCTGAGAAAGGGTCCGACCCCCCGTGACTACTGACACCCAGGCGCCCGCCCGGACACCGATCCTCGAGGTCGACAACCTCGGCGTGGACTTCTTCGTCGAGGGGGAGTGGTTCCCCGCCGCGATCGACGTCACTTACCAGGTCCGCTCGGGTGAGGTGCTCGCGATCGTCGGCGAGTCCGGCTCGGGCAAGACGCAGTCGTCGATGTCGCTCATCGGGCTGCTCCCGCAGAACGGGCGCGCGACCGGCAGCGCGCGGCTCGCGGGCCGCGAGCTCATCGGGCTCAACCACAAGCAGCTCTCGAAGGTCCGCGGCAAGGACGTCGCGGTGATCTTCCAGGAGCCGATGACGGCCCTCAACCCCGTGTACACGGTCGGCTTCCAGATCGTCGAGACGCTCCGGGTGCACTTCGAGATCGGCCCGAAGGCGGCGCGCGAGCGTGTCGTCGAGCTGCTCCGCCTCGTCGACCTCCCCAACCCGGAGCAGGCCGTCGACAAGTACCCCCACCAGCTCTCGGGCGGCCAGCGGCAGCGCGCGATGATCGCGCAGGCCCTCGCGTGCGACCCGAAGATGCTCATCGCCGACGAGCCCACGACCGCGCTCGACGTCACCGTGCAGGCCGAGATCCTCAAGCTCCTGCGCGACCTGCGCACGCGCATCGACTCCGGGATCATCCTCATCACGCACGACATGGGCGTCGTCGCCGACCTCGCCGACCGCGTGCTCGTGATGAAGAGCGGCCGGGTCGTCGAGGCGGGGGACGTCGACGCGATCTTCAACCGTCCGCAGCACCCGTACACCCGCCAGCTCCTCGAGGCGGTCCCGCACCTCGGCGCGGCGACGTTCGGGCAGGCCGGGGTCGTCGTCGGGTCGGCGCCCGAGGGCGCTGCGACGTCCGCGACCACCGCGGTCCCGCTGACGAAGCCGGCCGGGACCCGGGCGGACGGGTCGGTCGACAACGCGTTCGAGGCCAAGGACCTCGTGCTCGAGTACCCGTCGCGCGGGCGGATGCCGGCGTTCCGGGCGATCGACGGCGTCGACCTGACGATCGGCCGCGGCGAGGTCGTGGGCCTCGTCGGGGAGTCCGGCTCGGGCAAGACGACCGTGGGCCGTGCGGCCGTGGGCCTGCTCCCGGTGGCGGGCGGCTCGCTCAAGATCAACGGCGTCGAGCTCGCGGGTATCGGCGCCAAGGCGCTGCGGGAGGTCCGCCAGGACGTCGCGATCGTCTTCCAGGACCCGGGCTCCTCGCTCAACCCGCGACTGCCGATCGGCGAGTCGATCGGCGAGCCGCTCAAGCTGCACAAGGCCGCGGGTGGCTCGGCGCTCAACGCCAAGGTCGAGGAGCTCCTCGACCAGGTGCACCTGCCGCGCGGCATGCGCAACCGCTACCCGCACGAGCTGTCCGGCGGTCAGCGCCAGCGCGTCGGCATCGCCCGGGCGCTCGCGCTGAGCCCGCGCCTGCTCGTCGCGGACGAGCCGACGTCGGCGCTCGACGTCTCGGTGCAGGCCCGCGTGCTCGACCTCTTCCAGGACCTGCAGCGCGAGTACGGGTTCGCGTGCCTGTTCATCAGCCACGACCTCGCGGTCGTGGAGATCCTGGCGAGCCGGATCGCGGTCATGCACAAGGGCCGCCTCGTCGAGGTCGGTCCGCGCGACCAGATCCTGCGCTCGCCCCAGCAGGACTACACGCGCCGGCTGCTCGCGGCCGTCCCCGTGCCGAACCCCGCCGAGCAGCGCGTGCGCCGCGAGACGCGCGACCGGCTGCTCGAGGAGCAGCTGGTGCGGTCCGGTGCGCACGCCCCGGCCGCCGACCGCTCCGACGTGGAGCGCACCGAGAACGGGTTCGCGGCCGACGCGGGCGCGCGCGACGCTGCCCGTCAGGCAGACGCCTGACCCGTGCCGCACGCGTCTGATCCGGCGCGGCTCACCGACGACCTCCGTCCCGTCGGGGACGGGGGTCGTCGTGCGTCCCGGGTTGCGGCGAACGCCCGAGCTCACGGGAGTCCACCGCCTGCCGCGCACCGGTCGTCCCACCGGTGCTCCCGGCCGCGCCGTGCGGCTGCGCGACGGTTCCGGTCGGCCTGCGGCCGTCCTACCGGTAGAATTGATCGGCGCCCCACGACGCGGCGCGCTCCCACCACCCTGAGATGAGTACTCCTATGTCTGTGCCCGCCGGCACCAGCGTGCGCGCCGACCTGCGCAACGTCGCGATCGTCGCCCACGTCGACCACGGGAAGACGACCCTCGTCGACGCGATGCTGTGGCAGTCCGGTTCCTTCGGGGACCACGCCCACGTGGACGAGCGCGCGATGGACTCAGGCGACCTCGAGCGCGAGAAGGGCATCACGATCCTCGCCAAGAACACCGCGATCCGGTACACCGGTCCCGCGGCGGCTGCGGCGGGTGCGCCCGACGGCATCACGATCAACGTCATCGACACCCCGGGCCACGCCGACTTCGGCGGCGAGGTCGAGCGCGGCCTGTCGATGGTCGACGGCGTCGTCCTGCTCGTCGACGCGAGCGAGGGCCCCCTCCCGCAGACCCGCTTCGTGCTCCGCAAGGCGCTCGAGGCGAAGCTCCCCGTGATCCTCCTGGTCAACAAGGTCGACCGCCCCGACTCGCGCATCGAGGAGGTCGTGCACGAGTCGATGGACCTCCTGCTCGGGCTCGCGAGCGACCTGCACGAGGACGTCCCGGACCTCGACCTCGACGCGATCCTCGACGTCCCGGTCGTCTACGCCGCGGCCAAGGCGGGGCGCGCGTCGCGCACGCAGCCCGCCGACGGCAGCCTGCCGGACTCGGAGAACCTCGAGCCGCTGTTCCAGATGATCATCGAGCGGATCCCGGCGCCGACGTACGACGAGACCGCCCCGCTGCAGGCGCACGTCACGAACCTCGACGCGTCGCCGTTCCTCGGCCGCCTCGCGCTCCTGCGCATCTTCAACGGCACGCTGCGCAAGGGGCAGGTCGTCGCGTGGGCCCGCGCCGACGGGACGCTGCAGAACGTGAAGATCACCGAGCTCCTCGAGACCAAGGCGCTCACCCGGGTGCCCACCGAGTCGGCGGGCCCGGGCGACATCGTCGCGGTCGCCGGCATCGAGGACATCACGATCGGCGAGACGCTCACGGACCCGGACGACCCGCGTCCGCTGCCGATGATCACCGTCGACGACCCCGCCATCTCGATGACGATCGGGATCAACACGTCCCCGCTCGCGGGCAAGGGGGGCAAGGGCCACAAGGTCACGGCCCGCCAGGTCAAGGACCGTCTCGACAAGGAGCTCATCGGCAACGTGTCGCTGCGCGTCCTGCCGACCGAGCGTCCCGACGCCTGGGAGGTCCAGGGCCGCGGGGAGCTCGCGCTCGCGATCCTCGTCGAGCAGATGCGCCGCGAGGGCTTCGAGCTCACCGTCGGCAAGCCGCAGGTCGTCACGCGCAAGATCGACGGCAAGGTGCACGAGCCGATGGAGCGCATGACGATCGACGTCCCCGAGGAGTACCTCGGCTCGGTCACGCAGCTCCTCGCGCAGCGCAAGGGCCGCATGGAGACCATGTCGAACCACGGCACCGGCTGGGTCCGCATGGAGTTCATGGTCCCCGCGCGCGGGCTCATCGGGTTCCGCACGCGCTTCCTCACCGACACGCGCGGCACCGGCATCGCGTCGTCCATCGCCGAGGGCTACGAGCCGTGGGTCGGCAACATCGAGACCCGCGTCAACGGCTCGCTCGTCGCCGACCGCGCGGGCGTCGTGACGCCGTTCGCGATGATCAACCTGCAGGAGCGCGGGTCGTTCTTCGTCGACCCCACGCAGGAGGTCTACGAGGGCATGATCGTCGGCGAGAACTCGCGCAACGAGGACATGGACGTCAACATCACCAAGGAGAAGAAGCTCACGAACATGCGCGCTGCGAGCAGCGACACGTTCGAGAACCTCACCCCTCCGCGGCACCTCACGCTCGAGGAGTCGCTCGAGTTCGCCCGCGAGGACGAGTGCTGCGAGGTCACCCCCGAGGTCGTGCGCATCCGCAAGGTGATCCTCGACCAGACCGAGCGCGCCCGCGCCTTCGCGCGCAGCAAGAAGTCCTGACGCGATGAGCGCGCCCGTCCCGGCGCCCCCGGCCCCGGCGACGGGCGGGCTCCTCGCGGTGCACGCGCACCCCGACGACGAGACGCTCGCGACGGGTGCGCTCCTCGCGACGTGGGCCGCCGCGGGCCTGCCCGTGACGGTCGTGACGTGCACGCGCGGTGAGCAGGGCGAGGTCATCGGCGACGGGCTCGCGCACCTCGAGCACGACGGCGCCGCGCTGGCCGCGCACCGGGAGCGCGAGCTCGCGCACGCGCTCGGGGCGCTCGGCGTCCGCGACCACGTGTTCCTCGACCGGGTCGGGGCGCCCGGCGCGCGCTACGCCGACTCGGGCATGGCGTGGGCCGGGACCGCGCAGGCCGGTCGCCTCGACGTGCTGCCCGAGCACGCGTTCGTCGCCGCCGACCTCGACGACGCGGCGGGGCGCCTCGCGACGGTGCTGCGGGTCCGGCGCCCCGACGTCGTCGTGACCTACGAGCCCGGCGGCGGGTACGGGCACCCGGACCACGTACGCGCGCACGACGCGACCCGGCGGGCACTGACCCTCGCCGCCGACCCCGCGTGGGGCCGCGCGTCCGGTGGTCCGGCGCCGCACACGGTCGCCGCGGTGCTGCTGGCCGCGCTCGGCGCCACCGCGCTGCGCTCCGCGTACGCCGAGCTCGCCGAGGCCCCCGCCGTCACGGCGCTGCGCGACGGCCGCGCCGGGCTCACGCTGCCGGACCCCGAGGGTCCGCTGCCGACGGTCGCCGTCCCCGACGGGACCCTCGACGTGCTCGTCGACGTCGCGCCGGTGCTGCCGCGGCTCGTCGCCGCCCTGCGCGCGCACGGGACCCAGGTCCAGGCGGTCACCGCGCTCGAGGTGCCGGACGCCCGCACGGGCCGGCGCCGCGCGTCCGGCGCGACGCTCGTGGGTGCCTACGCACTGAGCAACGGTGTGCTCGCGCCGCTGCTGTCCACCGAGGCGTACCGGTTCGCCGACGAGCGCGCCGAGCGGCCGGACCGGCCCGTGCGCTGGCCGCACGGTGTGCGCCGGGTAGCCTGACGCCGTGCAGCCCCTGACCCGTGGAGCCGTCCTGCGCGCGGCCGCCGCCCTGCTCCTCGGCGGGCTCGTCGCGGCGGTCGGGACCACGATGCACCGCTCCGTCGAGCCGTGGGGCCTCGTCGTGAGCCTCGCGCTCGTGCTCGGCTCGGCCGTCACCGTGCGCGCGTGGTCGGGATTCTCGGCCCTCATCGGCTACGCCGGCGGCCTGTTCCTCGTGGTGCAGCTCCTCTCGCAGCCCGGGCCGGGCGGTGACGTGCTCGTCACCGCGCAGGGTCTGCTCGGCTGGACGTGGGTCATCGGCGCCGCGGTCGCCACCGGCGTCGCCGCGTTCGCGCCGCGGGCCTGGTTCCGCGACGTGCGGCCCTCGTCACCGGCCGCGCCGCCCGCTCCGTGACCGACGGCGGCACGGTCCCCGGCGCCGACGCCGCCGACCCGGACGTCTTCCGCGCCGCAGTCGCGCGGCTGCCGGCCGGGGTCGGGGTCGTCGCGCTGCGGTGGCGGGGCGTCGACCAGGCGATCACCGCGAGCTCGGTCGCCTCGGTGTCGCTCGACCCGCCGCTCGTGCTGTTCTGCGTGCACGTCGACGCCCGCCTGCGCGAGGCCCTCGACGACGTCGAGCTGTGGACCCTGAGCGTCCTCGGCGACCAGCAGGCCCACGTCGCCCACTGGCTCGCGTCGCCCGGGCGCCCGGCGTTCGGGCAGCTCGACCGCGTGCCCCACGTGCGCGCGCCGCGCTCGGGCGCGGCGTGGGTCGAGGGTGCCGCCGCGTGGTTCGAGTGCCGGACGGCCGCCGTGCACCCCGCGGGCGACCACGACGTCGTCGTCGGGACCGTCCTCGAGGCGCGCCAGGGCCACCCGTCGACGGGCGGTCTGGTCCACCTGCGCGGGCGCACGCGCGGCCTCGCCTGAGGCGATGCGGGGGGCTCGCGCCGAAGGCGTGGGTGGATGGTGAATCCGCGGCAAACCCTGCACGAAACGGTTCGACGTGGACCGTAGAATCGAGCCCGACGCGAGCACGCGCCTGGTTTGAGCAGCAGGGGGACGATCCATGGCCAGCAGCACCGAGCGCGACGACTCGGCCGCGACGCCCGAGGCCCCCACGGCGGGGCAGCCGGCGCATCGCCCGACGTCCGCCACGCCCGACGCTGCCCGGACGGGGGAGCCGCCTGCGGGCGACGCGGGTGCGAGCGAGCGTCCCGCGAAGGACGCGGCTGGGTCCACGGGTGAGCGGCCGACCGGTGACGCGGAGGCAGGTGCGGGTGAGCGACGCACCGGCGATGCGGGTGCGGGCTCGGGCTCGGGCTCGGGCTCGGGTGAGCCGCCCGCCCCGACCGGATCCGGCGCGACGACGGCACCCCCGTCGAGCGAGCGGTCCGCGACGTCGGGTCGCGAGAACGCGGCCACCGGGACGTCCACATCCTCCGCCGAGGCGGTCCCGTCCAGCGCGACGGCGGCGACCCGCCCCTCCGCCGACGCGGTCCCGTCCAGCGCGCCCGAGTCCCGTCCCGTCTCCGGCGCTCCGGTGCCCGCCCGCACCCCGTCCGCCGCAGCCGGTGCTCCCGCCGCTGCACCGGCGACCGCACCCGACTCGGTCTCCGCCGCGACGCCCGCGCCGGGATCTGCGGGGTCGACACCGGCACCTGCGACGACGGCCGCGTCGGCGCCCGCGAGCTCCGTCCCGACGGCGTCGTCCGCTGCTGCTCCGGCCGCACCTGCGCGTCCGGCTCCGTCCTCCGTCGCCGCGACGCCCCCCTCGGCTCCGGCGCCCGAGCCCGCGCAGGCCCCGACGCCCGGCGACGCTCCGGCGGCTGCTGCAGCGCGGACGTCCGCCGGGGCGCCCACGCCCGCCGGGACGCCGACGCCGGCCGGCGCGCCGACGTCCCCCGGGGCGCCGACGTCTGCGGCGGCGCCCGCCTCCGCCGCGCCGACGAGGACCGCCGCGCCCGGCGGCCCGTCCACCGGGGACTCCGGCGCAGCGAAGCCGGCGGCAGCGACCGCAACGCCGAGCGCGCCCACCCCGCCCACGACGCGTCCGAGCGCTCCTGCCGACACGGCGCGCGCCGGCACTCCCGCGGGCACCGAGGCGCCGACACCGGCCGCATCGTCGGGTGCCGCGGCGCCGGCGAGCCCGGGGACGTCGTCTCGTCCCGCCGGGCCGTCGAGCGCGGCAGGCTCGTCGAGCCCCGCGCCGTCGAGCCAGGCAGCACCGCCGAGCGCCGCGACACAGTCGAGCCCGGCCACGGCGTCGACCCCGGCAGCATCGTCGAGCCCCGCCACGCCGTCGAGCCCGGCCGCCACCTCCTCCATCCCGTCCGCGGCGTCGACCGCGCCGGCGCGCCCGTCGGCCCCGGCGAGCCCCCTCCCGGAGCGCCGGCCCGCCGCCGCGGAGAGCGCACCCGCCGCACCGGCGCCGCTCCCGGCACGCCCGGCTGCGGCGCGAGCCGGCGAGGGTCCCACCGGCGCGCCCGGTCGCCCCGGCGCGGCGCCCGGGCGCGCGGACGACACGCCGACCCAGATCACGCCGCCCTCCAGTGCGGCCGGCCCGGTCCGCACCCCCGTGCTCGACGCCGTCGCGCGCGCCGGCGAGCCTGCGCCGAGCCGCCCCGGCGCTCCCGAGCGTGCCGGCCAGCGACCGGCCGGAGCCGCGAGCACAGCCGCGACGGAGACGGGCGCGTCGCGCCCCGGTGCTGCGCCCGCGCGTGTTCCCGTCGCCGGCGCCGCAGCGGCAGCCACCGGCGCCGCAGCGGCAGCCAACGGTGCGGCAGCAGCCACCGGCGCCGCAGCGGCAGCCACCGGCGCCGCAGCGGACCGGCCCGAGCCGCTGCGGCCCGCCGCCGCGCGCCCCTCCGCGACGTCCTCCGGGGCGACCTCGTCCGGCACGCCCGCGGGCGCCGCACGGCCGGCAGCCGGACCCACCGCGACGCCGGTCGGCGGCCGACCCGACGTCCGGTCCGCTGCCAGCGGCGACCGCCCGAGCCCGCCGACCACGGCCTACCCCGGCCCGACCGGTGCCCCCGTCGCAGCGCGCCCGGCCGCTCCTAGCCCGGCCGCCGCGTCCCCAGCGGCCGGCGCAGCAGCAGCCCCGGCCGCCGGAACAGCAGCAGCCTCCGTGCCCGCAGCCGCCACGGCTCCGCACGCCGCCACGGCTCCGCACGCCTCCGCGTCCTCCGGGAGCACCGCCACGGCCACCGCCACGGCGCCGCGCGGCGGCGACGCCCCGACAACTGCGTCCCGCCCGTCGGCGACGCCCGGCGCACCCGCGGCAGCCTCGGCGCAGTCCTGCGGTGACGACCCCGAGCACCGCTCGTCGCCGATCGACGAGTTCGACGAGTACGAGCCCCGGCGGCGCTGGCCCAAGGTGCTCCTCGTCGTCGGCGTCGTCGTGCTGCTCCTCGGTGCGGCGTACGTCGGTGCGGCGTACGCGCTGGCCGACCGCGTCCCGCGCGGTGCGACCGTCGCGGGCGTGCAGATCGGCGGCATGCCGGCGGAGCAGGCGCGCACGGAGCTCGAGCGGACCCTCGCGGACACCGCCTCCTCGCCCGTCACGGTCACCGCCGGCGAGGTCGTCGCGACCGTGGACCCCGCCACCGCGGGGCTCGCGTTCGACGCGGCCGCGACGGTCGACCAGCTCACGGGTCTCGACCTGAGCCCTCAGCGCCTGTGGCAGCACCTGGTCGGGGTCGACGAGCACGCCCCGGTCACGGACGTCGACCCCGCCGCGCTCGACGCCGCGGTCGACGACCTGACCGGCACGCTGACGCTCGCGCCGGTCGACGGTGGTGTCGTCTTCGCGGACGGCCAGGCGCACGCGACCGACGCGGCCGACGGCTGGGAGCTCGACGCCGACCACGCCGCCGAGGTGCTGCAGACGCGGTGGCTCACGGACGAGCAGCCGCTCGAGCTGCGCACGGCGCCCGTCGCGCCCGACATCACCCAGGAAGAGACCGACGCGGCGCTGACGTCCGTCGCGCAGCGCGTCGTCTCCGCGCCGGTGACGCTCGAGGTCGGCGGCCAGCGTGTCGAGCTCCCCGTGGACGTGCTCGCCGGTGCGGCGAGCATGGTGCCGGTCGCGTCGGACCTCGAGCTCCAGCTCGACGGCGCGAAGCTCTCCGAGGCGGTCCTCGCGCGGACGACCGACCTGCTGAGCGAGTCGGCGGACGCCCGCTTCGAGTTCCAGGGCGGCGTCCCGGTCATCGTCCCGGGGAAGCCGGGGACGACGCTCGACCCCGCGGCCCTCGGGCAGGCGGTCGCGACCGCGGCGACCGGCGACCAGCGCACGACGGCCGTCGAGCTCGTCGAGACCGACCCGGCGGAGTCGACCGCGAAGCTCGAGGCGCTCGGGATCAAGGAGGTCGTCTCCGAGTTCTCGACGCCGCTGACGAGCGAGCCGCGACGCACCGCGAACATCGCGAACGGCGCCCGGAACATCACCGGGACGCTCGTCGAGCCCGGGGAGACCTTCAGCCTGACGGAGGCCCTGGGCCCGATCACGGCAGCGAACGGGTTCCAGACCGCCGGGGTGATCGTCAACGGGGAGCACGTCGACGGGATGGGCGGCGGGCTGTCGCAGATCTCGACGACGACGTTCAACGCGGCGCACTTCGCAGGCTTCGAGGACGTCGAGCACCGGCCGCACTCGGAGTGGTTCGCGCGCTACCCGGAGGGCCGCGAGGCGACCATCTACACGGGCACGCTCGACATGCGGTGGAAGAACAACACGCCGTACGGGGCGCTCGTGCAGGGGTACGTCGAGGGCGGCCGCGTGCACGTCCGCATCTGGGGGACCAAGTACTGGACGGTCGAGTCGACGACGAGCGGGCGCTCCGGCGTCGTGAGCCCGACGACCACGTACTCGCAGTCGCCGACGTGCGAGCCGCAGTCCGCGGGCAACCCGGGCTTCACGGTGACGACGACGCGCAAGCTGTTCCTCGAGGGGCAGCTCAAGGACACCGAGTCGTTCACGTGGAAGTACAAGCCGCAGAACCGCGTGATCTGCGGGGCCGCGCCGACGGCGTCCGCGGGCTGACCCCCGCGAGCCGGCGCCCGCTGGCTGACCCCGCGAGCCGGTGCACCGCGCCGCGACGCCTCAGCGGGGGCGTCGCGGCGGTGCGGGGGGCACGACCTTGCCGAGCACGATCTCGGTGCCCGGCACGTCGACGGGCCCGCGGCGCGTCGTGACCTGCACGCCGTCGTCGTCGACCCGCGTGACCTCGCCGAGCACGTCGGTGTACAGGTGCTCCTCCTCGGGTCCCAGCCGCCGCCGCACGACGACGCGCGTGCCGACCCTCCAGGAGCGCCACGGGACGCCGGGGGTCTCGCCGCCGCTCACGACAGCGCACCGGGTGATGGACACGACGACACCGACCTGCGCACCTGGTGGATACTAGGTGCCGTACCCGTGCCACGGCCCGCGACCCCACCCCGGTCCCGGTCCGCGAGGCACCCCTGACCGCCCAGCCGGGCCCCGGGAGGACCGACCGTGACGTATGTGATCGCCCAGCCTTGCGTGGACGTCAAGGACAAGGCGTGCATCGAGGAGTGTCCCGTGGACTGCATCTACGAGGGCAAGCGGTCGCTGTACATCCACCCCGACGAGTGCGTCGACTGCGGTGCGTGCGAGCCCGTCTGCCCCGTGGAGGCCATCTACTACGAGGACGACGTCCCGGAGCAGTGGAGCGAGTACTACAAGGCCAACGTCGAGTTCTTCGACGACCTGGGCTCGCCGGGCGGTGCCGCGAAGATGGGGGAGATCCAGAAGGACCACCCGATCATCGCGACGCTCCCGCTCCAGGTGCACGAAGCCTGACCGCGCGCCCGATGGGCCTGCGCACCGGCTCGCTCCCGGACTTCCCCTGGGACAGCCTCGTCCCGTTCGCCGAGAAGGCGCGCGCGCACGACGGCGGCATCGTCGACCTGTCGGTCGGCACCCCGGTCGACCCGACGCCCGCCGTCGTGCGCGACGCGCTGAGCGCCGCGGCCGACTCGCCGGGCTACCCGACGACGCACGGCACGCGCGAGCTGCGCGAGGCCGTCGTGGCGTGGTTCGCGCGCCGGCGGGGCGTGCCCGGGCTCGACCCGGCAGGCGTCCTGCCGACGGTCGGCTCGAAGGAGCTCGTCGCGTGGCTCCCGTCGCTGCTCGGCCTCGGGGAGGGCGACGTCGTCGTCCACCCGGCGACGGCGTACCCGACGTACGACGTCGGTGCGCGGCTCGCGGGCGCGACCCCGGTGCCCTCCGACGACCCGGTGCGTCTGCTCGACCCGGCGACGCCGGGCGCGGACGACGTGCGGCTCGTGTGGCTCAACTCGCCGGGCAACCCGCACGGGGCCGTGCTCTCCGTCGAGGAGCTGCGTGCCGTCGTGCTCGCGGCCCGTGCGGCCGCGGAGCGCACCGGGCGTCCGGTCGTCGTGGCGTCCGACGAGTGCTACGCGGAGATGCCGTGGGAGGAGCCGTGGCTGTCCGGCGGGGTGCCGAGCGTGCTCGACCCCCGGGTCAGCGGCGGCGACGTCACCGGGCTGCTCGCGGTGTACTCGCTGTCGAAGCAGTCGAACCTCGCGGGCTACCGCGCGGCGTTCGTCGCGGGGGACGTGGCGGTCGTCGCGGGGCTGCTCGAGACGCGCAAGCACGCGGGCATGATCGTGCCGGGCCCGGTCCAGGCGGCGACGACCGCGGCGCTGAGCGACGACGCGCACGTCGACGAGCAGCGCGAGCGGTACCGGCGGCGCCGTGAGGTCCTCGCGCCGGCGCTCGGCGGTGCGGGCCTCGAGCTCGACGGGTCGCCCGCGGGGCTGTACCTGTGGGCGAGGCCGGTCGACCGTGCGCAGGGCTGCTGGGACGTCGTGGCCCGGCTCGCGGACCTCGGCGTCCTCGTCGCGCCGGGGGAGTTCTACGGCGCCGCGGCGGCCGGGCACGTGCGCATCGCGCTCACGGCACCCGACGAGCGCATCGCCGAGGCGGCCCGACGGCTCGGCGCGTCGAGCCCCTGACCTGGTCGGAGACCGTACACCTGACCAGCGCCCTGTGACCGTGGTCACACCGCGATACGCAGGTCGTCAAGGATTGGTCATCACGCCTCACCCGCAGGTACCGTCGGGTTGGCCAACGAGGGCCGTCCACCGGCCGGACAGGCCGCGAGCCGCGACACCAGGCACGCACACCGAGCACAGCCCATGAGTCGCAGGGAGGAACACCATGTCCGATGCCGGCATCGCCCCCGTCCAGCTGATCGCGGACGGGGTCACGCGGGAGCTGCCCGTCGTCCCCGCCACCGAGGGCAACAACGGCATCGTCGTCTCGACCCTGCTGCGCGACACCGGGATGGTCACGGTCGACCCGGGCTTCATGAACACCGCGTCGTGCGAGTCGCAGATCACCTACATCGACGGCGACGAGGGGATCCTGCGCTACCGCGGGTACCCGATCGACCAGCTCGCCGAGCACTCGACGTTCCTCGAGGTGGCGTACCTGCTCATCCACGGCGAGCTGCCGACGCGCGAGGAGCACGACGCGTTCGTCGAGCGGGTCAACCGCCACACGCTCGTGCACGAGGACTTCCGCACGTTCATGGGGACGTTCCCGCGCAACGGTCACCCGATGGCGGTCATGTCCTCGGCGATCAACGCGCTGTCGACGTTCTACCCCGAGTCCCTCGACCCGTTCGACCCCGAGACGGTCGAGCTCGCGACGGTCCTGATCCTCGCGAAGACGCGCACGATCACGTCGTACCTGCACCGCACGTCGCGCGGCGAGCCCCTGCTCTACCCGGACTACTCGCGCGGCTACGTCGAGGACTTCCTGCGCATGACGTTCGCGGTCCCGTACATGCAGTACGAGTCCGACCCGATCGTCGTCAACGCGCTCGAGAAGCTGCTCATCCTGCACGCCGACCACGAGCAGAACTGCTCGACGTCGACGGTCCGCATCGTCGGGTCGAGCCACGCGAACCTCTACGCCTCGGTCGCCGCGGGCATCAACGCGCTCTCCGGCCCGCTGCACGGCGGCGCCAACGAGGCCGTGCTCAAGATGCTCGACGAGATCAAGGCGAACGGCGGCGACGCCACGGACTTCATGCGCCGCGTGAAGGACAAGGAGGACGGCGTCCGCCTCATGGGCTTCGGGCACCGGGTCTACAAGAACTACGACCCGCGCGCCGCGATCGTGAAGCAGAGCGCCGACGCGGTGCTCTCGGCGCTCGGCAAGAACGACGAGCTGCTCGACATCGCGATGCGTCTCGAGGAGATCGCGCTCAACGACGAGTACTTCATCTCGCGCAAGCTGTACCCGAACGTCGACTTCTACACGGGCCTGATCTACAAGGCCATGGGCTTCTCGGACTCGATGTTCACGCCGCTGTTCGCGCTCGGCCGGATGCCCGGCTGGATCGCGCAGTGGCGCGAGATGATGAGCGACCCGCAGACGAAGATCGGCCGTCCTCGCCAGATCTACACGGGGGCGACCGAGCGCGACTACCAGGACCTGTCGACGCGCTGACCTCGTACGACCCACGACCCACGGCTCACGGCCGTCGGAGCCGCGTCCTCGGACGGGGCCCGGCGGCCGTCGTGCTGTCCGGCCCCCGACCCGCGGGCGCAGCCCGTCGAGCGACGCGCGCGGCTCCTCGGGACGAACCGCCGCGGACGTCGTTCAGCGACCCCGCCCGCGAGCGCGGCTCAGGGACCCGCGAGCGTGACCCGCACCTCGCCCGCGGGCAGGGCAGCAGCGTCCGCGACGGCCCACTCGCCCGACGCGCGGTCCCACACCTGGTCGAGAGCCCGCACCTGGATGACGGCCTCGGGCCGCGCGACGGCGACCGCCCACTGCGCGAGGGCCCAGCCGGCGCGCACGTCCTCCTCGGGCGTGCCCGCGCCGACCGGCCGGGCGTCGATCACGAGCTCGCCCGGCGCGTCGGGCGCGGGGGCGACGGCGAGACCGCCGTGGTCGCGCGCGACGTGCTGCGCGAACGCCTCGGGCGAGCCGGCGCCGTCCGGGTCGCGCAGCGTGCACGTGAGCGTCGCGGGGGACCAGCCGGCGAGCGCCGAGGCCCACGCGCGGGCGCGCGCCTCGTGCTGGGCGTAGGCGTCCGGGTACCCCGAGCGCTGGACGGCCTGCGCCGCCTCGGTGACGGGGAGCGTGTCGTACCCGGGCACCTGCACGAGGCCGTCGTAGAACCGCCCGGTCGCGTGGACGGGGTCCATGATCTCCTCGGGCGTGCCCCAGCCCTGCGACGGCCGCTGCTGGAACAGGCCGAGGGAGTCGCGGTCGCCGTAGGTGATGTTGCTGAGCTTCGACTCCTGCAGGGCCGTCGCGATCGCGATCGTCGCCGCACGCGCCGGGAGCCCGCGGTCGAGGCCCTGGGCCGTGAGGAGGGCCGCGTTGTCGGCCTGCTCCGGGGAGAGGTACCAGGCCGTGCCGTCGAGCGCCGCGGCGCAGCGCTCGGCGACCGGCTGCGGGCTGTCACCGAGGTTCAGGACCGCCACGACGCCCGTGACCGCGAGCCCGAGGCCGACGACGACCGCCCCCACGGCGCACCCCGCACGCGAGGCGCGCGACCGTCGCCCGCGACGAGCCACGCGCGTCAGTTGGCGTGCAGCGCCGAGTTGAGCTCGACGCCCGCCCCGGTGCGGGCGACGGCCTCGACACCGCCGGTCAGGGAGTTGCGCCGGAACAGCACGCCCGACGCGCCCGCGAGCTCGCGTGCCTTGACGGTCCGCGGCGTGCCGTCGCCGGCACCGGGCCCCGCGTCGGCGTCGTCGAACCCCACGAGCGTGACCTTGGTGCCCGCGGTGACGTACAGCCCGGCCTCGACGACGCAGTCGTCCCCGAGCGGGATGCCGAGGCCCGAGTTGGCGCCGAGCAGCGTGCGGCGGCCCAGCGAGACGACCTGACGGCCGCCGCCGGACAGCGTCCCCATGATCGACGCGCCGCCACCGACGTCGCTGCCGTCGCCGACGACGACGCCCGCGGAGATGCGGCCCTCGACCATCGACGTGCCGAGCGTCCCGGCGTTGAAGTTCACGAAGCCCTCGTGCATCACGGTCGTGCCGGCGGCGAGGTGCGCGCCGAGGCGCACGCGGTCCGCGTCGGCGACCCGGACGCCCGAGGGGACGACGTAGTCGAGCATGCGGGGGAACTTGTCGACCGAGAGCACGGTCACGGGACGTCCCGCGGACGCCCGCAGCCGGACGCGCGTCTCCTCGAAGCCGTCGACCGCGCACGGGCCGGCGTCGGTCCACACGACGTTCGGCAGCACGCCGAAGACGCCGTCGAGGTTCTGGCCGTGCGGGGCGACGAGACGGTGCGAGAGCAGGTGGAGGCGCAGGTAGGCGTCCTCGGTGGTCGCGGGCGGGGCGTCGAGGTCGACCTCGGTGAGCACGACGCGCGTCGTCACGCCGCGGGCGTCGTCGCGGCGCTCGGCGGCGGTCAGCGCGGCCGGTGCGGCGGCGCCCTCGGGTGCGGCGCCGAGCGCCGGCGAGGGGTACCAGGTGTCGAGGGTCGTGCCGTCGTCGGTCACGGAGGCCAGTCCGAAGCCCCAGGCGGAACGCGCAGTCATGGCGACAACCCTAGACGGCGCGTCGGTAGGGTCGGTGACGTGACCGACGCCCCGCAGACCGTCCCCGACCTCCCCGCCGGCGAGCCCGTCCCCGCGGTGCCCGCCCCGGCGTCCGGCGTCGCCGCCGCACCGCTCGACCTGCGGGCCGACCTGACGACCCTGACCCGCGCGCTGTGCGACATCCCGTCGGTGAGCGGCGACGAGACGCCCCTGGCCGACGCGATCGAGGCGACGCTGGGCGCGTTCGAGCACCTCGAGGTGCTGCGCGACGGCGACGCGGTCGTCGCCCGCACCCGGCTCGGCCGGGCCTCGCGGGTCGTCGTCGCGGGCCACATCGACACCGTGCCGGTCGCGGACAACCTCCCCGCGCGGCTCGTCGGCGAGGGCGCGCACGCCGAGCTGTGGGGGCGCGGGACGGTGGACATGAAGGGTGGCGTCGCCGTCCAGCTCGCGCTCGCGGCGGCGCTCACGGAGCCGACGCGCGACGTCACGTGGGTCTTCTACGACCACGAGGAGGTCGAGGCGTCGCTCAACGGCCTGGGCCGGATCGCGCGCGAGCACCCCGAGTGGCTCGAGGCGGACTTCGCGGTGCTGTGCGAGCCGACCGCGGGCGGGCTCGAGGGCGGCTGCAACGGGACGATGCGCGCCGAGGTCACCCTGACCGGCGTCGCGGCCCACTCCGCGCGCGCGTGGGCCGGCGTCAACGCGATCCACGCCGCGGCCGAGGTCCTGCGCCGGCTCGCCGCCTACGAGCCCCGGTCGGTCGACGTCGACGGGCTCGTCTACCGGGAGAGCCTCAACGCGGTCCTGGTCGGCGGCGGGACGGCCGCGAACGTCATCCCCGACCGCTGCGTCGTCACGGTCAACTACCGGTTCGCGCCGTCGCGCTCGGTCGACGAGGCGTTCGCGCACGTGCGCGAGCTGCTCGACGGCTACGAGGTCGTGCTCACCGACGCCGCGGCGGGCGCCCGCCCCGGGCTCGACGACCCGACGGCGGCCGCGTTCGCCGACGCGGTGCTCGCCGTCACCGGCGGTGCTCCCGCCCCGAAGTACGGGTGGACCGACGTCGCGCGGTTCTCCTCGCTCGGCATCCCTGCGGTCAACTTCGGGCCCGGCGACCCGATGCTGGCCCACAAGGACGACGAGCGCTGCCCCGTCTGGCAGCTGCAATCCTGCTACGACGCGCTGCGGTCCTGGCTGACGGCCTGAGCGTTCCAGGTCGGCACGCGCACCCCGCGGTGCGCCGCCTAGAGTCGGTCCCATGACGAGTGACGACGGCATCGCCCGCCCCGGCGACGGCTACCGCAAGGGTCCCGTGCTGCTGCGCGGCGACCAGGTACCGTCCGAGACCTCGGACCAGCGCCTCCTGTCACGCTCCGAGGGTGCCTCCTGGATCCACGGCGACCCATGGCGCGTCATGCGCATCCAGAGCGAGTTCGTGGAGGGCTTCGGGGCGCTCGCCGAGGTCGGTCCGGCGGTCAGCGTCTTCGGCTCCGCGCGCACGCCCGTCGACCACCCCGACTACGCCCTGGGCGAGACGGTCGGGCGCAAGCTCGTCGAGGCCGGCTACGCGGTCATCACCGGCGGCGGCCCCGGGATCATGGAGTCGGCGAACAAGGGCGCCAAGGAGGCGGGCGGGCTGTCGGTCGGCCTCGGGATCGAGCTGCCGTTCGAGCAGGGCATGAACCGCTACGTCGACCTCGGCGTGAACTTCCGGTACTTCTTCGCCCGCAAGACGATGTTCGTGAAGTACGCCGAGGGCTTCGTGGTGCTGCCCGGCGGCTTCGGCACGTTCGACGAGCTGTTCGAGGCGCTCACGCTCGTCCAGACGCACAAGGTCACCGAGTTCCCGATCATCCTGCTCGGCAGCGACTACTGGTCCGGGCTGCTCGACTGGCTGCGCGGGCCGGTCCTCTCGCGCGGCACGATCAGCGCCGTCGACCTCGAGCTCGTCCGCGTGACCGACGACGCGGACGAGGCCGTCAAGATCGTCACCGACCACGGTGCCGCGCTCCGGGAGGCCGAGCGCGCAGCGGCCGCGGCGCTCGCGGCGGACCAGCAGGCCGCCGCGGAGAGCACCGGCCGGTGACGACCCGGGCCCGCACCCGCACACCCGGCGCCGCGCGTGGCTCGCGGGCGTCCGGGCGCTGACGCGCGTGAGCGCCCCGGTCCCCGGAGCGGTGCCGGCGGCGGTCCCGAGCGGGGTGCCCGTGCCCGGCGCCGACCTCGTGCTGCGCGGGCGGACGTTCAGGCCCGGCCACCCGGTCGTCATGGCCGTCGTCAACCGCACGCCCGACTCGTTCTACGCCCCCGCGCGCCACGACGACCGCTCGGCCGACGCCGCCGTCGCGCGCGCCGAGGAGGAGGGCGCCGACCTCGTCGACCTCGGCGGCGTGCGGGCCGGTCGCGGCCCCCGGGTCGACGTCGCCGAGGAGCTCGCGCGCGTGCTGCCGCTCGTCGAGAGAGTGCGCGCCCGGCACCCGGACCTGCTCGTCTCCGTCGACACGTGGCGCGCCGAGGTCGCCCGGGCCGCAGCGCTCGCGGGCGCCGACCTGGTCAACGACACGTGGGCCGGCCACGACCCGCGCCTCGTCGAGGTCGCCGCCGAGCACGGCCTCGGGGTCGTGTGCTCGCACACCGGGGGAGCGGCCCCGCGCACCGACCCGCTGCGCGTGCAGTACCCGCTGCCGGACCCGCTTCCGCCCGGGACCGGGCCGGACGTCGACCCGCTCGACGGCGTCGTGCTCGACGTCGTCGCGACGCTGCGCCGCGCCGCCGAGCGCGCGGTCGGGCTCGGCATCCCGCCGGGGAGCGTGCTCGTGGACCCCACGCACGACTTCGGCAAGAACACCTGGCACTCGCTGCACCTCGTACGCCGCACGCAGGCCCTCGTCGCGCTCGGCCACCCGGTGCTCGTGGCGCTGTCCCGCAAGGACTTCGTGGGGGAGACGCTCGACCTCGCCCCCGAGGAGCGGCTCGAGGGTACGCTCGCCGCGACGTCGGTCGCGGCGTGGCTCGGCGCGCGGGTGTTCCGCACGCACGACGTGCGCGCGACCCGGCGGACCCTCGACATGGTCGCGGCGATCCGAGGTGACTCGCCGCCCGTGCGCGCCGTGAGAGGACTGGCATGAGCACCGAGAACCCGGCACCGGCGTCGGGCGAGCCGTCGGCCTCGACGGTGCCCGCGGCGCCGGGCGCCTCGCGCGCGGGGGTGCGCGTCGACGAGCCCAACGGGCACCCGGCACGCCCGCGCGTGCGCACCGATCCCCGGACGTGGCCGGGCTGGGCCCAGGCGCTGTCGCTGTACGCGGCGACCCGGGCGTTCTCCGCGGTCGTGCTCGTCCTCGTCGCGCAGCTGCAGGCCGAGAACTACTGGACCGGCGCGCGCCCGTCCTACCTCCAGTTCACCGGGCTCATGTGGGACGCGAGCTGGTACCGCGGCATCGCGGAGGACGGGTACCCCGCCGAGCTGCCCCGCGGCGAGGACGGCCTCGTCCAGCAGAACGCGTGGGCGTTCTTCCCGCTGTTCCCGGTGCTGGTCCGCGGCGTGATGCTCGTGACCCGTGCGGACTGGTACGTCGTCGCGCCGCTCGTCGCGCTCGTGCTCGGCTGCGCGGCCGCGGTCGTCGTGCACCGGCTGGTCGAGCGCGGTGCGCCGCGGGCCGTCGACGCGCGCCCGGGCCTCCCGCTCGCGACGGTCGCGCTGCTCGGGCTGTTCCCGACGGCCGCGGTCCTGCAGGTCGCGTACACCGAGTCGCTCGCGCTGCTGCTCGTCGCGTCGGCCCTGCTGCTCGTCGTCGAGCGGCGGTACGCGTGGGCGTCGCTCGTGGTCCTCGCGCTCGGGTTCACGCGCGCGGTCGCGCTGCCGATGGCGGCCGTCGTCGTCGTGCACGCGCTCGTGCGCTGGTGGGGTGCCCGCCGCGGCACGGACCGGCTCGGGGCGCGCGACCTGGCGGAGATCGGGCTGCTCGCGGTCACGGCCGCCGTCTCGGGCGTCGCGTGGCCCCTCATCTGCGGCTGGATGACCGGGGAGCCCGACGGGTACCTCCAGACCCAGGGCGCCTGGCGCGGCGTCCGCGAGATCGCGCCGTTCGAGCCGTGGGGGTACGTGTCGCGGTTCTGGTTCGGGGACTGGGCCCCGTGGGTGCTCGTCGCGGGGTTCGCGCTCGTGGTCGCGACGCTCGTGGTGCCCGCGGCGTGGCGGCTCGGGAACGAGCTGCACGCCTGGTCGGCCGCGTACCTGCTGTACATCGTCGCGGCGATCGAGCCCGGCAGCAGCCTCGCGCGCTTCCTGCTGCTCGCGTTCCCGCTCGGTGCGGTCACGGCCGGGCTCGTGACCCGTCCGACCGGGGCCCGGCGCGCGTGGTTCGCGTTCGTCGTCGTGCTCATGGGCACGCTGCACGTCGTGTGGGTCTACAACATGTGGCGGCTCACCCCGCCGACCGGCTGGCCCCCGTGAGCACCCCCGACGCGTGAGGCCGGGCGGGCCGGGCGGACGGGTCGCGAGGGCGGTCGCCCGGGCCGGCCGGACGTCGCACCGGCGTCGTGCCCTGCGCCGCGCAGGCCGCCGTGGCACCCGCCGGGGTGCCGCCGCAGGTCGCGCGGCCTCGAGTGCCCCGGACAGGTCGGACGTGTGACCTAGAATGGTCGATGGACATCCGGCCCCTGCGGCCGTGGTCGACGTGCCCGGCCCACGCCGCCGCCGTCGCCGCGGCCGGCGGTCGGGAGGAACGACGTGAAGGAGAGCCCCCCATGGCCGCGATGAAGCCGAGGACCGGTGACGGCCCGCTCGAGGTGACCAAGGAGGGTCGTGGCATCGTCATGCGCGTCCCGCTCGAGGGCGGTGGCCGGCTGGTCGTCGAGCTCAACGCCTCCGAGGCGCAGGAGCTGGGTGAGGCGCTGACCTCGGTCGTGTCCTGACCTCGTGACGCCTCGACCCGAGCCGCGCGGCGGCGCCCTCGTCGGGCGCACGCCGCCCCGCGTGACCCTCGTCGAGGGTTCCGTCGCCGGAACCGACCTCCTGGGCGGGGACGGCGTCGACGCCCTCGCCGTGCCGGTCGCCCCTGCGGCGCCCGGCGAGACGGACCTGCAGCCCCGTGCGGGCACTGCGGACGCCGCGGCACGCTACGGCATCGACCTCGCCGAGCTCGCCGAGCGTGCCGGGCTGACCGGTGCCGCCGGCGAGGCGCACACCGTGCACCTGCCGCGTCCCGTCGGGTCCGCGCCGCTGCCGTGGTCCGGCCTCCCGTCGCGCCTTGTGCTCGTCGGGGTCGGCGCGGGGACGCCCACGGACCTGCGCCGTGCGGGCGCCGCGCTCGCGCGGGCCACCCGCGGGCTCGGACGCGTCGTGACGTCGGTCGCCGCCGAGCACGGACCCACGTCCGCCGCACGGGTCGCGGCCCTCGTCGAGGGCTACCAGCTTGCCGCGTACCGCATGCCCACCGCGGCGTCGTCGACCCCCGAGGCGGAGCGGCGGCAGGCGCCCGCCGAGGAGCTGCTCGTGCTCGGCGGCGACGCCGGGCACGGTACGGACGTCGCCGCTGCGCTCGCGGACGCCGTGGTCGGGTCGACCGCGACCTGGCTGGTCCGCGACCTCACCAACACCCCGTCGAGCACCAAGAACCCCGCGTGGGTCGCCGACGAGGCGAGCCGCCTCGCCCGCGACGCGGGCCTCACGGTGCACGTGCGCGGGCCTGCCGAGCTCGCCGCCGACGGGTTCGGCGGCATCCTCGCGGTCGGCGCCGGCTCGGCGTCCCCGCCCCGGCTCGTGGTCGTCGAGTACACCCCCGCGGCCGCGGGCGGGCGGATCCCGCAGCACGTCGTCGTGGTCGGCAAGGGCATCACGTACGACACCGGCGGGCTCTCGATCAAGCCGCGCGAGGCCATGGTCCCCATGAAGACCGACATGGCCGGCGCCGCGGTCGCGCTCGCGGTCGTGCTCGGTGCCGCCGCGTCGGCGCTGCCGCACCGCGTGACCGCGGTCCTGCCGCTCGCCGAGAACCACGTCGGCGCCGCCTCCTACCGCCCCGCGGACGTCCTGCGGCTGTACGGCGGCACGACCGTCGAGGTCGCGAACACCGACGCCGAGGGCCGGCTCGTGCTCGCCGACGCGCTCGCGTGGGCGGACGCCGAGCTCGCGCCGGACGTGCTCGTGGACGTCGCGACACTGACCGGCGCCGCGAGCGTCGGCCTCGGGCGCCAGCACGCCGCGCTCTACGCCAACGACCCCGCGCTCGTCGCCGCCCTCGAGTTCGCGGCCGCGGAGTCCGGCGAGCCCGTCTGGCACATGCCGCTCGTCGAGGACTACGTGCCCGCGCTGCGCTCGGAGGTCGCGGACCTGCGCCACGTGCCGAGCGACGCGCGGACCGGCGGCGGGTCCATCACGGCCGCGCTGTTCCTGCGCGAGTTCGTGGGCGGCCGGCGGTGGGCGCACCTCGACATCGCCGGCACCGGGCGGGCCGCGTCGGACAAGCACGAGGTCACCGAGGGGGCGACCGGCTACGGCGCGCGTCTCCTGCTCCGGTACCTCGCGGCGCTGGGCTGACCCGGGCACAGCCGGAACCGTCGTCGGGCCGCGGGCCCTCCCGCCAGGGGGGGGCTCAGCGCTTGACGGCGGTGAGCAGCCCGTCGCCCGTGGGCAGCAGCGCGGGCACGAGCCGGTCGTCCTCGCGCACCACGCGGCCGACCTCGCGGACGATCGTCGTGACCTCGTCGCGCCGCGCGGGGTCCGGGACGCGGTCGTGCCACAGGGCGTTGTCGACCGCGAGCACCCCGCCGCGGCGCAGGAGCCGGAGCGCCTGCTCGACGTAGCCGAGCAGGTTCTCCTTGTCGGCGTCGACGAAGACGAGGTCGTAGCCCCCGTCGGTCAGGCGCGGCAGCACGTCGAGCGCGCGACCCGAGATGGTGCGCGTGCGCGTGGTGCGCAGGCCCTCCTCGGCGAACGCCTCCTTCGCGGCGCGCTGGTGCTCGACCTCGACGTCGATGGTCGTGAGCACGCCGTCCTCGGGCATGCCCCGCAGCAGGTACAGCGAGCCGACGCCCGCGCCGGTCCCGATCTCGACGACGGCACGGGCCTGCGCGGCGGCGGCGAGCACGCTGAGCACCGCGCCCGACCCCGGGAGGACGGGCGTGCAGCCGAGCTGGCCCGCTCGTTCGCGCGCGCGCAGCAGGGTCGCGTCCTCGGGCACGAAGCCCTCGCAGTAGACCCAGCTCTGGGCCTTGTCGTTCGAGATGGTCCGCCTCCTCGGCTCGTCGGTGTCGTGCCCGAGGGTCATCCGGGGCCGCTCCCCGGCCGCCGGTCCCCTCCGGCCCGAGCCTAGTCCGGGGCCCCGACGGACCGCGGGACGCCGATCGCGACCCGGCGGAACGAAATCGCGCGGGCGCGCGTTCGCACGGGTAGAGAACGCGCAGCGCGCCGCGTGATCGGGCCCGCGCGGTGAGCGCGTGCCGCCGGGTCCTGGGACACTGGGTCTCCAGGACGACGAGAGGAACCGCATGACGACCACCACCCCCGACGAGCCGTGGGTGGCTCCGTCCTGGGAGGAGATCGTCCGCGTGCACTCCGCGCGCGTGTACCGCCTCGCGTACCGGCTCACGGGCAACCAGCACGACGCCGAGGACCTCACGCAGGAGGTCTTCGTCCGGGTGTTCCGCTCGCTGTCGAGCTTCACGCCGGGGACGTTCGAGGGCTGGCTGCACCGCATCACCACGAACCTGTTCCTGGACCAGGTGCGCCGCAAGCAGCGGATCCGGATGGACGCGATGGGCGACGACGCCGACCGCTTCCCCGCGGCGGTCGAGGGCCCTCACGCGCCCGAGCGGGCGTTCGAGCACGGGAACCTCGACTACGACGTGCAGCGCGCGCTCGACGACCTGCCGCCCGAGTACCGCGCGGCCGTCGTGCTGTGCGACATCGAGGGCCTGTCGTACGAGGAGATCGCGGTGACCCTCGGCATCAAGATGGGCACCGTGCGCTCGCGCATCCACCGCGCGCGTGCGCGGCTGCGCGTGGCCCTGCAGGACCGGGCCCCGCTCGCGCGCGACGAGGACGCGACCGGCTCGACGGGAGCGCCGACCGAGCGGGTCGGGGCGCCGTGAGCCACCTGGGGTCGCGCATCAGCGCGCTGGCCGACGGGCAGCTCGCCCCCGCAGCGGCCGAGCGCGCGCTCGCGCACGTCGCCACCTGCCCGCAGTGCGCCGGCGAGCTCGCCGCCGCCCGCGCCGCGCGCCGGGCCCTCGCAGCCGCGGACGACGTCACGCCGACCGCCGACCTCACCGCCCGCCTGCTCTCGCTGGCGCCGGCCACCCCGCCGCGCGCACCGGAACGGCGCTGCGACCCCTTCGCGTCCCCGGACCCGCTGCGGGCGACCCCCGCGGGCGGCTCGCGGCTCACCGGCCACCCCCGCACCCTCACGGGCGACCTCGAGCGGCGCCGCTCGGGCGCGCGCATCGCCGCGGGCTCGCTCGCGGGCCTCGGGGCGGTCGCCGCGATGCTCTTCGCGCTCGGCGACCGCCCGCCCGTGGTGCCCTCGAGCCACCCGGCGCAGGCCCTGAGCCTGCTCGGGGAGGCGACCCCGAGGACCGAACGCTTCGCCGGTGCGGCCCTGACCCGGGGGGCGCCCGCCCCGCTCGCCGCGGCCTCGACCGTCGACCAGCTTGAGCGCCTGCGCGACAGCGGCTGGACCTGTCCGGTCGAGCTGCCCGCCGGCTGGGACGTGACGGCGGTGCGCCTGGACGCGCGCGACGCGGTCGAGATCGACCTGTCCGGCCCCGGCGGCACCGTCGTCGTGACCGAGCAGCACGGCCGCCTCGACGTCGACGCGCTCGAGGGCGCGACCCACCGCACGCTCGGCGACCGGACGGTCTACGTCCTGTCGACGCATCCGTGGCACGCTGCCTGGCAGTCCGGCGACACCGTGGTCGAGGTCGTCTCCGCGAGCACGTCGCGCGACGTCGAGTCGGTCGTCGCCGAGTTCCCGGGCGGGGGCTTCGACGACGGGGTCCCGGCCCGCATCACCCGAGGATGGGACACCGTGACCGAAGCGCTCCTGAACCGATGACGTCTCCCGAGCAGCCCGCGAACCCGTTTGCGCCGCCGTCGTTCGCGACGCCGGCACCGGCGCAGCCCGCGCGTCCGGCCGCACCCGCCGGGCCGTCGCCCTACGCGGCACCGTCGCCGTACGCCGCACCGGTCTACGGGCCCGCGACGGGCGCGCCCGCCTTCGGCGCCTCGCCCTACGGCGCGCCGGGCACGGCACCGTTCCGTGCACCGTCGAGCCGACCCCCGCAGCAGCCCGACGCGTGGCGCGGCGGTTTCCCGGGCCCGCTCCCGGAGCCGCACCGCGACGCCCCGGCCCGTCCGGAGCGGCGCCGCGGGCTGTCGTTCGGCTGGGCCGCGGGCCTCGCGGCGCTCGCGCTCGTCGCGGGCGCGACCGGCGGGATCCTCGCGCCGCGCCTGCTCGACGACGGCCAGGTCGCCGACGCCGGGCTGCCCGCCGCGGTCGGCACGGGGGCGGGGGACCGCGCGCCGGAGAGCGTCGCCGGTGTCGCGGCGACCGTGCTGCCGAGCGTCGTGTCGATCGAGGTCGTCGGCGCCGAGGGGACCTCGACCGGCTCGGGGCTCGTGCTGCGCCAGGACGGCTACATCCTGACCAACAACCACGTCGTCGAGTCGGGGGCCACCGCCGGCGCGACCACGAGCGTGCTGTTCGCCGACGGCAGCGAGGAGCCCGCGTCGATCGTCGGGCGGACGCCCGAGTACGACATCGCGGTGCTCAAGGTCGAGCGGTCCGGGCTCGTGCCGCTCGTGCTCGGGGACTCCGACGACGTCCTCGTGGGCGACCCGGTCATCGCGATCGGGGCGCCGCTGGGCCTCGAGGGCACGGTGACGACCGGCATCGTGAGCGCGCTCAACCGCCCGGTCTCCGCGGGCAGCGAGCAGGAGACCGCGTTCATCAACGCGATCCAGACGGACGCCGCGATCAACCCCGGGAACTCGGGCGGCCCGCTCGTCAACGCGGCCGGTGAGGTCGTCGGGATCAACTCGGCGATCGCGCAGCCCCCGGGCGCCCTGAGCTCGGCCGGCGGCAGCATCGGCCTCGGCTTCGCGATCACCTCGAACCAGGCCCGGCGCACCGCGGAGCAGCTCATCGAGACGGGCGCGGCGACGTACCCGATCATCGGCGTCCTGCTCGACCAGGCGTACACCGGCGAGGGCGTGCAGGTCGCGACCGAGCAGCGCGGCGACACCCCGCCCGTGACGCCACGGGGCCCGGCCGACCGCGCGGGCATCCGCCGCGGCGACGTCATCGTCGCGATCGACGGCCGCCCCGTCACGGAGCCCGACGAGCTGATCGTCGCGATCCGCGCGAAGACCCCGGGCGACACGATCGTGCTGCGCGTGCGCACGGGCTCCGAGGAGCGGGACGTGCGGGTCGTGCTCGACGAGTCCGCGCCCGAGTGACCCGGGCGACCCCGACGACCCCGACGAGCCGGGTGCGTGCGCGGCGGAGCGGTGCCCCGACGCCGGTCCGCCGCGCGGCTTCCCCGGCCCGCGCCGGGCGACCGTGCGCGTGCGGTGCCGGGGTAGCCTGAGCCCGTGTTCGACATCAACGGCGGCGAGCTCATCGTCCTGCTCATCGTCGCCGTCCTCGTCATCGGGCCGGAGCGCCTGCCCGCGTACGCGGAGCAGCTCGGCCGGTGGGCGCGGCGTGCGCGCGTGTTCCTGCGCGACACCAAGGAGCGCGTCGACGAGGAGCTCGGCGACGAGGTGCGCGACGTCGACTGGGCGGCGCTCGACCCGCGCCGGTACGACCCGCGCCGCATCGTCCGGGAGGCGCTGCTCGACGACGTGACCCCCGGCCGCGGCGAGCGTCCCGGCGCGGTCGCGGGCTCCGCGGCGGCGTACGCGGCGCGCACCGGCTCCACGACGCGGACCCCCCGCCCGGCCGCCGACCTGCGGGCGGGCGAGCCGGCACCGTTCGACGACGAGGCCACCTGAGCCCGTCCGGGCAGGCGCACGTCCCGGCGGGTCCGGCGACCGCCCCGTCCTGGGCCTCAGCACCGCCCCGCGCCTGACAGAATGGCGCAATGTCTTCTGCGACGCAGCGAGCACGCATCTTCTCGGGGATGCAGCCCACGTCCGACTCGCTCCACCTCGGCAACTACCTCGGCGCCCTGACCCAGTGGGTCGCGCTGCAGGAGTCGTACGACGCGCTGTACTGCGTCGTGGACCTGCACGCGCTCACGGTCTCGCCCGACCCGGCGGTGCTGCGCGACCGGACCCGCCGGACGGCCGCGCAGTACCTCGCGGCCGGCGTCGACCCGGCGCGGTCGATCCTGTTCGTGCAGTCGCACGTCCCCGAGCACGCCGAGCTCGCGTGGATCCTGTCGTGCCACACGGGCTTCGGCGAGGCCGGCCGGATGACCCAGTTCAAGGACAAGTCCGGGCGCTACGGCGCCGAGGGCACGACCGTCGGGCTGTTCACCTACCCGGTGCTCATGGCCGCGGACATCCTGCTGTACGACACGGCGCTCGTGCCCGTGGGCGAGGACCAGCGCCAGCACCTCGAGCTCACGCGTGACCTCGCGCAGCGGCTCAACGCACGCTTCGGCGCCGGCACCGCGATCGTCCCCGAGGCGCACATCGTGCGGGCGACGGCGAAGATCTACGACCTGCAGGAGCCGACGGCGAAGATGAGCAAGTCGTCGGCGAACCCGAACGGGATCATCGAGCTGCTCGACGACCCGAAGGTCGTCGCGAAGCGGATCCGCTCGGCGGTGACCGACGCGGAGCGCGAGATCCGGTTCGACCCCGAGGCGAAGCCCGGCATCGCGAACCTCCTGACGATCTACTCGGCGCTCACGAACCGCGACGTGCCGACGCTCGAGGCCGAGTACGCGGGCCGCGGGTACGGCGACCTCAAGAAGGACCTGGCCGAGGTGGTCGTGGACTTCCTCCGGCCGTTCCAGGAGCGCGCGAACGCCTACCTCGCCGACCCGGCGGCGCTCGACGACGTCCTCGCCGACGGCGCCGAGCGCGCGCAGGACCTCGCCGGGGCGACGCTCGAGCGCATCTACGACCGCACGGGCCTGCTCCGGCGGCGGGTGCGGGTGCGCGCGTGAGGCTGCCGCCGCGCGCCGAGGACCAGGTCCGCATCGGCGTCGCGATCACCGTGCCCGCACCGTTCGGCCCCGCGCTGCAGGCGGCGCGCGGGCGGTTCGGCGACCCCGCCGCGCCGCTCATCCCGCCGCACATCACGCTGCTCGGCCCGACCGTCGTCGACCTCGACGACGTCGCGCTCGTCGAGGAGCACCTGACCCGCGTCGCCGCCCGGCACGAGCCGTTCGTGGTGCACCTGCGGGGCACGGGGACGTTCCGGCCGGTGTCGCCGGTCGTGTTCGTGCAGGTCGTCGACGGCATCGCCGGGTGCGAGGGGCTCGAGCGGGACGTGCGCTCGGGTCCGCTCGCGCAGGAGCTGCGGTTCAACTACCACCCGCACGTCACGGTGGCGCACGAGGTGCCCGACGCGAGCCTCGACCGGGCCTTCGACGAGCTGGTGGACTTCGACGCGTCGTTCGAGGTCGCCACGATCCAGTCGTTCGAGCACGGCGACGACGAGGTGTGGCGGCCGGTGCGGGACTTCGCGCTCGCCGGGCGCGCGGTCGTCGCCTCCGCGGGCTGACGGGTCGCACCCCTCTCGTCCGGTCGCCGCCGGGCCCCGTCCGCGGCGCTGGACGGCGCTCCGCCCGGTCGTGGCTCGCTGCCGCCCGTGGCAGCGCTCCTCCGGATGCCGCGCGGGCGGGGCGCTCCTAGGGTCGGTGCATGGTGAGCACCGACGAGGCCCGCGCCGCCCGGGGGGCCGGCAAGGCGCACGCCACGGTCACCGACCGGGCCGACGTCGCCGCGGGGCTGCGTCCCGTGGCCCGCGCCAAGCAGAGCATCATCGCGCGGGCCAAGGCCCTGTTCGCGTGGTGGCAGCAGACGCGCGCGGCCCGGACGCAGGCGCGCTTCTCCGCGGCCGGCGGGGGAGTCTTGACCGGCGGCATCGCCTACGCCGCGCTGTTCTCCGTGTTCGCGGGGCTGACGCTCGGCTACACGGTGTTCATGACGGTCCTGGGCCGGAACGTCGGCCTGCGCGACGACGTGCTCGCGACGGTCTCGGGGACGTTCCCGGGCCTCATCGACACGGGCACCGACGACGGCCTGATCGAGCCCGACGACCTCGTCCTCAGCGCCGGGCTCAGCGTCGCGGGCGTCGTCGCGATCGTCGTCCTCCTGGTGAGCGCCACGACGGCCGTCGCCGCGATGCGCACCGCGGTGCGGGCGATGTTCGACGCGCTCGGCGAGAACCAGGGCAACATCGTGACCGGCAAGCTGCGTGAGCTCGTGGGCTTCGCGGGGATGGCGTTCGCGGTCCTGCTCTCGGCGGTGCTCAGCGTCGCCGTCACGACGGCGGCGGACTGGCTGCTCGGGGTCGTCGGGCTCGAGGAGACGAGCGCGGTCGTCGTGCGCGTGCTCGGCATCGCCGTCGCGTTCGTGGTCGACGCCGCGACGTTCATGCTCCTCGTCTACGTGCTCGCCGGCCAGCGGCCCGACTGGGTGGACCTGCGCGGGGGCGCGCTCATCGCCGCGACGGGGATCGGGATCGTGCGGCTGCTCGGGACGTCGGTCGTGGCGGGCAGCGTCGGGCGCAACGCGCTGTTCGCGTCGTTCACCGTCGTCGTGACGCTGCTCGTGTGGATCAACCTCATCGCCCGCATCGTGCTGCTCGCGGCAGCGTGGACCGCCGACCCGCCGCTGCCCGACGCGGCGCCCGACTGCCCGGAGGAGCCGGCGTCCCGCAGCGAGGGCGCACCGGCGGGCGCCTCCCCGCAGCGCGACGGGGCCGCCGCCGCGGCAGCCGCCGGCAAGCGCTGAGCGCGGCCGCAGGCAGCCGCCACGAGCTGAGCGCGGGCGCAGCCGCGGTGCCCCGAGACGCACGAGGCCCCGCTCCAGGGGCTCGTCGTGAGCCGCCCGGGCGGGGCCGTCGTGGGTGGGTCGCGGGAGTCAGAA
Source organism: Cellulomonas cellasea (assembly GCF_006538745.1). GTDB lineage: Bacteria > Actinomycetota > Actinomycetes > Actinomycetales > Cellulomonadaceae > Cellulomonas_A > Cellulomonas_A cellasea. The sequence goes on along the minus strand of NZ_BJLR01000033.1, from coordinate 112,447 downwards.
CGCGCGGGTGATCATCGCGCGCTTGACCTCCTTGATCGCCTTGGTGACCTCGATGCCGCGCGGGCACGCCTCGGTGCAGTTGAAGGTCGTCCGGCAGCGCCAGACGCCCTCCTTGTCGTTGAGGATCTCGAGGCGCTGCGTGCCGCCCTCGTCGCGGCTGTCGAAGATGAACCGGTGCGCGTTGACGATCGCGGCGGGGCCGAAGTACTGCCCGTCGGTCCAGAACACGGGGCACGACGACGTGCACGCGGCGCACAGGATGCACTTCGTGGTGTCGTCGAACCGCTCGCGCTCGGCGGCCGACTGCAGGCGCTCCTTGGTCGGCTCGTTCCCGGTGGTGATGAGGAACGGCATGATCTCGCGGTAGGACGCGAAGAACGGCTCCATGTCGACCACGAGGTCCTTGATCACCGGCAGGCCCTTGATGGGCTCGACGGTGATCGGCTTGCTCGGGTTGAGGTCCTTGAGCAGCGTCTTGCACGCCAGGCGGTTGCGGCCGTTGATCCGCATCGCGTCCGAGCCGCAGACCCCGTGCGCGCACGAGCGGCGGAACGTCAGCGAGCCGTCGAGGTCCCACTTGACCTTGTGCAGCGCGTCGAGCAGGCGGTCGGTGCCGTGCACCGTGACCGTGAACTCCTGCCAGTACGCCTCGTCGCCGTGCGTCTCGGGCGTGTAGCGGCGGATCTTGAGCGTCACGTCGAAGCTCGGGATCGCGCCGACCTTGGTGTCCGGCGTCGACGAGGTGCCGGGGGAGTCGTCGAGCTGAGTCGTCATCAGTACTTGCGCTCCATCGGCTGGTAGCGGGTCACGACCACGGGCTTGTACCCGAGCGCGACGTCGTAGGTGCCCGGCGCGGACGAACCGGGTCCGCCGGGGGTGAGGTCGCCGGACCGGGTCGTGGCGGCGACGGCGGCAGCGGCGTCGCTGCTCACGGGCGACGACGGGGCCGCGGTGCCCGGGGGGCGGCGGTAGGCCATCGTGTGCTGCATGTACGCCGCGTCGTCGCGGGCCGGGAAGTCCTCCCGGAAGTGCCCGCCGCGCGACTCCTGGCGGTTGAGGGCACCCACGACGACGACCTCGGCGATGTCGAGCAGGAAGCCGAGCTCGAGCGCCTCCAGCAGGTCGGTGTTGTACGCGCGGCCCTTGTCCTGGACCGAGACGTTCCGGTAGCGCGCCTGGAGCTCGCGCACGTCCTTGAGCGCCTGGATCAGCGACTCCTCGGTGCGGAACACCTGGGCGTTCGCGTCCATCGTCTGCTGCAGGTCGCGGCGGACGTCGGCGACGCGGTCTCCGACGGCGCGGGCGCGCATCTCCTCGAGCTCGGCGACGACCCCGGTCTCGGGGTCCTCCGGGACGTCGACCCAGTCGGCCGTCGCGGCGTAGGCGGCCGCGGCGAGGCCGGCGCGCTTGCCGAACACGTTGATGTCGAGCAGCGAGTTCGTGCCGAGGCGGTTCGAGCCGTGCACCGACACGCACGCGACCTCACCGGCGGCGAACAGCCCGCGCACGAAGTCGGTGTTGTTGCGCAGCACGGCGGTCTCGATGTTGGTCGGGACGCCGCCCATCGCGTAGTGCGCGGTCGGGTACACGGGCACCGGCTCGGTGTAGGGCTCGATGCCGAGGTAGGTGCGCGCGAACTCGGTGATGTCGGGGAGCTTCGCGTCGATGTGCGCGGGCTCGAGGTGCGTCAGGTCGAGCAGCACGTAGTCCTTGTTGGGACCGGCGCCGCGGCCCTCGCGCACCTCGTTCGCCATGGACCGGGCGACGATGTCGCGGGGGGCGAGGTCCTTGATCGTCGGGGCGTAACGCTCCATGAAGCGCTCGCCCTCGCCGTTGCGCAGGATGCCGCCCTCGCCGCGCGCGGCCTCCGAGAGCAGGATGCCGAGGCCCGCGAGGCCGGTCGGGTGGAACTGGAAGAACTCCATGTCCTCGAGCGGGATGCCGCGGCGGTACGCGAGCGCCATGCCGTCGCCCGTGAGCGTGTGCGCGTTCGAGGTCGTCTTGTAGATCTTCCCGGCGCCGCCGGTCGCGAGCACGACGGACTTGGCGCGGAACAGGTGGATCTCGCCGGTCGCGAGCTCGTAGGCCACGACGCCGCTGACCGCGACGTCGTCGCCGTCGGACACCGCGCCGCCCACGAGGTCGTGCGAGAGCAGGATGTCGAGCACGTAGAACTCGTTGAAGAACTCGACGTCGTTCTTGACGCACTGCTGGTAGAGCGTCTGCAGGATCATGTGGCCCGTGCGGTCCGCGGCGTAGCACGAGCGGCGCACCGCGGCCTCGCCGTGGTTGCGGGTGTGCCCGCCGAACCGGCGCTGGTCGATCCGGCCCTCGGGCGTGCGGTTGAACGGCAGGCCCATCTTCTCGAGGTCGAGCACCGCGTCGATGGCCTCCTTGGCCATGACCTCGGCCGCGTCCTGGTCGACGAGGTAGTCGCCGCCCTTGACGGTGTCGAACGTGTGCCACTCCCAGTTGTCCTCCTCGACGTTCGCGAGGGCGGCGCACATGCCGCCCTGCGCGGCACCCGTGTGGGAGCGCGTCGGGTAGAGCTTGGAGATGACGGCCGTGCGGGCACGGTCGGAGGACTCGAGCGCGGCGCGCATGCCCGCGCCGCCGGCACCGACGATGACGACGTCGTACTGATGGGTCTGCATCGGTGTCGATGCCTCCTGTGTGGGAGTCGGGCCGGGTGGCGTGGGGGCCCGTCGGCGGCGCGCGCGTGCCGCGGCGGGTGCCGTGGCGGGAGTGCGTCCGTCAGGCGGTGCAGAACGAGGGCAGCAGGTCCGCGGGGCTGTTCGCCGGGCACGGGTCGAACGTGAAGATGACGAGCGTGCCGAGCACGACCACGACGACGAACGCCGTGTACAGCGCGAGCTTGAGCACCATGCGGGTGCCGTCGCGCTCGGCGTAGTCGTTGATGATCGTGCGCACGCCGTTGGTCCCGTGGATCATCGCGAGCCACAGCATGAGCAGGTCCCAGGTCTGCCAGAACGGCGAGGACCACTTGCCGGCGACGAAGCCGAAGTCGATCGCGTTGATGCCCTCGCCCTGGACGAGGTTCACGAACAGGTGGCCGAAGATCAGCGCGACGAGCACGACGCCCGAGACGCGCATGAACAGCCAGCCGTAGAGCTCGGTGTTGCCGCGCGTGGTGCGCCGGTTGCGCGACACGGTGGGCACGATCGTGGGGCCGCCCGACGAGCGGGGGGCCGGGATCGGCGTGGACGTCGTCGTCATCACTCGCCCCCGAAGACGTGCATCAGGTGGCGCGGCAGGAAGCCGGCCATGGTCACCACGAACAGGCCCATCACGACCCAGAGCAGGACGCGCTGGTACTTCGCGCCCTTGTCCCAGAAGTCCACCAGGATCAGGCGGAGGCCGTTGTAGGCGTGGAACACGATCGCCGCGACGAGGCCGGCCTCGCCGAGCCCCATGATCGGGTTCTTGTACGTGCCGATGACGGCGTCGTACGCCTCCGGGGAGACGCGGACGAGCGACGTGTCGAGCACGTGCACGAGGAGGAAGAAGAAGATCAGGACGCCGGTCACGCGGTGCGCGACCCACGACCACATGCCCTCACGCCCTCGGTAGAGCGTTCCGGCCGGTGCGGTGGGCACGGGGGAGGCCTCCTGACAGTCAGGTCGACGACACGAGCCAGGCGCTGGGGTCAGCCCTGGCTGCCGGTCCCGGCAGCAGCTCTGACGACGGGGTCCGACGACGGTGTCCGTTCGCTTCCCACCTTAGTGACCCGTTCCCACGCCGCAGCCTCACGCAGGGGTCTTCAGGCCCTTGTGATGACACTTTGTGAGCAAGTCCACAGTCCGGGACGCCCTCGCGCGAGCGCCGCGGGTGCCGTTGGGCCCGCGCCCCGGGGCTCACGGGAAGTCGAACTCGGTCACGTGCGTGCGCCAGTACTCCGCGCCGTCGCGCGTGCGGGTCACGAGACCCGCGTCGACCATCTCGCGCCGCAGGCCGACGGGGTCCGCCGCGAGCGCCGCGAGGCGGTCGGTGAGCTCGCGCTCGGTCACGGGCTGGTGCACGGGCAGCGTGCGGCTCGCGAGGTAGCTGATCACGAGGTCGCGGTCCGCACGGCGTCGGGGCAGCCGCTCGAGGCGGCCGCGGACGAGGAAGCGCTCGGGGTCCTTGGGCGCGCGGCGCGGGCCGTCGGGGCGGTCGTCGGGCACGCGTCCAGGGTAGGGGGGGTGGGCGGCGCGAGGCGTGCGGGAGCGGGCCGTCCGCTCGGTACCCTGGCCGGATGCCCAGCCCTGTCGCCCACTTCCACGCCGTCGTGCCGGCCGGCGGCGCCGGCACCCGCCTGTGGCCGCTCTCGCGCGCCGGCGCGCCCAAGTTCCTGCTCGACCTCACCGGGACCGGCCGCACGCTGCTGCAGGGGACGGTCGACCGGCTCCTCCCGCTCACGGGCCCGGGCGGCGTCCTGGTGGTCACGGGCGAGCGGCACGCGGCAGCCGTGGCGGCGCAGCTCCCCGAGCTCGGGGCGTCCGACGTGCTCGCCGAGCCGTCCCCGCGCGACTCCATGGCCGCGATCGGCCTCGCCGCTGCGGTCCTGCTCGAGCGGCACGGCGAGGACGTCGTGCTCGGCTCGTTCGCGGCCGACCACATCATCGACGGGGCCGAGGCCTTCGAGCAGACCGTGCGCGAGGGCGTCACGGCGGCGCGGGCCGGGTACGTCGTGACGGTCGGCATCGCGGCGACCGGGCCGTCGACCGCCTTCGGGTACGTGCGCTCTGGCGAGGCGCTCGGCGTCGAGGGCGCCCCGAGCGCCCGGCACGCCGCGGGGTTCACGGAGAAGCCGGACGCCGAGACCGCCGCGGCGTACCTCGCGACGGGGGAGTACCGCTGGAACGCGGGCATGTTCCTCGTGCGCGCCCGCGTCCTGCTCGACCACCTCGCGGCCCAGCTCCCGCCCCTGCACGACGGGCTGCGCGAGATCGCCCGCGCGTGGGACGGCCCCGAGCGCGCCGAGGTGCTCGCGCGCGTCTGGCCGGGCCTGACGAAGATCGCGATCGACCACGCGATCGCCGAGCCGGTGGCCGCGGCGGGCGGCGTCGCGGTCGTGCCCGGCGACTTCACGTGGGACGACGTCGGCGACTTCGCGTCGCTCGGCTCGCTGCTCGCGGCACCGTCCGCGGCAGACGGCTCGGCCGACGACGACGGCTCGCGCACGCTCGGGGACGACACCGGGGTGCTGCGCATCGACACGGCCGGCGCGCTCGTGGTGGGCGGCTCGGCCCGCACGGTGACCGTGATCGGCGTCCCGGACGTCGTCGTGGTGGACACCCCCGACGCGCTCCTCGTCACGACCCGCGCGCACGCGCAGACGGTGAAGTCGGCGGTCGACGGCTGGCGTGCCCGCGGACGCGAGGACCTCGTCTGAGCACGCGCGACTACGCTCGACAGCGTGCCTGACGACCGCTCCGACCTGATCCCGCGCCTCGCGCCCCTGCACGACGAGCTCATCGAGATCCGCCGGGACCTGCACGCGCACCCCGAGCTGGGGCGCACCGAGCAGCGCACGACGAAGGTCGTCGCGGACCGGCTGCGCGCCGCGGGCCTCGAGCCACGGCTGCTGCCGGGCACCGGGCTCGTCTGCGACATCGGGCCGGGCGCGGTCACGACGGGGCGCCGCCGGATCGCGCTGCGGGCCGACCTCGACGCGCTCCCGGTGCAGGACCACTGCGGCACGGCGTGGACGTCGACCGTGCCGGGCGTCGCGCACGCGTGCGGCCACGACGTGCACACCGTGGGCGTGCTCGGCGCGGGGCTGCTGCTCGCGCAGCTCGCCGAGGCCGGCGACCTGCCGACCGGCGTGCGGCTGATCTTCCAGCCGGCGGAAGAGGTGCAGCCCGGCGGCGCGCTCGACGTCATCGCGGCGGGCGGGCTCGACGGGGTCGGCCGGATCTTCGGCGTGCACTGCGACCCCAAGACCGACGTCGGGCACGTCGGCACGCGGATCGGCCCGATCACGTCGGCGTCCGACGAGGTCACGGTCACGATCACGGGCGACGGCGGGCACACGTCGCGCCCGCACCTCACGGGCGACGTGGTGTTCGCGCTCGGCCAGGTCATCACGGGCGTGCCCGCGGTCCTCGGCCGGCGGCTCGACCCGCGCTCGGGGGTCAACCTCACGTGGGGCATGGTCCAGGCCGGCACCGCGCACAACGCGATCCCGTCGACGGGCACGGTGCGCGGGACCCTGCGCTGCCTCGACGTGCGCGCCTGGGAGCTCGCGTCGCGGGTGTTCCACGACGCCGTCGTGCAGATGGTCGCGCCGTTCGACGTCGAGGTCGAGGTCCGGCACCAGCGGGGCGTCCCGCCCGTCGAGAACGACGCCCGCAGCACCGGCATCCTCGAGGCGGCCGCGCTCGACGTGATCGGCGAGGACTCGGTCGTCCTGACCGAGCAGTCGCTCGGCGGCGAGGACTTCGCGTGGTACCTCACGAAGGTGCCGGGCGCGATGGCCCGGCTCGGGACGCGCACGCCGGGCGGCCACACCTACGACATCCACCAGGGCGACCTCGTGGTCGACGAGCGTGCGATCGACGTCGCGGCGCTCGTGCTCGCGCGGGCCGCGCTGCTCGCCGGCCGGCCCTGAGGCACCGGCCGCGGGAGGGCGCCGTCCTCGCGCGTCGGACAGCGCGGCGAGCGCCGTCGTGCCGCACCCGCCGGGAGGGTGCCGGGACCCGTCCGGGTGAGTCCGCCGTCCGGGACGCCTCGTCCCATCCGGTGAGCGAATGTTCCAAGTGGGTAACGGAACCCGGGGACGTACCCGCCGGTAACACTCCCGTCATCAGCGCCCGCCTACTGTGCGGTCATGGACGTCGGGCAGCATCGTCCGTGCCCGCCGCACCGTCGCGTCGCGCACGACCGCCCCGCGGGCCCCGACGAACGACGAGAACCAGGAGTGTCGCGTGAACAAGATGATCCGTGTGGCCGCCCTCAGCGGGGCCCTCGCCCTCACGCTCGCCGCGTGTGCCAGCGCCCCCGAGGAGGAGACGCCCGCAGCCGGTGAGACGACGGCCGCCGAGGGCGTCGACTTCAAGGCGTGCATGGTCTCCGACGAGGGCGGGTTCGACGACGCGTCGTTCAACCAGTCCGGGTTCGAGGGCCTCGAGCGCGCCGAGTCCGAGCTCGGGATCGAGATCCGCTCCGCCGAGTCGTCCGACCCGGGCCAGTACACGGCCAACGTCGACTCGATGGTCCAGGAGAACTGCGACCTGATCATCGGCGTCGGGTTCGCGCTCGAGGACGCCATCCAGGCGGCCGCGGACGCCAACCCCGACCTGCACTTCGCGCTCGTCGACAGCGCCTTCTCCGACGAGTCGTTCGCGCCCGTCGAGCTCGAGAACGCCCGACCGCTGCTGTTCAACACGCAGGAGGCCGCGTTCCTCGCCGGCTACCTCGCCGCGGGCACCTCGAAGACCGGCACGGTCGCGACGTTCGGCGGCATGCCGTTCCCGTCCGTGACGATCTTCATGGACGGCTTCGTCGACGGCGTCGCGAAGTACAACGAGGACAACGGCACGGCCGTCAAGGTCCTCGGCTGGGACAAGGAGGCGCAGGACGGCTCGATGATCGGGAACTTCTCCGACACCGAGGCCGGCCGCACCACGACCGAGCAGTTCATCGCCTCGGGCGCCGACGTCATCCTCCCCGTCGCGGGCCCCGTGGGCGCCGGTGCGCTCAACGCCGCGAGCCAGGCCGAGGGCGTCTCGGTCATCTGGGTCGACTCGGACGGCTACGAGCAGGCGTCGAACGAGCAGTACAAGCCGCTCCTGCTGACCTCGGTCATCAAGCTCATCGGCAACTCGGTCTTCGACACGGTCTCGGCCGCGGTCGACGGCGAGTTCTCCTCCGAGCCGTACGTCGGCACGCTCGAGAACGGCGGCGTGGACATCGCCCCGCTGCACGACTTCGAGGACACCGTCCCGGCGGACCTGCAGTCGAAGATCGACGAGCTGCGCGAGCAGATCATCTCGGGCGACCTCGTCGTCGAGTCGCCCAGCCAGACCAGCTGACGACCCAGCACCACAGCACGACGCACGCACCGCAGCACGGACCGATGGCCCGGGGAGCGCACCTGCCCGGGCCATCGGCCTGCGCGCCGCGACGGCCGGCACCGGACGACGACGTCCGGGCCCGCCCGCACCGGCCCGCCGCCGCTGCACGAGGCCACACCGTGGCTAGGGTGCACCCAGGACCAGACGAAGGAGCGGTGTCCACGTGAAGCTCGAGCTACGGGGCATCACCAAGCGCTTCGGTGCGCTGGTGGCCAACGACCACATCGACCTCGTGGTCGAGCCCGGCGAGATCCACGCGCTGCTCGGGGAGAACGGCGCCGGCAAGTCGACGCTCATGAACACGCTCTACGGGCTCTACACGCCCGACGAGGGCGAGATCCTGGTCGACGACGTGCCGGTCGCGTTCGGCGGGCCCGGCGAGGCCATGGCCGCCGGGATCGGCATGGTCCACCAGCACTTCATGCTCGTCCCCGTCTTCACCGTCGCGGAGAACGTCGTGCTCGGCCACGAGCCGGTGCGCGGCGCCGGGCGGCTCCTCGACCTCGCGGAGGCCCGCCGCCGCGTCACGCAGATCTCCGACCGCTTCGGGTTCGACGTCGACCCCGACGCGCTCGTCGAGGACCTGCCGGTCGGCGTCCAGCAGCGCGTCGAGATCATCAAGGCGCTCTCGCGCGACGCCCGGGTGCTCATCCTCGACGAGCCGACCGCGGTGCTCACGCCCCAGGAGACCGACGAGCTCATCGCGATCATGCGCCAGCTCAAGGACGCCGGGACGTCGATCGTCTTCATCACCCACAAGCTGCGCGAGGTCCGCGCCGTCGCCGACCGGATCACCGTGATCCGCCGCGGCAAGGTGGTCGGCACCGCGAGCCCGCAGGACCCCGAGACCTCGCTCGCGTCGCAGATGGTCGGCCGGTCGGTGAGCCTCGGCGTCGAGAAGGCGCCCGCGCAGCCCGGCGAGGCCACGTTCCAGGTGCGGGACCTCACGGTCATCAGCCCGGTCGGGACGCGCGTCGTCGACGGCATCTCGTTCGACGTGCACGCGGGGGAGATCCTCGCGATCGCGGGCGTGCAGGGCAACGGCCAGTCGGAGCTCGCGGAGACGGTCCTCGGGCTGCAGCACGCGACCGCCGGGTCGGTCCGGCTCGACGGCACCGAGCTGCTCGGGCGCAGCGTCGACGAGGTCCTGCGCGCCGGCGTCGGGTTCGTCCCCGAGGACCGCAGCACCGACGGGCTCATCTCGAGCTTCTCGATCGCGGAGAACCTCATCCTCGACCTGCACGCGCAGCCGCCGTTCGCGAAGGCCGGCTCGCTGAGCCCCGCGCGCGTCGCCGAGAACGCCGCGACGCGCACCCAGGAGTTCGACGTCCGCATGACGTCGGCGCAGGACCCGATCAGCACGCTCTCGGGCGGCAACCAGCAGAAGGTCGTCCTCGCGCGCGAGATGTCGCGGCCCCTGCGGCTGTTCGTCGCCTCGCAGCCGACCCGCGGGCTCGACGTCGGGTCCATCGAGTTCGTGCACCAGCGGATCGTCGCGGAGCGCGACAACGGCACGGCCGTGATCATCGTCTCGACCGAGCTCGACGAGGTGCTCGCGCTCGCCGACCGGATCGCCGTCATGTACCGCGGGCGGATCGTCGGCGTCGTCGACGCCGGCACCCCGCGCGACGTCCTCGGCCTCATGATGGCCGGTGTCCCGCTGCAGCAGGCCCAGGTCCAGGCCGCCGAGCACCACACGGTGCTGGGCGACGCCGACGCCGCTGCCGACCAGGAGCTCTCGTGACCGACACCCTCGTGGCGCCCTCCGCCACCCCGAAGCACGAGGACGAGCGGCGCGGCGTCCTGCAGCAGATGCTCGACAGCTCGTGGCTGCTGATCGTCACCGCGGTCGTGCTCGCGCTCGTCGCGTCGTCGGTCCTCGTGGCCGCGGCCGACCAGGACGTGCAGAAGACCGCGACCTACCTGTTCGCGCGGCCGAGCGACTTCTTCGCCGCGCTGTGGGAGTCCGTCTACGCGGCGTACTCGACGCTGTTCCGCGGCGCGATCTTCGACTACCAGGCGACCGGGCTGCGGCGCGTGCGGCCCATCACCGAGACCATGACGGCGTCCGTGCCGCTGATCTTCGCGGGCCTCGGCCTCGCGGTCGGCTTCCGCTCGGGGCTGTTCAACATCGGTGCGCAGGGCCAGGTGCTCGTCGGCGCGGCGGCCGCGACGTACGTCGGCATCGCGTTCGACGCCCCGGCCGGCGTGCACGTCGCGCTCGCGTGCCTCGCGGGCATCGCGGCCGGCGCCGCGTGGGCGGGCATCGCGGGCATCCTCAAGGCCCGGACCGGGGCCAACGAGGTGATCGTCACGATCATGCTCAACTCCATCGCGTTCCAGCTCATCTCCTACCTGCTCACCACGAGCCTGCTGCGCCAGGGCGGGACGCGGCCGATCTCGCCCGCGGTCGCCGACACCGCGCAGCTCCCGCTGCTGGCCGGCGCGAGCTTCCGGCTGCACGCCGGCTTCCTGCTCGCGCTGCTCGCGGCGGTGGGCGTCTGGTGGCTGCTCGAGCGCTCGACGCTCGGGTTCCGGTTCCGGGCGGTCGGCGCCAACCAGCGCGCGGCGCGCACGGCCGGCATCCGGGTCAATCTCGTGTTCGTGCTCGTGATGCTCGTCGCCGGTGGCCTCGCGGGCCTCGGTGGCGCCGCGCAGATCCTCGGGACCGACAAGCAGCTCCAGGCCTCGAGCGCCGGGTCGATCGGGTTCGACGCGATCACCGTCGCGCTGCTCGGCCGCTCGACGCCCCTCGGCACGGTCCTCGCGGCGCTGCTGTTCGGCGCGCTGCGGGCCGGCTCGCCGCTCATGCAGTCGTCGGCGGGTACGCCCATCGACATCGTCCAGGTCATCCAGGCGTCGATCGTGCTGCTCATCGCGGCGCCGCCGCTCGTGCGCCGGTTCTCCGCGCTGCACTGGGTCGCGGGCATCGCCGGCTCGACGAAGAAGAAGGAGGCCCACGCGTGAGCACCGTCGCGGACCCGCAGCCCTCGCAGCCCGTGGAGCTCGACGCGCCCGGCTCGGCCCCGATGGTCCAGGCCAAGGTCGGTTGGCGCGGCCCGATCGTGTACGGGGTCGTCTCGCTGATCTCGCTCGTCGTCTTCGGCCTCCTCACGCCCGGCTCCGACCGGACGCGGTTCATGGTCTCGTCGAGCCGCGACCTCGTGGACATCGCCCCGTTCGCGGTGCCGTCGCGCCTCACGGCCGTCCTCGTGTCCGTCCTCGCGCTCGGGCTGACCGCGTGGATCACGCGCGAGACCCTCGCGCGCCGCAAGGTCGCGGTGTGGGTCCCGGTGCTGTTCGGGTTCCTCGTGCTCGTCGCGTTCCTCGTGTGGGTCATGGCCGGCAACGACAACGCGCTGCCGCTCACGGTCCTGCTCACGGGCGCGCTCACGCTCTCGGTGCCGCTCATCTTCGGCTCGCTCGCGGGCCTGCTGTGCGAGCGCTCGGGCATCATCAACATCGCGATCGAGGGCCAGCTGCTCGCGGGCGCGTTCCTCGCGGTCGTCGTGGCGAGCCTCACGGGCAACCCGTACACCGGGCTCATCGCGGCGCCGATCGCCGGCGCGATCGTCGGGCTGGGCCTCGTGCTGTTCGCGGTGCGGTACCGGGTCGACCAGATCATCGTCGGCGTCGTGCTCAACGTGCTGGTCATCGGCGTGACGAACTACCTGTTCTCGACGGTCCTCACGCAGAACCCCCAGTCGTTCAACTCCCCGCCGCGGCTGCCGACGCTGCCGATCCCGTTCCTGTCGCAGATCCCCGTGGTCGGGCCCGTGCTGTTCAACCACTCGCTCGTGGTCTACCTCATGTACGTCGCGGTCGCGGTGCTCCAGGTCATGGTGTTCCGCAGCCGGTGGGGCCTGCGCATGCGGGCCGTCGGCGAGCACCCCAAGGCCGCGGACACGGTCGGCATCCCGGTCAACCTCACGCGCATCAAGAACACGGTGCTCGGCGGGGCCGTCGCGGGCCTGGGTGGCGCGGCGCTCGTCGCGGCCGGGCTCGCGTTCACCAAGGAGCTCACCGCGGGCCGCGGGTACATCGCGCTCGCCGCGATGATCCTCGGCCGGTGGAGCCCCAAGGGTGCGCTCGCCGCGGCGCTGCTGTTCGGGTTCGCCGACTCGCTGCGCCAGGTGCTCGGCAACCTCGGGTCGCCCGTGCCCAGCCAGTTCCTCGCGATGCTCCCGTACCTCGCGACCATCTTCGCCGTCGCCGGCCTCGTGGGGCGCGTGCGCGCACCCGCCGCCGAGGGCATCCCCTACGTGAAGTGAGCCTCCCGATGACCGACAGCCCCACCCCCGACGTCGACTGGGACGTCCTGCGCGCCGCCGCGCTCGACGTCATGACCCGCGCGTACGTGCCGTACTCCCACTTCCCCGTGGGGGTCGCGGCGCTCGTGGACGACGGCCGCGTCGTCGTCGGCTGCAACGTCGAGAACGCGTCGTACGGCCTGACGCTGTGCGCCGAGTGCGCGCTCGTCTCGGCGCTGCACGTGGGCGGCGGCGGCCGGCTCGTCGCGTTCGTGTGCGTCGACGCCCGCGGCACCGCGCTCATGCCGTGCGGCCGGTGCCGCCAGCTCCTGTGGGAGCACGGCGGACCGGAGCTGCTCGTCGAGACCGTGAGCGGGATCAAGCCGATGACCGAGGTGCTCCCGGACGCGTTCGGGCCCGCCGACCTGGTGGAACGAGGGACAGCATGAGCGAGGGCTTCGACGCGGTCGACGTCATCCGGACCAAGCGCGACGGCGGACGCCTGAGCGACGGCCAGATCGACTGGGTGCTCGACGCGTACACGCGCGGGGTCGTCGCCGAGGAGCAGATGTCGGCGCTCGCGATGGCGATCCTGCTCAACGGCATGGACCGCGCCGAGATCGCGCGGTGGACCGCCGCGATGATCGCGAGCGGCGAGCGGATGGACTTCTCGGGGCTCTCGCGCCCGACGGCCGACAAGCACTCGACCGGCGGGGTCGGCGACAAGATCACGCTGCCGCTCGCGCCGCTCGTCGCGGTGTTCGACGTCGCGGTCCCGCAGCTCTCGGGCCGCGGCCTCGGGCACACCGGGGGCACGCTCGACAAGCTCGAGGCCATCCCCGGCTGGCGGGCCGAGCTCACGAACGACGAGATGATGGCGCAGCTCGAGTCCGTCGGCGCCGTGATCTGCCAGGCCGGCGCCGGGCTCGCCCCCGCCGACCGCAAGCTCTACGCGCTGCGCGACGTCACGGGCACCGTCGAGGCCATCCCGCTCATCGCGAGCTCGATCATGAGCAAGAAGATCGCCGAGGGCACCGGCTCGCTCGTGCTCGACGTCAAGGTCGGCACGGGCGCGTTCATGAAGGACGCCGACCGTGCCCGCGAGCTCGCCCGCACGATGGTCGAGCTCGGCACCGACGCGGGGGTGCGGACCGTCGCGCTGCTGACCGACATGTCGACGCCGCTCGGCCTGACCGCCGGGAACGCGCTCGAGGTCCGCGAGTCGCTCGAGGTGCTCGCGGGCGGGGGACCGGCCGACGTCGTCGAGCTCACGGTCGCCCTGGCCCGGGAGATGCTCGACGCCGCGGGCCGCCCCGACGCCGACCCGGCCGCCGCGCTCGCCGACGGGCGCGCGATGGACGTCTGGCGCGCGATGATCGCCGCGCAGGGCGGGGACGTCGACGCGCCGCTGCCCGTGGCCCGCGAGACCGAGCAGGTGCTTGCGCCGGCCGACGGCGTGCTGACCTCGCTCGACGCGTACGCCGTCGGGGTCGCCGCGTGGCGGCTCGGCGCCGGGCGCGCGCGCAAGGAGGACCCGGTGCAAGCCGGGGCCGGCGTCGAGCTCCACGCGAAGCCGGGCGACACCGTCCGCGCCGGGCAGCCGCTGCTCACGCTGCACACGGACACCCCGGAGCGCTTCGAGCGCGCGCGCGAGGTGCTCGCGGGTGCGGCGACGATCGAGGCGGACGGCGCCGCGGCGCCGCGCACGCTGCTGCTGGACCGCATCGAGGCCTGACGCGGCGGGCAGCACGCCGGTCGCGCGCCGTCGTGCTGCCCGCGGGGTGGCTCGACGTAGCGCTCCAGGAGGCGCCGGGTCGCGGCGGGTGGGGCAGCCGCCGCGACAGGTCGCCCGCACCGGGCGTGCGGCAGACTGGCCGGATGCCTGCGCTGCGTCACCTCCAGCTCACGACCGTGCTCCGGACCCTCGGCGTGCGGCCGGTGCCGCCCGCGCCCGCCCGTGGGGTGGTCCCGGCCCGGGCGTCGGTCCCCGGTCGTGCGGTGGCCGGGGAGCCTGCGCCCGCCCGCCCCGGTGCGCACGCGGACCTCGTGGCGCGCGCGGTCGCGGCCGGTGCGCCGCGACCCGCCGCCGCACGGCTCGCCGACGCCGTCGCCGCTCTCCCGGCGCGCGAGCGTGCCCAGGTCGAGCGCCCGCTGACGCCGGCGCGGGGGAGCGACGTCCTGCGGCTCGGCACGGCCGCCGCGCGGCAGACGGACGGCACGACGTGCGGGTCGGCGGTCCTCGCGATGCTCGCCGCGGCGGGTGACCCGACGCTCGCGTACTGGCTCGTCACCGGACGGCGCGTCGCGGGGCACGAGCCCGACGAGCTGCGCGGCGTCGCGGACGCCCCCGGTCCGGCGGGACGGTTCGGTGCGCTGCAGGACGCGCTGAAGCGCCGCAGCAACGCGCGGGCCGTGCTCGGGCTGCTGCCCTGGCCCGCGGCGCTCGGCACGCCCCCGTGGGGGGCCGCGCGGGTCGCACGCTTCCCTGGGGTCGCGTACCGCTCGGTGCTCGTCGACGACAGCCGGCCCAGCGAGGTCACGCGCGTGCTGGTGCGCGCGGGCCGGGCGCTCGACCGGGGCGTTCCCGTCCCGCTCTACACCGGGGGCGACCTGTCGGGCGGGCCCGCGAGCGCGATCCCGCGCCACGTCGTGCTGCTCACGGGGCGCACCGCCGAGGGGTTCGCGGTCTACGAGCCGTCGAGCGGGCGCGTGCACGACGTGCCGTCCGCCGACCTCGTCGTGCCGCACGGGCCGCTCGACGCGCTCGGGCGCTGGTCGCACGTCGCGTGGGCCCTGCTGCCGGTCCGCGGCTGACCGGCGCGGGCTGCCGGCGGCGGTGGCGCACGCGCGCGGCCCGGGCCACGATGGACGGGCACGCCGACCCCAGGGAGGACACCATGAGCACCGTCCCCGGCCAGGAGGCCTCGCGCGACGCCGGGCTGCTGCCCGCCGACCTCTTCACGCCCGTCGACGCCCACGCGGACGCCGACCAGCGACCCGTCGACGACGAGCTGCGGCTCGACACCCCCGCGCCCGGCGCCGACGGGGACGCGGCCGAGGAGTACGTGCCCGCGCCCTCGCCCGTCGCCCCGCGCGACGACGCGAACGAGGCCGACGTGCACGAGCAGGTGACCGAGGTCCCGGGCGACGAGCGGGACGAGTACCTCTGACACCCGGACGGGCGCCGGGCGGTCACCCGCCCGGGTCGCGGCGTCCTCAGCGGACGTGGCGCGCGACTACGGTGGAGGCA
This sequence comes from Cellulomonas cellasea, assembly GCF_006538745.1. GTDB lineage: Bacteria > Actinomycetota > Actinomycetes > Actinomycetales > Cellulomonadaceae > Cellulomonas_A > Cellulomonas_A cellasea. The sequence goes on along the minus strand of NZ_BJLR01000033.1, from coordinate 96,869 downwards.
TGACCCCCGCGTACGACCTGGTGGCTGCGCTGCCCAAGGTGCTGCTGCACGACCACCTGGACGGCGGGCTCCGGCCGGCCACGATCGTCGAGCTCGCGCGCGAGGCGGGGCACACGCTGCCCGCGACCGACCCGGACGAGCTCGGCCGCTGGTTCGTCGCCGCGGCGGACTCGGGCAGCCTCGAGCGCTACCTCGAGACGTTCGCGCACACGGTCGCGGTGATGCAGACGCCGGACGCGCTGCGCCGGGTCGCTCGCGAGGCCGCCGTCGACCTCGCGGCGGACGGGGTCGTCTACGCCGAGCAGCGCTACGCCCCCGAGCAGCACCTCGAGGGCGGGCTCACGCTCCAGCAGGTCGTCGACGCGGTGCAGGCCGGCTTCGCCGAGGGCGTCGCCGAGGCGGCGTCCCAGGGCCGGGAGATCCGGATCGGCACGCTCCTGTCGGCGATGCGGCACGCGGACCGGGCCGACGAGATCGCCGCGCTCGCGCTCGCGAACCGCGACGCCGGGGTCGTCGGCTTCGACATCGCCGGGGCCGAGGCCGGGTTCCCGGCGTCCCGGCTGGCGACGGCGTTCCGGTCGCTGCGCGACGCCTGGTTCCCCGTGACCGTGCACGCGGGCGAGGCCGACGGTCTCGGCTCGATCACCGAGGCGCTCGGGGTCGGCGCGCTGCGCCTCGGGCACGGGGTCCGGGTGCTCGACGACATCACCCTGCACGAGCCCGGCACGGACGGCGCCCCGCCTGCGGCGACCCTCGGGCGGCTCGCCGCGTGGGTCCGCGACCGCCGGGTCCCGCTCGAGACGTGCCCGTCGTCGAACGTGCAGACGGGCGCCGCCGCGTCGGTCGCGGAGCACCCCGTGACGCTCCTGCGGCGGCTCGGCTTCGCGGTCACCGTCAACACCGACAACCGGCTGCAGTCGGGCACGAGCCTCACGCGCGAGCTCGCGCTGCTCGTCGAGCACGCCGGGTGGACCGTCGACGACGTCCGCGACGTGACGCTCACCGCCGCCGAGAACGCGTTCCTCCCGCAGGACGAGCGCGCCGAGCTCATCGACCGGGCGATCCTCCCGGGCTACACGCACGACGGCACCGGAAGGCACCGCGCATGACGATCGACGCCCACGCACTGGCCCAGCTCGTGGACCACACCCTGCTCAAGCCGGAGGCCACCCGCGCCGACGTCGAGGCGCTCGTCGAGGAGGGCGTGCGGCTCGGCGTGTACTCGGTGTGCGTCTCGCCGTCGTTCCTGCCGCTCGACGCGCGCGGCCTCAAGGTCGCGACGGTCGTCGGCTTCCCGTCGGGCAAGCACCACAGCGACGTCAAGGCGGCCGAGGCCGCGCGCGCGGTGCGGGACGGCGCCGACGAGGTCGACATGGTGCTCGACGTCGGGGCCGCGAAGCAGGGCGCCTTCGAGTCCGTGCAGGCCGACATCGCCGCGGTCCGCGCGGCCGCGCCGTCGCCGACGGTGCTCAAGGTCATCATCGAGTCCGCGGCGCTGACCGACGACGAGATCGTGGCGGTGTGCCGCGCGGCGGAGGCGGCGGGCGCCGACTTCGTCAAGACGTCGACGGGCTTCCACCCCGCGGGCGGCGCGAGCGTGCACGCCGTCGGGCTCATGGCCGCCACCGTCGGCGAGCGCCTCGGGATCAAGGCGTCCGGCGGCATCCGCAGCACCGCCGACGCCGTCGCCATGGTCGAGGCCGGCGCGACCCGGCTCGGCCTCTCGGGGACCGCGGCCGTGCTCGGCGGGCTCGAGTCCGACTCCGCCTACTGACCGCGCACGCAGGGGCCCGCCCGACCGTCGGCGGGCCCCCGCGTGCGTGCGCACGCGGCGGTCGGGTGAACGTCACGCGGGGGGACGTTCGCGACATTGACGGCAGCCGGGGGCGTCGGCGAAGGTGAGGCGCCCGTGCGACCCCACCGCCCCCGCTGCGGGGGCGCCCGCGTTGCCGGCCGGCCCAGCAGGAGCACCCAGGGGCGACCCGGACGACGAGGAGGCGGTACCCGAGATGGGCAGGTTCCGGCGTGGCACCGTCGCCGCTGCCGTCGTCGTCCCGTTCCTCCTCGGTGTCCTCATCGCCTACGCGCTCGACGACGCGCGGACGGGCCCCAAGTCCGGTGACCGCGCCCACGCCTGGGTCGAGCGGCTCGACGAGGGGGCGGCGAGCTCGCGCGAGAGCGAGAACTTCGTGCTCCTGTGGGGGCCGCGGGCGGGCGGCGACCTCGCCGAGGCCTCCGAGTACTACCGCGTCGACCCCGTCGAGCTGCTCGACCGGCTCGAGCGCTACTACGCGCTGTACGTGGGCACGGTCGGCGTCACCGAGCCCGTCGGGCCGATCGCGGAGGACAAGATCGCGGTCGTCCTGACCCGGACCTGGGACGACCTGGCGTACGACGCGTGGGCCGAGGGGCGGGTCGAGGGCGGCCTCGCGCTCCTCGAGATCGCACCCGAGGCGGCCCGCACCGGCGCGTGGGACGTCGCCCGCGCGCTCGCGGTCGTCCTGCAGAGCGTCGCGGTCGCCCCCGACGGCCCCGCGCCCGACGCCGGCCCCGGCACGACCGCGCCGGGGGTCCGCGGCTCGTCGTTCGGGGAGGCGATGGCGTCGTTCCTCGCGACGGCCGCCGAGCCGTCCGACGCGGGGGACCTCACGTCGTTCGTGCGCGCCGAGAACCTGCGCTGGTCGTCGGGACGGCACCTCGACGGCGGGTGGACTCTGCTGCAGCATGTCGCGGACCGCGACGGCCTCGCGACGGTCGGGCGGCTGTGGCGCGAGGGCGGCACCGAGCCCGACCCCGTCGCGGCGTACGCCCGGGTCGCCGGCCTCACGCAGGAGGAGCTCGGTGCGCGCCTCGCCGAGCACGCGCTGCGCAACGTGACCTGGGACTACTCGACGCAGCCGGACCTGCGCCGCTACGCCGCCGCGGTCGACCCCGCGCTGACCGCCGAGCCGGGGACCGCGGTCGAGGCCGTCGACGCGACGGCCCACCACTACCGCGTCCCGTCCGCGCTGGCGCCGGCCGAGAACGGCTACGCGCTCGTCCGGCTCAGCCCCGAGGAGGGCGCGACGGCCGTGCGGGTGCGCGTGCGGGGGCACACCGAGGCGGGGCCCGACGCGGCGTGGACCGCGGGCCTCGTGGCGGTCGACGTCGACGGCGCCGCGCGGTACGGCGAGCTCGCGGGCGGCACCGACGTGACGGTCGAGCTCACGACCGGGCCCGACGACGCGCAGGTGTACCTCGTCGTCGCGGCGACCCCGACGCGCGCGCACGACTTCGACCCGGCGGCGGGCTACCCCGGGTCCGCCCGGTACCCGTTCGAGCTGCGGGTCGCGGGCGCCGACGCGTGGGGCTTCGAGCCCGGCTTCGTGCGGCCCGCGGCGCCCGGGGGCGGCCGGTGGCACACCAACGGCGGGGGCTGGGTCGGGGAGTTCGCGACCGTCGACCCCGGCGTCTACGTCGGCCCGCAGGCCGTGGTGCAGGACTGGGCCCAGGTGACCGGGTCGGCGCGCGTCGAGGGCCGCGCGGTCGTCGACAGCGGCGCCGTCGTCGGCGGGGCCGCGGTCGTGCGCGACAACGCGGTCGTACGCTCGCGCGCCGTGCTCGGCGGCGACGTCGTCGTCGGCGGGGACGCCGAGATCAGCTGGACCTGCTCGTCCGGGGTCTACCTGCGGTTCGACCGCGCGCAGACGTGCGACGGCGGCGCGGGGGAGCTCCCCGCCGAGCCGGCGCTCGTGCCGTTCCCGACCGCCGACCTCGCGCTCGACGGCGCACCGGACCCGAGCCCGACCCCGACCCCCACGCCCACCCCGACCCCCACGCCGACCCCGACCCCGACCCCGACGCCCACGCCGACCGCGACGCCCCGGCCCACGCCGACGCCGTCCCCGAGCGGCGTGGGGCTGCCCGAGCCGATCCCGGCGCCGGTCGCGGGCTGTACGGCGGTGCTCTCGATCGTCAACCAGTGGCCCGGCGGCTACCAGGCGCTCGTGACGGTGACCGCGGGCACCGAGCCGCTCACGTCGTGGCGGGTCTCCTGGGCGCAGCCGTCCGACCAGTCGGTCGCGGAGGCGTGGGGCGCGCGCCTGCGTCAGAACGGCACGTCGACCGAGGCCGACAGCGTCGGCTGGAACTCGGCGCTGGCACCCGGGGCGTCCACGACGTTCGGGTTCTCGGGCTCGTACACCGGCGCGGCCCCCGTGGCGCCCGCGGCGGCGTGCACCCGGTCGCGCTGACGGCGACCGAGGGCCCGGGCGTCGGTCCCGGCCGGCGACCGACGCGTCCGCACGTCCGGGCCGGTCGACGGGGCCGCCCGACGGGGCCGCCCGACGGGGCCGCCCGACGGGGCCGCCCGACGGGGCCGCCCGACGGGGTCGCCCGACGGGGCCGCCCGACGGGGCCGCCCGACGGGGTCGCCCGGCGGGGTCGCCCGGCGGGGCCGCCCAGCGGGCTCAGATGCCGAGCGCCGCGCTGACGTCGGAGGCCACCGCGTGGAGGCGCGCGCGGGCCTCCTTGCGGGCGGAGACGAGCGCCGCGGCGTCGGCCGTGCGGGACACCGGGACGATCACCTCGAGGTAGCACTTGACCTTGGGCTCGGTCCCGCTCGGGCGCACGACGACGCGCGTGCCGTCCTGGGACGTGATCCGCAGCCCCTCGGTCGCGGGCAGGCCCTGGCGCTCGGCGTCCGTGGCCGTCGCGAGGTCGACGACCTCCATCACGGGCGAGCCCGCGAGAGTGACGGGCGGGTGCTCCCGCAGCGCGGCCATCGTCGCGGGGATCCGGTCGAGGTCGGTGAAGCGTGCGGACACCTGGTCGCTCAGGTGCAGCCCGTGCTCGCGCGCGAGGTCGTCGAGCACGCTCAGGAGCGTGCGGCCCGAGGCCTTGAGCGTCGCCGCGAGCCCGGCGACGAGCAGCGCCGCCGAGATGCCGTCCTTGTCGCGCACGTGCGCCGGGTCGACGCAGTAGCCCAGGGCCTCCTCGTAGCCGAACGCGAGCCCGTCGACGCGCGCGAGCCACTTGAAGCCGGTCAGCGTGGGCTGGTGCCGCAGGCCCGCGGCCCGCGCGACCTTCGCGAGCAGGCGCGAGGAGACGATCGAGCTCGCGAGCGCGGGCACCTGCGTCGCAGCCGCAGCGCCGCCGACGGGCACGCCGTCGCCCGTCGAGCGACCGGCTGCCGCGCCGCCGTCAGCCACCGCGCCCGCACCGGCCGTCGTGCCGGTCGCCGTGCGCGCCGCGAGCCGGGACGCGACGACCGAGCCCAGCACCGCGCCGACCTCGTCGCCGTGCAGCATGCGCCAGCCCTCGGCGCCCGCGGTGTCGGGCCCGCGGTGCGAGCGTGCCGTCGGGTCGTTGAGCGCGACCGCGCACCGGTCGGCGTCGGGGTCGAGCGCAAGCACGAGGTCCGCGCCGACGTCACCCGCGAGGCCCAGCGCGAGGTCCATGGCCCCGGGCTCCTCGGGGTTCGGGAACGCGACGCTCGGGAAGTCGGGGTCGGGCCACTCCTGCTCCGGCACGAGCAGCACGTCGCGGAACCCGGCCTCGCGCAGCACACGGGCCGCGACCTCGCCGCCGACTCCGTGCAGCGGCGTGAGCACGATCTTGAGGTGCCGCGCGCGCTCGCGGGCCTCCTCGGTGAGGTCGGCGAGCGCGGTGACGGTCGAGACGTAGGCGTCGAGCACGTCGTCGCCGAGCACGGTCCAGCCGGACTCCGCGCGCGGCACGGCGACGACGCTCGGCACGCGCGCGATCTCGGCGGCGATGGCCGCGTCGTACGGCGGCACGATCTGCGCGCCCTGGCCCGAGCCCGTCACGACGCGCCCGCCGAGGTACACCTTGTAGCCGTTGTCCTGCGGCGGGTTGTGGCTCGCGGTGACCATGACGCCCGCGTCGGCCCCGAGGTGGCGCACCGCGAACGCGAGCACCGGGGTCGGCAGGGCCCGCGGCAGGACGAGCACCTCGATGCCGACCGCGGTCATCACCGCGGCGGTGTCGCGGGCGAAGTCGGCGGACCGGTGGCGGGCGTCGTACCCGACGACCACGCGGGGTGCGGGCGTGAGCCCGTCGAGCTCTCCGAGCAGGTAGTCCGCGAGCCCGGACGCGGCGCGGATGACGACGGCGCGGTTCATCCGGTGCGGGCCGCCGCCGATCGCGCCGCGCAGCCCCGCGGTGCCGAACTGCAGCAGGCCCGTGAACCGGTCGGCGAGGTCGGCGCGCGCGCCGCGCACGTCGGTGAGCTGCGTCTGGTGGGTCGGGCTCACCGGGCCGCCCCCGCGCTCGGCGGCGAGCGCGTCGTCGACCGGCGCGTTCGCGCGGTCGAGGAGCCGGGCGAGCTCGTCGGCGGTCGTCGGGTCCGGGTCGTCCTCGATCCAGGTCGTCACCCGCGCGGACAGCTCGTTCCAGTCGTACGCCATGGCCCCAACGTACCCATCGGTCCGCGTGCGCTGCTGCGCGGGCTGCGGCGCGTCGCCCTCAGAGGCGGCCGACGCCTGACGGAGCGGCCCGCTCCGTCAGAGGCGGCGCACGACCTGCGCGAGCAGCGCGCTGATCCGGGGACCGGCCGCCTGGCCGGCCTCGAGCACCTCGGCGTGCGAGAGCGGGGTCGCACTGATCCCCGCGGCGAGGTTCGTCACGAGCGAGAGCCCGAGCACCTCGAGCCCCGCGTGCCGCGCGGCGATGGCCTCGATCGTCGTCGACATGCCGACGAGGTCGCCGCCGAGCCGGCCGGCCATCGCGACCTCGGCGGGGGTCTCGTAGTGGGGGCCGCGGAACTGCACGTAGACGCCCTCGTCGAGCGACGGGTCGACCGTGCGGGCCACGTCGCGCAGGCGAGCGGAGTACAGGTCGGTCAGGTCGACGAACGTCGCGCCCTCGAGCGGGGACGTCGCCGTGAGGTTGAGGTGGTCGCGGATCAGCACCGGCGTGCCCGGTCCCCACGCGGGGTTGAGCCCGCCGCAGCCGTTGGTCAGCACGACCGTCCGGGCCCCGGTCGCCGCCGCGGTGCGGACGCCGTGCACGACGCGCCGCACGCCGCGGCCCTCGTAGAGGTGCGTGCGCGAGCCCAGCACGAGCGCGTACCGGTCGGGCGTGCCCTCGGCGTCGTCGGCACCGCCCGCGCCGTCACCCGAGCCCGCGATGCGGATCGAGCGGATCGTGCCCACGTGCCCGACGACCGCGGGCGCCGAGAAGCCGGGGACCTCGTGGCTCGGCACCTCGGCGACCGTCTCGCCGAGCAGGTCCGCCGCGCCGCCCCAGCCCGAGCCGAGCACGAGCGCGACGTCGTGACGTGCGACACCCGTGACCCGGGCCAGGTGCTCGGCGGCGCTGCGGGCGACGTCGAAGGGGTCGGTGGTCGGGTCGTCGAGGTCGCTCATGGAAGTGAAGGCTAACCGGCCACCAGGCACAATAGGCGCGTGACCACCGAGACCCAGGACCTGCAGGCCACACGCGTCGTCGTCGTCGGAGGGGGTCCGGGCGGGTACGAGGCGGCCCTCGTCGCCCGCCGGCTCGGGGCGGCGGTGACGGTGGTCGAGCGCACCGGGCTCGGCGGCTCGGCGGTGCTCACCGACGTCGTCCCCTCGAAGACGCTCATCGCGACCGCCGAGTGGATGGCGATGTCCGACCGCGCGCCCGAGCTCGGCATCCACCTCGATGCCGACCCGTCGACGCCCGCCGGCGACCTGCTCGCGAGCGAGTCGGAGCGGCACTTCGTCGACCTCGCGCAGGTCAACACGCGCACGCTCGCGCTGGCCGCCGCGCAGTCGGCCGACATCCGCACGCGCCTCGAGCGGGAGGGCGTCGAGCTCGTCGAGGGCGCGGGACGGCTCGACGGGCCCAACCGCGTCGTCGCGAGCGGGACCGACGGCGAGCGCAGCCTCGACGCGGACGTGGTGCTCGTGGCGACGGGGGCGACCCCGCGCGTGCTGCCCGAGGCCGTCCCGGACGGCGAGCGCATCCTCACGTGGACGCAGCTCTACGGGCTCACGGAGCTCCCCGAGAAGCTCGTCGTGGTCGGCTCGGGCGTGACCGGCGCGGAGTTCGCCGGCGCCTACGTCGCGCTCGGCTCCGAGGTCGTGCTCGTCTCGAGCCGCGACCGGGTGCTCCCGGGCGAGGACCCCGACGCCGCCGAGCTGCTCGAGGGCGTGTTCCGCAACCGCGGCATGACGGTGATGTCCCGCTCGCGCGCGCAGTCGGCGACCCGGACGGCCGACGGCGTGCTCGTCACGCTCGCCGACGGGCGCACGGTCGAGGGCTCGCACGTGCTGCTCGCGGTCGGGTCGATCCCGAGCACCGCGGGCATCGGGCTGACCGAGGCGGGCGTGCGCCTCACGGCGTCGGGCCACGTCGAGGTCGACAAGGTCTCCCGGACGTCGGTGCGCGGCATCTACGCGGCGGGCGACTGCACCGGGGTCCTGCCGCTCGCGTCGGTCGCGGCGATGCAGGGGCGCATCGCGATGTCGCACGCGCTGGGCGACGCCGTGACCCCGATCTCGCTGCGCAGCGTCGCGGCGAACATCTTCACGTCCCCGGAGATCGCGACCGTCGGGTACGGCGAGGAGCAGCTCAAGGCCGCCGGGACCGACTACGTGACGAGCACGCTGCCGCTCGCCCGCAACCCGCGGGCCAAGATGCTGGGCCTGCGCGAGGGCTTCGTCAAGCTGTTCGCGCACCGCAACGGGCAGGTGCTCGGCGGGGTCGTCGTGGCGCCGAGCGCGAGCGAGCTCATCTTCCCGATCACCCTCGCGGTCTCGCACCGGCTCACCGCCGACGCGGTGGCCAGCGCGTTCACGGTGTACCCGTCGATCTCCGGGTCGATCGCCGAGGGTGCGCGCATGCTGCACCAGCGCCAGGACGACTGACCGGGGCTCAGGACGTCGGGACCACGCGCGCGACGACCGGCAGGTGGTCCGAGGTCCGCGCCGGGGTGACGACCTCGGTCGCCGCGAGCTCCGCGCCGCGCACGTGCACCCAGTCGATGCGGTCGGTGGCGTCGGGCGCGGGCCACGTGCCCGCCCACGGGCCCGGGTCGGTGACCCAGCCGTCGGCGTCGAGGCGCGCGAGCTCGGCGGACCGGGGGTGCGCGTTCAGGTCGCCCGCGAGCACGGCGGCGCCGTCGTCGGGCAGGTCGGCGGCGAGCGCGTCGAGCTGGTCGAGCCGGGTCGCGTCGTCGACGCTGCGGTGGTGCAGGTGCACGGACGTGACGCGCACCGGGGTGCCGTCGGCGAGCACGACGGTCGCGCTGAGCGCCGCCCGGTCCTGGGCGCCGTCGCCGCGGGGGAGCGGGGTGCGCCGCTCGTCGGTCAGCGTCGAGCGGGACAGCAGCGCGTTGCCGAACTGCGGGTCCGCCGCGCCGGTGAACTCGAGGTCCATGCCGAGCCGGTGCGAGAGCCACGTCGCCGTGTCGACCCCGCCGCCGAGCACCCAGCCGCGCGCGACCTCCTGCAGCGCCACGACGTCGGGGTCCTGCGCCTCGATGGTCCGGGCGATCCGCTCGAGCTCGACGCCATCGCCGGGCGTCACGCCGTAGTGCAGGTTCCAGCTCAGGACGACGAGCTCGTCGCCGCGCGCGCGGTCGGGGCCGGGTGGGGCCTCGGCGGCGGGCCACCAGCCGACGAGCGCGAGCACGACGCCGGGGATCGCGAGCAGGCGGACGGCGTTGGCGCGGAACGGCGGGCTGTCCTCGCGGAGCGTGCCGTCGGGCACGGCGGACGCCGCTGAGCCCACGGACGTCGCGGCCACCGCGGCCGCCGCGGGCGAGGTCGTGGCCGTCGACCCCCCGAGCGGCGCACCGGCACCGGGGGGCGCCGCGGCGACCGGCCCGGCGGCTCCCGGGGTGCGCGTGCCGCCCGCGGGGTCGATGCCGGGCGGCTCGGGGGTGCGCCGGCGCAGACCGGCGAGCCCCACGGCGACCGCGGCCAGGAGCGGGACGGCCGCGTTGTCGACGGGCAGCGGGACCTCCTGGTCCACGAGGTAGAGCAGCAGCGTCGTCACGAGCCCGACGCCGACGCCCGCCGTCACGAACGCGGTGCCGGTGAGCCCGGGCGGCGCCGAGCGGCGCGTGCTGGTCGCGCTGGCGACGACGACCCCGGCGGCGACGACCGCGAGCGCGGCGGCGGCGAGCACGACCGGGCCGGTGACCGTGAACGCGACGAGCACCGCGACCGGCAGGACGGCCGCCGCGACCACCCGGACGGGTCCGACGAGCAGGTGCGGGTTGAGCAGGACCCACACGGTCAGGGTGCTCGCCGCGACGAGCACGAGCCCGGCGACCCCGAGCGTCGCGTGCGACTGCGACGCGACGAACGCCGGGTTGGCGAGCAGCAGCGTCACGAGCGCGAGGAACGGCCCGAGCGACCACAGCCGGCGGGGTCGGCCCGTGGGCTCGTCCTCGCGCGCCGCCCGCGCCAGCACGACGGCGAGCGCGACGAGCACCGCGGGGACGAGCCAGCCGAGCACGCCGTCGCGCCAGACCGCGTCCCACGTGCCGAGCGCGAGGTGGAGCCCGCTCGACAGCCCGCAGCCGAGCACGAGGCCGAGCGCGGCGTGCCGCCCGCCCGCGGGGCGTCCCGCAGTGAAAGCGACGGCGAGCGTGAGCACGGCGACCGCGACCGCGACGGACACGAGCCCGACGACGAAGCGCGGACTCCCGTCGAGCGCCTGGAGCACGAGGCGTGCGAGGCCGAGCGCGAGGGTGCCCGCGAGCACGGTCGCGCCGTCCGGCACCCCGGGCGTGCGCCGCGCGGACAGCGTGAGCAGCAGCGCCGCGACGAGCCCCGCGGCGGCGTACGTGCCGAGCGCCGTCCCGCCGACCGCGAGCGGGTCCGGCAGCGTCCGGTCGAGGAGCGGGCCGCTCGCGCGCAGCAGCTCGACCGTGAGCACCGTGAGCACCGCGAGGAGCGACACGCGCGTCGGCGTGCCGAGCTCGGGCGGCAGCGTCCACGGGTGCGCGGGAGGCTGCGGACGCGAGGGCGGCACGGGGGCGGGAGCGGGCACGGCTCGCACGCTACCGCTGCGCCGCGCGCCACGGACCGGCTGCCCGGACGGGGTGCGTCCGGTCAGGTGAAGAGCGCCTGGCCGACGAACGCCTCGCCCGGCTCCGCGCCGTCGGGCACCCCGGGCGGCACCGCGTACAGGCCCGAGCCGGTGTGCCGCAGGTACTCCATCAGTGCGTCCTGGCGCGACAGCGTCGACTGCATCGGGATGTAGTGCGTGCGGGGGTCGCGCACGAACGCGAGGAAGAACAGCCCGGCGTCGAGCCGGCCGAGCGCGTCGTTGCCGTCCGTGAAGTTGTACCCGCGCCGCAGCATCCGCACGCCGCCGTTGGTCGACGGGTGCGCGAGCCGCACGTGCGAGTCGGTCGCGACGAGCGGGAGCCCGCCGCGCCCGGTGGCCTCGAGGTCGGGCTCGGAGAACTCGGTGCCGCCCGAGAGCGGTGCCCCCTCGCCCTTGGTCCGCCCGATCAGCGCCTCCTGCTCGCGCAGCGACGTGCGGTCCCACGTCTCGATCGTCATCCGGATCCGGCGCGCGACGAGGTAGGTGCCGCCCGTGAGCCAGGCCGAGTCGGCGCCGGTCTCGGCCCGGCCGGCCTCGGCGTCGGCCGCCTGGACCCACACGTGCTCGGCGAGCGCCTCGGGGTCCTCGGCCTTGAGGTTGGCCGTGCCGTCCTTGAAGCCGAACAGGTTGCGCGGCGTCGTCTGCGTCGTCGAGGTCGACGACGTGCGCCCGTACCCGAGCTGGGACCAGCGGAGCGTCGCCGTGCCGAACGCCGCCCGGGACAGGTTGCGGATCGCGTGCACCGCGACCTGCGGGTCGTCGGCGCACGCCTGCACCACGAGGTCGCCGTCGCACCGCTGGGGCTCGAGCGCGTCCTGCGCGAAGCGCGGGAGCTCGACGAGCGCCGCGGGCAGCCGGTCCGCGAGGCCGAAGCGGTCGACGCCCGGCGTGCCGTCCGGCGCCGGCGTGCCGACGAACAGCGACCGCCCGAACGCGAAGGTGATCGTGAGGCCCGCCGGGGGCAGGTCGAGGACCTCGCCGGTGTCGTCCGGGGGAGCGTCGTACGGTCCCGACGCCGGCCCGAACGGCCCTGCGGCCAGCCCCTGCGTGAGCCGCGCGGCCATCGCGGTCCACGTCCGGAGCAGCTCGACGAGGTCCTCGCGCGACGTCGTCGTGAGGTCGAACGCCGCGAGGTGCATGCGGTCCTGGGCAGGGGTCACGATGCCGGCCTGGTGCTCGCCGGTGAACGCGTAGGTTCCGGGCCGGGCCGGGGCGGCCGGTGCCGAGGTCGCCGCCTGCGCCCGGCCGCCCGCGAACCCCGCCGTCGCCGCGAGACCGAGCGCCGCGGCGCCACCGCCCGCGAGGCCGAGGAGCCCGCGCCGGGACAGCCCGCGGGCCGCCTGCTCGGCGGGGGCCGCGCCGTCGGGGGACGGGGTGGTGTCGTCGGTGGTCATCGGGGTCCTCGGTCCTCAGGGGTCCTGGGGCGGTGCGGTGGCCGGGCGTGCGCGGTGCCCGCCCGCCGGCGACGGTGCGTCCCCCGGTGGGGGCGCACCGGACGGCTCAGGCCGCGCCGGTGATGGTCGCGGTGAGCTGCGAGAGGGGCTCGCTCACGGCGTCGACCGCCGCGGCCAGCGCCTTGATGTCGTCCTGCGCGAGCGCGTCGTACGTCGGGAAGCCGGTGTCGACGCTGCCCTGCTCGGCGAGGAGCGTGCGCAGCGCGGCGAACCGCTCGTCGAGCGTCGCGACGAGCTCGGCGTCCTCGGCCTCGGCGACGTCCCGCAGCACCTCGACCGCGACCCACGCCCCGTCGACGTTGGCCTCGAAGTCCCACAGGTCGGTGTGCGACCAGATCTCCTCCTCGCCGGTGACCTTGCCGCCGGCGACCTCGTCGAGCAGCTCCTTGGCGCCGTTGGCGATCTGGAACGCCTCGAACGTGAAGTCCTCGGCGTTGACCTGGTCCGCGAGCTGCTGGGTGTACCGCACGAGGTCGGCCGCGGCCGCCTGGCGCTGCTCGGGGGTCAGGGGCGTGTAGGCGACTCCGCCGTTGTCCTCGGGCGCCGGGGCCCACAGGTCCTTCTCGACGTAGTGCCAGCCGCTCCAGGCCTGACCCTCCTCGAGGTCGGCCTCGCGCAGGTCGAGCAGCGGGTCGAGGTCGCCGAACGACTCGGCGACGGGCTCGACGCGCTCCCAGTGCACGCGGGTCGGCGCGTAGAGCTGGCGCGCGGCCTCGTCGTCGCCCGCGACGTACGCGTCGGCGAACGCCTGGGTGCCCGTCACGAGGCTCGCGACCTGGTCCTTGACGTACGCGACGTACGACGCCTCGGCGGTCGCGAGCTGCTCGGCGGTGTCGCCCGTCGGGCCGACCTCGGCGCCGGAGTCGGTCACCGTGAACTCGGCGCGGATGCCGTCGCCGACCATGCCGGGCTTGCACGCGGTGAAGTAGCTGCCCGGGCGCGCCTGCACGACGAGGTCGCGCGTGAGGCCGGGGCCGATGTTCTCGACCTCGGAGATCACGCGCAGGCCGTCCTCGCCCAGCAGGTAGAACTCGGTGATGTCGTCGCCCGAGTTCGTCACGGAGAACGTGAGCGTGCCCGAGGGCGCCTCGGTCGCGGAGACGGCGCAGTCGGTCGCGGACGAGTCGACCGTCAGGACGCCGTCGCTCGCGCCGTCGGTCCCGTCCGCCGCGGACGCGGCGGGCTCGTTCGCGACGCAGCCCGCGGCGAGGGGCAGCACGAGCACGGCGAGGGCGGCTGCGGTGAGGGCGGGGCGGGGCATGACGGTCCTCCGGGGGCGCGGCGGGTCTGCGGCGGTGGTGCGCGCGCGGCGGCGGTCGGCCGGGGCGCGTCGGGCGGTCGGCGGGGCGGGTGCCCGCGACGACGGGGTGCTCAGGCGGGGGCGGCGGCGGTGCTCACGGCGGGGGGCGGGGTGCGCGCCGGCGCCGGCGGACCGCCCCACGTCGTGCGCATGAAGAAGAAGGCGGTCGGGACGACGTACGCGACCCACGCGGCGAGCTCGAGCCATGTCGTCGCGGGGGAGAAGTTGAAGACGCCCTTGAGCAGCGTGCCGTACCAGCTCGACGGCGGGATCGTCGCCGAGACGTCGAACGCGAGGTTCGACAGGCCGGGCAGGATGCGGGCCTCCTGCAGGTCGTGCACGCCGTAGGAGAGGACCCCGGCGGCGACGACGACGAGGAAGAGCCCGGTCCACGCGAAGAACGTGCGCAGGTTCAGGCGCACCGCCCCGCGGTAGACGAGCCAGCCGAGCACGACGGCGGTCGCGAGCCCGAGCGCCGCGCCGAGCAGCGGCGACGTCGACGAGCCCGTGGCCTTGGCGCCGGCCCACAGGAACAGTGCGGTCTCGAGCCCCTCGCGGCCGACGGCGAGCAGCGCCATGACCACGACGGCGCCCTTGCCGGCGCTGACCGCGTCGTCCAGGCGGCTGTGCAGGTCCGCCTTGAGGTGCCGGGCGGTCTTCGCCATCCAGAAGACCATCCACGTGATGAGCCCGACGGCGACGATCGACAGCGACCCGCCGATGGCCTCCTGCGCCTCGAACGTCAGGCCCTGGGGGCCGAACGTGAGCAGCGCGCCGAAGCCGAGCGAGACCGCGGCGGCGATGCCGACGCCCGACCACAGCGCGGGCAGCAGGTCCCGGCGCCCGGTGCGCACGACGTAGGCGACGAGGATCCCGACGACGAGCGCCGCTTCGAGGCCCTCGCGCAGGCCGATCAGGTAGTTCGCGAACATGGTGGCTCTCGCTCCAGGGCCGAGGGGCCGCTGCCGGCAGGTGAGGAATGCCTTACCTCACCCGGGAATGTACTGCACCCGCGACGCCGGGCGGGAGGCGTCTTGCGGACGCACGCGTGTGAGAGCGGTCACCCGGGCCGTCGCGTCGCCGGGCACCCGGCGCGGCGTCGCACCCGGGCCGTGCGGCCAGGTCGCCCGGCGTCGCCGGGGTCGCCGAGCCGGGAGGCGTCAGGCCGTGCGGGCCGTCGCGAGCCGCGTGCGCAGGGCGGGCCACGCGTCGGCGAAGGCGGGCAGCAGCGGCAGCGCGGCGACCTCGGCCGCGGGGACCCACCGCACCTCGAGGCTCTCGGCGTCGGTCACGGCCGGTTCGAACGCGGTGACGGCCTCGGCGAGCACCGTGGTGTAGCTCCAGGTGCCGTGGTCCAGCAGGTGCGTCCCGAGCACCCGCACGGCCCGCGCCGGCACGCCCGCCTCCTCGTGCGCCTCGCGCAGCGCCGCGTCGGCGGCCGACTCCCCGGGCGCGCGCGCCCCGCCCGGCAGCCCCCACGTGCCGCCGTGGTCGCTCCACAGCGCGCGGTGCTGCAGCACGACCGCGTCGAGCGACCCCGTCGCCGCGTCCCAGCGCCCGAGCAGCAGCCCGGCGGCGCCCAGCAGCCCCCAGTGCCGCCGCCCGCACGCGCACTCGACCCAGCCGTCGCCCGGGAGGCGGTGGTGGTGCGGCACGTGCTCTGTCACGCCGTCGGCCTGTGACCCGTCAGCCGACGATGTCGCAGATCGCGGTGCCGGCGCTGACGCTCGACCCGACCCCCGCGGCGAGGCCGGTCACGGTGCCCGCGCGGTGCGCGACGAGGGGCTGCTCCATCTTCATGGCCTCGAGCACGACGACGAGGTCGCCCTCGGCCACCTGCGCGCCGTCCTCGACCGCGACCTTGACGATCGTGCCCTGCATCGGCGAGGCGAGGGTGACCCCGCCCGCGCTCGCGGTCGCCCGCGACGGCGCACGCCGGACCGGTCGGCGCGCGGAGCCGTTGGGACGCCCCCGGCCGCCGCCGAGCGCGAGCGCCGACGGCAGCACGACCTCCAGGCGCTTGCCGCCGACCTCGACGACGACGCGCTCGAACGACTCGGGCTCCTCGGGCTCGGCCGGCCGGGTGCCGACGGGGGCCACCGGGGCCCCTGCGAGCCCGGGCAGCCGGTCCGCGAACTCGGTCTCGATCCAGCGGGTGTGCACCCGGAACGCCTGCTCCGGGTCGGCCGGGACGAACGCGTCCTCGTCGAGCACCGCGCGGTGGAACGGCACGACCGTCGGGATGCCGACGACCTCGAGCTCGGCGAGCGCCCGGCGTGCCCGCTCGACCGCCTGGCGACGCGTGGCGCCCGTGACGACGAGCTTCGCGATCATCGAGTCGAACGCGCCCGAGACCGTGTCGCCCTCGACGACGCCCGAGTCGACGCGCACGCCGGGGCCGGACGGGAAGCGCAGGGTGGTGATGCGACCGGGCGCGGGCAGGAACCCCGCGGCGGGGTCCTCGCCGTTGATCCGGAACTCGATCGAGTGCCCGCGCGTGACCACGGAGTCGTAGCCGAGGGGCTCGCCCGCGGCGATGCGCAGCTGCTCGCGCACGAGGTCGATGCCGCTGACCTCCTCGGTCACCGGGTGCTCGACCTGGAGGCGGGTGTTGACCTCGAGGAAGCTGACGGTGCCGTCGGAGCCGACGAGGAACTCGCACGTCCCGGCGCCGACGTAGCCGGCCTCGCGCAGGATCGCGACCGAGGCCCGGACGAGCTCGGCGTTCTGCTCGTCGGTCAGGAACGGTGCGGGCGCCTCCTCGACGAGCTTCTGGTGGCGGCGCTGCAACGAGCAGTCGCGCGTCGAGACGACCACGACCGTGCCGTGCGCGTCCGCGAGGCACTGGGTCTCGACGTGGCGGGGGCGGTCCAGGTACCGCTCCACGAAGCACTCGCCGCGCCCGAACGCCGCCGTGGCCTCGCGCACCGCGGAGTCGAACATCTCGTCGATCTCGTCGGCCTCGCGCGCGACCTTGAGCCCGCGGCCGCCGCCGCCGAAGGCGGCCTTGATCGCGACCGGCAGGCCGTGCTCGGCGGCGAACGCGTGGATCTCGCGCACGTCGAGCACCGGCTCGGGCGTCCCGGCCACGAGCGGGGCGCCGGCGCGCTGCGCGATGTGCCGCGCGCTCACCTTGTCCCCGAGCTGCTCGATCGCCGACGGCGGCGGGCCGATCCAGGTCAGGCCCGCGCCGATCACGGCGCGCGCGAAGTCGGCGTTCTCGGCGAGGAACCCGTACCCGGGGTGCACGGCGTCGGCGCCGGAGCGGCGGGCGACGTCGAGCAGCTTGCCCATGTCGAGGTACGTCTCCTGGGCGCGGGCACCCTCGAGCGCGTACGCCTCGTCGGCGGAGCGCACGTGCAGCGCCTCACGGTCGGGGTCGGCGTAGACGGCGACGGAGCCGATGCCGGCGTCGCGGCACGCACGGGCGATGCGGACGGCGATCTCGCCGCGGTTCGCGACGAGGACCTTCGAGATGGGGGGCACGGCTCACCGTAACGTGGCCAGGGTCGCAGGTCCCACCTGCTGCGCCGGAGCGTCCGAAGATTGGGGATGTGACCATCGGGCGTCGACCGGTCTTGTAGGACTCCTCCAACGACGCGCCGCCGATGTCCGGTCGTGGGCCGCGCGGTTGTCCGGTGGGGACAACGCGCGGCGCCGCGCTCAGCGGGCCGGCGCCTGCCGCCAGAGCTCGGGGAGCGTCACGCCGACCTCGCCCAACAGCTCCCGCAGCAGCGGCAGGCTGAGCCCGACGACCCCGTGGTGGTCGCCCTCGATGCCGGTCACGAACGCGCCGCCGAGCCCGTCGACCGTGAACGCACCCGCGACCGCGAGCGGCTCGCCCGTCGCGACGTACGCGTCGATCTCGTCGTCGGTCAGGTCAGCGAAGTGCACGACCGTCGAGGACGTCGCGCCCAGGGTCCCGCCCGTGCCGCGCCCGCCGTCCGCCGCGCCGGGCCGGTCGTCGATCAGCCAGTGCCCGGTGTGCAGCACGCCGCTGCGCCCGCGCATCGTGCGCCAGCGGGCGACGGCCTCCTCGGCGCTCGCGGGCTTGCCGAAGATCTCGCCGTCGAGCTCGAGCATCGAGTCGCAGCCGAGCAGGAGCAGGTCGTCGTCGGCCTCGTCCTCCGCGGCGGCGCCCGCGTCCCCGGCGACGGGGGCCGCCGCGAGCGTGCGGGCGACGTCCTCGACCTTGGCCTGCGCGAGCACGAGCACCGCGTCGGCGGGCTCGAGCGCGCCGAACCGCTCGCGCGCGGCGGCGAGCGTCGCCTCCTCGTCGACCGTGGAGACGGCGACGAGCGGGTCGATCCCGGCGGCGACGAGCGTCGCGCGGCGGGCGGGGGAGGCGGAGGCCAGGAGCAGTCGGGTCACGGCGTGCGAGCCTACCGACGGGTCGCCGGCGGTGCCCGCGAGCACCCGCGAGGCGGCGCCGGGCCCGGCCGCCCGACGCGCCCGCGGGGTCGACGCGTTTCCTGTGAATCCGCGCCGCACGGCGCCCTGGGACCTTCGATTCTCGACCTGCGCGCCCGGCGTGGGCGATGATCGGGCGGACACCTGCTCACCGACGCACCGCCGCGACCGGCTCGAGCCTCGACGGACCCAGAGGACCCCTGCTGCCATGACCGACGTTCTCGACCCCACCCCGCCGACGACGGCGGGCCGCGTCCGCGAGCTGCGGCACTCGCGCGGCTGGATCTTCGGCACGATGCTCGTCTCGGCGCTGCTGAGCCTCACCGCGTCGCTCGTGCTCTCGATCGAGGCCATCACGCTCGCCAAGGACTCCGAGGCGGTGCTGGGCTGCGACATCAACGCGGTGATCAGCTGTGCGACGGTCGCGAACTCGTGGCAGGCCAAGCTGCTCGGCTTCCCGAACGCGTTCCTCGGACTGATCGCCGAGCCGGTGGTCATCACGATCGCGGTCGCCTCGCTCGGCGGCGTGCGGTTCCCGCGCTGGTTCATGTTCTCGGCGCAGCTCGTCTACCTCATCGGCGTGGTCTTCGCCTACTGGCTGTTCCAGCAGTCGCTGATGGAGATCGGCGCGCTGTGCCCGTGGTGCATGCTCGTGACGATCTCGACGACGCTGGTGTTCGCGTCGCTGCTGCACTTCAACATCCGTGAGGACAACCTGTACCTGCCACGCGGGGTGCAGCGCTGGGCCAAGGAGTTCGTCGACGCGGACAACGACGTCATCGTCATCGCCGCGTGGCTGATCCTGCTCGCCGCGCTCGTCGTCCTGAAGCACGGCGCCGCGCTGTTCGCCTGAGCGAGCACCCCACGAGCGCCGACCGCGGCGCACCGATCTCCCGACGGGGACGATGAGAGTTTTCTCATCGTCCCCGTCGTCGTCCGGGGGGCTCGGAGGCCCGGTCTGCTGCCCATCGCGGTGTGGGAAACCGCGTGGCACCTGCTGGGACGGCGCCTCCCGCTGCCATGGACGCGGTGATCTCGCGGTGAGATCGCTCCCATGGCTCACGCGCGCGACCGTCTCAGTGTCCGAGATGTCCGTATACGCGTGACCCACCACGTGGGTTGACTCCGCTGCCGACAGGGGGGTCGGGCGGCTCGAGGTCGAGGAGCCCGGCCGCACGAGGACGTGCGGGGCCGGTGCGCACGGGTGCCAGGGGGCAGCGATGAACGTGCGTGCAGGCCGACGTGGTGTCGGCGTCGTGGTGGGTCGGGCGCTCGCGGTCGCGGTCGCGGCCACGTCGATCAGCCTGGTGCCGGTCGGCGCGGGGGTGGCGGTCGCGGAGACGCCGGTGGCGACCGAGGGGGCTCCGCCGGTCGAGCGGCCGCTCCCCCCGACCGCCGTGCGGACCGGCGACGGGCTCGACGCTCCGGTGGAGCCGCCCGCGGTCGACGCCGCCGCGGTCCCTGGTGACGAGGCGGCCTCGTCGCGCGTCGCCTGGTGGTCCGGCGCGCCCGCCGCACCCGGGCTGCTCGTGCCGGCCGCCGACGCCGTCGATGCCGCCGCTCCCACCGACGTCCCCGAGCCGGCGGTCCCGCCGGCACCCGGGGCTGCCGTGGCCGAGGGCGCCGCGACCGACGTCCTGCTGCGCTCGGGCTACCTGCTCGGTGACACCTCGCTCGTCACGTACTTCGACGCCGACGTGGCCGACGGCGACCCGACCTCCTGGGCGCGCTGGTTCGCCACGGTGACCGACGCCGAGACGGGCGCGACCCAGGTCTCCAACTACCTCGACCGCGACGACCTGGCTCGCTGCGGCTCCCCCCGCGAGTTCTGCCGCAGCTTCGGCGCCGCCGACGGCTGGGTCCTCGACGCGACGCGCACCTACACGGTGACGATCACGGTGCTGGACGACGCGGGCGAGCGCGCGGACTCGGCGCCCTCGGCAGCAGCCCGGCCGCGCACGACCGTCGTCCCGCCGAGCCTCTCGGCCGAGCAGGCCGCCGGCTGCGCGTGCCCCAACGTCCTCGGGCGCACCGTCGACGGCCAGGAGCTGCGCGGCGCGCTCGTCAACACCGGCACCGGCGCGTTCAACCGCACCGAGGCGGACCTGACGATGTCCGGCTTCGGCATCCCGTTCCAGGCGGTGCGGTTCTACTCGTCCGCGAACCCGGGCGTCGGCATGTTCGGCGCGGGCTGGACGTGGACCTACGACGCCCGGGTCGAGGCCGGCGACGGTGCCGGCGCGGTGCGGGTGCGCGCGGAGGACGGCGCCGAAGCGGTCTACACGCGGGCCGTCGACGGCTCCTACGAGCGGCCGGCCGGCGTGCGCGCCGTGCTGACCGACCGCCCGGGCGGCGGCTGGGTGCTCACCCCGCCCGACCAGCGCCGGCTCGAGTTCGACGCCGAGGGCGTGCTGCTGTCCGTGAAGGACGCGCGCGGTCACGGCGTCACGCTCGCCTACGACAGCGCCGGGCTGCTGTCGACGGTCACGGACGCCGCCGGCCGGGTCGTCCGCGTCGAGAACCGCCGCGACGTCGAGGCGATCAGCAAGATCACGCTGCCCGACGGGCGCAGCGTGCAGTTCGACTACGAGTCCGGCCGCCTGGCGAAGGTCCAGGACGCACGCGGACTGACCTGGAGCTACCGGTACTCCGGCGGTCGCCTCACCGAGGTCACGAACGCACGCGGCAAGCGCGACGTCGCGAACGTGTACGACGCGGCCGGCCGCGTCACGCAGCAGACCGACGCGTCGGGCGCTGCCAGCACGTTCGCCTGGGACGCGGGCGAGCAGGTCGGCACCACGACGGACCCCGACGGCGTCGTCTCGGTCGACGGCTACCGCGACAACGTGCTGCTGTACTCGCGCAACGGCAACGGCGAGACGGTCACGTACCGGTACGACGCCCGCCTCAACGAGGGCCTCGTCGTCGACCCCGACGGCAACCAGGCAGCGGCGTCGCACGACCCGAACGGCAACCCGGTCGAGCGCGTCGCCCCGGCGCCGTTCGAGTACGTCGAGCGCAACGCGTTCGACGCGGGCAACAACCTCACCGCGCACACCGACGGCCGCGGTCACACGTGGTCGTACGCGTACAACGCCGAGCAGGAGCTCACGGGCCAGAAGGACCCGGAGCAGACCGACGGCTACTCCTACGTCTACGACGCGCGGGGGCTGCTCGCCCGCCGCACGGACCCGCGCGGCAAGGTGACGCGCTACGAGTACGACGCGGCGGGAAACCGCACCGCGGAGGTCGCCGCGACCGGCCGGCGCACCGAGTTCACGTACGACGGGACCGGCCGCATGGTGTCGGTCGTCGACCCGCGCGGCACGGTCGCGGGCGCGAGCAAGGACTCGTACCGCACGCGCGTCGTCTACGACCACCAGGACCGCGTGCTCGAGCGGTTCGACCCGGGCAAGAACGCCCAGGTCCGCACGACGTACGACGAGCTCGGCAACGTCGTGGTCGTGACCGACCAGCTCGCGAACTCGTTCCGGTACACCTACGACGACTCCGGCCGGCTCGTCACGCTCAAGGACCCGGTCGGCAACGTCACCGAGCACACGTACACGAAGGCGGGCCGGACGGCCTCGGTCACCGACGGCGAGGGCAACCGCACGTCGTGGACGTACGACGGCCAGGGACGTGTGAGGACCGAGACGCTGCCGCTCGGCAACCAGGCGCAGCGCGACGGCGAGTCCGACGCGGACGCGAGGGCCCGCCGCACCGCGTACACGACGACGTTCCACTACGACTTCCGCGGCAACCTCATCCGCGCGGAGCGTCCGGACTCGCAGGGGCGTCTCGTCCAGGTCGACACGCGCTTCGACGAGCTGGGCCGCCCGGTCCAGCAGATCGACGAGCTCGGCGCGACGACCGGTATCGGCTACGACCCGTCCGGCCACGTCACGAACATCTCCGACGAGACGGGCGAGGACCTCGGCTTCACGTACGACAAGGCCGGCCGCCGCACGGGTGGCTCCGGTGTGGAGTCGCCCGCGCGCATCGAGTACGACCAGGCCGGCAACCCGACGCGCCAGGTCACGGCGTCGGGCGGCGTGGTCACGTGGGAGTACGACGACGACGGGCGCCTGGTGGCGATCACCGAGCCGCGCGGCCACGTCGCGGGCGCCGACCCTGCGGCGTTCACGACCCGGTACACCTACGACCCGTCGGGCAACCCCGTCGAGGTCCGCGACCCGCTCGGTCACGTCACGAAGGCCGCGTACGACGCCGTCGGGCGTCTCGCGTCGATGACCGACCCGACCGGCTCGGTCGTCCGCTACGGCTACGACGCCGCCGACCGGCTGACGTCGGTGCTCGGCCCGGACGCGAGCGGTGAGCAGCAGTCGCTGCGCTACCTGTACGACGCGAACGGCCAGGTCATCAAGCGCCGCGACCCGCTCGGTCACGAGGCTGCGCTCGAGTACGACCGCGCCGGACGGACCACGGCGACGACCGACCCGCTGGGGCGGCGCCGCGAGTACGTGTACGACGCGAACTCCAACCTCACCCGGCTCGTCACGGCCCGCGTCGTCGAGGGCGACCCGCGCGTCGACCCGAACCGCGAGGCACGCACGGTCTTCCTCGCGTACGACACGCTCGACCGGCTGACGTCGAAGACGCTCGGCGCTGCGGGCCAGGCGTTCACGTACGGCTACGACGCGAAGAACCGCCTGGTCTCGATGGCCGACGCGAGCGGGGTGCGGGAGCACACGTTCGACGCCACGGGCCTGCTCACGGCGGCGACACGGACGGGCGTCGACGGTGCGGTCGAGACGTTCACGTACGGCTACGACGACCAGGACAACCTGACGTCCCGCACCTACCCGGACGGCACGACCGTCGACGCCACCTACGACGTCGCCGACCGCCTCACCTCGCTGACGGCGAGCCGGGCCGGCACGAGCGCGGCGTACGGCTTCGGGTACGACGTCGCCGACCAGCTCACGTCGATCACGTTCCCGGAGTCGACGGGCCTGACCGAGGACCGCGAGTACGACGCGGCGGGCCGGATGACCCGCACCGCCACGACGCGCGCGGGCGGCGAGGTCGTCTCGTCGCACGAGCTCGACCTCGACGCCGCGGGCAACCCGACGCGGATCACCGCGGCACGGACCACGACGCCGGGCGGGACGCAGGTCACCGAGGCGACGTCGTACTCGTACGACAAGGCCCACCGCCTCACCTCGGCCTGCTACGGCGCCCAGAGCTGTGCCCCGGGCGCCGCCGCGGCCGAGCGGTTCGACTACTCCTACGACCTGGTCGGGAACCGGAAGACCCAGAAGGTCACGACGGCGACCGGCAGCGCGAGCACCGCGTACACCTACGACGCGGGCGACCAGCTCACCCGCGAGGTCACGTCGATCACGGGCCAGGTCACCGGCCTCGCCGACGTGCGCCCGGGGACACGGGAGTACGCCTACGACGCGGAGGGCAACCAGACCCGCGCCGGCGACGAGCGGTACACGTACAACCTCGACCGCTCGCTCGCCTCGGCGACGGTCGGCGGGAGGTCGACGCAGTACGCCTACGACGGTGCAGGCATGCGGCTCGGCTCGGTCACGCGCGCCGAGGGGCAGACCTCGGGCGCGGGGACCGCGACCGACTGGTCGTGGGACATCGCGGCGGGCATGCCGATGCTGGCCACCGAGACGCTGTCCGACCTCGGCGCGGACGGTGCCGAGACCTCGTCGTCCGCGACGTCGTTCCTGTACGCGCCCGACGGGTCGCCGCTCGCGCTGTTCGACGGCGCGGCGACGGGGGAGGGCGCGGGGTCGGGCGGGTTCTCCTCCTACGTGCGTGACTGGCTCGGCGGCGTGTCGGGGATGGTGTCGGAGTCGGGTGCGCCGCAGTGGGCGTACGACTACGACCCGTTCGGCGGCTCGCGTGGCACGGACCTCGTGGGCGGCGGCACGCAGCTCGACGCGGGTGCACCGAGCAACCCCTTGCAGTACGCGGGCGGCTACCGGGACGTGACGCAGTCGGACCGGTACCAGCTCCGGGCCCGGAACTACGACACCTCCACGGGCCGGTTCGACTCGGTCGACCCGGTCGTCGGCTCGGGGCAGAACGCGGCGGTCTCGTCGTACGCCTACGCGGCGAACCGTCCGACGTTCACGACGGACCCGACGGGCATGGCCCCGGAGAAGGGCACGGGCACCGACGCGGGCACGAGCGCGACGGACCCGTTCGCGGGTCAGCGGGCGGCGGCGAAGAAGGCGGTCGCCGAGGCGGAGGCGCTGGTCTCGCAGATCGGCGACGAGATCATCGGCCTGGTCCTGGACCTGATCGGGTACACCGACGCGAAGAAGTGCGTGACCGAGGGCGACGTCGGGGCGTGCATCTCGACGGCGCTGAACGCGGTGCCGTGGGGCAAGCTGTTCAAGGCGGCGAAGGTCGCGATCAAGGCGGTCGGGGTCGGCAAGCGCCTGGTCGAGGGATACTCCAAGCTCAAGGCCGCCCGGCGCGCGCTGGACGACATCCCCGCGGCGACGAAGGTGACCCCGGACGCCGCGGCGGTCTCGAAGGCGAACACCGCGGCGAAGCAGGCCCAGGACGCCGCCGCGTCGACGAAGACGGTCGCGACGAAGACGACCAAGGAGGTCGCGTCGGCGAAGAAGGCCAACGCCAAGGCCAAGAAGGGCGACGCGTGCGAGCGGCCCAGCTCCTTCCCGCCGGGCACCCGGGTGCTCCTGGCCGACGGGACCACCCGGGCCATCGAGGACCTCGAGCCCGGAGACACCGTCGCCGCCACCGGCCCGGAGGGGTCGACCGGTGCGCGGCAGGTCGTGGCATCTGTCACCTCCGCCGGCGCCAAGCGGATGATCGACCTGGAGTTCGCCGGCGTCGGCGGGGGCGGACCGGCGACGACCGCTGACGACGCCCTGGCCGAGAAGGTCACCGCGACCGAGGCGCACGAGTTCCTCCGGGTCGACGGCACCTGGGTCGAGGCCGCTCAGATCGTCGTCGGCGACAGGGTCGTGGCGAGCGACGGAACCACCGTCACAGTCACCGCGGTCCACGACAGGTCCACCTTCGCCCGGGTCCACAACCTCACTGTCGACACCGACCACACGTACTACGTGCAGGCGGGCGACACCTCCGTCCTCGTGCACAACTGCGGTACGCAGCCCTCGGGCGGCCGGGCGTGCGCGTGCTCCAACCCGTCGCAGGGCCCGGGCAACGCCTACAGCGTCGCCTACGAGACCCGGCTCTCGCGAGGTTCCTACCCGGGCAAGACGCGCGGCGACCACTTCCGGGAGTCGAACGAGAACCTGCTGGCCGCGATGAACGGGGACGCAGACTTCGACGCGATGATGGAACGGATCATCCCCGGCATCCGCAACCAGATCCAAGGGGCCCGTGGTGGGGTGAGCAGCGAGAGCCCGAGCGCGCTCGGGTGGACCTGGCACCACCACGCCGACCCTGGGCGGATGCAGCTCGTCCCGATGGGTCAGCACAGTGCCGGGGGACGCTTCCGTGACCTGTTCCACCCCGGCCGCAGAGGCGGCTTCAAGATCTGGGGGTAGCTCCGTGCTGCTGCACGACGTCATCGCGGACATCGGCTCGAAGCCGCGCACGAGCGTCATCTACGTCCGAGAAGGGAGCGTGCCGGTGACCGGGGCGACGGAGGTGATCCTCGTGCACGACGGCGAGGCGCCGCCCGACGGGTGGACGTACCTGCTGGAGCTGTGGATCGCGCAGGAGGTGCTCGAGGTGTGGTCTGCATGGCGCGACGAGCGCACACCGAGCCTGGCAGAGGCGTGCGAGGCGGTGGTGTTCTACGCGGAGAACGACGCCTACCTGTCCGACGAGGACGAGGACCCGTCGTGAGCGGCGCGGTGTCCTGGTCGGGTCGGGCTGGAGGCTGCACGACGCCGACGACCTCCTCGACGGGCTCGGCATCTCGACCACGCCGACGTGCCGTGGGTCCGAACGGGCCCCGTCGGCGCTGCCGAGCGTGGACGGCGCTGCTCAGCCGCGCTCCGACCCCCACCACGTGCCCCGGCGCCAGAGCCACTCGAGCGGGCCCTGGCGGTGGTGCCGCAGCCAGAGCGTGGAGAACGCCCACTGCGCGACGAGGATCCCGAGCGCCGCCAGCAGCAGGCCCGTGTACGTGTCGGCGTGCGGCAGGTCGAGCAGGTGACCCGCGCCGATCATGAGGAACGTGGCGGTGACGTAGTTCGTGAGCGCCATGCGCCCGAGCGGGGCGAGCGCCGCGGTCAGCACCGACCGGGCGGGTGTCGAGAGCAGCACGAGCGTCCCGGTGACGTAGGCACCGGCCAGGAGCACGCCCGTGACGCCCGACGAGTGGCTCGACCACGTCTCGGTGATCTCGCCGACGTGCCACGGGACCGCGACGCCGGCGAGGACGGCGAACACCAGGAACACCGGGCCGGTGCCGCGCAGCGTCGGCCGGCCCATGCGGTCGACGACGCCGTAGCGCACGAGCGCGGACCCGACGAGGAACAGCCCCGGGATCAGCGGCAGCCCGCCCTCGAAGAGCCACAGCGCCAGCACGACGCCGACGGCGCCGCCGGCGGCGACGAGCCACCGCGGGAGCCACGACGACGGCAGCAGCACGAGCAGCCCGAAGACCGCGTACTGGCTGAGCGCCTCGCCGGGGTGCACGAACGCGTGCCCGATGCCGAGCGGGAGCAGGAGCAGCAGCCGGCGGAGCAGCAGGACCCGGGGGTGGGGCGCGCCGCGTCGCGTCGCGGACTCGAGGAACAGCGTGAAGCCGATGCCGAACAGCAGGGAGAAGATCGGGAAGAAGCGCTGGTGGGCGAGCAGCTCGATCCAGCCGCTCGCGTCGGCGAGCGTCGCGGGCGGCCGGTCCCCGGACTCGTAGCCGAACCGGGCGACGGTGAGGAAGTTCGGCACGAGGATCCCGCACAGCCCGAGGCCGCGGAGCACGTCGAGCGCAGCGATGCGGGGGCGCCCCGGGGCCGGGGCGCGGGTGGTCACGGACGGAACGGTGTCGGACGGTGCGGTGCCAGGGGTCACGTGACCAGCCTCAGGCCGCGACGACCGGGGACGCGCCCGTCCGTGGGCCCCCGCCCGGCGTGCCCGGTCCGCCCGGGGACGGACCGGGCGTCCACCCGCGGGACTCCCCGCGGGTGGACGCCCGGTCGTCGCGCGGCTCAGACCAGCGCGGTCCGGAGCACGTCGAGCGGCAGCCCGCCGAGCGCGAGCGCACGCTTGTGGAACTCGCGCAGGTCGAACTGCTCGCCGCGCGCCCGGGCGGCCGCGGCGGCGTCGTCCCGCGCCTGCTCCCAGAGCCGCTGGCCGACCTTGTACGACGGCGCCTGCCCGGGCCAGCCGAGGTAGCGGTTGAGCTCGAAGCGGATGAACGCCTCGGGCATGTTCACGTTCGCGAGCAGGAAGTGCCACGCCTTGTCGGCGTCCCACGTGCCGCCGCCCCACCGCTCGGGCGCCGGCAGGCCGAGGTGCACCCCGATGTCGAGCACGACGCGCGCGGCGCGCATGCGCTGGCCGTCGAGCATGCCGAGGCGGTCGCCCGGGTCGTCCATGAAGCCGAGGTCGGCCATGAGCCGCTCGGCGTACAGCGCCCAGCCCTCGCCGTGGCCGGAGACCCAGCACGCGAGCCGGCGCCACGAGTTGAGCGTCGCGCGCTCGTAGACGGCCTGGCCGACCTGGAGGTGGTGGCCGGGGATGCCCTCGTGGAAAACCGTGGTCTTCTCGCGCCACGTGTTGAACGTCGTGACCGACGGCGGGACGGACCACCACATGCGCCCGGGGCGCGTGAAGTCGTCGCTCGGGCCGGTGTAGTAGATGCCGCCGTTCTGCGTCGGGGCGATGCGGCACTCGAGCGTGAGCAGCGGCTCGGGGATGTCGAAGTGCGCCCCGTCGAGGGCGGCGATCGCGGTGTCGGACGTCTCCTGCATCCACGCCCGCAGCGCGTCGGTGCCGTGCAGGGTGCGGGACGGGTCGGCGTCGAGCGCGGCGACGGCCTGCTCGACGGTCGCGCCCGGGCCGGCGATCTGCGCGGCGACGGCCTCCTGCTCCGCGACGACGCGCGCGAGCTCCTCGAGTCCCCACGCGTAGGTCTCCTCGAGGTCGACCGTCGCGCCGAGGAAGTAGCGCGACCAGAGCCCGTAGCGCTCGCGGCCCGCGGCGTCGGCCTCGGGCGCCTGCGGCGCGAGCTCCTCGCGCAGGAACGTCGTGAGCCGGCCGTACGCCTCGCGCGCGGCGGCGGCACCGCGCTCGAGCTCGGCACGGACCAGCGAGCACGACGCGGACTCGTCGAGCGCCGCGGCGACGTCGGGTCCCTGGACGTAGGTCGTGAAGAACGACGTCGACGGGTCGGCGAGCTCGGTCGCCTGCTCGATGGCCTCGCGCACCTGGCGGACGGCGGCGACGTGGCCCTGCGACGCCGCGAGGCGCAGGGACTCGATGTAGCCGGCCATCGAGTCCGGGACCTTGTTGAGGCGTGCCGCGACGTTCTCCCACGCCTCGACCGTGCCCGTCGGCATGCTGTCGAAGACGTCGCGCAGGCCCTGGACCGGCGAGGCGATGTTGTTGAGGCTCGCGAGGTTCTCCCCCGCCGCGTCGAGCTCGAGCTCGAGGCCCAGGCGCTCGCGCATCGCGGAGAGCGTGACCTCGTCGACGGCGTCGGCGGGCGCGTGCGCGTCGAGGGCGACGAGCGTGCTCCGCGTCGCGTCGGCGCGTGCCGCGTGGCCCGCGGGGGACAGGTCGGTCATCTCGTGGTCGAACCCGGCGACGCCCATCTCGGTCGCGAGGACGGGGTCGAGGCGCGCGACCGTCATGACGTGCGCGTCGGCGATCGCGTCGATCGGGGTGGGTTCGCGGCGGGCGCTGAGGTGCTGGTTCGTGCTCACGGAGCGACCCTACCCGGCGGCCCGGCGCGCCTCGATGAGAGCGGCCACGCCGTCGAGCAGGCGTGCGAGCCCGAAGTGGAACGCGTGGTCCGGGTCGTACGCGGCCTGCAGCGCCTCTCCCGCGACGGGCCCGACGCGCGCGACGGTCGGGTAGCGCTCGGCGTCGAAGACGCGGTCGACGTAGGGAGCGGTCGCGTCCCACCACTGCTGCTCGGTGATCCCGGTCGTCCGCTCGGCCTCGCCCTTCTCGAGCAGGCCCCCGACGGTCCCGTTGACGAACCCGTTGAGCAGCGTCACGACGGAGTCCATCTCGAGCTCGTCGAGCCCGGTCCCGTCGACGGCCCGGAGCTCGACCTCGTACTTGGCCATGATGTGGGGGCCGAGCGGCGGGCGACCGGTCGCGACGTGCAGCGCCCAGGGGTGGCGCACGTAGAAGTCCCAGTTGGCGCGCGCCACGTGCTCGAGCCGCTCGCGCCAGGGCGTCTGCGGCGAGGGCGGGCCGTCGGGGTACATCTCGGCGAGGGCCCGGTCGAGCATGAGGTCGATGAGCTCGCCCTTGCCGGGGACGTACGTGTAGAGCGACATCGCGCCGACGCCGAGCTGCTCGGCGACCCGGCGCATCGACAGCACGGCGAGGCCCTCGGCGTCCGCGAGCGCGACCGCGGCGTCGACGATCGCGTCGACCGTGAGGCGGGCCCGCGGCCCGCGCGCCGGCCGCGGCTCGTGGCCGTCGCGCCAGAGCAGCTCCATGCTGCGGGCCGGGTCGCCGGTGCCCGTGAACTCGGTCGCCATGCCGCCATCCTCCCGCACGCCGGGCGCCGGAGGGGGTCGTGACCGGCGAGGCTCGACAACTCCGTACAGCGTACGCTACCGTCGTCCTGTTATCTCCGTACGCCATACGGGAAAGGCGCGCCATGACCCCGTCCGCCATCCGCCTGCACCACCTGACCAAGAGCTACGGCACCAGGACCGTGCTCGACCACGTCGACCTCGACGTCCCCGCCGGGACCGTGCTCGGGCTGCTCGGGCCCAACGGCGCGGGCAAGACCACCGCCGTCCGCATCCTCACGACGCTGCTGCGCCCCGACTCCGGGACCGCCGAGGTCGCCGGCCACGACGTGCTGCGCTCCCCGCACGAGGTGCGCCGGAACATCGGCCTCGTCGGCCAGAGCGCCGCGCTGGACGAGGTGCTGGGAGCCCGGCAGAACCTCGTCATGTTCGGCCGCCTGCACCACCTCGGCGTGCGGGCCGCACGCGTGCGCGCGGACGAGCTGCTCGACGCGTTCCGGCTCGCCGACACCGGCGACAAGGCCGTGCGCCACTTCTCGGGCGGCATGCGCCGGCGCCTCGACCTGGCCGCGAGCCTGCTGCTCGCGCCGCCCGTGCTGTTCCTCGACGAGCCGACCACCGGGCTCGACCCGCAGGGCCGCCTCGACGTCTGGGCCGCCGTCCGCACGCTCGTCGGCGACGGCACGACCGTGCTGCTCACCACGCAGCACCTCGACGAGGCCGACCGCCTCGCCGACCGGGTGTGCGTGCTCGACGCCGGCCGGGTCGTCGCGCTCGGGACGTCCGCCGAGCTCAAGTCCGCCACCGGCGGCGACCGGATCGACGTCGTGCTCGCGGACGCCGCCGACCTGCCGCACGCCGCCGCGCTCGTCGCCCGCGCGCTCGGCGCACCCCCGGGCGACGTGGACACGGACGTCGCGGCGCGCCGCGTGACCGCGCCCGTGGCCGACCGGATGGGCGCGCTCGCCGCGGTCGTGGCGGCGCTCACGCCCGCGGGCCTCGCGGTCGACGACCTCGGGCTGCGCCGCCCGACGCTCGACGAGGCCTACCTGCGCCTCACCGGCCACGCCGCGCAGCCGGAGCCTGCCGCGCAGCCGGACCGCGCCGCGCCGGACGCCGCCGCCCCGGCCGGCACCGCCCGCACCACCGAGGAGGCCGCATGAGCGCGACCCTGACCGCCCCCGCGGTCCGCACCCCCGTCCCCACGGGCTCCGCGCTGCGCTGGGCGCTCGCGGACGGCTGGACGATCGCGCTGCGCGACCTGCAGCACTGGCGCCGCCAGCCCGGTCAGCTCGCCGTCGGGCTGCTGTTCCCCGTGCTCATGGTCGTCATGTTCGGGTACCTGCTCGGGGGCGGCATGGCCGTCGAGGGCGGCGGCAGCTACCTCGAGTTCCTCATGCCCGGGATGTTCGCGCTGACGATGGTCTTCGGGCTCGAGTCGACGATGACGGCCGTGGCGACCGACGCCGAGAAGGGGGTGACCGACCGGTTCCGGTCGATGCCGATGTCGTCCGCCGGCGTCGTCCTCGGGCGCTGCATCGCCGACATGCTCAACTCCGTGGTCGGCCTCGCGGTCATGGTCGGCGTCGGCCTGCTCGTGGGCTGGCGCTGGCACGACGGTCCGGCGCGCGCGGCGCTCGCGATCGCGCTGCTGCTCCTGCTGCGGTTCGCGTTCCTGTGGGTCGGGATCTACCTCGGCCTCGTCGCGCGCGGACCCGGCTCGGTCATGGCCGTGCAGATCGTCGTGTGGCCGTTCGCGTTCCTGTCCAACGCGTTCGTGCCGACGAGCACGATGCCGGCGTGGCTCGGCGCGCTCGCGCAGGTCAACCCCATGGCGGCGACCGTCGCGGCCGCGCGCGAGCTGTTCGGCAACCCCGGGGTCGCGGGCGACGGGTGGCTCGCGGAGCACAGCGTGCTCGCGGCGGTCGTGTGGCCGACGGCGCTGGCCGTGGTGTTCTTCGCGCTCGCGGTCCGGCGGTGGGTCACGCTGGGGCGCTGACCCGGGTGGTGTCGGTCAGCCGCGCAGGCTCCAGCGCCACGCGTCCGGCCCGGCGGCGGGGGCGACGGTGCCGCGCAGCACCCGCGCCCGGTCGCTCCAGGCGGACCGGGGAGCAGGGCCCTCGGTGCCGCCCGCGTCGGACGCCGCGGCGACCAGCCCGGCGACGAGGGCCGCGAGCTCGACGTCGTCGGGCGCCCCGCGGACCACGCGCACGTGCGGGCGTGACGCGGGCGGCGCGTCGTCGGGCGACGGCGCGCCGTCCGGCGACGGCGACGCGGCGCTCACTCGTCGTCCTCGTGGTCGTCGAACAGCACCGGCGCACCGCGCGAGGCGCCCCACTCCGAGACCTCGAAGCCGGAGTCCATCAGCCGGCGGGCGATCTGCTCGCCCGCGTCGTCGACCAGGCCGAGCACCGAGTCCATCGACAGGTCGGACGTGCCGGCCTGGGGCCCGACGACGAACCCGAGGTGAAAGGTCTCGACCTCCTCGGGGCCCGGCAGCACGTCGGCGCCGGACTCGTCCTCGTCGGCGTCGTCCCACGTCATGCCCGTGAGGTCCGAGTGCAGCCCGAGACGCTCGTGCACGAGGTCGTACAGGGCGGCGTTGAGGCCCGAGACGCGCGCCTCGATGGCGAGGATCCGCGGGTCCTCGTCGGCCTCGTGCGCGCCGAACTCCGCGCGCACGCCCACGGCCGTCTCGATGTACTCGTGCAGCACCGCGGTGAGCTCGTCGACCGTCACGTGCAGCTCGGCCGCGTCGACGCCGCTCAGCGGGTCGGGGCCGTGCGCGGGATGGTCGTGGCCCTCGTGCCCGTGGCCGTCGTGCTCGTCACCGTGGCCGCCGCCGTGCTCGTGCCCCGACGCGGCGCCGTGCTGGTCGGGCCCCGACGCGCTGTCGTCCGCCCCGCCGCCCGTGCCCGTGGGGTCCTCGACGCCGCTCACAGCGGGATGTTCCCGTGCTTCTTGGGCGGCAGGCTCGCGCGCTTGGTCCGCAGCAGGCGCAGCGCCTTCACGATCTCGGTGCGCGTGTGCGACGGCGGGATGACCGCGTCGACGTAGCCGCGGTCCGCGGCGTCCCAGGGGTTCACGATGGCCTCCTCGTACTCCCGCGTGAGCCGGGCCCGCTCGGCCTCGACGTCGCCGCCCGCGTCGGCGACGGCCTTGAGCGCGCCGCGCTGCAGGATGTTCACCGCACCTCCGGCGCCCATGACCGCGATCTGCGCCGTCGGCCAGGCGAGGTTGACGTCCGCGCCCAGCTGCTTGGAGCCCATGACGATGTACGCGCCACCGTACGCCTTGCGGGTGATGACCGTGACGAGCGGGACGGTCGCCTCCGCGTAGGCGTAGATGAGCTTGGCGCCGCGCCGGATGATGCCGTTCCACTCCTGGTCGGTGCCGGGCAGGAAGCCGGGGACGTCGACGAACGTCAGGACCGGGATGTTGAACGCGTCGCACGTGCGCACGAACCGCGCGGCCTTCTCGGCGGCGTTGATGTCGAGCGTCCCGGCCATCGCGAGCGGCTGGTTCGCGACGATCCCGACGGGGTGGCCCTCGACGTGCCCGAAGGCGATGAGCACGTTCTGCGCGTAGAGCGGCTGGACCTCGAGCAGCACGCCGTCGTCGACGACGTGCTCCACGACGGTGCGCATGTCGTAGGGCTGGGAGTCGGAGTCGGGCACGAGCGTGTCGAGCTCGGCGTCCGCCTCGCTGACCGTGAGCTCGGCCTCGTGGGAGAACGTCGGCGGGTCCGTGAGGTTGTTCTGCGGCAGGTAGGACAGCAGCGAGCGCACGTAGTCGATCGCGTCGTCCTCGTCCGAGGCGAGGTAGTGCGCGACGCCCGACTTCGTGTTGTGCGTCGTCGCGCCCCCGAGCTCCTCGAAGCCGACGTCCTCGCCCGTCACGGCGCGGATCACGTCGGGTCCGGTGATGAACATGTTCGAGGTGCCGTCGGCCATGACGATGAAGTCGGTCAGCGCGGGGGAGTACACCGCGCCGCCCGCGCTCGGGCCGAGGATGAGGCTGATCTGCGGGATCACGCCCGACGCGGCGACGTTCCGGCGGAAGATCTCCGCGAACTGCGTGAGCCCCGCGACGCCCTCCTGGATGCGCGCGCCGCCGCCGTCGCTGATCCCGATGAGCGGGACGCCCGTGCGCAGCGCGAGGTCCATGACCTTGGTGATCTTCTGGCCGTGCACCTCCCCGAGGCTCCCGCCGAAGACGGTGAAGTCCTGGGAGTAGATCGCGACGGGCCGCCCGTCGACCGTCCCGTGCCCGACGACGACGCCGTCCCCGGCGATGCGCTTCTTCTCGAGCCCGAAGTTCGTGGACCGGTGCCGCACGAACGCGTCGAGCTCGGTGAACGAGCCCTGGTCGAGCAGCGCGTCGATGCGCTCGCGGGCGGTCTTCTTGCCGCGCGCGTGCTGCTTCGCGGCGGCGTTCTCCTCGGGCGTCACGACGGCGGCCTCGTGCCGGGCCGCGAGGTCCTCGATCTTGGCGGCCGTGCTGCTCGTCGTGGGTGTCGGCAGGGCTGCGGGCCCGTCGGGTGCGTCGGTCACCCGACAGAGGCTAGTTGCCCCGCGCCCAGGACCGGCGCTCGTCGGCGGCACGCGTCTGGGCGTGCGGGTTGTGCGAACCCGACAAGCAGGCGGCCGGCTCGCGCGCGAGGCGGCCGGTGGATGATGTCCCCATGGACACCGCCCCCGACCGTCCGGCGCTGCGCGAGCACGTGCTCCGCGAGCTCCTGCTGGCCCCCGCCGGGCCCCTCGCGCGGCTCGACGTCGTCGAGCGGACGGGCTCGACCAACGTCGACCTCGCCGCCGCGCTGCGCGCCGACCCCGACGCGTGGCCGCACCCGAGCCTGCTCGCCGCCGAGGCGCAGGACTCCGGGCGGGGCCGGGCCGGGCGCACGTGGGTGACGCCCGCGCGCTCGGCGCTCATGCTCTCCTTCGCGCTCCGCCCCGCGGCGCCGATCACGACCTACGGGTGGCTCCCGCTGCTCGCGGGCCTGGGCGCGGTCAACGCCCTGCGCGCCACGGTCGGCGTGCCCGCGGTGCTCAAGTGGCCCAACGACGTCATGGTGCCCGCGCCCGACGGCACCGACCTCGCGGGCTGGGGTCCGCTGCGCAAGGTCGGCGGCATCCTCA
Source organism: Cellulomonas cellasea (assembly GCF_006538745.1). Taxonomy (GTDB): domain Bacteria; phylum Actinomycetota; class Actinomycetes; order Actinomycetales; family Cellulomonadaceae; genus Cellulomonas_A; species Cellulomonas_A cellasea. Next base: position 61,867 of record NZ_BJLR01000033.1, on the reverse strand, counting down.
CCGAGCTCGTCACGACGCCCGCCGGACCGGCGGTCGTGGTCGGCATCGGGATCAACGTCTCGCAGACCGCCGGGGAGCTCCCGGTACCGAGCGCGACGTCGCTCGCGCTCGCGGGCGGCCGGGACGTCGACCGCGAGATGCTCCTCGTCGCGCTCGTCAGCGCCCTCGCGGAGGTCACGGCGCGCTGGTCGGAGCACGGCGGGGACGTGCACGCCGCGGGCCTCGTCGAGGACGTCTCCGCGGTGTGCGCGACGCTCGGCACGCAGGTGCGCGTCGAGCTCCCGGGCGGGCGCGAGGTCACCGGAACCGCGCAGCGCCTCGACCGCGAGGGTGCGCTCGTGCTGGTCGACGGCGGCGGCACCGAGCACCAGGTGCTCGCGGGTGACGTGCATCACGTCCGTGCTGCCCGGTGAACTACGCTCGACCGCGTGGATGACGGTGCTGACCTGACCGACCAGACGCAGCCCGCGGGTCGCGCCGGCCTCGACCTCCCCTCGACGCTCGGCGCTCTCGACTCGGCCCTGCTGGGGGGTCCGCGCACCCTCACGCTCCGCGACCTCGCGACGCGGACCGACTCGGACCTCGACCGGATCCGGCTGTTCTGGCAGACCCTCGGCCTCCCGCACACCGCGCCCGACGACGCCGTGTTCACCGAGCAGGACGCCGAGGCGCTCGACCGGATGAGCCGGCTCATGCGCGAGCACGGGGTCAGCCTGCGCACCGCGGTCTCGCTCACGCGCGCGCTCGGGCACACCGCCGACCGGCTCGCGCTGTGGCAGGTCGAGGCGCTCGTCGAGGACCTCGCGACGCGGTACGCGCTCGACGACACGTCCTCGCGGCTGCTGGTGCTCGACCGGCTCACCGAGCTCGGTCCGCTGCTCGAGGCCCAGCTCGTGCACGCGTGGCGCCGTCAGCTCGCGGCCGTCGCGGGCCGGCTCGCGGCCGAGTTCGGCGAGCAGCGCACCGCGCCGCCGGACGTCGACGGGCTGCCGCTCGCCCGGGCCGTCGGCTTCGCGGACATGGTCTCGTTCACGCGCCGGACCGCCGGGCTCGGCTCGACCGACCTGTCGGACTTCGTGCAGCGCTTCGAGACCGCCGCGCGCGACGTCGTGACCTCGGCCGGCGGGCGCGTGGTCAAGACCATCGGGGACGCGGTGCTGTTCGTGGCCGACGACGTCGCGACGGGGGCGGAGGTCGCGCTCGGGCTCGCGCGCGTGCTGGGCGGCGAGCTCGACATCGAGCGCGAGCGCGGCGCGGGCGGCCTCGCCGAGGGTGCGCGCGGGGTGACTCCGGTGCGCGTCGGCTTCGTGTGGGGGCGGCTGCTGTCGCGGTTCGGGGACGTGTTCGGTGAGCCCGTGAACCTCGCGGCCCGGCTGACCGACATCGCGGACCCGTCGAGCGTGCTGACGGACCCCGCGACGGCCGCGCTGCTCGAGGGCGACGACCGGTTCGTCGCGGAGCCGCAGCCCGAGCGCGAGCTCGAGGGGCTCGGGGTCGTGCGCCCCGTCCTGCTGCGCGCGGGCGAGGGTGCGCCGCCGTCGCCGCGCGACCTGCCGCACGGCCTGAGCTGAGCCGCACCCCGGCCGCTGTCCCGCCGCCGGGGCGCGGGAGATCCGGCGCGGACCGGGCAGGATCTCGCCTGACCGGGTGGTCGGCTTCCGCGCCACGACGCGCATCGAATCGATTCGCCCCCGCGCGCGCGGGATGGGACGATCGAGGGGATGAGTGCCGGCGGCCCGCAACCCACGTCCCCGTACCGCCCCAACGCGAAGTACGTCCTGCTCCTCGGCTCGATGACCGCCCTCCCGGCGATCTCGACCGACATCTACCTGCCGTCCCTGCCCGACGTCGCCCGCGACCTCGGGACGTCGGCGACCGCGGCGCAGCTCACGATGACCGGGATGCTCATCGGCGGCGCCGTCGGGCAGCTCGTCATCGGCCCCACGTCCGACCGGTTCGGCCGCCGCGCCCCCGTGCTCGTCGGCATCGTGCTGCACGTCATCACGTCGCTGCTGTGCGCGGTCGCGCCCGGGATCATCCCGCTCATCGCGCTGCGCGTGCTCCAGGGCTTCTTCAACGCGTCGGCGTCGGTCGTCGCGATGGCGGTGATCCGCGACCGCTTCGTCGGCTCGGACGCCTCGCGGCTGCTCTCGCGGCTCATGCTCGTGATCGGCGTCGCGCCGCTGTTCGCCCCGAGCGTCGGCGGGGTCATCGCGGGGGAGTGGGGCTGGCGTGCGGTCTTCGTCGCGCTCGCGGTCTACGGCACGCTGCTCTGGTTCGTCGTCTGGCGCCGCCTGCCCGAGACCCTCCCCGCCGAGCGCCGCCGCGGACCCGGGCTGCGCGCGGCGCTCTCGGGCTACCGCTCGCTGCTGCGCGACCGGCACTTCCTCGCGCTCGCGGTGCTGCCGGGCCTGTCCGTCGCGGGGCTCATGAGCTATGTCGTCGGGTCGCCGTTCGTGCTCCAGGAGGGCTACGGGCTCTCCTCGCACCAGTTCGCGCTGCTCTTCGCGGTCAACGGGGTCGGGCTCGTCGCGGGTGCGCAGGTCAACGCGGCGCTCGTCCGCCGGTACGCGCCCGTGCGGATCCTGCGCGTCGTGCTGCCCGTCTCGGTGGTGTTCTCGCTCGGGCTGTTCGCCGTGGGGGCGACCGGCGCCGGCGGGCTGCCGGTGCTGCTCGTGATGCTGTGGATCCAGCTCGCGCTCGTGAACTTCACGCCGCCCAACGCCTCGGCGCTCGCGCTCGGGCGGCACGGCGCGATCGCCGGCACTGCCGCGGCGTTCATCGGCTCGTCGCAGGCCGGGATCTCGGGGACGATCAGCCCGCTCGTCGGCGTGCTCGGCGGGGACGCGTTCGCGATGACCGCCGTGATGGCCGGCTCCGCCCTGCTCGCGCTCGTCGTGCTCGCGTTCGGCACGCCCGCCTACCGCGCGGGCGGCTGGGGCACCTGACGCCGCCCGGCGTCAGCCGCGCGCCGACCCCCACGCCGTAAGCCGCTCGACCGCCTCGCGCAGCACCGGCTCGCGCTTGACGAACGTGAACCGCACCGACGTCCGCAGCGCCGCGTCGGCCGCCGAGCCCGCGTGCACGAACGCGCTCACGGGCACCGCGACGACCCCCGCGAGCCCGGGCAGCCGTCGGCACAGGGTCGCGCCGTCGGGCACGTCGGCGCCCGCGCGCCCCGAGTCGAGCAGCGCCGCCGCGTCCGCGACCACGAAGTAGGTGCCCTGCGGGCGCGCGACCTCGAACCCCGCGGCCTCGAGCCCCGTGCACAGCAGGTCGCGCCGCGCCGCGAGCGACGCCGCGAGGTCGCGCACCCAGGTGGCGTCCGGCCCGTCGCCCGTCTCGAGCCCGAGCGCGAGGGCGACCGCCGGCTGGAACGGCGCGCCCGAGACGTACGTGAGGAACTGCTTGACCGTCCGGACCGCCTCGACGAGGTGCGCGGGTCCGCTGACCCAGCCGATCTTCCAGCCGGTGAAGGAGAACGTCTTGCCCGCCGAGGAGATCGTCAGCGTGCGCTCCGCCATGCCGGGCAGCGTCGCGACGGGCACGTGCACGGCGTCGTCGAACACGAGGTGCTCGTACACCTCGTCGGTCACGACGAGCGCGTCGTGCTCGGTCGCGAGGCGCGCGACGACCTCGAGCTCGGCGCGCGTGAGCACCGCGCCCGTCGGGTTGTGCGGGGTGTTGACGAGCACGAGCCGCGTCCGGTCGCTGAACGCGCCCCGCAGCGCGTCCTCGTCGAGCCGGAACCCGCCGGGCGTCGCCCGCAGCGCCGCGGTCGTGTGCGTCGCGCCCGCGAGCGCGATCACCGCGGCGTAGGAGTCGTAGAACGGCTCGAGCGTGAGCACCTCGTCGCCCGGGCCGGCCAGGGCGAGCACCGCGGCGGCGAGCGCCTCGGTCGCGCCCGTTGTCACGAGGACCTCGCGGTCCGGGTCCAGCACAAGGCCGTAGCGGCGCTCCTGGTGCGCGGCGACCGCCTGGCGCAGCTCGGGGATCCCGGGACCGGGCGGGTACTGGTTGACGCCCGCCGCGATCGCGTCCTGCGCGGCGCGGGCCACCGACGGCGGCCCGTCGACGTCGGGGAAGCCCTGGCCGAGGTTGAGCGCGCCGGTGCGGGCGGCGAGCGCCGACATCTCGGCGAACACGGTCGCGCGCGTGGTTCCGTCCGCGTCGAGCAGCCCGGTCGCGCGGGCGACGGCGCGCCAGCGTCCCTCGTCGGTCGGCATCGGTGCTCCTGTCCTCGTCGGGGCGACCCGACGAGGATAGGGCGGCGCGCCCGCGTCGGTCGGGGTCAGCCGATCCCGGCCGCGCCGGTGACCCCGGCGGCGACGACGAGCACGAGCGAGCCCCACGCCGACAGGACCCACCACTCGACGTGGCGTCGCCGCGTGCTGCGCGGCATCTCCTGTGTCTCCATGCCCTGAAGATCGGCAGCGGTGCCGCGTGAGACAACAACCGGGCCGCGGGTTCAGCCGCTGCGCGAGCTTTTCACCCGTCGGTCGCGACGGCCCCCGCGATCTGGTTGCGCAGCTTCTCGACCTCGGCGGAGAGCGTCTCGAGCGAGACCTCGGCCTTGGTGTCGGTCGTGTCGATCGCCGACTGGACCTGCGTGCGGGCGTCCGCGAGCGCCGCCTCGGCCGCGGCGAGCTCCTCCTGGGTCGCCTGCGACGCCTCGGCGCCCTCGGCGGACGCCGCGTCGAGCGCGGCCTGTGCCTGGTCGACCGCCGAGTTCGCGCTGGTCACTGCGCCGCCGACCACGGCGCCCGCCTGCTCGTCGAGCTTGCCGACCTCGGCCTGCGCGTCGGTGATCGCGTTGCGGACCTCCTGCGCCTCCGCGTGCGCCGCGTCGATCTGGCCCTGGAACGAGTCGATCGCCGCCTTCGCGTCGTCCACGGCCGTCTCGGCCTGGTTCGTCAGCTCCTGCGCCTCGGCGCAGCCGGTCAGCGCGAGGGCTCCGGCGAGGGTCAGGACGGGCAGGGCACGGGCGGCGCGGCCGAGGCGGGGGGATGACGTGCGCACGGGTGGCTCCTCACAGGTCGGGGGCCCCCAGTGTGCCCGGAATGTCCCCTCCCCGCCGCCGGTGCGCCGCGCCGCGGACAGCACGACGCCCCGTCCCGACCGGCCGGTGGGCCGAGGGGGCGGGGCGCCGGGCATGGCGGCGCCCCGCCCGCGGATCGCGGACGGGGCGCTGCGGCGAGCAGCCGGACCCAGCGGGGTCAGGCGGGGACGGACGTGTCCGTCCCGGCCGAGGTCACGGCCTCCTGGGGTGCGTCACCACACGCACCCTGCTGCTCGCGGCGGCCCCGGACGTCGGCGAGCGACGTGCCGTAGTAGGCCGCAGTCATCAGGTCCTTCATGTCGGCCAGCATCGGCATCCGCGGGTTCGCGGGTGCGCACTGGTCCTCGTAGGCCCCCATGGCCACCTCGTCGAGGCGACCGAGGAAGTCCTGCTCGTCGACGCCCTGCGCCTGGAAGGACGACGGGATGCCGACCTTCGACCGCAGCGCCTCGACCGCCAGGGCGTAGGACTCGACGCCCTGCTCCGGGGTCTCGGCCGGGAGCCCGAGCATCGCCGCGATCTGCTGGAAGCGCTCCGGGGCGACGTAGTGCTCGTACTTCGGCCAGCTCGTGAGCTTGGTCGGGACCGTGCCGTTGTAGCGGATCACGTGCGGCAGGAGCGTCGCGTTCGTGCGGCCGTGCACCAGGTGGAACGTCGAGCCGACGACGTGGGCCATCGCGTGCACGATCCCCAGGAACGCGTTCCCGAAGCTCATGCCGGCGATCGTCCCGGCGTTGTGCATCTTCTCCCGCGCGTCGGACGTCTCGGGCGCACCCGGCGTGCCGTTCACGCTCTGCGCGAGGTTGTCGAAGATGAGGCGGATCGCCTGGAGCGCCATGCCGTCGGTGAAGTCGTTCGCGTAGACCGACACGTACGCCTCGGTGGCGTGCGTCAGGGCGTCGAAGCCCGAGTCGGCGGCGAGCGAGCGCGGCATCTTCGCGGTCAGGACCGGGTCGATGATCGCGACCGACGGGGTCAGCGCGTAGTCGGCCAGCGGGTACTTCTTGCCGGCGTCGGGGTCGGAGATGACCGCGAACGGCGTGACCTCGGCGCCCGTGCCCGACGTGGTCGGGATGCAGACGAGCTGCGCGAGCTCGCCGAGCACCGGGAACTTGAAGGCGCGCTTGCGGACGTCGAAGAACTTCTGCTTGAGGTCCGAGAAGTTGATCTCGGGGTGCTCGTACAGGAGCCACATGACCTTCGCGGCGTCCATCGGCGAGCCGCCGCCGAGGGCGATGATCGTGTCGGGGCGGAAGTGGCGCATCTGCGCGGCACCGGCCTGGACGGTGCGGACGCTGGGCTCGGGCTCGACCTGGTCGATGATCTGCAGCGCGACCTTGTTCGACCGGCGGTTCAGGACGTCGATGATCTTGTCGACGAAGCCGAGAGTCGTCATGGTCGCGTCCGTGACGATGGTGACGCGCTCGACGTCGGGCATGTCGGCCAGGTAGCGGATCGCGTTCGGCTCGAAGTACGTCTTCGCGGGGACCTTGAACCACTGCAGGTTGTTGTTGCGCCGGCCGATCCGCTTGATGTTCACGAGGTTGACCGCCGAGACGTTGTTCGAGACCGAGTTGCGCCCGTAGGAGCCGCAGCCGAGGGTCAGCGAGGGGATGAAGGCGTTGTAGATGTCACCGATGCCGCCGAGCGAGGACGGCGCGTTGGTGATGATCCGGACCGCCTTGCAGCGCGTGCCGAACTCCTCCATGAGGGCCTCGTCGCGCGTGTGGATCGCGGCGGAGTGGCCGAGACCGTCGAACTCGACCATCTGCTCGGCGTAGGTGATGCCCTGCTCGGTCGTCGTGGCCTTGAGGACCGCGAGGACGGGGCACAGCTTCTCGCGCGTCAGCGGCTCGTCGGGGCCGACGCCGCTGACCTCGGCGAGGATGATCGAGGTGTCGGCCGGCACGGAGAACCCGGCCTGCTCGGCGATCCACTGGGGCGACTGGCCGACGACGGGCGCGTTGAGCTTGGCCTCGGCGCAGTTCTTGCCCTTGGCCTCGACGCCGAAGATGAACTTCTCGAGGAGGGCCTTCTCCTTCTTGTTCGCGCGGTACGCGTGCAGGACCTTGAACTCGGCCATGGCCTCGTCGTAGATCTCGGCGTCGATGATGACGGCCTGCTCCGAGGCGCAGATCATGCCGTTGTCGAACGCCTTGCTCAGCACGACGTCGTTGACCGCCCGCTTGAGCTTCGCGGTCTTCTCGATGTACGCGGGGACGTTGCCCGCGCCGACGCCGAGGGCCGGCTTGCCGCACGAGTACGCGGCGCGGACCATCGCGTTGCCGCCGGTCGCGAGGATCAGCGCGACACCGGGGTGGTTCATGAGCGTGTTCGTCGCGGTGAGCGACGGCGTCTCGACCCACTGGATGCAGTTCTCGGGGGCGCCGGCGGCGACCGCGGCGTCCCGCACCACGCGGGCGGCGGCGACCGAGGAGGCCTGCGCGGCGGGGTGGAACGCGAAGATGATCGGGTTGCGCGTCTTGAGCGCGATGAGCGACTTGAAGATCGCGGTCGACGTCGGGTTGGTCACGGGGACGACGCCGCAGATGACGCCGACGGGCTCCGCGATCTCGGTGATGCCGGTGATCTCGTCCCGGCTGATCACGCCGACCGTCTTGAGCGACGACATCGAGTTCGTGACGTGCTCGCACGCGAAGATGTTCTTGACGGCCTTGTCCTCGAAGACGCCGCGACCGGTCTCCTTGACCGCGAGGACCGCGAGCTCGCCGTGCTGGTCGAGAGCGGCGACGGACGCCTTCTTGACCAGGTGGTCGACGTCCTCCTGCGTGAACCGGGCGTACTCGGCGAGCGCCTTGGTGGCGCCGGCCACGAGCCCGTCGATCGCGGTCACGATGGCGGTGTCGGTGCTGGTCTCGGTGGTGCTGCTCACGGGGTGCTCCCCACGTCTCGTCGGTGTGGTGTGAGGGCTTCCTCGACCTCGTGACTCCCACGCTAGGAGCGGCTCGGGCGCCGTCCCTGCGCCGAAGGTCCCGATCGTCCGGGGGCCCGCGGGCGGGTGCGGGGGACCTGCAGACGCGGGCGCCCGCCGCCTGGGACCGGGGTCCTACGGCGGCCGACGGCGGCCGCCGACGACCGCGCCGACGACCGCGCCGACGACCGCGCCGACGACCGCGCCGACGACCGCGCCGACGACCGGCGGCGGCCGACGACCGCCCGCGGGGGATCAGACCCGGTTGACCCAGGACGCCGCGAGCGCCTCGTCCTCGAGGTCGAGCTCGCGCAGCACGCGGCGCATCACGGCCTCGTCGAGCTCGCCCGCGTCGCGCCGCTCGACGAGCACCTGCCGCTGCGCCCGCACGAGGTCCCGGCGCAGCTCCTGCCCGCGCCGGCCCGCGAGCGGTGCGGGCACGAGCCGCCCGGGCGCCGCGTCGCCGTCGTCCCCGCGCTGGGTCCCGCCCTCGGGGTCGAGCATCGCGGCGGCGGCCCGGGCGCGCGCGGTCGTGGCGCCGACGAGCCGCTCGACGAGCCGGGCGGCCTGCTCGCCGCCGAGCTCACGCGCCCACTCGGGGGTCCGGCGCTCGAGCACCCCCCGGACCGCCGCCGCGGTCTCGACGCGCACCTGCGCCTCCTGCGCGGCCTCGTGGGCGGCGTCCTCGTGCGCGCCGACGCCGAGGCGCCGGATGACCCACGGCAGCGTGAGGCCCTGCAGCAGCAGCGTCCCGATCGCGACGGCGTACGCGACGAGCTGCAGCGACGCGCGGTACGGGAACTCCTCGCCGTCGACCTCGGCCGGCACCGCGGCCGCGGCGGCGAGCGTCACGACGCCCCGCATGCCGGCCCACGAGACCACGGCCGACTCGCGTGCGGTGAGCAGGTCGGCGGGCCGCTCGCCCGTCGTGCCGGCGTGGCGGCGGCGGCGCACGTGCCCGGTCGCGAGCACGTAGAGCGGGCGCACGAGCAGCGCCGTCCCGAGGACCGCGAGCGCGACGAGCGCGGCGCCGGCGAGGCCCTCGTGCGAGCGGCGGACGTCGTCGATCAGCCAGGGCAGCTGCAGGCCGATGAGCGCGAACGTGAACGCCTCGAGCGGGAGCACGAGCGTCGACCACAGCGGCGTCTGGAACAGCCGCGTCGCGAACCCGGCCCGCGGGGCGGTGTGCCCGAGGTACAGGCCCGCGGCGACGACCGCGAGCACGCCCGAGCCGCCCAGCGCCTCGGCGGACCAGTACGCGGCGAACGGGGTCAGCAGCCCGACGGCCGACGCCACGACGGGGTCGTCGAGCCGCATCCGGACCTGGTGGACGACGACGCCGAGCGCGAGCCCGAGCGCGACCCCGACGACGACCGCGAGCGCGAAGACCCCGGCGCCGCCCGAGAGCGCCGCCGTGCCGGTCGCGACGGCGGCGAGCGCGACCTTGTACAGCGTGAGCGACGTCGCGTCGTTGATCAGGCTCTCGCCCGAGAGCATCGACATCACGCGCCGCGGCAGCCCGAGCCGGCGCCCGACGGCGGCGGCGGCCACGGCGTCCGGCGGCGCGACGACGGCGCCGAGCACGAGCGCGACGGCGAACGGCAGGTCGTCGACCAGCAGCCACACGACGAGCGCGACGGCGAACGCGCTCACGAGCACGAGCCCGACGCCGAGCCGCAGGATCGGCCCGACGTACCTGCGCACGTCCTGGTAGGAGCTCTCGGTGGCCGCCGAGTACAGCAGCGGCGGCAGCACGAGCTCGAGGATGAGGTCGGGGTCGACCTCGAAGCGCGGCACCCCGGGCACGAACGACACGGCCAGGCCGACCGCGACGAGCACGAGCGGCGACGGCCACCCCCAGCGCCGGCAGGCCGCCGTCACGGCGACGGCCCCGACGACGAGGACGAAGATCTCGACGTGGTGCATGCGGCTCCCCGACCGGTCGGCGTGCGATCGAGCCTAGGTCGGGGCCGCGGCCCGCGCGCGGTCGCCTTGCGACCGCGCGCGCGTGATGCGCTACTGGACGTCGCGGCCCGTCAGGGGTCGTCGACCCGCGGACAGGAGACCCATGGCTGAGCAGGACCACGTCGAGCTCGTCGACCCTGACGGGACGGCGTCCGGCGTCGCGCTGGTCTCCCAGGCGCACGCCGCCCCGGGGCTCCTGCACCGCGCGTACTCGGTGCAGCTCGTGGACGGCGAGGGCCGGCTCCTGCTGCAGCAGCGTGCCGCCGTGAAGCGCCGCTTCGCCGGCCTGTGGTCCAACTCGACGTGCGGGCACCCCGCACCGGGCACGACGCTCGCCGACGCGGCCCGGGTGCGCGTGCGCGAGGAGCTCGGCGTCGACGTCGAGGGGCTCGTCGAGGTCGGGGCCTTCCAGTACAGCGCGCCCGACGCCGTCTCCGGCCACGTCGAGCGTGAGCACGACCACGTGCTCGTGGCCCGCTTCGACGGCAGCTTCGCCCCCGACCCGGACGAGGTGCAGGACCTGCGCTGGGTCACGCGCGAGGAGGCCGCGGACCTCGTCGCGGCGGGGGAGACGACGCCGTGGTTCGCCCAGGTGCTCGAGCTCGCGTCGCCCGAGGTGCCCGCGCGCGGCTGACCGGCGCTCGCGGACCGCGCACTGCCGGCTCCGCCGCGGCGCGCTCCGCCGGGGGCGGGGGCTACGGCTCGACCGTCGCCCGGTCGAGCGGCCGGCCGAGGATCGCCGCGAGCCGCGCGACCTCCTCGTCGAGCCCACGGGGCGCGGGCGCGTCGGCGTCGCACGACGTCGTGACCGTCCCGCCCGCGACGGTCCAGGTGCGCGCGACGACCCCGCCCACCAGCACGAGGTCGGCGCCGCGGCTGACCCGCGCGCGCACGGCCGGCGGCACGACCCGCTCGTCCGCGGTGCCCGGGCCCAGCACCCACTGGTCGTACCGCGGCAGGAGGCGCACCGCGTCCGACGGGCGCGCGGCGGCGAGCCCGTCGAGGTCGTCGCGGTGCACCCAGCGCTCCTCGCCGTCGACCGAGACCGTCGTGAGGCGCTCGCCGCAGACCCCGACCCACGCGCGCAGCTGCGTCTGCCGCACGCCCAGCCCCTGGCTCAGCCAGTGCGCGAGGTTCGCGGCCGACGCGGGGCCGTACGCGCGCACGTACGCCTCGACGGCGCGCGGCCCGGCGTCCTCGAGCGCTGGCAGGCCCGGCCAGCCCGGGTGGGTCGCGAGGCCCTGCAGCGTCATGCGGCCGTCGCGCGACGGCCCGAGGCTCAGGTCGCCCTGCCAGGCGAACGGCTTGAGGAAGGTCGCGGACGGGTCGGTGAACGCGGTGCCGAGGTGCGCGTACCGGCCCTCGGCGGTGACGGCCGCCGCGAGCTCGGCGCGGGTCAACGGCCCGTCGGCGAGTGCCTCGCGCACGGCCGCCCGCAGCGCCGGCCAGTCGTCGGGCGCGAGCGCGTAGTGGCTCTGCCAGCCCGGGCGCTCCCACATGCGGCTCGCGGCGCGCAGCGCGAGGTGCACCGCGGCCGTGTCGGGCGTCATCAGGTGCACGGCGCCCCGGAACGCGAACGTGGAGACGAGCGTCCCGTCGGCCAGCGCGCGCGCCACGTCGCCCGGGGCGGAGCCGCGGCACCGCGTGCGCACGCCGAGCTCGGCGGAGGCGGGGTCGAGCTGGGCGGCGACGGCCACGAGCGTCGCGACGACCTCCGCGGCCGACGACGAGCCGACGGGGTCCAGCCCGTGACGTCCCAGGCGCCACGCGAGCGCGGCCGGCCACGTGAGCGAGAGCACCGCCCAACGGTACTGCGGCGCCGTGCGGCGGGAGAGGGGCGACGTGCGCCGGCGCACGGGCCGGTCACCGAGGAGGGGTGCCCGCGAAAGGACTCGAACCTTCGACCTTCTGCTCCGGAGGCAGACGCTCTATCCACTGAGCTACGCGGGCCTGCGCCGGTCGTGCTGGCGCGGTGCACGACACTACCAGCCCCGGCGGGCCGGCGGTCCGGTCGATCGCGGTCAGCCGCGTCCGACCAGCGCCGACAGGTACGTCTCGACCTCGGTCATCGCCGTCTCCTCGTCGCCCGCGACGATCGCCGCGACGAGGTCGTCGTGCCCCGCGTCGCCGAGCGCCGGGCGCTCGAAGTTGAACCGGATGTTCTCGCTGATCGCGTCGATCAGGCTCTCGTACAGCGAGAGCAGCACCGGGTTGCGGGCGGCGCGGGCGATCGCGAGGTGCAGCGCGAGGTCGGTGCTGACCATCTCGTCGAGGTCGCCGCCCGCGTAGGCGACGGCGCGCTGCTCCCGGAGCCGCTCGAGCGTCGTGACGTCGGTCCCGGTGCGCCGCCGGGCCGCGAGCCGCGCCGCCTCGACCTCGAGGCTGCGCCGGACCTCGACGACGTCGCGCTGACGGGCGTCCGCGATCTGGCGGCCCATCGTCACGGCGAGCTCGGAGGTCGAGAGCACGTAGGTGCCCGAGCCCTGCCGGCGCGCGAGCAGCCCGGCGTGCACGAGCGACTGCACGGCCTCGCGCACGGTGTTGCGCCCGACGCCCAGGAGCTCGGCGAGCGCGGGCTCGGGCGGGATGCGGGTCCCGACGGCCCACTGGCCCGACGTGATGCGCTGGCGCAGCGTGTCGACGGCGTTGTCGATCAGCCCGGTGCGGCGTGTCATCCCGTCCCTCTTCGCGTCCGTGACGACCTGCCGCGGCGCGGCGCCGCAGGTCGAGTGCCGGTGCAGTCAACACCGTGCACGGCGGTGACCGCCAGGGACCTGGGACCTCCGTACCCGGACGCGCGTCCGGTACGCCGTGCCGCGCCGTGCGCGAGGAGCAGCGCGACCACCGCGGGCCGGGCGGTCGCACCGGGAGCGTGCGCCGGGCCGGGCGACGGCCGCGCCCGACCGGCGGAATCCTGTCGGGGTGCCCGGGCAGCGCTCGGTACCCTGGAGCGGTGACCCCCGCTGAGCTCTCCCAGGCCCTCCGTGCTGCCCTCGTGGCCGCGGTCGACGACGGCACGTTCGCCCTCGACGCCGCGCTCGTCCCCGCCGAGGTCCACGTCGAGCGACCGCGCCAGCGCGAGCACGGCGACTGGGCGACGAACGTCGCGATGCAGCTCGCGAAGCGGGCCGGCACGAACCCGCGCGCGTTCGCCGAGGAGCTCGCGCGCCGCCTCGCGGAGCACCCGGGCGTCGCGAAGGTGGACGTCGCCGGCCCCGGGTTCCTCAACATCACGCTCGACGCCGCGGCCGCGGGCGAGCTCGCGCGGGCGATCGTCGAGCAGGGCCACGCCTACGGGCGCACGGAGGCGCTCGCGGGCCAGCGGATCAACCTCGAGTTCGTCTCGGCCAACCCGACCGGGCCGCTGCACATCGGCGGCGTGCGGTGGGCGGCCGTCGGCGACTCGCTCGCGCGCGTGCTGCAGGCGTCCGGCGCGGACGTGACCCGCGAGTACTACTTCAACGACCACGGCGCCCAGATCGACCGGTTCGCGCGCTCGCTCGTCGCCCGTGCGCGCGGCGAGGAGGCCCCCGAGGACGGCTACGGCGGGCAGTACATCACCGAGATCGCCGAGGCGGTCGTCGCCGAGGCGCTCGCGGCGGGGGAGCCCGACCCGCGCACGCTGCCCGACGCCGAGGCGGTCGAGGCGTTCCGGGCGCGCGGCGTCGAGCGCATGTTCGGCGAGATCAAGGCCAAGCTGCACGACTTCCGGGTCGACTTCGACGTGTACTTCCACGAGGACTCCCTGCACGAGTCGCGCGCGGTCGAGCGGGCCATCGAGCGCCTGCGCGAGCTCGGGCACATCTTCGAGACCGACGGCGCGACGTGGCTGCGGACCACCGAGTTCGGTGACGACAAGGACCGCGTCATCGTCAAGTCCGACGGCGAGGCCGCGTACATCGCGGGCGACCTGGCGTACTACCTCGACAAGCGGGAGCGGGGCTTCGACCGCGCGATCATCATGCTCGGCGCCGACCACCACGGGTACATCGGCCGCATGATGGCGATGTGCGCGGCGTTCGGGGACACCCCGGGCGTGAACCTCGAGATCCTCATCGGGCAGATGGTCAACCTGCTCAAGGACGGCGAGCCGGTCCGGATGTCGAAGCGCGCGGGCACGATCATCTCGCTCGACGACCTCGTCGACGCCGTCGGCATCGACGCCGCCCGGTACGCGCTCGCGCGCTCCGCGGCGAACTCCCAGCTCGACATCGACCTGGACCTGCTTGCGAGCGCGACCAACGAGAACCCCGTGCACTACGTGCAGTACGCGCACGCCCGCACGGTGGGCGTCGGGCGCAACGCCGCGGACTCGGGCGTCGACCGGACCGCGGGCTTCGACCCGTCGCTGCTCGACCACGAGGCCGACGCGGTCCTGCTCGGGCTGCTCGCGCAGCTGCCGCGCGTCGTGACCCAGGCCGCGGAGCTCCGCGAGCCGCACCGCGTCGCCCGGTACCTCGAGGAGGTCGCCGGCGCCTACCAGAAGTGGTACGAGCTGCGCCGCGTCACGCCGATGGGCGACGAGGAGGTCACGGACGTGCACCGCACGCGCCTGTGGCTCAACGACGCGACCCGTCAGGTCCTCGCGAACGGCCTCGAGCTCCTGGGCGTGAGCGCGCCCGAGCGCAAGTGACCGGCTCGCCCTGGTCGAGCGGCGTCACGCGCGCGGCCGACGGCGCGGTCGAGGTCGCGGGGGTCGACGTGCGCGCGCTCGCGGCGGAGCACGGGACCCCCGCGTACGTGCTCGACGAGGCCGACTTCCGCGCCCGGGCCCGGGCGTACCGGGACGCGTTCGCCGCGGCGTTCGAGCCGCTCGGCACGGGCGTCGACGTGTACTACGCGGGCAAGGCGTTCCTCTCGGTCGCGGTCGCCCGGTGGGCGCACGAGGAGGGGCTGCGCGTCGACACCGCGACGGGCGGCGAGCTCGCGGTCGCCCTGCGCGCGGGGCTGCCCGGCTCGGAGATCGGGCTGCACGGCAACAACAAGTCGGACTCCGAGCTCGCGCGCGCGCTCGACGCGGGCGTCGGCCGGATCATCGTCGACTCGATCGGCGAGGTCGAGCGCGTGGCCGAGGCCGCGCGTGCGCACGGCGGCGGCCCGGCCCCGGTCATGGTGCGCGTCACGACGGGCGTGCACGCCGGCGGCCACGAGTACATCTCGACCGCGCACGAGGACCAGAAGTTCGGCCTCTCGCTCGTCGCCGGCCCGGACGGCGGCACGAGCCCCGCGATGACCGCGCTGCGCGCCGTGCTCGACCGCCCCGAGCTCCACCTGCTCGGCATCCACTCGCACATCGGCTCGCAGATCCTCGACCCGTCGGGCTTCGAGGTCGCCGCCCGCAAGGTGCTCGCACTGCGTGCCGAGCTCGCGCGCGACACCGGCTACCTCGTCCCCGAGGTCGACCTCGGAGGCGGCTACGGCATCGCGTACGTGCCCGGCGAGGTCCCGCTCGACCCGGCCCGCGTCGCGAAGGACCTCGCGTCCACGGTCGACGCGGTGTGCGCCGAGCTGTCGACGCCGCTGCCGCGCCTGTCCATCGAGCCGGGCCGGGCGATCGTCGGACCCACGACGTGCACGCTCTACACGGTCGGCACCGTCAAGCCCGTCGTGCTCGACGACGGCCGCACCCGCCTGTACGTGGCGGTCGACGGCGGCATGAGCGACAACATCCGCCCGGCGCTGTACGGCGCGGCGTACCACGCGGAGGTCGTCTCCCGGACGAGCGGCGAGACCGGCGTGCTCGCCCGGGTCGTCGGCAAGCACTGCGAGAGCGGCGACATCGTGGTCCACGAGGTGCAGCTGCCCGCCGACGTGCGGACCGGCGACCTGCTCGCCGTCGCGGCGACGGGTGCGTACGGGCGCTCGATGGCCTCGAACTACAACCACGTGCCGCGCCCCCCGGTCGTCGCCGTGACGGACGGGGCCACCCGTGTGCTCGTGCGCCGCGAGACCGAGGACGACCTGCTGGCCCTCGACCAGGGCTGAGCACCGCCGCCGCACCCACGGGCCGGGCCCCTATCCTGTGACCCGGCCGGCCGGACGCCGTGGTCCACGCGCCCCGCGGGCGCAGGACGCACAGTCGTCCGGCCGACGAGACCGACGCACGACCCCAGGAACGACCGAGCGGGCGCAGCCCCGAGGCGGAGGCCGACGCAGTGACAGCAGCCGACGGGCAGGCAGGCGCCCCGACCGACGAGCGCACCGGAGACCACCGCACGACGCCCCTGCGCGTGGCCCTGCTCGGGTGCGGCGTCGTGGGCACCGAGGTCGTGCGCCTCCTGACGACGCAGGCCGACGACCTCGCCGCGCGCACGGGCGCCCGGCTCGAGCTCGTCGGGATCGCGGTCCGCGACACGGCGACGCCGCGCGACGCCGTCGTCGACGCCGAGCTGCTCACGACCGACGCCGAGGAGCTCGTCACGCGCGCCGACGTCGTGATCGAGGTCGTGGGCGGGATCGAGCCCGCGCGCTCGCTGCTGCTGCGCGCGATCGAGCACGGTGCGTCCGTCGTCACCGCCAACAAGGCGCTGCTCGCGCAGGACGGCCCGACCCTCTACGCGGCGGCGGACGCCGCGGGCGTCGACGTGTACTTCGAGGCGGCCGTCGCCGGGGCGATCCCGATCGTGCGCCCCGTCCGGGAGTCGCTCGCGGGCGACCGTGTGCGCCGCGTGCTCGGCATCGTCAACGGCACGACGAACTACGTGCTCGACCGCATGACGAGCGAGGGCCTCGACCTCGACCAGGCCGTCAAGGAGGCGCAGGCGCTCGGGTACGCCGAGGCCGACCCGACCGCCGACGTCGAGGGCTTCGACGCCGCCGCGAAGGCCGCGATCCTCGCCTCGCTCGCGTTCCACACGCGCGTGTCGATCGACGACGTGGACCGCGAGGGCATCAGCGCGATCACCGTGGACGACGTCGCGTGGGCCGAGCGCACCGGCTACGTCATCAAGCTGCTCGCGATCGCCGAGCGCCGTGACGAGGGCGTCCAGGTGCGCGTGCACCCGGCGCTCGTCCCGCTCGCGCACCCGCTCGCGGGCGTCCGCGGGGCGTTCAACGCGGTGTTCGTCGAGGCCGAGGCCGCGGGCGAGCTCATGTTCTACGGCCGCGGTGCCGGCGGGGCCCCCACGGCCTCCGCGGTGCTGGGCGACGTGGTCTCGGCCGCCCGCCACCGCGTGCTCGGCGGCAAGGGACCGGTCGAGTCGTCCTACGCCGACCTGCCGGTGCTGCCCGCGTCGTCGGCGCGCACGCGCTACCAGGTCCGGCTCGACGTGCAGGACCGCCCGGGCGTCCTCGCGCAGGTCGCGGCGCTGCTCGCCGACCACGGGGTCTCGATCGAGGCCGTCCGCCAGGCGCCCGCGCCCCTCGGCCCCGACGGCGGCGACGGGCTCGCCCGCCTGATCATCACGACGCACGAGGCGTCGGAGGAGTCGCTCGCGGCCACGGTCGCCGCGATCACCGGGCACGAGGCGGTCCGCCGGGTGCTGTCCGTGCTGCGAGTCGAGGGAGTCTGATGGCCCACCAGTGGCGAGGCATCATCGCCGAGTACGCGGACCGGCTGCCGGAGCACGTGCAGCGCAAGGTCGTCACGCTGGGGGAGGGCGGCACGCCGCTCGTCCCCGCGCCGGCCCTGTCGGAGCTCACGGGCGCCGAGGTGTTCCTCAAGGTCGAGGGCATGAACCCGACCGGCTCGTTCAAGGACCGCGGCATGACGACGGCGATCTCGTCGGCGGCCGGGCGAGGCGCCAAGGCGGTCGTGTGCGCGTCGACCGGCAACACGTCGGCGTCGGCCGCGGCGTACGCGACCGCGGCCGGGATGCTCTGCGCGGTGCTCGTGCCCGACGGCAAGATCGCGATGGGCAAGCTGAGCCAGGCCATCGCGCACGGGGCGCGCCTGCTCCAGGTCGACGGCAACTTCGACGACTGCCTCGTCGCAGCCCGCAAGCTCGCCGAGGTGTACCCCGTCGAGCTCGTGAACTCGGTCAACTCGGACCGCATCGAGGGCCAGAAGACCGGCTCGTTCGAGGTCGTCGACGCGCTGGGCGACGCGCCCGACATCCACGCGCTGCCGGTCGGCAACGCGGGGAACATCACGGCGTACTGGCGCGGCTACCGCGAGTACGCGGGACTCGACGCGGGCGAGGAGCACGGGGCCGTCGCGACGCGGACCCCGGCGATGTGGGGCTTCCAGGCGGCCGGCGCGGCGCCCATCGTCGCGGGCCACCCCGTCGACCAGCCCGAGACGATCGCGACCGCGATCCGCATCGGCAACCCCGCGTCGTGGCAGCAGGCCGAGGACGCGCGCGACACCTCGCGCGGCCTGATCGAGGCCGTGACCGACGAGCAGATCCTGGCCGCGCACCGCATCCTGTCGAGCCGGGTCGGCGTGTTCGTCGAGCCCGCCTCGGCCGCGGGCGTCGCCGGCATCCTCATGCTCGCCGAGCAGGGTCGCGTCCCCGCGGGCGCGCGCATCGTCGTGACGGTCACGGGCCACGGCCTCAAGGACCCGCAGTGGGCGCTCAAGACGGCGGACGGCTCGGAGATCGTGCCCGTGCGGGTCAGCGCGGACGTCGTGTCGATCGCCGACGCGCTCGAGCTGTCCTGAGCCGGGTGTGACCATGCGGCTGGGCCACCACCACGTCCGCGCGCGCGTCCCGGCGACGAGCGCGAACCTCGGCCCGGGCTTCGACGCGCTCGGGCTCGCGCTCGGGCTGCACGACGACCTCGAGGTGCGTGCGCTCGGCTCGCCCGGCGTCGTCGTCGACGTGACCGGCGAGGGCGCCGACTCGGTGCCGCGCGGCGAGGACCACCTCGTCGTCCGGGCGCTGCGGCTCGCGCTCGACCACGTGGGTGCGCCGCAGACGGGCCTGCACCTGACGTGCACCAACCGCATCCCGCACGGTCGCGGGCTCGGCTCGTCGGCGGCCGCGGCGGTCGGCGGCCTCCTGCTCGCCCGCGCGCTGCTCGCGGACCCCGAGGCGCTCGACGACGAGACCGTCCTCGGCCTCGCGACCGAGCTCGAGGGCCACCCGGACAACGCCGCACCCGCGCTGCTCGGCGGCGCGACGATCGCGTGGCTCGAGGGCACGGGCGAGCGGCCGCGGGCCGTCCGCCTCGGCCTCCACCCGGACGTCGCCCCGCTCGTCGTCGTCCCGGCGACCGAGCTGTCGACGCGGCGGGCCCGCGGTGTGCTGCCCGCGAGCGTCCCGCACCGCGACGCCGCGCAGCAGGCCGGACGAGCGGCGCTGCTCGTCGAGGCGCTCTCGCGCCGCCCCGACCTCCTGCTGCCCGCGACCTGCGACTGGCTGCACCAGCCCTACCGTCGCGACGTCATGCCGGACAGCCTCGCGCTCGTCGACGCGCTGCGGGCGCACGGGGTCGCGGCGGTCGTCTCGGGCGCCGGGCCGACGGTCCTCGCGCTGGCGCGCGTGCGTCGGGACGCCGCGGGAACGGCTGTCGGCACGGACGCGGACGGGGTGGTCGACGACGCGTTCGGCGGCGTGATGGGCGGCTGGGCCGTGCTGCGCCCGGGGCTCGACCTCGACGGCGGGGGCGCCTGGCCGGTCGGCTGAGCCCTCTCCCGCGCGGGTGCCCGCCCGGCGGCGGTGCCCCTCCGCGCCCCGCCGGAGCCCTCGCCCGTGCGGTCGTCGTGCCGCCCGGAGCCGCTCGCGGAGGGGCCCCCGAGCCGCTCACGGAGGTGCCCCGGAGCCGCTCGTGGAGGCGCTCGGGAGCCGCTCGTGGAGCCGCACCGAGCCGCTCGCCACCCGGTCGGGTGAACATGTGTCCAGGACCGGGCGATATCACACGCGGTGGTACGATGACCGAGTTCCCCGGATCTCGTGCTCCGCCACGTTCCCGTCTCTCCACACCCGCACACCTCAGCCTCGAGGGTGCGCGACGGGCACCGCGAGCCCCGCCGGGAGCAATCCAGCCCACGTGCGCAGACGTCGTCGTACGCAGCGCGTGTGGCTCCAGCAAACGATCCGGCCGCTCAGGACCGGACGTAGGCCGAACCCGCAGGCCGGGTGCGTGCCACCGACGAGGGGGAAGGGTCCTTCGTGACAGACACCATCGAGTCCGCCGTGAGCACCAGCACCGGTGGATCGGGCCGCGGCGCCGCGATCTCGGCACTGCGGCTCCCCGAGCTCCAGGCGCTCGCCGCCGAGCTCGGCGTGACCGGGACGTCCAAGATGCGCAAGAGCGATCTCGTGGACGCCATCAAGACCAAGCGCTCGGGCGGCCGCACGTCGGCGCCCGAGTCGCAGCCGGCTGCCGAGCAGCCGACGCTCGCGGGGGTCACCGCGGGAGCCACGCCCGAGACGTCGCCCGAGCCCGCCCGCGCGGAGCGGACCGGCGGTCGTCGTGCGACCCGCCGCGAGGTCGCCCCCCGCACCGAGCAGCCCGAGGCCGTCGACCGGGACACGACCGGCGGCGCCGTGCCCGTCCGGGTCGACGCCCGGCTCGAGGCCGTCGAGCGCACGCTCGACGCCCGCGTCGCGGGGGAGACCCGGGACGAGCGCGCCGCGCGCGCCGCCGAGGCGATCGCGCCGCTCGCGGGCGGTGAGCGGCGTTCGCGCCGGTCGGGCCGCGGCGCCGGTGCACCGCGCGTCGAGGCCGGCCCCGAGGTCGTCGTGCTCCCCGACGCCGAGCAGGGCGGCCAGCGGGACGGCGGCCCGCGTGACGGCGCACCGCAGCGTGAGGGCCAGCAGCGCGAGGGCCAGCAGCGCAGCAACGGTCAGCAGCGCGACGGCCAGCAGCGGGACGGTCAGCAGCGCGACGGCGGCCAGCGCGAGGGCCAGCCGCGGCAGGACCGGGACCAGGCACCGGGGGCGGGCGCCCAGGGCGGCGGCAACCAGGCGCTGCTCGAGGACGACGAGCGCGGCGGTCGTCGCCGTCGCTCGCGGGACCGCTACCGCGACCGTGACCGCACCAAGCCGCAGCGCGGCCGCGGCGGACGCGCGCAGGGCGACCTCGCCGGCTACGAGGAGATCGAGGTCAGCGAGGACGACGTCCTGCTGCCCGTCGCCGGGATCCTCGACATCCTCGACAGCTACGCGTTCGTCCGGACGACCGGCTACCTGCCCGGCCCCAACGACGTGTACGTCTCGCTCGGGCAGGTCAAGAAGGCCGGCCTGCGCCGCGGCGACGCCGTCACTGGTGCCGTCCGCCAGCCGCGCGAGGGCGAGCAGCTGCCGCAGGGCAGCGCCGCGCGCGCCAAGTTCAACGCGCTCGTGCGCCTCGACTCGGTCAACGGCCTGCCGCCCGAGGAGGCGCGCCAGCGCGCCGACTTCTCGAAGCTCACGCCGCTGTACCCGCAGGAGCGCCTGCGCCTCGAGAGCGAGCCGAACAAGCTCACGCCGCGCGTGATCGACATCGTCGCGCCGATCGGCAAGGGCCAGCGCGGGCTGATCGTCTCCCCGCCCAAGGCCGGCAAGACGATCATCATGCAGCAGATCGCGAACGCGATCACCACGAACAACCCCGAGGTCCACCTCATGGTCGTGCTCGTCGACGAGCGCCCCGAGGAGGTCACGGACATGGAGCGGACGGTCAAGGGCGAGGTCATCGCCTCGACGTTCGACCGCCCCGCGTCGGACCACACGATCGTCGCGGAGCTCGCGATCGAGCGGGCCAAGCGTCTCGTGGAGCTCGGCCAGGACGTCGTCGTGCTGCTCGACTCGCTCACGCGCCTGTCGCGCGCCTACAACCTCGCGGCGCCCGCGTCGGGCCGGATCCTCTCGGGTGGTGTCGACGCCTCGGCGCTGTACCCGCCCAAGCGGTTCTTCGGCGCGGCGCGCAACATCGAGCACGGCGGGTCGCTCACGATCCTCGCCTCGGCGCTCGTGGAGACCGGGTCCAAGATGGACGAGGTCATCTTCGAGGAGTTCAAGGGCACCGGGAACATGGAGCTGCGGCTCTCGCGGAACCTCGCGGACAAGCGCATCTTCCCCGCGGTCGACGTCAACGCCTCGGGCACGCGCCGCGAGGAGATCCTCATGGCGCCCGACGAGCTCAAGATCGTGTGGAAGCTGCGCCGCGTCATGGGTGCGCTCGACCAGCAGCAGGCGATCGAGCTCCTGCTCGGCAAGCTGCGCGAGACCCGGTCGAACGCGGAGTTCCTCATGCAGGTGCAGAAGACGACGCCCGGCACGGGCAACGACTGACGCACGCACGACCCCGCGAGGATGCGGCGGCGGGTCCGGGAAGGTTTCGGGCCCCCGCCGTGTTCTGGCACAATGTTCTGTTGGTCTGCGGTTCACGTGTGCGGTTCGCGTGCACGACCCGGAGACGACCCAGCGAGGAGAACCCTGTGAAGTCTGACATCCACCCCGCGTACGTCGTGACCCAGGTGACGTGCACCTGTGGCAACACGTTCACGACGAAGTCCACCGAGACCTCGGGCCACATCCGCACCGACGTGTGCAGCGCGTGCCACCCGTTCTACACGGGCAAGCAGAAGATCCTCGACACCGGTGGCCGCGTGGCCCGGTTCGAGGCGCGCTACGGCAAGAAGCCGGCTGCGGCGCCCGCCGCCGAGCCGGCCGCCGACACCGCGGCCGAGTAGCGACCTGACAGCGCCGGTGCCCGGCGGACGACTGCCCTCCATGGCAGTGTCCGCGCAGGGCACCGGCGCTGTTCGTCTGCCCGGGGCCTGACGCCCGGCAGCCCGCGCGTCCGCGCCCGTCCCGGCACCGCCACCCCACCGCACGTCACCGCACCGCACGTCACCCGGCTGCGCCTCAGCGCACCGCACCCCCACCGCACGCCACCCCACCGCACGCCACGCCAGGAGGCGCCCGCATGAGCGACCCGTTCGCCGCAGCGGAGCCGCTGCTCGCCGAGCACGCCGAGATCGAGACCCAGCTCGCCGACCCCGGGGTGCACGCCGACGCCGGGCGGGCCCGCAAGCTCGGCCGCCGCTACGCCGAGCTCGGCCAGGTCGTCGCCGCCTACCGCGCGTACCGCGCCGCGACCGACGACGTCGCCGACGCGCGCGAGCTCGCGGAGCTCGACGACGCGTACGCCGCCGAGCTCCCCGCGCTCGAGGCCGCCGCCGCCGCGGCCGCCGAGCGCCTGCGCCGCGTGCTCGTGCCGCGCGACCCCGACGACGCGCGCGACGTGATCCTCGAGATCAAGGCCGGCGAGGGCGGCGAGGAGTCCGCACTGTTCGCGGGCGACCTGCTGCGCATGTACCTGCGCTACGCCGAGCGCCGCGGCTGGAGGACCGAGGTGATCGAGTCCACGGAGTCGGACCTCGGCGGGTACAAGGACGTCCAGGTCGCGGTCAAGGCCCGCGGCGCGCTGACCGACCCCGCGCAGGGCGTGTGGGCGAGCCTCAAGTACGAGGGCGGCGTGCACCGCGTGCAGCGCGTCCCCGTCACGGAGTCGCAGGGCCGCATCCACACCTCGGCCGCCGGGGTGCTCGTGCTGCCCGAGGCGGACGACGAGGCCGAGGTCGGGATCGACCCCAACGACCTGCGGATCGACGTGTTCCGCTCGTCCGGGCCGGGCGGCCAGTCCGTCAACACGACCGACTCCGCGGTCCGCATCACGCACGTGCCGACCGGCATCGTCGTGTCGATGCAGAACGAGAAGTCCCAGCTGCAGAACCGCGAGCAGGCGATGCGCGTGCTGCGCGCGCGGCTGCTCGCCGCGAAGCAGGAGGAGGCCGCCGCCGCGGCCAGCGAGGCACGGCGGTCGCAGGTCCGCACGGTCGACCGCTCGGAGCGCATCCGGACGTACAACTACCCGGAGAACCGGATCGCGGACCACCGCACGGGCTACAAGGCGTACAACCTCGACGTCGTGCTCGACGGCGACCTCGACGCGGTCGTCCGCTCGGCGATCGACGCGGACGAGGCGGCCCGGCTGGCCGCCGCGGGCGCGTGAGCCCGACGAGCCTCGCGGCCGCGCTGCGGGACGCCGAGCGCACGCTGGCCGCCGCCGGGATCGGGTCGGCGCGCGTCGACGCCGAGCTCCTCGCCGCGCACCTGCTGCGCGCCGCGTCGGGGGAGGACGTCAGCCGCGGCGAGGTCCAGACCGCGGCCCTCCTCGGCCGGCCTGCTCCCGACGGGTACGCCGAGCTCGTGGGGCGCCGAGCCGCGCGCGAGCCGCTCCAGCACCTCACGGGCCGGGCGCCGTTCCGGGGCGTCGAGCTCGCCGTCGGGCCCGGGGTGTTCGTCCCGCGCCCCGAGACCGAGCAGGTCGCCGAGCAGGCCGTCCGGGAGGCCGCCGACGTGCTCGCGCGCACGGGCTCCGCGCTCGTCGTGGACCTGTGCACCGGCTCGGGCGCGATCGCCGTCGCGGTCGCGGTCGAGGTGCCCGGCGCCGTCGTGCACGCCGTCGAGCTCGACGCCGCCGCGCACGCCTGGGCCGCGCGCAACGTCGAGGCCCTCGCGCCCGGCGTCCACCTGCACCGGGGCGACGCGCGCACGGCCCTGCGCGCGCTCGACGGCACGGTCGACGTCGTCGTCTCGAACCCGCCGTACGTCCCGCCCGGGGCGGTCCCCGTCGACCCGGAGGTCGCCCGGCACGACCCGGCCGTCGCGCTGTACGGCCTCGGGGCCGACGGGCTCGAGGTCCCGCGCGGCATCGTGGCCGCCGCCGCGCGGCTCCTGCGGCCCGGGGGGCTGCTCGTCATGGAGCACGCCGAGGTCCAGGACGCCGCCGCACGGGCGACGGTCGAGGCGACGCACGCGTTCACCGCGGTCACCACTGCGGCCGACCTCACCGGCCGCGCCCGCATGGTCCTCGCCCGCCGGGCCGATCCCGACCGCTCGGACGGCATGACGCCCGGCCCCTCCGTGGGAGACTCGCAGCCGTGAGCCTGCTGCGCATCAAGGACGCGACGGACCCCGAGACGTGGGGGCCGTCCCTCGACGCCGCCGTGGAGGCGCTCGGCCGCGGCGACCTCGTCGTGCTGCCGACCGACACGGTCTACGGGATCGCCGCCGACGCGTTCGACCCGGTGGCCGTCCAGGCGCTGCTCGACGCCAAGGGACGCGGCCGGCAGATGCCCCCGCCCGTGCTCATGCCGGACCTGCGCACGCTCGACGGCCTCGCGACCGCCGTGCCCGCCGGCGCACGGGCCCTCGCGGAGGCCTTCTGGCCCGGCGGCCTCACGCTCATCGTGCGCGCGCAGCCCTCGCTCGCGTGGGACCTGGGGGAGACGCACGGGACCGTCGCGCTGCGCGTGCCCGACCACCCCGTCGCGCTCGAGCTCCTGCGCCGCACCGGCCCGCTCGCGGTGTCCAGTGCGAACCGCACCGGCAAGCCCGCGGGCACCGACGTGCGCGAGGCCTACCGCCAGCTCGGCGCGCGCGTGCCCGTGTTCCTCGACGGGGGAGAGGCGCCCGGCGGCGTGTCGTCGACGATCGTGGACGCGACGGGCGACGTCCTGCGCGTCGTGCGCGAGGGGGCGCTGAGCCTCGAGGAGCTGCGCGCGGTGACGCCGGTCGAGGGCCCGGCCCCGGCCGTCGCCCCCGAGACCCCGGCGCCGGACGCCGCGGGCGCACCGGTGCCGACGACGGAGCCGCCCGCACCCGTGTCGACGACGAAGCCGTCCGCGGCGGGTGCGTCGAGCACGCCCCCGTCCGCCGCGACCCCGCCGCCCGTGGTGCCCGACGACCTCGCCACCGACGTCCCGCAGCCGGGCGGTGAGCCGGGCCGGTGAGGGTCTACCTGCTCCTCCTGCTGGTCTCGGCGGCGACGACCTACCTCATGACGCCGCTCGCGCGGTGGTGCGCACTGCGCTTCGGCGCCATCACCGCGGTGCGCGACCGGGACGTGCACGCGATCCCGACGCCGCGCCTCGGCGGCCTCGCGATGCTCGTCGGGCTCCTCGTCGCGCTCACGGTCGCGAGCGGCCTGCCGTTCCTGAGCAGCGTGTTCACCGACCCGCGCCCGATCTGGGGCCTCGCCGGCGGCGCGACGACGGTGTGCCTGCTCGGCGTCGCGGACGACATCTGGGACCTCGACTGGGTCACGAAGCTCGTCGGGCAGGTGCTCGGCGCCGGCTTCATGGCGTGGCAGGGGGTGCTGCTCTTCCAGCTCCCGATCTTCGGCGACGTCGTGATCGGCTCCGAGCGCGTGTGGCAGGCGCTCACCGTGCTCGTGGTCGTCGTCGCGATGAACGCGGTGAACTTCGTCGACGGCCTCGACGGGCTCGCCGCAGGCATGATCGGCATCGGCGGCACGGCGTTCTTCCTGTACTCGTACTGGCTGACGATCCTCACGGTCGACGGCGGCCGGGGGAACTACGCGAACCTCGCGACCCTCGTGCTCGCGGTGCTCGTCGGGATGTGTGTCGGCTTCCTGCCGCACAACGTGTACCCGGCGCGCATCTTCATGGGCGACTCCGGCTCGATGCTCCTGGGCCTCGTCATCGCCGCGGCGACGATCGTGCTCACCGGCCAGCTCGACGCCTCGGCGCTGCCCGCGCACGACGGCGCCGCGCTGCTGCCGCGCCAGCAGATCCCCGTCTTCGTCCCGATCCTGCTGCCCGTCGCGGTGCTGCTGCTCCCGCTGCTCGACATGGGCCTCGCGGTGATCCGCCGGGTGGGTGCGGGGAAGTCGCCGTTCCACCCGGACCGCATGCACCTGCACCACCGGCTGCTCTCGCTCGGGCACTCGCACCGCAGCGCGGTCGGCATCATGTGGATCTGGACCGTCGTCTTCGCGTTCGGCACCGCGTCGCTCGTCGTGCTCTCGACGACCCAGGCGCTCTGGGGCCTCGGCCTCGGCATGGTCGCGGCGGCGCTGCTGACCCTCGGGCCGCTGCGCGGCAAGAACGGCGGCGCCCAGCCGATCATCACCGGCGTCACCCCGGCCGTCCCGCCCGTGCGCGGCGCCGAGCCCCGGTCCACGACCGGGGAGCACCGCCCGGCGACCCGCACGACCATCGGCCCGGGCCGCCCGACCACCACGACCGGCCCGGCCCGCCCGCCGGCCGGCCACCCGACCCCGGAGAAGCACCCATGACGTCCTCGGACCCCCAGCCCACGCCCGCACGCTCGACGTCGTCCGCGGCCGCCGACGCCGTCTTCCGCCGCGCGCTGCGCGACATGCTGCTCCTGCTCGCCGTGCTCTCGGTGCTCGGGGTCGGCATCGGGGCGCTCGTCGCGGGGTCGGCCGGAGTCTGGGGGGCGCTCATCGGCGTCGGCCTCGCGCTCGTGTTCTCGGGCACGACGGTCGTCTCGATGCTGCGCACCTCGGGCTCGACCCCGCAGGCCATGGCGGGCGTCGTCATGGGGGCGTGGCTCGCCAAGATCGTGGTCGTGATCGTCGTCCTCGCGGTGCTCCGCGACCTCGACTTCTACGACCGGACGGTCCTCGCGATCGTGCTGATCCTCGGGGTCCTGGGCTCCGCGCTGCTGGACTACCGGGCGGTCGCGAACGGCCGTGTGCCGTACGTCGAGCCCGCGGACCGCGGTCCTGACGGAGCGTCCGCATAGGTTAGGCTTCACCCATCCATGACGGCCAGGTTCCTATGGCGTGCCCGCACTGATGCGGGCTGTCCGGCACCGATGACCACCAGGAGCTCGCACTGTCCAGCCTCGCGATGATCGCCCCCCTCGCCACCGAGGAGGAGAGCGGGTTCCACGCGCCGTCGATCGCTGACTTCTTCCCGGCCCCCGTCCTCTTCGAGGGCACGTTCCTCGAGTTCAACCGGCTCCAGCTCGTGCGCCTGATCGCCGCCGCCGTGCTGATCGTGCTCTTCGTGATCGCCGCCAAGCGGGCGAAGCTCGTCCCGGGTCGCGGGCAGAACGTCGTCGAGATGCTCCTGGACTTCGTGCGGGTCAACGTCGCCGAGGAGATCATCGGCAAGGCGAAGGCCCACAAGTACGTCGCGCTCCTGACGACGCTGTTCCTCGCGATCCTCGCGTTCAACCTCACGGGCATCGTCCCGGGGCTGAACATCGCCGGGTCCTCGCTCATCGGCATCCCCGTCATGCTCGCGCTCTGGGTCTACGTCATGTACCTCGGGGCGGGCATCAAGGCGCACGGCGTCGGTCACTTCCTCAAGATGAGCCTGTTCCCCCCGGGCGTGCCGGCGTTCATGTACGTCCTGCTCACGCCCATCGAGTTCCTCACCGTCTTCATCCTGCGGCCCGCCACGCTCGCGCTGCGACTCATGGCGAACATGGTCGCCGGCCACCTCATGCTGGTGCTCTGCTTCTCCGCCACCCAGTTCTTCGTCTTCGAGGCGACGGGCGGCATGAAGGCGTTCGGTGCGCTGACCTTCGTCTCGGGCTTCGCGCTCACGCTGTTCGAGGTCTTCGTCGCCGCGCTGCAGGCGTACATCTTCGTGGTCCTGACGGCCGTGTACATCAGCCTGTCCGTCGAAGACGAGCACTGACCCACACCCCCCGGGGGTCGGCTGACCCCTACCCACGAACGAGCGTCGGTCCGACCGGTCCGGCGCCCTACGGAAGGAACGAGCAACCGTGGCACTTGCGGAAACCACCACCGTCCTCGCCGAGGTCACCGGCAACGTCGCGACGATCGGCTACGGCCTCGCGGTGATCGGCCCCGGTATCGGCCTCGGCATCCTCATCGGCAAGACGATCGAGGGCATCGCGCGCCAGCCCGAGGTCGCCGGCCAGCTCCGGACCACGATGTTCATCGGTATCGGCTTCGTCGAGGTCCTCGGCCTGCTCGGCCTCATCACCGGATTCCTCTACTGATGTCGGCCGCCGCGACGGCGGCGAGCCTCGTCTCGGCCGCCGAAGAGGGCACGATCGAAGGCACACGGCTGCTCCTGCCGGCGCTGTACGACATCTTCTGGTCGACGATCGTCCTGGCGATCATCGCGTTCGCGTTCTACAAGTACGTCCTGCCGAAGTTCCAGGCCGTGCTCGACAAGCGCACCGAGCTGATCCAGGGCGGCATCGCGAAGGCCGAGTCGGCGCAGGCCGAGGCCGCCGCCGCTCTCGCCGAGTACCACCAGCAGCTCCAGGACGCCCGCACCGAGGCCGCCCGCATCCGTGAGGACGCGCGCACCGAGGCCGGGCAGATCGTCGCGGAGTCCCGCACCAAGGCGCAGGAGGAGGCGGCTCGCATCGTCGAGACCGCGCACCGGCAGATCGAGGCGGAGCGCCAGCAGGCGTCGGTCTCGCTGCGCGCCGACGTCGGGTCGCTCGCGACCCAGCTCGCCTCCAAGATCGTCGGCGAGTCGCTCGAGGACACCGCGCGCCAGTCGCGCGTCGTCGACCGTTTCCTCGACGAGCTCGAGGCCAGCACCACGGCGAACGCCGGTAAGGGGAACTGATGCGCGGGACGAGTCAGGCGTCGCTGCGGAGCGTGGAGAACCGGTTCGAGCCGGTCCTCCGTGCTGCCGGCGTCGAGTCGGCGACGCTGGGCGAGCAGCTCTTCGCCCTGGTCGACGCCCTCGACTCGTCCGGCGCGCTGCGCCGGACGCTCGCGGACCCGTCGGCCGACGGTGAGGCGAAGGCGCGGCTCGTCGCGCACGTGCTCCAGGGCGCGCACACGAGCACGGTCGCGGTCGCGCAGGAGCTCGTCCGGTCGCGCTGGTCGGCGGACGCCGACCTGACCGAGGCCGTCGAGCACCTCGCGTTCCACGCGGTGCTGGCCTCCGCGGAGGCCACCGGCACGCTCGAGCGCGTCGAGGAGGACTTGTTCCGCGTCGCGCGCGCGCTGGCGGGTCAGCGCGACGTGCGCCGGATCCTGTCGGACGACGCGACGTCGACGCCGGAGGCCCGCGTGCGCCTGCTCGACGCGATCCTCGCGGGCGGGGCGACCCCGGCCGCGGCGCTGCTCGCACGGCGGGCCACGGCGAAGCCGCGCGGCCGTCGGTTCGTGACGACGCTCGGCCACGTCGGCGACCTCGTCGCCGAGCGCCGCAACCGTCAGGTCGCGACCGTGACGTCGGCCACCGAGCTCTCGGTCGCCCAGCGCGCCCGGCTCGAGGGGATCCTCGAGCGGGCCTACGGGCAGCCGGTCCAGCTCAACGTGATCGTCGACGAGCACGTCCTCGGCGGCCTGCGCATCCAGGTCGGGGCCGAGGTCGTCGACTCGACGGTCCTGTCCCGGCTCGCCGACGCCCGGCGCCGACTTGCCAGCTGACGGCCGCGCTCCGCGCCCCGTCCCCAGAACGCGTTCGACCCGTACGCGACCCGCGTGCGACACGACAGGAGAGAAGCAATGGCTGAGCTGACGATCCGGCCGGAGGACATCCGCTCCGCGCTGGACAGCTTCGTGAAGTCCTACGAGCCCACCGGTGCGGTCACCGAAGAGGTCGGCCGGGTCACCCTGGCGGGCGACGGCATCGCGCAGGTCGAGGGTCTGCCCGGCTGCATGGCCAACGAGCTGCTGCGCTTCGAGGACGGCACGCTCGGCCTCGCGCTGAACCTCGACGTCCGCGAGATCGGCGTCGTCGTGCTCGGTGAGTTCACCGGCATCGAGGAGGGCCAGGAGGTCCGCCGCACGGGCGAGGTCCTCTCGGTCCCGATCGGTGACGGCTACCTCGGTCGCGTCGTCGACCCGCTCGGCGAGCCGATCGACGGCCTCGGCGAGCTCGTCACGGAGGGTCGCCGCGCGCTCGAGCTGCAGGCGCCCGGCGTCATGCACCGCAAGAGCGTGCACGAGCCGCTCCAGACGGGCCTCAAGGCCATCGACGCGATGATCCCGATCGGCCGCGGCCAGCGTCAGCTCATCATCGGCGACCGCCAGACGGGCAAGACGGCGATCGCGATCGACACGATCATCAACCAGAAGGCGAACTGGGAGTCGGGCGACCCGACCAAGCAGGTCCGCTGCATCTACGTCGCGATCGGCCAGAAGGGCTCGACCATCGCCGCGGTGCGCGGCGCGCTCGAGGAGGCCGGTGCTCTCGAGTACACGACCATCGTCGCCTCGCCGGCGTCCGACCCGGCCGGCTTCAAGTACCTCGCGCCGTACACCGGCTCGGCCATCGGCCAGCACTGGATGTACCAGGGCAAGCACGTCCTCATCGTGTTCGACGACCTGTCGAAGCAGGCCGAGGCGTACCGCGCCGTGTCCCTGCTGCTGCGCCGCCCGCCGGGCCGCGAGGCGTACCCCGGTGACGTCTTCTACCTGCACTCCCGTCTGCTCGAGCGCTGTGCCAAGCTCTCCGACGAGCTCGGCGGCGGCTCGATGACCGGTCTGCCGATGATCGAGACGAAGGCCAACGACGTCTCGGCGTACATCCCGACCAACGTCATCTCGATCACCGACGGCCAGATCTTCCTGCAGTCGGACCTCTTCAACGCGGACCAGCGCCCCGCCGTCGACGTCGGCATCTCGGTGTCCCGCGTCGGTGGTGCCGCGCAGGTCAAGGCGATGAAGCAGGTCTCCGGCACGCTGAAGCTCGACCTCGCGCAGTTCCGCTCGCTCGAGGCGTTCGCGATGTTCGCCTCGGACCTCGACGCCGCGTCGCGTGCGCAGCTGACCCGTGGGGCCCGCCTCATGGAGCTGCTCAAGCAGGGCCAGTACAGCCCGTACCCGGTCGAGGACCAGGTCGCGTCGATCTGGGCCGGCACCAAGGGCAAGCTCGACGACGTCCCGATCGAGGACGTGCGCCGCTTCGAGACCGAGCTGCTGGACCACCTGCGCCGCAACAGCGACGTGCTCACGACCATCGCGACGACGGGCAAGCTCGACGAGGCGACCGAGTCGGCGCTGTCCTCGGCGATCGACGAGTTCCGCAACGGCTTCCTCAAGGGCGACGGCTCGCCGCTCGTCGGCGGGGACGACGAGGGCGACTCCGTGCCGGTCGAGCAGGAGCAGATCGTCCGTCAGAAGAAGGCCTGACCGGTGGCCGGTACCCAGCGCGTCTACAAGCAGCGGATCAAGTCGACGCAGGCGCTCAAGAAGATGTTCCGGGCGCAGGAGCTCATCGCCGCGTCCCGCATCGGGCGTGCGCGGGGCCGGGTCGCGCAGGCGACGCCGTACTCGCGGGCGATCACGCGTGCCGTCTCGGCGCTCGCGACGCACTCGAGCACATCGCACCCGCTGCTGACCGACCGCACGGACACGAACCGTGTCGCCGTGCTGCTGATCGCGTCGGACCGCGGCATGGCGGGCGCCTACTCGGCGAGCGTCATCCGCGAGACGGAGCGGCTCGTCGAGCGGCTCCAGGCGTCGGGCAAGGAGGTCGCGCTCTACGTCTCCGGGCGTCGCGCGGTGTCCTACTACACGTTCCGCCGCCGTGAGCTCGCGGCGCAGTGGCAGGGCGGTTCGGACGCGCCGCAGGTCGACGTGGCCGACGACATCGCCGACACGCTGCTCCGCGCCTTCGACGCCCCGGCCGAGGCCGGCGGGGTCGGCGAGCTGCACGTCGTGTACACGCAGTTCGTCAACATGGTCACGCAGCGGCCGCGCGTCATCCGCATGCTCCCGCTCGAGGTCGTCGAGGGCGTCGCCCCCGCCGGCGAGGGCGACGCGCTGCCGCTGTACGACTTCGAGCCCAGCCCGGAGGCCGTGCTCGACGCGCTGCTCCCGCGCTACGTCCGCAGCCGCATCTACAGCTGCATGCTGCAGGCGGCCGCCTCCGAGCTCGCCGCCCGCCAGCGGGCCATGCACACGGCGACCGAGAACGCCGAGGACCTCGTGCGCATGTACACGCGGCTCGCGAACCAGGCCCGCCAGGCAGAGATCACCCAGGAGATCAGCGAGATCGTGTCGGGCGCCGACGCGCTCGCCTCCTGACACCAGCACGACCCAGACCACGCCGGAGTCCGCTCCGGACGAGCGAAGCGAGGCAGGACATGACCGCCACCACCGTCGACGCCACGGCGACCGACCCGGGCGCGCCCGGAGTGGGTCGCGTCGCCCGGGTCATCGGCCCCGTCGTGGACATCGAGTTCCCGTCGGACCAGATCCCGGACATCTACAACGCGCTCCAGGTCGACATCGACCTGTCCTCGCAGGGCGAGGGCGAGCAGGACGGCTCGTTCACGATGACGCTCGAGGTCGCCCAGCACCTGGGTGACTCGCTCGTCCGCGCCGTCGCGCTGCGCCCCACGGACGGTCTCGTCCGCGGTGCGCTCGTCCGCGACACGGGTGCGCCCATCAGCGTCCCGGTCGGCGACGTGACCAAGGGCCGCGTCTTCAACGTGATCGGCGAGGTGCTCAACCTCGAGCCGGGCGAGAAGCTCGAGATCACCGAGCGCTGGCCCATCCACCGCAAGCCCCCGGCCTTCGACCAGCTCGAGTCGAAGACGCAGATGTTCGAGACCGGCATCAAGGTCATCGACCTGCTCACGCCGTACGTGCTCGGCGGGAAGATCGGCCTCTTCGGTGGTGCGGGCGTCGGCAAGACGGTCCTCATCCAGGAGATGATCCAGCGCGTCGCCCAGAACCACGGTGGTGTGTCGGTGTTCGCCGGTGTCGGCGAGCGCACCCGTGAGGGCAACGACCTCATCGTCGAGATGGAGGAGGCGGGCGTCTTCGACAAGACGGCCCTCGTCTTCGGCCAGATGGACGAGCCGCCGGGCACGCGTCTGCGCGTCGCCCTGTCCGCGCTGACGATGGCGGAGTACTTCCGCGACGTGCAGAAGCAGGACGTGCTGCTCTTCATCGACAACATCTTCCGGTTCACGCAGGCCGGCTCGGAGGTCTCGACGCTGCTCGGCCGCATGCCGTCCGCCGTCGGCTACCAGCCGAACCTGGCCGACGAGATGGGCCAGCTGCAGGAGCGCATCACCTCGACGCGTGGTCACTCGATCACGTCGCTCCAGGCGATCTACGTCCCCGCCGACGACTACACCGACCCGGCGCCGGCCACGACGTTCGCGCACCTCGACGCGACGACGGAGCTCAGCCGTGAGATCGCCTCGCGCGGCCTGTACCCCGCGGTCGACCCGCTCGCCTCGACGAGCCGGATCCTCGACCCGCGCTACGTCGGCCAGGCGCACTACGACACGGCGACGCGCGTGAAGTCGATCCTGCAGCGCAACAAGGAGCTCCAGGACATCATCGCGATCCTCGGTGTCGACGAGCTGTCCGAGGAGGACAAGACCGTCGTCGCCCGGGCGCGCCGCATCCAGCAGTTCCTGTCGCAGAACACCTACATGGCCGAGAAGTTCACGGGTGTCGTGGGCTCGACGGTCCCGGTCGCGGAGACCGTCGAGGCGTTCTCGCGGATCGCGGACGGCGAGTTCGACCACATCGCCGAGCAGGCGTTCTTCAACATCGGCGGCCTCGAGGACCTCGAGCGCAACTGGGCCCGGATCCAGAAGGACTACGGCGTCTGACGCCTGCGTCCACGACCGGGTTCGAACTGAGCAGAGGGAGTCAGCATGGCTGAGCTGGAGGTCGACGTCGTCGCCGCCGACGGCAAGATCTGGTCGGGCCACGCGCGGCAGGTGAGCGCGCCGGCCGCGGACGGGGAGATCGGCATCCTCGCCGGGCACACCCCGGTGCTCTCGGTGCTGCGCCGCGGTGAGGTCCGGGTCGCCCGGGCCGGCGGCGAGGTCCTGCGCTGGACGGTCGGGGGCGGGTTCCTGTCCGTCGACTCGGACCTGGTGACGGTCGTGGTGGACTCGGTCGAGGACGCGACCGGCACCCAGGTCGCGCACTGACGGAGCCGTCATGTCAGGGCAGCAGATCGCGCTCGTGCTCCTCGGAGCGGTGGTCGTCGCCCTGGTCGTGCTCGGCCTCAGCGTGTCGAGGCTGGGCCGGCTCACGCGTCGCGTCGGGTCCTTCGAGTGTGCGTTCCGCCGCTCGGAGGGCCCGTCCGCGTCGTGGGTCACGGGGGTCGGCCAGTACGGCGCCGACAGCCTGTACTGGTGGCGCGCACGGTCGCTGTCGGTGCGCCCCACACGCTGCTGGCGACGGTCCGCGATCGTCGTGAGCGAGCGCGCGGTCATCGAGGAGTCGCCGCGGTTCGGCCGTCAGGTCGCCGTGCGCTGCTCGGTGCAGGGCGAGGCGTTCGACCTGCTGATGAGCCCCGAGGCGTCCGCGGGCCTCACGTCGTGGCTCGAGGCCACCCCACCGACGATCAGCCGCGTGATCTGACGGCGCGCCGTCGCCGTCCACGAGAGGAACCCCCCGCATGCGCCTCGTCGTCGCGCGCTGCTCGGCGCGCTACAGCGGCCGGCTCAACGCCCACCTCCCGCTCGCGACCCGGCTCGTGCTGGTCAAGGCGGACGGGAGCGTGCTGCTGCACTCCGACGGCGGGTCGTACAAGCCGCTGAACTGGATGAGCCCGCCGTGCTCGCTCGCGATCGGTGAGCCGGACGCCGAGGCCGTCGAGCGCGGCGTGAGCCAGGTCTGGACCGTGCAGCACGCGAAGAGCGACGACCGGCTCGTCGTCGAGGTCCACGAGGTGCTGCACGACTCGGCGCACGAGCTCGGGGTCGACCCCGGACTCGTCAAGGACGGCGTCGAGGCGCACCTCCAGGAGCTGCTCGCGGCGCAGATCGACCTGCTCGGCGGCGGGCACACGCTGGTGCGCCGCGAGTTCCCCACGGCGATCGGGCCGGTCGACATCCTCGCGCGCGACGCCGCGGGCGTGGCGGTCGCGATCGAGATCAAGCGCCGGGGAGACATCGACGGCGTGGAGCAGCTCACGCGGTACCTCGAGCTGCTCAACCGCGACCCGCACCTCGCCCCCGTGCGCGGGGTCTTCGCCGCGCAGGAGATCAAGCCGCAGGCCCGGGTCCTCGCGACGGACCGCGGGATCGCCTGCGTCGTGCTCGACTACGACGCCATGCGCGGCGTGGACGACGTCGACTCGCGCCTGTTCTGATGTCGGCCGCGGCGAGCGACGAGGGTCGGGCCGCCGCACGCCCCGGGCTCACGTACCCCGAGGTCGGCGCCACGCGTGCGGGCCCGCTGCCGGCCGGTTACCGCCACCTGCACGTCCGGCACCGCCTCGGGCCCGGCGACGTCGG
The DNA here is from genome assembly GCF_006538745.1 of Cellulomonas cellasea. Lineage (GTDB taxonomy): Bacteria > Actinomycetota > Actinomycetes > Actinomycetales > Cellulomonadaceae > Cellulomonas_A > Cellulomonas_A cellasea. The sequence goes on along the minus strand of NZ_BJLR01000033.1, from coordinate 26,037 downwards.
CGCCGTCGGGCGCGCGCTGCTCACCTGGCGGGTGCACGCGGCGGCCCGCGTCCTGGTCGACGCGGACGCACCGGTCGCCGATGTCGGGGTGGACGTCCGCACGCGCCTCGGCGTGGGCCCGCTGCGGCTCGTCGTGCCGTGCCGGGTCGTGTGGGCCGAGACGGGGGAGCGCGTGGTGGGGTTCGGCTACGGCAGCCTGCCGGGTCACCCGTTCGTCGGCGAGGAGTCGTTCCGGGTCGAGCGCGACGACGACGGCGTGCTGTGGTTCGTCGTCGACGCGTTCAGCCGCCCGGCGTGGGCCTGGCTCGTGCCGCTCGCGTGGGTCGTGCCCGTGGTGCAGCACGCCTACCTGCGCCTGCTCGCGCACGGCGCCCGGCGGCTCGCCCGCGCCGGCTGAGGCGCGGCCGCCTTCAGGGCGGCCCGCACCGCACGCGGCCGACGCCTGGGCAACGCGGCCCGTCCGAGCCGAGCCGCGCCGCACACCCGTCGCGTCCCTCAGCCGCCGAACGTCAGCTCGGCGAGCCGGGCCGCGCCGGTGAGGACGACGCGCAGGTAGGTCACCCCGCCGGCGAGCACGTCCCACGCCGGCCCGCGCACGGCCTCGACGGTGCTCCAGTCGTACCGCCCGCCGTCCGGCGGGACGTCGGCCGAGGCGGCGACGGTCCAGGCACCGGAGCCGTCGCGCACCTCGACCCGGACGCCCGCGGCGCCCGCCCGGGTCCGGGCGACGGTGACCCCGAGCCGGGTGGCGCCGCGGGCGTCGACGTCCCGCAGCGTCACGGCGGCGGAGCCGCGGCCGCGCGGGACCTGCACGGCGTCGCCCGCGTCGCGCGTGCGCTCGGCGAGCTCGATGCCGTCGTGGTCGTCGAAGTCGGTGGCCCGCAGCGGTCCGGTGAGTGCGGCGCGCGGCGCGACGGGGTCCCCGGTCACGACCACCCCGACGCTCACGGGCAGGTCCGCCGCGGACGCGCCGGCGTGCAGCACGTAGGCGCCGGGCTCGACGACGAGCGCGTCGCGCGTGACGTCCCACACCGCGAGGTCGGCGACCCGCACGCGCACGGTCGCGGTGCCGGTGGCGCCGGGCTCGAGCGGCACGCGGACGTGCCCGAGCAGGCGACGGTGGGGGACCGCGAGCCGGTGGTCGACGGCGCTCGCGTAGACCTGCACGAGCTCGTCGACGGGGCGGTCCCCGGTGTTGGCGACGTCGACCTCGACGTCGAGGTGCGCGTCGGCGCCGACCCGCGCGGGGCCGGCCCCGTCCGGTTGCCCGGTGGCCGCCCGGTCGGCAGCGTCCGCCGCACCGGACGCGGTCACGACGCGGATCCCGCGGTGCTCGACGGTCGTGTACGACAGCCCGTGCCCGAACGCGTACAGCGGCTCGTGCCGGGCGTACCAGTAGGTGGACCCGGCGTCGATCACGTCGTAGTCGAGCAGGTCGCCGACGTGGGAGTCGTCGGCGACCCAGGTCTGCGCGAGGTGGCCCGCGGGCTCGACGTCGCCCACGAGCACGTCGGTCAGCCCGTGCCCGAGCTCCTGGCCGGCGTGCGAGGACCACACGACGGCGGCGGCCTCGTCGGCCACGGGGCCCAGCACGTACGGGTAGGAGGACACGACGGCGAGCACCGCGCGAGGGTTGGCGTCGTGGGCGGTCCGCCACAGCTCGGTCGACGCGTCGGGCAGCCGCAGGTGCGGACGGTCCTCGGTCTCGCGCCCGAGAAGGTGCGGGTCGTTCCCGACGGCGACGACCACGACGTCGGCGGCCGCCGCGGCCTCGGCGACCTGGGCGTGGCCCGAGCGGAGCGTGCGCAGCGTGAACCGCTCGGCGTCGGCGGCGTCGTGCGCCTCGGCGACGAGCGTGCCGGTCGCGTCGCTCTGGACGCGGACCCACCGGCCCGAGCCGACGTGCTGGACGGACCACGTGCCGTCGGCGTGCCGGTGCAGCCGGAAGCTCTCCTGCGCGACCCACCCGCCCACGCGCTCGGAGTCGGCCCGCACGACCCAGCCGGCGCCGGACCACAGCAGCCCGGACCGCACGCCGCGGAGCGTCACGAGGCCCTCGCCCCACGACGTGACGTCGAACGCGGCGCCGGCGTCGGTCGCGGTGCGGGCGTCGGCCGTCAGCGGAGTCGCGGCGTCGAGCTGGCGCACGTACGCCCCCGTGGTCGCCGAGCGCAGCGCGACGCGGTCGGCCCCGTCCGCGACCTGGACCGCGGAGGCACCGAGCCGCTCGGCGAGCGCGCTGCCGAGCCCGACGAGGTACGGCGGGGTGCCGGAGTACCAGTCGTGCAGCACCCGGTCGGCCAGCGGGCCGACGACGGCGACGCTCGCGCCCGCCCGCAGCGGCAGCACGCCGTCGTTCTGCAGCACGACGACCGCTCGCGCGGCCACCTCGCGCGCGAGCGCCCGGTGCTCGGGGAGGTCGAGCGCGTCGGCACCGACGCCCGCGTACGGGTCGAGGTCGGGGTCGAGCTCGCCGGTCGCGAGGCGCAGCTCGAGCTGGCGCAGCACGGCGCGGTCGACCTCGGCCTCGGTCAGCAGCCCGCGCTCGAGCGCGGCGTGCAGGCGCTCGACGGTCGGCCGGGCGTCGGCGTCGTTGTCGGTGAACGAGTCGACGCCCGCCCGCACCATCGCGGCGTGGCTCTCGACGTGGTCGTCGTAGTAGCGCTCGAACGTCACGAGGTTGCCGGGCGCGGCGGCGTCCGAGACGACCATGAGCGACGCGTCGGTCCAGCTGCGCAGCTCGTCGAGCAGCTCGCGCGCGACGTGGTTGGGCCGGCCGTTGACGAGGTTGTACGAGGGCATGACGGCGCCGACGACGCCGGCCTCGATCGGGCCGCGGTACGCGGGCAGCTCGTACTCGTGCAGCACGCGCGGGCGCAGCTGCGAGCTCGTGAGCGCGCGGTCGGTCTCGTTGTTGTACGCGAGGAAGTGCTTGAGCGTGGGCACCGTGCGCCAGTAGACGGGGTGGTCGCCGCGCAGGCCGCGGGCGTAGGCGGTCGCAAGGTGGGCGGTGAGGTGCGGGTCCTCGGAGAAGCCCTCCTCGTTGCGCCCCCACAGCGGGTGGCGCAGCGGGTTCACGACGGGTGCCCACACGTTGAGGCTCACCGCGGGGTCGGCGGCGTGCTTGGCACGCAGCTCGGTGCCCACGACCTCGCCGACGCGAGTGAGCAGCGCGGCGTCCCAGGTCGCGGCGAGCCCGACGGGCTGCGGGAACGACGTCGCGACGCCGAGCCACGCGACGCCGTGCAGCACCTCCGCGCCGGTGTGGAAGGCCCCCAGGCCCAGCCGGTCGACCGCGGGCGCGTGCTGGTGCAGCAGCGCGACCTTCTCGTCGAGCGTGAGCCGCGCGAGCAGGTCACGGGCACGCGCCGGGAGCGGCTGCGTGGGGTCGCGGTACGTGGGGGCTGCCTGGAGGTCGTCGTCGGCCACGGGGTCCCTCGTTCTGGGTGCGGTGGGCGGACCGGTCCCGGGTGGCGGTCGGACACGCCGTTCCCGGACCGATTCGATCATATCGTCGAACCGTTTCGACGATAGCAGTCGCGCGCGCGGCGTGACGCGGCCCACACCGTAGCGGACCCCCCGAGCCCCGTCGACCGCCGTAATCCCGCCCGTCTCCCTCGCTCGGTGACATTGCCGTCTCGTTCTGGGCACTGGTTGCCCGTCCGCGGGGGGAGGCCGTAGAGTGCGGGCGTCGAACCGCTTCGATGTTCGCGGATCGACCGGCACCCGCACGGATCACGGACGATCCGCGGGCGGCCGGCACGGGGGACCACGAGGACACCGCGTTTCCACAAGGGAGTGAAGGGCGCTCATGAACACCACCACACAGCTCGGCCAGGTCGGGGAGATCGCCGTCCAGCGGCGGTCCTTCCTCGGGATGGTCGCCGCGGGCGCGGCCGTCGTCGGCGTCCCGTCGCTGCTGACCGCGTGCTCCAGCGGCGAGGCCGGCGTGACGGCGGAGCCCGGCGCGACCGCCGGCACCGACGTGCTGCCCACGTACAAGGAGATCGTCTTCGCCGAGCCCGACTTCCCGAGCGTCAACGGGTCGACCGCGGGCTACGCGTCGATCCCGGCGGACCTCGTGCAGTCGGTCGAGGAGCCCCCCGGCAAGGGCACCGAATTCACCGCGATGACCCCGCTGTGGGGCACCCCGCCGCCGGTCAAGGGCAACAAGTACTACGACGCGGTCAACGCGGCGCTCGGCTCGACGATCACGTTCAACATCGCCGACGGCAACGACTACGGCACCGTGCTCGCGACCGCGTTGTCCGCGGCCGACGACCTGCCGGACTGGGTCTGCGTCCCGACGTGGAACGTCCCGCCTCGCTTCGCGTCCGAGGTCGTCCCCAACGTCTTCCAGGACCTCACGGACTTCCTCGCCGGCGACAAGGTGCTGAAGTACCCCAACCTCGCGAACATCCCGACCGCCGCGTGGCAGTGGTCCTCGTTCAACGGGCGCCTGTACGGCCTGCCGTTCCCGGGCGAGGTCATCAACGACGTCATCTTCTACCGCAAGGACATCCTCGACGGCCTCGGCATCACGCCCGACGTGAAGAGCGCCGACGACCTCCTCGCGCTGCTGAAGGAGATCAACAACCCGTCGGCGGGCGTGTACGCCGCGGCCGACCTGTGGAACACGTCGACGATCATGCACGGCGTCGTCCCCAAGTGGAAGCTCGTCGACGGCAAGCTCCTGCATCGCGTCGAGACCGAGGAGTACCGCAGGTCGCTCGAGTGGAACGCCGAGGTCTGGGCCGCCGGGCTCGTGCACCCCGACATCGACACGGCCTGGAATAAGGAGCTGTTCGAGTCCGGGAAGCTGCTCGTGATGAACGACGGCATCGGCGGGTGGCACGAGGCGCTCGGCCGCCAGCTCGGCACGAACCCGTCCTACAGCCAGCAGCCGCTCCCGCCCTTCGGCGCCGACGGCGGTGACCCGGTCTACTACAAGGGTCAGCCCGCGAACATCTTCAGCTTCCTCAAGAAGTCGGACGACCCCGAGCGCATCGAGGAGCTCCTCGGCATCGCGAACCTGCTCGCCGCGCCGTTCGGCACGACCGAGTTCGACCTCGTCAACAACGGCGTCGAGGGCGTGCACTTCACACGCGGCGCCGACGGCCTGCCCGTCCCGACCGAGCTCGCGCCGACCGAGCTCCAGCCGACGTACATGTTCCTCGTCGCGCCGCCCGTCGTGAACGCCAAGGTCCAGTACCCCGGCTTCGTCGAGGCGTCGAGCACGTTCACCGCCGACGCGGCGCAGTACACCGAGGAGCCGCTGTTCTACGGCGTGCAGATCAGCGAGCCCGACGAGTACGCGTCGATCGGTCAGCCGTTCGTCGACCTCGAGAAGGACATCTCGCGCGGCCGCAAGTCCATCGACGACCTCGACGCGGCCGTCGAGACCTGGCGCCAGTCGGGCGGCGACCAGCTGCGCGAGTTCTACCAGGGCATCCTCGAGGCCTGATCGTGGCTGCCCTCGACGCACCGACGTCCCCGCGGACGTCCGGCGACGAGCCGAAGCGCCGGGCGGGCACGAAGCCCGCCCGGCCCCCGGTTCGCAAGATCACCTGGCGCGCCAAGCTCCGCCGGGACCGCTCCCTGCTGCTCATGACGCTCCCGGGCGTCGTGCTGCTCGTGCTCTTCGCGTACGTCCCCATGCTGGGCAACGTCATGGCATGGGAGAAGTTCTCGCCCTACCGCGGGTTCCTCGGCGGGCCGTGGGTCGGGTTCGACAACTTCCTGCGCGTGTTCGACAACCCGCTGTTCCTCAACGCGGTGCAGAACACGCTCGCGATCACGGTGTTCCAGCTCGTCCTGTACTTCCCGGTGCCGATCTTCCTCGCGCTGCTGCTCAACAGCGTCGTGAGCCCGCGGATCCGCACGACGATCCAGTCGATCGTCTACCTGCCCCACTTCTTCTCGTGGGTGCTCGTCGTCGCGGTGTTCCAGCAGCTCTTCGGGGGTGCGGGCCTGCTCAGCCAGACGCTCCGCGGCCTCGGGCAGCAGCCGGTCGACATCATGACCAACCCCGACACGTTCCTGCTGCTCGTCACGTCGCAGTCGATCTGGAAGGACGCCGGCTGGGGCGTCATCATCTTCCTCGCGGCGCTCAGCACCGTGGACCCCGCGCAGTACGAGGCGGCGGTCATGGACGGGGCGAACCGGTGGCGGCGCATGTGGCACATCACGCTGCCCGCGCTGCGGCCCGTCATCATCCTGCTGCTCATCCTGCGGCTCGGCGACGCGCTGACCGTCGGGTTCGAGCAGCTCCTCCTGCAGCGCGACATGGTCGGCGCGCAGGTCTCCGAGGTGATCGACACCTACGTGTACTTCCAGGGTGTGCAGTTCGGCGACTGGGGCTTCGCGGCCGCAGCGGGCCTCATGAAGGGGGTCGTCAGCCTGATCCTCGTGCTCGGCGCCAACAAACTCGCGCACGTCTTCGGCGAGGCAGGAGTGTACAAGCGGTCATGACAGCGACGGAGAACTCCCTGACGAACCCGGCGATCGTCCTCGAGCCGCCCGCGGGCAGCCGGCGACGTCCCCGGAAGTCCAAGCACCGCCCCGCGTGGGAGGAGCCGCCGACGGTCGGCGGCGCGATCGCGAAGTTCGCGGCGCTCGCGCTCGTCGTGCTCGCGGTGCTCGGCCCGCTCTACACGATCGTGCTGACGAGCCTGTCGCCGCAGTCGGTCATCAGCGAGGCCGGCGGCATGGTGCTCGTGCCCGGCGAGATCACGTTCGCGGCGTACCAGCAGCTGCTCGACGGCGGGGTCGTGTTCCGCTCGGTCGTCGTGAGCATCGGCGTGACGGCCGTCGGCACGCTGATCTCGACGGTGGTCTCGGTGCTCGCGGCGTTCGGGCTCTCGCGCACCGACTCGTTCCTGCACCGGCCGATCCTGTTCGTCTTCCTCATCACGATGTTCTTCGGTGCGGGCCTCATCCCCACGTACCTGTGGGTCAGCCAGCTCGGCCTGATCGACTCGTACTGGGCGCTGATCCTCCCCGGCGCGATCTCGGCGTTCAACGTCCTGATCCTGCGGAACTTCTTCATGGGCATCGACGCGTCCATCACGGACGCCGCGCGGATCGACGGTGCGGGGGACTGGCGCGTGCTGGGCTCGATCGTGCTGCCGATGTCGCGCGCCGTGGTCGCCGTCGTCGCGCTGTTCTACGGCGTCGGCTACTGGAACGCGTTCTTCAACGCGATGCTCTACCTGCGCGACAGCGCGAAGTGGCCGCTGCAGATGGTGCTGCGCGCGTACGTCCTGCGCGGTCAGCCGCCGCAGGGCACGACCGGCACGGTCATCGAGCTCGGTGCGGGTGGTGCGGTGCCGTCGCTGGCCGCGAAGATGGCGGTGATGGTGCTCGCGCTCGTCCCGATCCTCATCGTGTACCCGTTCGTGCAGCGGCACTTCACGAAGGGCGTCATCTTCGGCGCGATCAAGGGCTGACGTGGTGCAGGGAACGCGGCTCCCGGCGGCGGGGACAGGGGGTCCCGGCCGCCGGGGGACCGCGAGGGCTGCGGTTCGTGCCCCGGGTCGCGTCCGCTCAGCGGGCGGGGGCGGTCGTAGCCCGCTCGGTCAGGACCGGTGCGAGCAGCCGGGTCTCGGCGGGCTGCTGGCCGGCCACGCGGGACATCGCCATCTCGACCGCGACGCGGCCGATCGCGTGCGCAGGGATGTCCACGGACGTCAGGGGGACGGGTTGGCCGACGGCGATGTCGTGGGGGCACACGGCGACGAGCGACAGGTCGTCGGGGATCGTGCGGCCGCGCTCGCGCAGCGTGGCGATCACGGCGGGCAGCGCGACCTCGTTGTGCACGACGAGCCCGGTCACGTGCGGCATCCGGGCGAGCACCCGGTCGACGGCGTCGACCGCGCCGGAGTGCGACGACTCGCACGGCTCGTAGGCGTGGTCGAGCCCGAGCTCGGCAGACTGCTGCGTGAACCCGCGGTGCATCCGGTCGGCGTACGAGGTGTGCCGCTCGAGCACCGCGGTCGGCGAGCCGATGAGCGCGACCTGCCGGTGCCCGAGCTGCGCGAGGTGCCGCACGGCGGCGCGGCCGGCGGCCTCGAAGTCGAGGTCGACGCACGAGAGGCCCTCGGTGTTGGTCGGCAGGCCGATGAGCACCGCGGGCTGGCGCAGGCCCGCGAGCACCGGCACGCGCGGGTCGTCGGCCTCGATGTCCATCATGATCAGCGCGTCGACCATCGAGCCGTCAGCGACGCGTTCGAGGCCCGCGGAGTCGTCCTGCGTGAGCAGCAGGACGTCGTGGTCGAAGGTGCGCGCGCTCGTGACCACGCCGGTGACGAACTGCATGATGACGCTGACGTTCACGTCGACGCGCAGGGGCGCCATGAGCGCCAGGACGTTGGTGCGGCTCGACGCGAGCGCGCGTGCGCCGGCGTGCGGGCGGTACCCGAGCTCGCGGATGCTGCGCTCGACGCGCTGACGGGTGGGGCCGGAGATCGGCCGCTTGCCGGACAGCACGTAGGAGACGGTCGAGGTCGAGACGCCTGCGGCGCGTGCCACGTCGTCAATGGTTGCCACGGTGTGCCCCTGTCGTGTCCGTGCGCACGTCGCTTCTCGCGCGCCGCACGGGGCTGGTCGGTCGTCGCTCACCCTAGCGCCGGAAGGCCTGCGTGCGGGGCTCCGACGCGTTATCGAAACATTGCGGAAGCGCTTCGATTTGACGCGCTCACAATATTCACCGTCCAGGGCACCTGTGTCCCTGGACAGGCGCGCGAGCGCGCGGCTACGGTGTTGAACCGCTTCGACGATCGCTATTCGTGCAGGATCGTGCGCACGACGTCGTCCCTTTCTCCCCACCACGACCGGAGGTTCCCCGCGTGAGCAGCCCGACGCCGCCCCGGCCCGGCCTCGCCGCCCTCACGGGCGAGCTGGGCCTGCTGTACGGCGGCGACTACAACCCGGAGCAGTGGCCGCGCCACGTCTGGGACGAGGACGTCGCGCTCATGCAGGCCGCCGGCGTCAACCTCGTGACGGTCGGCGTGTTCAGCTGGGCGACCCTCGAGCCCCGCCCCGGCGAGCACGATCTGGGGTGGCTCGACGACGTCCTCGACCTGCTGCACGCCGGCGGGATCGCGGTCGACCTCGCGACGCCCACCGCGTCGCCGCCCCCGTGGCTCGGCCTGCGCTGGCCCGAGACCCGCGCCGTCACGCCCGACGGGGTGCGGCTCAGCCACGGGTCCCGCAACCACTTCTGCCCGTCCTCGCCCGTGTACCGCGAGCGCGCGCTCGACATCGCCCGCGTCCTGGTCGAGCGGTACGCCGCGCACCCGGCCGTGCGGATGTGGCACGTCGGCAACGAGTACGGGCAGGTCTGCTCGTGCGACCTGTGCGCCGCGGGGTTCCGGACCTGGCTCGAGCGGCGCCACGGCACGGTCGACGAGCTCAACCGGGCGTGGGGCACGACGTTCTGGAGCCAGCGCTACGACGACTGGTCCGAGGTCGTCCCGCCGCGCGCCGCGCCGTACCTGATCAACCCGACGCAGGTGCTCGACCACCGGCGCTTCGCGTCCGACCAGCTCCTCGCCCTGTACGTCGAGCAGCGCGACCTCGTGCGTGCGCACGCGCCGCAGACCCCCGTCACGACGAACTTCATGGGCTTCCACCACGCGACCGACTACTGGCGCTGGGCGCCCGAGGTCGACGTGGTCGCCGACGACACCTACGGCGACCCCGCGGACCCCGAGTCGCGCGTGCTGCAGTCGCTGAGCCACGACCTCATGCGCTCGCTGCGCGGCGGCGAGCCGTGGCTGCTCATGGAGCAGGCCGTGAGCGCGGTCAACTGGCGGCCGCACAACGTCCCGAAGTCGCCGCGGCAGGCCCGGCTCGACTCGCTGCGTGCGGTCGCCCGCGGGGCCGACGGCTCCTGCTACTTCCAGTGGCGCGCCTCGACGTTCGGCGCGGAGCGGTTCCACTCGGCGCTCGTGCCGCACGCCGGCCCCGACACCCGGCTGCACCGCGCGGTCCGCGCGCACGGCGCCGAGCTGCGGTCGCTGGCCCGCCTCGCGGGGACCCGGGTCGAGGCGCGCACCGCGCTCGTCTTCGACTGGTCGAGCTGGTGGGCCGCCGAGGAGCGCGCGCAGCCGAGCGACCGGCTGCGGGTGCTGCCCCAGGTGCTCGCGTACTACCGGGCGCTGTGGCGCGCCGGGGTCGCGGTCGACGTCGTGCACCCGGGCGGCGACCTCGCCGGCTACGACCTCGTGGTCGCGCCGCAGCTGTACCTCGTCGACGAGGACGACGCGCGCAACCTGCGCGGGGTCGTCGAGCGCGGCGGGGTGCTCGTGCTCGGGCCGTTCTCGGGCGTCGCCGACCGCGACGGGCACGTGCGGACCGGGCGCTTCCCCGTGCCGTTCGCCGACCTCGTCGGCGCCTCGGGCGAGGAGTTCTGCCCGCTGCCCGACGACGGCGTGCGCGTGACGTCCGCCGAGCTCGGCGACTTCACCGGGACCGTGTGGGGCGAGCGGCTGCGGCTCGACGGCGGCGAGGCGGTCGCGACGTTCGCGGGAGCCGACCTCGACGGGTGCCCCGCGGTCGTCCGGCACCGGGCCGCCGGCTCCTCGCCGGTCGCGAGCGCCACCGGCCCGTCGGGCACCGCCCGCAGCGGCGAGACCTCGTACGTCGCGACCGTCCCGCCCCGCGCGGTGCTCGACGACGTGCTCGCCCGGGCGGCCCGTGCCGCCGGCGTCGAGGGCGTCGTCCCCGGTGGCGGCCCGCTGCCCGAGGGCGTCGAGGCCGTGCGCCGCGGCGACGTCCTCGTCCTGCTCAACACCTCGACCGTCGCCCACGAGCTCGCGCTCGCGGGCACCCACCACGACCTGCTCTCCGGAACCGACACCACGGGCACGGTCCACCTCGAAGCCGAGGACGCCGTCGCCCTGATCGAGAGGACCTCATGAAGTTCACCGACGGCTACTGGCAGGTCCTGCCCGGGGTCACGATCCTGCGCCCGCAGGCGGTCGACGACGTCGTCACCGGCGACGAGAGCCTCACCGTCTACGCCGCGACCGGGCCCCTCGAGAAGCGCGGCGACACGCTCAACCGCCCGCTCATCACGGTGGCGTTCGACTCGCCGATGGACGACGTGGTCGGCGTGACAATCACGCACTTCCAGGGCGGGCTGAACCGCGGTCCCGAGTTCGAGCTCGCGCGCTCCGTCGCCGACGTCAAGGTCGCCGGCCCGGAGCTCACGGGCGAGCCGGTCGCGACGCTCCGGTCGGGGGCGCTCACCGTGCGCGTCGCGACCGAGGGCGAGTGGGGGTTCGACTTCCTCGCGGGCGGCCGCACCCTGACCGCGTCGACGCCGCGCAGCATCGGCGTCATCACCGACGCCGAGGGCCGGCACTTCGTGCGCGAGCAGCTCGCGCTCGGGGTGGGGGAGCACGTGTACGGCCTCGGCGAGCGCTTCGGCGCGCTCGTGAAGAACGGCCAGACCGTCGACATCTGGAACGCCGACGGCGGCACCGCGAGCGACCAGGCGTACAAGAACGTGCCGTTCTACCTCACGGACGCGGGCTACGGCGTGCTCGTCGACCAGCCCGAGCGCGTCTCGTTCGAGGTCGGCACCGAGGTCGTCTCGCGCGCGCAGTTCAGCGTCGAGGGCCAGTCTCTGCGCTACTACGTCATCTACGGCCCGACGCCCAAGGACGTGCTGCGCAAGCTCACCGCGCTCACGGGCCGTCCCGCGCGCGTGCCCGAGTGGTCCTACGGGCTGTGGCTGTCGACGTCGTTCACGACCGACTACGACGAGAAGACGGTCACGAGCTTCATCGACGGGATGGCCGAGCGCGAGCTGCCGCTCTCGGTGTTCCACTTCGACTGCTTCTGGATGCGCCAGTTCCACTGGTGCGACTTCGTGTGGGACCCGGCGACGTTCCCGGACCCGGAGGCGATGCTCGCGCGCCTCAAGGCCAAGGGCCTGAAGATCTGCGTCTGGATCAACCCGTACATCGCCCAGCGCTCGGAGCTGTTCGCGGAGGGCCGCGAGCGCGGCTACCTCGTGAAGAACCCGGACGGGTCGGTGTGGCAGTGGAACCTGTGGCAGGCCGGCATGGCGCTCGTCGACTTCACGAACCCCGAGGCGACAGCCTGGTACCAGAGCAAGCTGCGCGTCCTGCTCGACCAGGGCGTCGACGCGTTCAAGACCGACTTCGGCGAGCGCATCCCCACGGACGTCGTCTGGCACGACGGGTCCGACCCGCAGGGCATGCACAACTACTACACGCACCTGTACAACAAGGCCGTCTTCGAGCTCCTCGAGGAGGAGAAGGGCGAGGGCGAGGCCGTGCTGTTCGCGCGGTCCGCGACCGTCGGCGGGCAGCAGTTCCCGGTGCACTGGGGCGGGGACTGCGAGTCGACGTTCGTCTCGATGGCCGAGTCGCTGCGCGGCGGTCTCTCGCTCGCGCTCTCGGGCTTCGGCTTCTGGAGCCACGACATCGGGGGCTTCGAGGGGATCCCGGACGCCGCGGTCTTCAAGCGCTGGCTCGCGTTCGGCCTGCTGTCCTCGCACAGCCGCCTGCACGGGTCGGACTCCTACCGCGTGCCGTGGGCGTTCGACGACGAGGCCGTCGACGTGACGCGCCACTTCACGCGCCTCAAGCTCTCGCTCATGCCGTACCTCGCCCGCATCGGCGCCCAGGCGCACGAGGAGGGCGTGCCGGTGATGCGCCCGATGGTGCTCGAGTTCCCGGACGACCGGGGCGCTGCGACCGTCGACACGCAATACATGCTCGGCGACAGCCTGCTCGTGGCCCCGGTGTTCAACGCCGAGGGCGACGTCGAGGTGTACGTCCCCGAGGGGACGTGGACGCACCTGCTGACCGGCGAGACCGTCACCGGCCCACGCTGGGTGCGCGAGCGGCACGGGTACGACTCGCTCCCGCTGCTCGTGCGTCCCGGGACGGTGCTCCCGGTCGGTGCGCGCACGGACCGCCCCGACTACGACTACGCCGACGGCGTCACGCTGCGGCTCTTCGAGATCCCGGACGGGCACCGCTCGGTCACGCACGTCCCCGGGCCGGACGGCGCACCGGGTGCGACGTTCACGGTGACGCGGGACGGGTCGGGCGTGCACGTCGAGGCGGCGGGCACGAGGGCGCCGTGGTCCGTCCAGCTGGCCGGTCGCGAGCCCGTCGCGGCGGCCGCCGGGGCGACGCGCGTCGACCTGGAGGTCTGAGCCGCATCCGCGGCCGCCCGGAGACTCACCCCGTCGAGGCGTTCTCGGCGGGGTGCGCTCCGTGTATCGTATCGATTCGATACGTGTCCGGGCCGCGCGAGCGCCTCACCAGCGCCGCCGCCGGCCCCACCACCACCGCACGACCTGCACCGCAGGTACCCCTCACCCCGAAGGACTCCCGATGACGAGCTCGCGCGCCTCCGGTCGCACGTTCCCCGCCGACTTCCTCTGGGGGAGCGCCACGGCGTCCTACCAGATCGAGGGCGCCGTGACCGAGGACGGCCGCGGGCCGTCGATCTGGGACACGTTCTCCGGCACGCCCGGCAAGACCCTCAACGGGGACACGGGCGCCGTCGCGGCCGACCACTACCACCGGGTCGACGAGGACGTCGCCCTCATGAAGGACCTCGGCCTGCACGCGTACCGGTTCTCGATCGCGTGGCCGCGCGTGCAGCCGACCGGCTCGGGCGCGTTCAACCCGAAGGGCCTCGACTTCTACTCCCGGCTCGTCGACCAGCTGCGCGGCGCCGACATCGCCCCCGTGGTCACGCTCTACCACTGGGACCTCCCGCAGCCGCTCGAGGACGCGGGCGGCTGGCCCAACCGCGACACGGCGTACCGGTTCGCGGACTACGCGCGCAAGGTCGCCGAGGTGCTCGGGGACCGCGTCGAGATCTGGACCACGTTCAACGAGCCGTGGTGCTCGGCCTACCTCGGCTACGCGTCCGGCGTGCACGCCCCGGGCCGCAACAGCCACGCGGACTCGCTCGCCGCGGCGCACCACCTCAACCTCGCGCACGGCCTCGGTGGCCGCGCGATCCGCGAGGTCCTGCCCGACGCGAAGCTGTCGATCACGCTCAACCTGCACGTGACGCGCGCCGCGAGCACCGCGCCCGAGGACGTCGACGCCAAGCGCCGCATCGACAACCTCGCGAACGAGATCTTCCTGCAGCCCGTGCTCGAGGGCCGCTACCCCGAGGAGCTCCTCGCGGACACGGCCTCGGTCACCGACTGGTCGTTCGTGCACGACGGCGACGCCGAGCTCTGCCAGGTCCCGCTCAGCGTCCTCGGCATCAACTACTACTCGACGGGCCTCGTGAAGAAGCGCGAGGGCGAGTACGTCCCCGGCGACGGCACGCCCGGCCCCGACGGCCACAAGTCCTCGCCCGTGAGCGCGTGGCCGGCCGCCGACGACGTCGAGTGGCTCCCGCAGCCCGGCCCGTACACGGCGATGGGCTGGAACATCGAGCCCGAGGGCCTGACCGAGCTCCTCGTCGACGTGCACACGCGCTACCCCGAGGTGCCGCTCGCGGTCACCGAGAACGGCGCCGCGTTCTACGACACCGTCGCCGAGGACGGCCGCGTCCACGACGTCGACCGCGTGACCTACCTGCACGACCACATCGACGCCGTCGGCGACGCGATCGACAAGGGCGTGGACGTGCGCGGCTACTTCGTGTGGTCGCTCATGGACAACTTCGAGTGGGCGTACGGCTACGACCGCCGCTTCGGCATCGTGCACGTCGACTACGACACGCTCGTGCGCACCCGCAAGGACTCGTCGTACTGGTACGCCGAGCTCGTCCGCACGAACACGATCCCGACGATCGAGTCCGCGGCCGACCTGACCTGACCGCCGAGGGCGGTCGCCCGACGAACCCCCGGCACCGACGAACGCGCACCGGACCGCCACGGCCCGGTGCGCGTTCGTCGTCCGGCACCCCACCGAGCGCGCGAGGGGCGAGTCCGCTACGAGAGAATGGGTCCGTGCCGAAGGGACGACGCTCGACGAAGCGCCCGTACGGCGCGCCCGTCGAGCCGCTCGACCTCGACCGCGTGCGCGGCGGACGGTCGACCGAGTCCGGCCCCGACGGCGAGTGGACGGTGCAGCGCGTCGGCGCCTCGGAGCGCAGCTACCGCTGCCCCGGCTGCGACCAGCTCGTCGGACCGGGCGTCGCGCACGTCGTCGCGTGGCCGAGCGACCATTTGTTCGGCGCGGACGCCGCGCTCGCGGACCGCCGGCACTGGCACTCCGCGTGCTGGTCGGCGCGCACCCGCCGCCGCCCGGCTCGTTAGCCTCGGCCCATGCCGTCCCACCTGCGGGCCCCCCGCCTCGTCGCGACCGACCTCGACGGCACGCTCCTGCGCAGCGACGGCACCGTCTCGCCGCGCACCCGCGCCGCGCTGCTCGCCGCCGAGCGCGCCGGCATCGAGGTCGTGTTCGTCACCGCCCGGCCGCCGCGCTGGCTGCACGACGTGCGCGACGTCGTCGGCCGCCACGGCGTCGCCATCTGCGCGAACGGCGCGGCGGTGGTCGACGTGCGGGCGGACGTCGTGCTCGCGGAGCGCGCGATGGACCGCGGGGTGGTCTCGACGCTCGTCGCGCGCGTGCGGGACCGGCTCCCCGGCACCCGGTTCGCGGTCGAGCGCCGCGCGGGCATCCTGGCCGAGCAGGGGTTCGTCGGCCCCCACCCGCTCCCGGTCGGCGCCCCGGTCGTCGACCGGCTCGAGGCCGCGCTCGACGACGCGACCTACAAGCTCCTCGCCCGCCGCCCCGGCGGGGACCCCGGGGCGTTCCTGCGCGACGTGGCCGCGGTGCTCGGGCCCGACGCCGTGCTCGCCGACTCGGGCGCGGTCGGGCTCGCCGAGGTGACCGGGCCCGGCGTGACGAAGGCCTCGACGCTCGCGACGTGGGCCGAGCAGCGCGGGCTCGGGCCGGACGACGTGTGGGCGTTCGGCGACGCCCCGAACGACCTGCCGATGCTCGCGTGGGCGGGCGTGTCCTTCGCGGTCGGGAACGCGCACCCCGACGTCGCGGGGGCGGCCGACCGCCGGTGCGCGACCAACGACGACGACGGCGTCGCCGAGCAGCTCGAGGGCGCGCTCGGGCTGCTCGACGAGGGTCGCGGGCAGGCCGCCTCGGCGCGCTGACGCCCGGCGCGCGCGGCTAGTCTCGGGGGCGATGAGCACCGACGACGCCGGCACCGGCGAACCGACTCCGATCCGCGCGCTGACCGTCCTGCCGGCGCACCGCGAGGACATCGAGCTGCACACGGCCGACGGGCTCACGCTCGTCGGCGAGCTCGCCCGTCCGGCCGCCGACGACGGCAGCCCGCTCACGCCGGCCGCGACCCTCGTGACGCTGCACCCGCTGCCGACGCACGGCGGCTACATGGACTCGCACGTGCTGCGCAAGGCGTCCTGGCGGCTGCCCGCGCTCGCCGGGCTCGCGGTCCTGCGGTTCAACACGCGCGGCACGACCAGCCCGCGCGGCACGAGCCAGGGCGCGTTCGACGGGGGTGCCGGCGAGCAGTTCGACGTGCACGCCGCGATCGAGCACGCCGAGTTCCACGACCTGCCGCGGCGCTGGCTCGTCGGATGGTCCTTCGGCACCGAGCTCGCCCTCATGCACGGCCGCGACCCCTCGATCGAGGGCGCGATCCTGCTGTCCCCGCCGCTGCACCGCGCGACGGACGCGGACCTCGACGCGTGGGACGCGTTCGGCAAGCCCCTCGTCGTGCTCGTCCCCGAGCTCGACGACTACCTGCGCCCGCCCGAGGCCCGGCAGCGGTTCGCGCGCGTCCGGCACGCCGAGGTCATCAGGGTCGACGGCGCGAAGCACCTGTGGGTCGGCGAGCCGGCGGTCCGCCGCGTGCTCGACGAGATCGTGGGCCACGTGCTGCCCGACGTCCCCGTCCCGCTGCCCACCACGTGGCGCGGCGAGAGCACGACCGCCGAGAGGCAGGAGACCGCATGAGCACCGCGCCCGACCCCGCCGACCTGGTGCTGCCGGTGCGCACGTACGCCGACGGCACCGGGCGCGCGCACCACCACGCCGCGCTGCCCGTCGTGCTCCTGCACGCCTTCCCGTTCGACGCCCGGATGTGGGACGAGGTCGCCGCGGCGCTCCCGGCCGACCGCCCGGTGCTCGCGCTCGACTTGCCGGGTCACGGCGCCGCGGCCGGGCTCACGCCCGCTGAGCCGTCGCTCGAGGCCGTGGCGGACGCCGTCGCGGCGTCGCTGTCCGAGGTCGGCGTCGCCCGGGCCGTCGTGGCAGGGCTGTCGATGGGCGGCTACGTCGCGCTCGCGCTCGTCGAGCGGCACCCCGGGCTCGTCGCGGGGCTGGGGCTGCTCGACACCCGCGCGACCGCGGACCCCGACGAGGCGCGCGCGAACCGGCTCCGGGTCGCCGCGGCGGTCGAGGCGTCCTCGACGGTCGACGAGGTGCGCCCGATGGCGCGCGCGGTGCTCGGCGCGACGACGCTCGCCGGCCGCCCCGACGTCGTCGACCGCGTCGCCACGTGGGTGGGGGAGCAGCCGCCCGCCGGCGTCGCGTGGTCGCAGCGGGCGATGGCGGCCCGTCCCGAGCGCGGCGCCGCGCTGGCGGCCTTCGCCGGCCCGGTGCTCGTGCTCGTCGGCGACGAGGACACCGTCACGCCGCTCGCGGACGCCGAGCGGCTGCGCGCCGCGGCGCCGCACGCCGAGCTCGTCGTCGTGCCGGGCGCGGGGCACCTGAGCGCGGTCGAGCAGCCCGCGCTCGTCGCCGAGGCGCTCGAGCGCCTCGCACGCCGGGCGGACGCCGCCGCCGAGCGGTGACCCGCCGCCGCGGTCGTCGGGACGCCGGAGCGGCGTCCGGACGACCGCGGTCGACCGGACGCCGGAGCGCGGGCGGACGCCGGAGCGCTGACCCGCCGCCGCGGGTATCGAGACGCCGGAGCGCTGGGCGAGCGCCGCGGACGGACCTGCGGCGCGTGCGATGTCCCTGCCCGCGGCCGTCCGGGCGTGCGGGTGTCGGGTCGCCGCGGTCGTCCGATGCGTGGTCGCGGTCGGGTGACCGGGGGTCGCCCGGGCGGGCCGGTGGCGGGCACCCGACGTCCGCCGGGGCGCCTGGGTCAGGCGACCGTCAGCGCTGCAGCGCGCGGGCCAGGGCGTCCGGCAGGTCGAGCGACTCCCCGTCCTTGCCACCCGCGCCGATGACGAGCGGCGGGTCCTGCGGCACGAGCGTCGTCCCGCGCAGCAGCGCGCGCAGGCTCGTCGGGACCCCGAGGACGTAGTACTCGCCGTCGGTGCCGACCGCGACCTTCTCGTCCCGGCGCAGGTACCAGCCCTCGTGCGGCGTCCGGTACCGGTGCCGCCCGTCGTAGCTGTGCGCCCGCAGCGGCACCGGCGGGACGTCGCGAGCGCGCGCGGTCTCGACGAACTCTGCGAGGAGCGCGCGCGCCCGCGTGGACTCGGCGAGCCGTCGCCGTTCGAGCGCCTCGGCGTGCACGGCGGCGGCCTCCCGGCGCTGCGTGCGCCAGTCGTCGCCTGCGCCTGGGCCCGCGCTCACTCGCGTGCCCGCCGGCGGCTCATCGACGCGACTTCGAGGGGCGGGGGGTCGACGAGCGGGCGTCGCCGCCCGTCGAGGAGCGCTCCGCCGACCCGGCCGCCGCGTCGTCCTCAGTGGTGCCGCTGCTCCGCTCGTCGTGCTCGGCCGAGGTGTCCTCGTCGGTGTCCGACCCCGAGGCCGACTCCGTGCCCGCGTCGCCGTCAGGTGCCGTGGGCGCCTCATCGGCGTCGTCGGCGGGCGTGCTCGTGCCCCCGTCGACGCCGGACCGGACGTCGTCCCGCACGTCGTCGGGCGTGGCGGTCGTCGTCCCGGGCGCGTCGGCGCCCTCGGCGCGGTCCTCCGTCGCGGTGTCGGCCGTCGCCGCGTCGTGCGCGCCCGCCTCGCCCGCGGCGTCGTCCGCCGAGCCAGTCGAGCCCACGTGCGGCGCGGCGCTGTCCGGTCGGGTGGGTCTGTCGGCCTCGCCCGACGCGGCGGCGGGCGTGCTCGAGCGCCCGGAGACGTCGACGTCGCCGGGCGCCGCCGGCTCGCCCTCGTCGGCACCCGTGTCGGAGACCGCGGAGATCGCTGCCGCGCGGGCCCGTCCGGCCGCCGACACGGGGGAGGGGCGCTTGCCCGCGGGCCGGCCCTGGGGGCGGTTCGCCGGACGCGCCGGTGCACGCGGGGCGGGCTCGGGCTCGCTGCTCTCGACCGGCTCGGTGGGCGTGGCCGACGCGGGGGACGCGGACGACGCAGCCGCGGTGGACGGCGTTGCGGGCACGGACGGCGCGGACGCGAGCCGCGCCTCGGCCTGCTCGGCGCGCTCGAGCGTCGTGCGGCTCGGCACGGGGTCGTTGCCCAGCAGGTTGCGCAGCTCGTCGAGGTACGACGTGATGGACTCGCGCTGCCGGTTCAGCTCCTCGACCTGGCGCTGCGCCGTCGTGCGCTCGCGCTCGGACTCCGTCAGCGCGTCCGACAGCGACTTCTCGGCGTACTCGCGCGCCTCGGCGACGACGCGGTCCGCGGTGCGCCGCGCCTGCGAGAGCAGCTCCTTGGCGTGCGCCTCGGAGTCGACGCGGACCTTCTCGGCCTGCTCGAGCGCCTGCGCGACGCGCACCTCGGCGTCGGCGGCGTGCGCCTCGGCGTCCCGGACCAGCCGCTCGGTCTCGGCGCGCGCCGTCTCGTGCCGCTCGGCGTCCGCGCGCTCGGCCTCCTCGTGCCGGGACGCGATCGACAGCTCGGCGTCCGCGAGGGCCTGCTCGGCACGCTGCAGGAGCTCCTCCGCCTGGGCCCGCGCGGCCGCGGCGATCTCCGCGGCGGTTCGGCGCGCGTCGGTGAGGACCCGCTCGACCTCGACGCGGGTGGCCTCCCGCTGCTCGGCGAGCTCGCGCTCGGTGCGGTCGCGCAGCTCGGTCGTCTCGCGGGCCGTGGTGTCGCGCAGCTCGTCGGTCTCCCGCTCGACCGAGGACCGCAGGTGGACCGTCTCGTGCACCGTGCGCTCGCGCAGCTCGGTCGTCTCGCGCTCGGCCTGCGCACGGATCTCGGCGGCGTAGTGCTCGGCCTCGAGGCGCAGCGCCGAGATGGACTGCTCGGCCTCGGCCCGCAGGGCGGCGATCTCGTCGCCGACGGCGGCCCGCAGCTCGCCCGTCTCGCGCTCGGCGCTCGCGCGCACCGACCCGGCGTACTGCTCCGCCTCGCCGCGCAGCCCGGCGACCTCGGCGGCGACCTGGTGCTCGAGCGCCGCGGCCTCGCGCTCGGCACGCGCGCGCACGCCGTCCGCGTACTCCTGCGCCTCGGCACGCAGCGACGTCGACTCCGCCGCGATCTGCTGCCGTGCCTCGGCGACCTCGGTCGCGACGACCGAGCGCTGCATCGCGGCGTACCGCTCGGCCTCGGCGCGCAGCGCGGCGAGCTCGCCCTCGACCCGCTGGCGCAGCGCGGTGGTCTCCGCGTCGGCGCGCTGGCGCAGGTCCTGCTCGTAGCGCTCCGCCTCCTCGCGCTGGGCGGTCGTCTCGGCCTGCGTCGTCGACCTCAGCTCGCTCGCGGCGCGCTCGGTCGAGATGCGCAGCTCGGTCGCCTCGCGCTCGACCGTCGCCCGGAGGGTCCCGAGCTCCCGCTCGAGCGACGTCCGGCGCTCGCTCTCCTCGGTGTTGAGCGCGCTGTGGATCCGGGCGGCCTCGCGCTCGGCGGACCCCAGGAGCTCCTCGGCGCGGCGCTGCGCGGCCAGGACCGTGCTCTCCGCCTCGGTGCTCGCGGTCGTGCGCAGCTCCTCGGCCTCGCGCCGGGCCGTCGCCAGCATCTCGCCGACCTCGTTCTCGGCGCGCGAGCGGAGCTGCCCGGCCGCGAGCTTGGCGCGCGCCAGGGCGTCGGACGCCTGCGCGTTCGCCTGCTGCACGACGTCGGACGACTGCTCCTCGGCCGAGCGCAGCAGCTGCTCGATGCGCGAGCCGAGGCCGGAGTACGTCGGACGCTCGGCCTCCCGCAGGTGCCGCTGCGCCTCGGACAGCTCGCCGGCCATCTGCATCGCCCGGCCGTCGAGCTGCTCGACCTGGTCGCGCGCCTCGCTCAGAGCATGCTCGAGCGCCTTGATCCGCGCGTCGACGGGTCCTCGGTCGTACCCGCGGAAGTTCACGACGGGGAAGGGCGAACGGTCCTCTGGCACGGGATCCTCCTGGGCGCGTCGGCGCCGGTCCGCGGGCGCCTCGATCGAGGCGCGGGGCAAGTCGGCCGGTAGTCCTCGGGCAGGATATCGGTCCTCGTGAGAGGGCCGGACCGCGCCCTGACCAGCATGTCGCAGACCTGCCCGTTCTGCCCCGGCCGAGGGTTCCGCCTATCCTGGGTCGTCACGTTCGAGAGGACCCCGCGTGCTCCAGAGACTCATCGCCGCCGTTCTCGGCGTGCTCGGCCTCGTGGTCGGCGGGCTCGGCGTCGCCTCCGCGACCGCCTGGCGCGCCGACGACGTGCTCGTCGCCGACGCCCGGACGCCGGACGACACCCGGATCGTCGTCACCGACGCCGGCGTGCTCGAGATGGCCGGCAACCCGGTCACCGTGCGCGTCACCGCCGCGGACGACTCCCCGGTCGTGCTCGCCGTCGGGCGCGACACCGACGTCACCGCGTGGGTCGGGGCAGACCCGCACGTCCGCGTGACGGGCCTGTCCGGCTGGCACGAGCTGCGCACGACCGAGGTCGAGGGCGAGGCCGCACCGGCCCCCGAGGCGTCCGCACCGGCCGACCCCGCCGCGCCCGTGGACCCCGCCGCGCCCGTGGACCCCGCCGCACCCGCGGACCCGGCCGCCGACCCCGCCGCACCGGCCGCCGAGGAGACCGCCCCCACGGTCCCCGACCCGACGGGCTCCGACCTGTGGGTCGTCGAGCAGACCGGGACCGGGAGCGCGACCCTGACGTGGACCGCCCAGCCCGGCCGCTGGAGCCTCGTCGCCGCGAGCCTCGGCGACTCGGCACCGGTCGTCGAGCTGAGCTGGCCGCAGACCGTCACGACCCCCTGGCTGTGGCCGTGCGTCGCCGTCGGCGCGCTCCTCCTGCTCGCGGGTCTCGCGCTCGCGGCCCGGCTCTGGGTGCGGTCGCGCCGCGGCGAGGGCGCGGCCGACTGGCACCCGGTCGGCACCGGGCCCGTCCCGGTCGTCGTCGGCGCGGGCGCGGCGACACCCGCCGCCGGCACCGACGCGGGCGAGACCGTCGTGCTCACGCGCCGGCAGCTGCGCGACGCCGGGCTGACGGGCGAGACCCGGTCCCGACGTCGCGAGCGAGCGGGCCGTGCGGCGACCGGCGAGCAGCAGGCGCTGCCCGCCGAGGCGCCGGCCCGGGTCGCGCGCGGCACGACGCCCGCCGAGCCGGCCGCACCTGCACCTGCCCCCGCAGACGCCCCGGTCCCGCGCTGGGCCGCCGCCGCTGCCGCCGTGCCCTCCGCGGCCCGACCCGCCGAGCCGTCGGAGGGTGCGCGTCCCCCGTGGGGCCGCGCGGTCCCCGGCGCGGCTGCGAGCCCGTCGCCGGACGCCCCCCGACCCGGTGCGGCGCGTCCCGCCGGACCCCCGCAGCCCGCCCCGGGCCCGGCTCCGGCCGACCGCCCGTCGGGCGCACCCGGCCCTGCCCGGCCGGCCGACGGCGACGCGCCGCGGGGTCCCGCGTGGGCCGCGCAGCTCGGGCGCCGCGCTGCGGGACCTGCCCCCGCGGTGCCCACGCCGCCACCCGGACGTCCGTCCACCGGCCCCGGGGCCGCCGGGGCACCGGCAGCGCCCGCAGCCGCCGGACGCCCCGCCGCGTCCGGTCCCTCCGCGCCCTCCGCCCCGGCGCAGGCCGGTCGCCCGGACCGGCCTGCCGGTCCGCCGCCGGGCTGGACGCCGTCGGCGCCCGTGCGTCCCGGAACCGCGCCCGGCACCGCACCCGGCGCGGGACCGGGTCAGCCCACGGGTCCGGCGCGCCTGCCCGGGCCCCCCGGGCGCCCGTCGCACCCCGACGCCTCACCGACCGGTCCGCGCGCCTCGTGGCTGCCGTCGGGCCCGACCCAGCCGCCCGGTGCACGCCCACAGGACGCGCCGCGCGCCCGCCCCGCGGCGGCCGGCCCCGGGCCCGCCCAGCCGGTCCCGACGCGAGGCCCTGCGCAGGGCCCGGCCCAGCCGTCGACCTCGGGCGCGGGCCCCCGCGCGGGCGTCGCCGCTCCCCGCGGCGCCGCAGGGCAGGCGGACCGGTCCCGGCCCGTCGGCGCTGCACCGCACCACGGCAGCCACGCCGCGCCGACCGAGGTGCCCGCTGCGCGCGCCGACGCCTGGCGCCGGGCCTGGGGGATCCCCGAGCCGACCGAGGACGACCAGGACGGACCGACGAACCGGGAGGGACAGCGATGAGCGCACGTGCACGCCGCGGTCTGCCGGCGGCAGCCGCCCTCGGACTCGTGCTCGCGCTGGGTGCGTGCGCGACCCCTCCGCCCGAGCCCCAGCCGGAGGCCGTCCCGGCGGTCGCACCCCCGGCCCTCACGGTCGCGCAGTCGACCGGGGTGCTCGAGGACGTCGGCGCCGTGCTCGCCGCCGGGGACGCGACGTTCGACGCGACCGGGCTCCCGGCGCGCCTCACGGGCCCCGCGCTCGACGTGCGCCGCCTCGAGTACGCCCGCGCGACCTCGACCGGCGGGACCCGGCTGCCGACGGCGCTGCCGACCGAGGCCCAGGTGACCATCGTCCCGGACACGACCGAGTGGCCGCGGACCCAGCTCGTCGTGACGGAGCAGCCCGAGACGCTCGAGGCCCCGCGCATCCTGGTGCTGCGCCAGGACTCCCCCCGTGAGGCGTACAAGCTCTGGGGCTGGGCGCGGCTCGGCCCGGGCGTCCAGATGCCCGCGACGGCGGAACCCCAGTACGGCAGCGCGACGATCCCGCCGGACTCGACCGCGCTGCTCGTGCAGCCCGGGTCGGTGCTCCCGCAGTACGCCGACGTGCTCGCCAACGGCGACGCGTCCACGTACGCCGCGACGCACCCGCAGGACTTCTTCCGGCAGACCATCGAGGCCGCGCGCGCGAACATGCAGGCGGCGGTAGCCCCGGTGGGGACCGTCGCGGAGACCTACGTCCCGCGGGTGGAGAACCCGGTGGCGCTAGCGACGGCCGACGGCGGCGCCATCGTCGTGGGAGCGATCGACACCACGACGACGCTCGCGATCGCCGAGCCCGGCATCGACCTCGACCCGACCACCGCGGCGCTCGCTGGGAAGCCGCGCGTCACGAGCAGCCTCGTGAGCACGTGGGCCGACGTGCTCGTCTTCTACGTCCCCCCGGCGGACTCCGAGACGAAGCAGGTCCAGCTGCTCGCGGGGGAGCACGCCCGCACGTCCGTCGCCGGCCAGTAGCCCGCCCACCCAGCAGGAGAGCCTCACGATGAGCCAGCCGTCCGCACCTCAGCCTCGACTCGACGTGCGCGGGGCGATCGACCTGTCGTCGCTCGCGCGGCCGAGCACGCCGCCGCCGGGGTCGCCGGGGGGACCGCCGGCCGCGGGCGGGTTCGTTGTCGACGTGGACGAGTCCTCGTTCGGCCAGCTCGTGCAGGACTCGACGACCCACCCGGTGGTCGTCCTGCTCTGGGCGCCGTGGAGTCAGGTCAGCGTCGGGCTCGCCGCCGACCTCGGGACGCTCGCCTACGAGTACGCCGGCCGCTTCCTGCTCGCCCGCATCGACGGCGAGGCGAACCCGCAGATCGCGCAGGCCTTCGGGGTCCAGTCGCCGCAGTCGCTCCCGGTGGCGGTGGCGGTCGTCGCCGGTCAGCCGCTCCCGCTGTTCCAGGGCGCCTACCCGATCGAGCAGGTCCGCGGGGTGATCGACCAGGTCCTCGCGGCCGCAGCGGCCAACGGTGTGACGGGCACCGTGCCCGGAGGCGCCGTGGTGGTGCCGGACGAGCCCGAGGAGCCGCCGCTCCCGCCGTTGCACCAGGCGGCGTACGACGCGATCGAGCGCGACGACCTGCCCGCCGCGCAGGAGGCGTACTCCCAGGCGCTCCGCGAGAACCCGCGGGACGCGATGGCGCGCGCCGGCCTCGCCCAGGTCGGTCTGCTGTCCCGCACGCGCGACGCCGACCTCAACGCCGCCCGGCGCGCCGCGGCCGACGACCCGCGCGACGTCGCGGCGCAGCTGCTCGTCGCCGACCTCGACGTCCTCGGCGGCAAGATCGACGACGCGTTCGGCCGGCTCGTCGACCTCGTGCGCGTCACCGCCGGGCCCGAGCGCGAGCGGGTGCGCCTGCACCTCGTCGAGCTGTTCGAGGTCGTGGGCGCGGAGGACCCGCGTGTCGGCGCTGCCCGCCGCGCGCTCGCCAACGCCCTGTACTGAGCCCCGCTCGCGACGGACCCGGTCCGTACCGAGCCCCGTCGGTACCCGGACCGAGCCCCGCGCCGCACGACGGCGTCCGCTCGAGCGACACGACGCCCGGCCCACCACCCCGGTGGGCCGGGCGTCATGCGTCCCGCGCCGGTCGCGGTCCACCCGACGGCACGGCGGTGCGTGAGGCGGCCAGCAGGTATCCCGGTCCCGAGCACGACTCGACCCGCGGGCGACGACGGTGCCGGCGGTGCACGTGACGGCCGTCACCCGAGCGCGACTTGACCGTCACGCCGGCCGCTGCGTAAGTTTCTCGACGTCGCCCGGCAGGGAGGAACGGACACCAGGAACGCTCCTGGTGGCTGGTCCCACCGAGGCGGCCACCCCCGAGCAGTCGAACCAGGCGCTTCTGGCGCCGGTCGAGACGCGCTCGGGATGAGCTAGTCTCTCTCCTCGGATCGGCCCAGCGGGCCGGCCCGCAGACCGCCCGAGAGGGTGGTCACGGAGAGCGAGAAGCTCCGGTATGGTTCAGCAGTCAGGCCGCCCGGCAGGGAGGAACGGACACCAGGAACGCTCCTGGTGGTCGGTCCCACCGAGGCAGCCATCCCCGAGCTCGTCCCCGGCGGTCTACCGCCTGATCGGACGTGCCCGGAGCGGAACTCCCACCGACGACCGGCTCGGAAGAGCGGGTTGACGGGGGCGAGGGAAGCACG
>NZ_BJLR01000032.1 GCF_006538745.1 Cellulomonas cellasea | reverse complement strand
GTCCAGGGGCTTTGTGCACGGTATCGGTGATGCCTCTCGCGGCTTCCCTCCGGTGCTCCGTGCGCTGCGGAGGCCAGCCGGGGCTCGTGCGCTTCAGGCCAGCGCTTCGCAGGCCAGCGCTTCGCGCCCGTGTGGGGCCGGGGCGCCGAGGCGTTGCATGGGCCGACCGGTCCCCGCCTCCCATTGGCCTGGTCGAGCCATCGAACGAGACGACGAAGGCGCCGGTCCCTGGGGACCGGCGCCTCGAGTGCGTCGTGGGGCGGTTCAGGTCACTCGGGGACGAGGTAGAGCGCCCCGAGCGGCGGGACCCGGAGCGTCGCGGAGAACGCCCGGCCGTGCAGCGGGACGGCTTCTGCCTGGACGGAGCCGAGGTTGCCCACGCCAGAACCGCCGTACACCTCGGCGTCGGTGTTGAGCGCCTCGCGCCAGCGGCCGCCCGAGGGCAGCGGCAGGCGGTAGTCCTCGTGGGGTGTGCCGGCGAAGTTGATCACCACGGCGACCGCACCGCCGGCGGAGTCACGGCGCAGGAACGCCAGGAGGTTGTGGTCCGCGTCGTCGGACGTGAGCCACTCGAACCCGGCCGGGGAGTGGTCGAGCTGCCAGAGCGGGGAGTGCTCCTTGTACAGCGCGTTGAGGTCGCGCACGAGGCTGTGCACGCCGCGGTGCCCCCCGTGGTCGAGCTCGTGCCAGTCGAGGCTGCGTCCCTCGGCCCACTCCGCCGTCTGCGCGAACTCGCTGCCCATGAACAGCAGCTGCTTGCCGGGGTGGGACCACTGGTACGCGAGCAGGCCGCGGACGCCGGCGAGCTGCTGCCACTCGTCGCCGGGCATCTTGCGCAGCAGCGACCCCTTGCCGTGCACGACCTCGTCGTGGCTGATCGGCAGGATGAAGCGCTCGGAGTACGCGTAGACCATCGAGAAGGTGATCTCGTGGTGGTGGTACCGGCGGTTGATCGGCGCCTCCGCGAGGTAGCGGAGGGTGTCGTTCATCCAGCCCATGTTCCACTTGAGGCCGAAGCCGAGGCCGTCCGCGTTCGTCGGCGCGGTGACGCCCGGCCACGCGGTCGACTCCTCGGCGATCATCATCGTGCCGGGGTTGCGACGGTAGGCGGTCGCGTTGGCCTCCTGCAGGAACGAGATGGCCTCGAGGTTCTCGCGTCCGCCGTGCACGTTCGGTCGCCACTGGCCGGCCTGGCGTGAGTAGTCGAGGTAGAGCATCGACGCGACGGCGTCGACCCGCAGGCCGTCGACGTGGAACTCCTCGAGCCAGTACGTGGCGTTCGCGACGAGGAAGTTGCGGACCTCGGGGCGGCCGAAGTCGAACACGTAGGTGCCCCAGTCGGGCTGCTCGCCGCGCAGGGGGTCGGGGTGCTCGTAGAGCGGGGTGCCGTCGAACCGGGCGAGGGCCCACTCGTCCTTCGGGAAATGCGCCGGGACCCAGTCGAGCAGCACGCCGATGCCGGCGCGGTGCAGGGTGTCGACGAGGTACCGGAAGTCGTCGGGGTGCCCGAAGCGGGACGTCGGCGCGTAGTAGCTGGACACCTGGTAGCCCCACGAGCCGCCGAACGGGTGCTCCGAGACGGGCAGCAGCTCGATGTGCGTGAACCCGAGCTCGAGGACGTAGTCGGTGAGCTGGGCAGCGAGGTCCCGGTAGGAGAGGCCCTGGCGCCAGGAGCCGAGGTGCACCTCGTAGACGCTCATCGGGGCGGTGTGCGGATCGCGCTCGGTGCGGGCGGTGAGCCAGTCGGTGTCGTTCCACTCGAACGCGGACTCGACGACGACCGACGCCGTCGCCGGCGGGATCTCGGTGCCCTTCGCGAGCGGGTCGGCCTTCTGGCGCCACGAGCCGTCGCGGCCGAGGATCTCGAACTTGTACCGGGCTCCCGCGCCGATCCCGGGCACGAAGATCTCCCAGACGCCGCTCTCGCCGAGCGAGCGGAGCGCGTGCGTCGCACCGTGCCAGTGGTTGAAGTCGCCGACGACGCGGACGGCGACAGCGTTGGGCGCCCACACCGCGAAGGACGTGCCGTGCACCTCGCCGAGCACGCCGGGGTAGGTCCGGGTGTTCGCGCCGAGCACGGTCCAGAGCTGCTCGTGGCGGCCCTCGCGGATGAGGTGGCGGTCGAGCTCGCCGACCGTCGGGATGAACCGGTACGGGTCGTCGTGCCGCGTGGTGACGTCGCCGTAGGTGACGTCGAGGCGGTAGTCGGGCACCTGGTCGCCCGGGAGCACGGCGACCCAGACGCCGTCCTGCTCGTGCTGCGCGGGGAACTCACCGCGGTCGGTGACGACGACCACCGCGTCGGCGAGCGGACGCAGGGCGCGGACGGTCACGCCGCCGTCGCCGACGTGAGCGCCGAGCACCGCGTGCGGGTCGTGGGACGTGCCGTGCGCGACGGCGGAGAGGACGTCCGAGGACACGGGAACGCTGGGGAGGTCGTCCGATCGGCTCATGTCCCTACCCAACCACCAGCGGGCTCGGCCCGCATGGGACACGGCGTCCCGCCGCGGTCGCGTCGCTGGTCAGGGCCCGATCGGCAGGGAAGTCGGTCGCCGCGCGGGTCCGTGGGAGCCCCGCACCGCCCGGCGCTCAGTCCGCTGCGGGTGCCGGGGCGAAGGCCGCGGTCGTGCCGCGCGTCACGAGGCGCGGGAGCTTCGCCTCGTAGGAGGTGACGGGCCCGCCGGCGACGACGTTGAGCACGCAGTCGGCCACCTGGGTGCCCATCGCGTGCACGTCCAGGCTCATCGCGGACAGCGGCGGGTGCGCGAGCCGGCACAGGGCCGAGTCGTCCCAGGCGACGAGCGACAGCCGCTCGGGGACGGGGACCCCCATCTCGCCGGCCACGCCGAGCCCGGCGACGGCCATCACGTCGTTGTCGTAGACGATCGCGGACGGGGCGCCCCGGCGGCCGAGCAGCGCGCGCGTCGCCCGTGTGCCCGACGCCTCGGTGTAGTCGCCCTCGAGCACCGTGCCGTGCACGCCGAGCCGCTCGCACTCGCCGACGAAGGCGTGCGTGCGGTCCTGGGTGTGCGCGAGCGCGTGCGGGCCGCTGACCCGGGCGATGTCGCGGTGCCCCAGCGCGACGAGGTGCCGGACGGCGTCGCGCGTGACCTGCGCGTTGTCGATCCAGACGTTGGAGAACGGCAGGTCACCGCGGGGGCCGCCGACCACGACCGTCGGGATCCCGAGCTCGACGAGCACGGGCAGGCGCGGGTCGTCGTCGACGAGGTTGACCACGACGACCGCGTCGACCATCTCGCCCTGGCCCCAGCGCCGGTACGCGCGG
Source organism: Cellulomonas cellasea (assembly GCF_006538745.1). GTDB lineage: Bacteria > Actinomycetota > Actinomycetes > Actinomycetales > Cellulomonadaceae > Cellulomonas_A > Cellulomonas_A cellasea. The sequence continues at coordinate 37,280 of NZ_BJLR01000032.1, read as the reverse complement.
ATCTCGGCCTCGTGGTCGGGGACCACGTGCAGCAGGAGCGAGCGCGAGTCGGCGGCGAGCGTCTCCTCGATCCCGGCGATGAGCTCCATGAAGAAGGGCTCGAGACCGAGCATGCGGGCGGGGCGCGCCAGCACGAGTCCGACGGCGTCCGCCCTGCTCTTCACGTCCGCCAGCCTAGACCTGCCGGTGCGCACCGCCCCGCCGCCCCTCCGGGTCGACGCCGGTCAGGCCGGGGTCTCGACGGCCGCGCGCAGGGGTGCCAGGTCGTTCGCCGTCCGGAGCACCGCCGGTGCGGTCAGGTCCGCGGCGCTGAGCGGGGCGCTCGTCCGCACGCGGAACGACGCGCGTCCGCCGGCCGGCACGGTGATCAGGGCCTCGTCGACGGTCGCCGCCGGGTCGACGCGGTCGGCGAGGATCGTCACGTCGCGGGCGAGCGAGCGCGCCACGACGTCGACCCGGTAGCCGCCCTCGACGCCCGTCACGGTGGCCTCGAGCGGAGCCGGGTCGAGCGCGAGGTCGACGTCCTCGACCCATGTGTGCACCGTCAGGACCCCGTCGAGCCGCGCCACCAGGACCTCGGCGGTGGGGTCGTCGGGCGTCGCGATGTCGGCGGGGAGGGGCAGCGCGGTCACCGAGCGGGCGCCGACGCGCACGTCCATCGTCGCCTCCGCGAGCGGGGTGCCGTCGAGACGCTGGCGCGAGACGTGCATCGTCGCGCGCCACAGGTCGGCGGTGTCGTTGACGGCCACGAGCGCCTCGTGCCCGTCGCGCTGCTGGACCGTGAGCAGCCGCGGGGCGTTCGCGTTGCGGAGCGCGTACCAGAGCGGTTTGGGTCGCTCGTCGCCGTCGACCGCGGCCCACGACGTCACCGGCCAGCAGTCGTTGAGCTGCCAGACGATCGCCCCCGCGGTCCGGGGCCACCACGAGCGGTAGTGCTCGATCGCGTACGCGACGGCGCGGGCCTGGTTGAGCTGGGTGGCCCAGTGCCAGTCGGCGAAGTCCTCCGGAACCCCGAGGTGGGGCGCGAGGCCGCGGTCGAGCTTGCCGTTGCCGTCCTCGGCCTTCTGGTGCAGCAGGAAGACGGGGTCGGCCTTGGTGAGCGGCGTGCCGTCGGGGTTGCGCACCGCGCGCTGCAGCGTCGACCACGCCGGAGGTCCCTGGAAGCCGAACTCCGAGCAGAACCGCGGCACGTCCGCCCGGTAGGCGGTGTAGTCGACCCGGTTCCAGACCTCCCACTCGTGGTGCGTGCCGTGGTCGGGGTCGTTGGGGTGCACGACGTCGAGCGCGAAGCCGGGGGAGTACGGGCTGCCGTCGGAGTAGGGCCGCGTCGGTTCGAGCTCGGCGACCACCCGCGGGAAGAGCTCGGTGGCGTAGCGGTGGCCCCACGTGCGGCCCTCGAGCTTCTCCTGCCAGCCCCAGTCCATGAAGCCCCAGAGGTTCTCGTTGCCGCCGTTCCACAGCACGAGCGAGGGGTGCGGGGTGAGGCGCGCGACGTTCTCGCGGGCCTCGGCCTCGAGCTCGGACCAGTGCGGGTCCTCCTCGGGGTACGCGGAGCACGCGAGGAGGAAGTCCTGCCAGACGAGGATGCCCTTCTCGTCGCAGACGTCGTAGAAGTCCTCGGTCTCGTAGATCCCGCCGCCCCAGACGCGGAGCATGTTGAGGTGCGCCCCGAGGGCCTGGTCGACGCGGCGGGCGAGGCGCTCGCGGGTGATGCGCGTGAGGAAGTGGTCGTCGGGGATCCAGTTGGCGCCCTTGGCGAAGACCGGGCGGCCGTTGATCCGGAAGGTGAAGGCGGTGCCGTGCTCGTCGGTCGACGTGTCGAGCTCGACCGTGCGGAAGCCGATGCGTCGGTGCCAGCTGTCGAGCGGCGCGCCGCCCGGGGCCCCGCCGGCGTCGGCGACGTCGAGCGTCACGTCGAGGTCGCTGAGCGGCTGCGCGCCGTGCCCGGCGGGCCACCACAGCGGGGCGTCGGGCACCTCGAGCCGGACGACCGCGGACGTCGCACCCGCGTCGAGGGTCAGGGTCGCCTCGGCGTCGCGCACGGTCGCGCGCAGGACGAGCGTCGCGTCGTCGGACCTCGTGAGGCCCGAGCGCTCGATGTCGACGTGCACGTCGACGTGGCCGGTCCCCGTCGCGTCCACGGTCACGAGCGGGCGGACCTGGGCGAGGCGTGCGGTGCGCCAGCGCTCGAGCCGCACGGGCTTCCAGATCCCGGCGGTCTGCAGGTCGGGGCCCCAGTCCCAGCCGAAGCTGCACGCCATCTTGCGGACCATGTTGAACGGGTGGTCGTACGCGGCGGGCCGTGCGCCGAGGCGCTCGCGCTCGGCCTCGGCATGCTCGAGCGCCGAGCGGAAGTGCACCGAGAGCGCGTGCTCGCCCGAGGTCAGGCCCTCGCGCACGTCGACGCGGTAGGAGCGGTGCTGGTTCGCGGTGCGGGCGACGACGGCGCCGTCGAGCGAGACGGTGGCGACCGTGTCGAGGCCCTCGAAGACCAGGTCCACGCGCTCGTCGGGCGTCGGCTCCTGCGTCGTGAGGGTCAGGTCGTACTGCCAGTCGGCCCGGTGCGCCCAGACGAGCTCGGCCTCGTTGCGGTCGAGGTACGGGTCCGGGATCAGGCCTGCGGCCAGGAGGTCGGTGTGCGCGCTCCCGGGGACGGTCGCGGGGATCGTCCGGCCGGCGATCGCGTCGGGGACGGGGCCGCCTGCCGCGCGCAGCGTCCAGCCCTCGTGCAGATCCTGCGTGATCATCGTCGGCCCGCTCCTGGGTCTCGGAGGTCCCGCGCGCGGTGCACGCATCGTCGCGTGCGCCCGTCGGACGACGTGGCCGCGTGAGCGGCGTCGTCGAGGCAGGTACCCTGGTGGGGCAATTCTTAGGCAACTGAACAAAGTAAGTCAACCGACCGTCGATCAGCCCGGCAGCCCCGGGCAGCCCGCAGTCGGGCACGACCGTCGACCCGAGCACGACCCGAGCACCGACCGACCACAGACCCGCGAAGGAGCTGGTTGTCCCGTGAATGCCGCCGAGGCCCTGTCCCTGACGTTCCCGCCCACCGGCCCGCCCGAGGGCGCGCACGACCCGCACGACCGGGTCGTGCACCTGCGCGCCGCCGGGGTGAGCCTCGTCGTCGACCTCACCGGCGGGACGCTGCCCCGCGTGCTGCACTGGGGCGCCGACCTGGGCGCGCTCTCCGACGCCTCGCTCGGCGCGCTCGCGCTCGCGTCCCGCCCGGTGCCGCTCGGGTTCCCGGTTGACGGCGAGGTCCAGATCGCGGTGCTGCCCGAGCAGTCCGCGGGCTTCCTCGGGACGCCCGGGCTCACCGGCCACCGGGACGGCGCCGACTTCTCGACCGCCTTCGCGGTCCGGCGCGCGGCGCTCGCCACGCCGGCGGACGCGACGGGCTCGAGCGTGCTCGTGGTCGACGCGGACGACGCGTCCGCCGGGCTCGGGCTCCGGCTCGTGCTGGAGCTCACCGCCTCGGGGCTCGTGCGCGAGCGCGCCCGGGTGACGAGCACCGGGGACGGCACGTTCACGCTCGACGGGCTGCTGCTGACGCTGCCCGTCCCGGCGCGCGCGACCGAGCTGCTCGACTTCACCGGCCGGCACCTGCGCGAGCGCAGCCCGCAGCGCACCGACTTCACGCACGGCACCCGGCTGCGCGAGAACCGCCGCGGGCGCACCGGCTACGACGCCGCGTTCCTGCTCGCCGCGGGGACGCCCGGCTTCGGCAACCGCCGCGGCGAGGTGTGGGGGCTGCACACCGCGTGGTCGGGCAACCACCGGACGCTCGCCGAGCGCAGCCACTACAACCCGGGCCTGCTCGGGGGCGGCGAGCTGCTGCTGCCCGGGGAGGTCCGGCTCGGCGCGGGGGAGAGCTACACGAGCCCCTGGGTCGTCGGCGCGTACGGGCGCGGGCTCGACGACGTCTCCGCGCGGTTCCACCGCTGGTTCCGGGCACGCGCGCACCACCCGCGCTCCCCGCGCCCGGTCGTCGCGAACACCTGGGAGGCCGTGTACTTCGAGCACGACCTCGGCCGGCTCACCGACCTCGCCGACGCGGCCGCGGCCGTCGGCGTCGAGCGGTTCGTGCTCGACGACGGCTGGTTCGGCGGGCGCCGCGACGACACCACGAGCCTCGGCGACTGGTACGTCTCGGCCGACGTGTGGCCCGACGGCCTGGGACCGCTCGTCGACCACGTGCGCGGGCTCGGGATGGAGTTCGGGCTGTGGGTCGAGCCCGAGATGGTCAACCCGGACTCCGACCTCGCCCGCGCGCACCCCGAGTGGATGCTGCAGGCGTCCGACCGGCTGCCGCGCGCTGCGCGCCACCAGCAGGTGCTCGACCTCGCCGAGCCCGGGGCGTCCGCCTACATCCTCGAGCGGCTCGACGCGCTGCTCACCGAGTACCCGATCGCGTACCTCAAGTGGGACCACAACCGCGACCTCGTCGACGCCGGTCACGGGCCGCGGCGCACCGCCGGGGTGCACGCGCAGACGCTCGCCGTCTACCGGCTGCTCGACGAGCTGCGCCGGCGGCACCCCGCGGTCGAGATCGAGTCCTGCTCGTCGGGCGGCGGGCGCGTCGACCTCGAGATCCTCGAGCGGACCGACCGGGTCTGGACCTCGGACTGCATCGACGCCCTCGAGCGCCAGCAGATCCAGCGGTGGACGAACCTGCTCGTGCCCTACGAGATCCTCGGCGCGCACGTCGGCTCGGGCGCCGCGCACAGCACCGGGCGGCGGCACCCGCTGGAGTTCCGGGCGGGGACCGCGCTGTTCGGGCACCTCGGCATCGAGTGGGACCTGCGCGAGGCCGACGACGCGCAGCGGGCGCAGCTCGCGGAGTGGATCGCGCTGTACAAGGAGCTGCGCGGGCTGCTGCACACCGGCACGTCGGTGCACGCGGACGTCGCCGACCCGGCCTACGGGGTGCACGGGGTCGTCGCGCAGGACGGCTCGGACGCGTTGTTCGCCGTCGTCGCGACCGCGACGTCGACGCAGAGCCCGACGGGCCGCCTGCCGCTGCCTGGGCTCGACCCCGACGCGCTGTACCTCGTGCGCCCGCAGGCACCGGCGCACGTCGTCGACGGTGTCGCGAGCGGGTACCTGCACCTGCCGTGGTGGACGCCGGAGGGCGTCACGCTGCCCGGGCGGGTGCTGGAGGACGTGGGCGTCGAGGCGCCCGTGCTCTTCTCCGAGCGGCTCGTGCTGGTCCGGGCGACGCGCGTGGGCTGAGCCACTGCGGGGACGACGGAGGCCGGGCACTTCGGGCGTGCCCGGCCTCCGTCGTCGCCCGGTCGGCTGCCCGTGCGGCAGCGGTCGAGGACCGCGGAGCCGTCGCTACTTCGTCGCGCCCGACGTGAAGCCGTTGTAGATGTACTTCTGCAGCGCGAGGAACGCCAGCAGCGTCGGGATCAGCACGATGATCACGCCCGCCGCGATGACCTCCCACTGCCCCCCGAACGGTCCCTTGAACCGGAACAGCGACGTCGAGATGACCCCGAGATCGCGCCCCGGCATGTACAGGAACGGCGTGTAGAACTCGTTGTACACCGCGATGCCCTTGATGATGACGACCGTCGCGATCGCCGGCTTGAGCAGCGGCAGGATGATCGTCCGGTAGATCGTCAGGTGGTTGGCGCCGTCGAGCGTGGCGGCCTCGTCGAGCTCCTTGGGGATGCCGCGCAGGAACTGCACGAAGATGTAGATCGACACGATGTCGGTGCCCATGAACAGCGCGATCGCGGCCCACCGGGTGTTGTACAGCCCGAGGTTGTTGACGATCTGGAACGTCGCGACCTGCGTCGTGACGCCCGGCACGAGGGTCGCGAGCAGGAACAGCGCGATCACGGTCTTCTTGAGCCGGAACTCGAACCGGTCGATCGCGTAGGCCGCCATGGTCCCGATCAGGATGGTGCCGACCACCGAGAACAGCAGGATGAACGCGGTGTTGGCGAAGCCCTGCACCATCTTGCCGCGCGTGAACGCCGTCACGTAGTTCTCGAGGTTGAGCCAGTTCCCCGGGGCGTCGAACGGGCCCGTGTTGTAGAACTCCTGGTTCGTCTTGAGGGACGCCATGACGATCACCGAGATGGGCAGCAGCGTCACGAGGCACGCGAGGACGAGCGTCGCGTACTTGGTGGTCTTGGCGACGTAGCTCACGTCAGGTTCACCTTCTCCTCGGGGACGACCTTGCGCTGGACCCACGTCACGACCAGCACGATGACGAGCAGGATGACCGCCATCGCGGAGCCGAGACCGACCTTGAGGCTCTCGAACGCCATGTCGACGGTCTGGATGACGAACGTCGCGGTCCCGTTCGCGCCGCCGGTCATGATGAACGGGATCTCGAAGACCGCGAGGCTCCCGGAGATCGCCAGGATGAACGACAGGCCGATGATCGGCTTGATGCTCGGCGCGATGATGTACCGGAACTGCTGGAACCGGCTGGCCCCGTCGAGCTCCGCCGCCTCGTACAGCTGGCCGGGGATCGACTGGATCGCGCCGAGGAACAGCACAAAGTTCAGGCCCATGTACCGCCACACCGACGTGCTCGCGAGCGAGATGTTGTTGATGTCCGGGTTGCCGAGCCACTGCTGCTGCAGGTTCTCCGCGCCGAACAGCGCCAGGATCGAGTCGAGCGTCCCGTCCGGCTTGAAGAAGAACACGAAGATCAGGGCGATCGCGACGCCGTTGATCAGGTAGGGGAAGAACAGGATCCCCTTGAACAGGTTCCGGAACCTCGTGCTGAAGCTGAGCACCGTCGCGAAGTACAGCGCGAGCGCCATCTGCACGAACGACGCCGCGAAGTAGTACAGGCTCACGTAGAAGACCCGGAACAGCTCGGGCCGCGTGAACACCGCGACGTAGTTGTCGAGCCCGACGAACTCCTTGGTCTTGTCGAGCCCGTCCCAGGACGTCAGGGAGTACCAGAACATGTTCACCACCGGCAGGTAGGTGAACACCACCAGCAGGACGAGCGGGACGGCGAGGAACACGTACGGTGTCCCTCGCCAGCCCCACCCGCCGCGCGGCTTCCTCGCGGTGGCAGGCAGCAGGCCGGCCTCGTTCCTCGTCCCGGCGGCTTCCGCCCGGACCACGTCGCTCACGCCGGCCATCGCACGCTCTCCTGCCCTGTCACCACGGGTCACCGACCTCCTCGTCCTGGACCGAGCCGGTCCGTCAGCCCCCGACGGCGGCGCGACCGGCCGCCCACTTCGAGTTCAGGTCCTCGAAGATCTCGTCCTTGGTCTCGCCCGAGGCGCCGCGCGCGGCGTCGACGATCCGCTGGCGGTAGTCGGGCGTGTTGGTGCCGACCTCGGACTCCGAGTCGATGTCCGCGAACAGGCTCTCCTTGCCGGCGGGGGCCGGCGTGAGCTCGAGGTACTCGACGCCGAGTGCCTCGAAGTCCTTGAGGGTCTCGGGCGTCGGGCCCTCCTTGAGCGGCGACAGGCCGCCGTTGGCCTCGGCGTAGCCGGACTCGGTGTTGAACCAGTCGATCCAGGCGCGGGCCGCGACCTTGTTGTCCGAGTTCTTGTTGATCGCGAGGTTGTAGTCGCCACCGACCTGCGCGTAGAACTTCCCGTCGACCTGGTGCGGGAACGGGAGGTAGCCGATCGTGTCCGCGCCGGTGCCGGCGTCCTCAGCGGCCTGCTGCATCTGCTGGATGGCCCACGAGCCGAGCACCATCGAGCCGATCTTGCCGTTCGCGAGGAGGCTCTTGGACTCCTCCCAGTTCGTCGTGGTGGGGTCCTTCTCCGTCAGGCCCTGGTTGACGACGTCCCACAGGAGCGAGTCGATCACGTAGTGGTCGGTGCCCTCGGTCCACGGTGCGTCGGACTGCGCCATCTCGTTGACGTAGTTGGGGTTCGCGGTGATCTCGCCGCGGTGGCCCTCCCACTGCGTGAGCGGCCAGCCGTCCTTGTAGTTCGTGTAGAGCGGGACGACCTCGGGGTCGTTCGCCTTGATGGCCTTGAGCGCGTCGACGAACTCCGCGGGCGTGGTCGGCGGCTCGGTGACGCCGGCCTCCTCCCAGACGGTCGTGTTGTAGACGATGCCCTGGGTGTTGCCGACGACCGGGATGCCGTAGGCCTTGCCCTCGAACGCCTTGTCGCGCAGGAAGCGGTACTCCTGCTCGAGCTCCTCGACGTCGCCGAGGGGCTCGAAGAAGTCGGGGAACTGGTCGGGGGTGACGGTTCCGACGACGCCGAGGACGTCGCCGTAGTCCTCGGTGTTCATGCGGGTGCGGACCTCGCCCTCGTAGTCCGTCAGGCCCTCGAACTCGACGGTGACGTCGGGGTACTCCTCGTTGAACCGCTCGGCGTACTCGTCGAACGTGCCGTCCTCGAGGAGGTCGGTGCGCCACGTGAGGACCAGGAGGTCGCCGGAGGGGGTGCCGTCCTCGTTGGTCTCCGCGGACTCACCGCCGCCCGAGCAGGCGGCGGTCAGAGCGACGGTGCTGGCGATCGCGGCGACGGCCAGCAGTCGCGTGCGTCGTGCGTGAGGGAACATCGTTGATCCTCTCTCGGCCCGGCACCTCGGCGTGCCGGCGGGGGTGGGCGGTCCTTGCCCGGCGGGGGCGTCGGTCGACCCCGCTCTGTGTGGCATTCTTAGGCAGCCGAACAAAGTAAGTCAATCCGCGTGTCGTCCCGGTCTCACCCCGACGCCCGATCGTTACATTGGGGACGCGGGCAGGGGCGCGCCGACGGCCGGGGCGACCGCCCAGCACCAGACAGGAGAGCCAGCGTGAGCAGTGCCAACCTCGGGATGGCGCACACGAGCAGCCGCGCGGCGATCCTCGACGTGATCCGCGCCGCGGGCACGATCAGCCGCGTCGAGCTCACGCGGGCCACGGGCCTGACCGGCGCGACGATCTCGACCGTCGTGCGCCGCCTCATGAACGACGGGCTCGTCGTCGAGGCCGGGCGCGCCGAGTCGACCGGCGGCAAGCCGCGCATGCTGCTCCAGCTCGACCCGTCCGCGCGGTTCGCCGTCGGCGTGCACCTCGACCACGCGGGCATCACCTACGTGCTCGCGAACCTCGGGGGAGCGGTCGTCGCGCGCTGGCGCAAGCCCGGCGCCGGCGCCGACGACCCCCGCGAGGTGGTCGCGCGCATCGCCGCCGAGATCGACGGCATGATCACGCGCGTCGGCATCGACCGCACGCGCGTGCTCGGGCTCGGCGTCGTCTCGCCCGGGCCCATCACCGCGTCGGTCGGCATGGTGCTGACCCCGCCCAACATGCGGCGCTGGGCCGACTTCCCGCTCGGCGACGCGCTCGAGGACGCCGTCGGCGTGCCGGTCCTGCTCGACAACGACGCGACCGCCGCCGCGATCGGCGAGTACTGGGCCGGCGGCATTGAGACCACGTCCGCGTTCGCCGCGTTCTACATGGGCACCGGCATCGGCGCGGGCATCCTTGTCAACGGCACCGTGTACCGCGGCGCGAGCTCCAACGCGGGCGAGGTCGGGCACATCTGCGTGGACATCGACGGCCCGGAGTGCTGGTGCGGGAGCCGGGGGTGCGTCGAAGCCCTGGCGGGGCCGGCGGCCGTCGTCGCGCAGGCACAGGCGCGCGGCCTCGACCTCGGCGGCGCCGACCGGCCCGTGTCCGCGCAGTTCGCGGCGGTCGCCCGCGCCGCGCTGAGCGGGGACCCCGTCGCGGCCGAGATCCTCGCGAGGTCGGCCCGCTACCTCGGCGTCGCGGCCCAGACCCTGGCCAACGTGATGGACCTCGAGCTCGTCGTGCTGACCGGGCCCGCGTTCGCGCTCGCGGGGTCGCTCTACCTGCCCGCGGTGCAGGAGCAGCTGAGCCGCTCGTTCTTCGCACGCGCGAGCCACCCCGTGCGGGTCACGATCTCGACGAACGCGCCCGAGGCGGCCGCCGTCGGAGCCGCGGCGCTCGTGCTGCAGAGCGAGCTCGCGCCGCGGCACTCGGGCGTCCGGCTGCCCCCCGAGGTCGCTGGTGAGGTGTCGGCGCAGGAGCTGGCGACGCTCGCCTGAGCGGTGCCGCCGGACCCCGTCCGGGCCCTCAGCCCACGAGCCGCGCGACCGCCCGCAGCGGGATCGACAGCCACGCGGGCCGGTTGCGGGCCTCGTACACCGCCTCGTACAGCGCCTTGTCGAGCTCGAGCGCCCGCAGCACGTCCTCGGTGTGCGGCGCCGCCCCGCCGCCCGCGGACCCCGACGACGCCTCGACGTACCCCGCGAGCAGCGCGGCGCGCGCGTCGTCGGCCCAGGAGTCGTCGCCGGTCCCGGCGGTCTCGAGCCCCCGGCCGACGGCGGTCGCGTAGTCGAACGAGCGGAGCATGCCCGCGACGTCGCGCAGGGCGAGGTCCGGGCGTGTGCGCGCCGCGACGGGCGCGAGCGGCTCACCCTCGAAGTCGGTGACGAACCACTCGTCGTGCGCGCGCAGCGCCTGGCCCAGGTGCAGGTCGCCGTGGATGCGCTGCGGCGCCGGCAGGTCGGTCAGCCGGGCGGTGCGGGCGGCGAGCGCCTCGACGCCGTCGGCGTACTGCGCGAGCTCCGGCCCGAGGCCCACCGGTAGCGCGCGCGCACCGCGTCCGCGGTCGCCGCCGCGCGCTCGTCGGCACGCCCGGGGTCGGTGGTCGGCAGGGCGGACGCCAGCGCGGCGTGCATCCCCGCGACGACCGAGCCGAGGTCGCGCGCCAGGTCGGCGAACGACTCGCCCCGCTCGGCCATCGCGCACGCGAGCTCGAAGCCGTCCTGCGCGCCGTCGACGAACTCGCTGAGCACCGCGAGGTGCCCGTGCACGAGCGAGCCGTCCTCGGGCCACTGCGCCTCGAGCCAGCCGAGCGGCCGGGGCACGTGCACCCAGCCGCCGCGCGCGAGTGCCCGGGGGACGTCGACGTCGGGGTTGTCGCCGGGGGCCAGCGCGCGGAAGACCTTGAGGATCGCGGCACCGTGCGTCGCGTCGCCGGCGCCCGGGGGGCGCGACTCCGCCGAGGCCGCCGGCCCCTCGTCCGGCGCGCCCGCCGGGTCGCTCGCAGGGATGATCACCGAGGTGTTGGACTGCTCGCCGGTGAGCACGCGGGCGTGCTCGGCGTCGACCGGCGGACGCGGCCCCTCGGCGGCGGACATCCACGCCCGCAGGAACGCCGGGTCCCCGACGCCGTCGCGCACGTGCATCGGCGGTGAGCCGACCGAGCCGATCCACGCCGGCCCTGCCTGCCCGGGGCGGGCACCACCGGGGGTGGGGCCGTCGTCGGCAGCGGTGCGGTCCGGGCGCATCGTCACCGGCACCTGGAGCACGGTGTCGACCCCCGGCGCCTCGGCGCGCACGAGCAGGATGCGCACGCGCGCCTCCCCGCGCGGGTCGGCGAGCGTGAGCCCGCCGACCGCCGTGAGCCTCGCGTCCGCGCCCTTGACCGGGAACCACCGGCGGTCAGGCAGCCAGTCGGCGAGGAGCCGCACGACCTCGTCGTCGGTGGGCTCGTGGTCCGTGACCGCCATCGTCATCCTCCTGCCGTCCCCGCCGAGCCACCCGGCGCGAGCGTCAGCCAGTAGAACTCGCGCGAGCCGAGCGTGATCTGCACGGTGCCGTCGGCCGTCACGTCGGGGAACTGCGCGCCGCCGAAGACGTCGCGCAGCTCCGCGCCGGCGTACCCGTCGAGCGTCACGGTCGTCGACCGGGGGGTCGCCGCCATGTTCGCCACGACGAGCAGCGTCTCCTCCGCGCTCGTGCGCAGGAACGTCAGGACCGCCTCGCTCGAGCTCGGCACGACCTCGAACTCGCCCTTGCCGAGCGCCGGGTGCTGACGGCGGACCGTGAGCATGCCGTGGATCCAGTGCAGCAGCGACGTCGGCTGCGCGAGCTGCGCCTCGACGTTCACGTGGCCGTAGTGGCTCACGAGCGACTGGTTCACGGGCAGGTAGAGCTGCCCGGGGTCGGCCGTCGAGAAGCCCGAGTTCCGGTCCGGGGTCCACTGCATCGGGGTGCGGACCGCGTCACGGTCGTGCAGCCAGATGTTGTCGCCCATCCCGATCTCGTCGCCGTAGTACAGGCAGGGGCTGCCCGGGAGCGAGAGCAGCAGCGCGTGCGCGAGCTCGATCTCCTTGCGGGAGTTGTCGAGCAGCGGCGACAGGCGGCGCCGGATCCCGACGTTGGCGCGCATGCGCGAGTCGGGCGCGTACCACCCGTACATCGACGCGCGCTCCTCGGTCGAGACCATCTCGAGGGTCAGCTCGTCGTGGTTGCGCAGGAACGTGCTCCACTGCGCGCCCTTCGGGATCGCCGGGGTGTCCGCGAGGATCTCGACGATCTGGTTCGCCCGCTGGTCGCGGATCGAGTAGAAGATGCGCGGCATCACGGGGAAGTGGAAGCACATGTGGCACTCCGGCTCCTCCTCGGTGCCGAAGTAGTGCACGACGTCCTCGGGCCACTGGTTCGCCTCGGCCAGGATGATGCGCCCCGGGAACTCGGCGTCGATCGTGCGGCGCAGGAGCCGCAGGAACGCGTGCGTCTCGGGCAGGTTCTCGCAGTTCGTGCCCTCGGCCTCGAACAGGTACGGCACGGCGTCGAGCCGGAAGCCGTCGACCCCGAGCTGGAGCCAGAACCGCGCGACGTCGAGCATCGACTCCACGACGCGCGGGTTCTCGAAGTTGAGGTCCGGCTGGTGGGAGAAGAACCGGTGCCAGAAGTACTGCCGGCGCACGGGGTCGAACGTCCAGTTCGACGTCTCGGTGTCGACGAAGATGATGCGCGCGTCCGGGTAGCGCGTGTTGTCGTCGCTCCAGACGTAGAAGTCGCCGTAGGGGCCCTTCGGGTCGGCGCGCGACGCCTGGAACCACGGGTGCGCGTCGCTCGTGTGGTTCATCACGAGGTCGACCACGATGCGCATGCCGCGCGCGTGGGCCTCGTCGACGAGCTCGTGGAAGTCCGCGATCGAGCCGTACTGCGGGGCGATGGCGGTGTAGTCCGACACGTCGTACCCGCCGTCGCGCATGGGCGAGGGGTAGAACGGCGGCAGCCACAGGCAGTCGACGCCGAGCCACTGCAGGTAGTCGAGCCGCGCGATCAGCCCGCGCAGGTCGCCGCTGCCGACGCCCGTCGAGTCCGAGAACGAGCGGATCATCACCTCGTAGAAGACCGCGGTCTTGTACCAGTCCGGGTCGTCCGAGAGCCCCGGGCGCGAGCCGGACTCGGCGACCGCGGACGCGGGGACGGCCGGCTGGCGGCGCGGGGGGAGCGCGGTGATCGCGATCTGACCGGTCGTCGGCGCGGGGGCGCGGCCGACGTGGGACCCGGCGGTCACGCGCCCACCTGCACCACGTGCGCGCAGCGGACGTACGGGTCGAGCCGGACCCAGACCTGCTCGCCCCACGCGTACGTCTCGTCGGAGAGCACGTCGTGGGCGACGAACTGGTGGGGCTCCTCGGCGCTCGGCGTGAGGCCGAGCGCGCGCAGGTCGAGGTGCACGAGACCCTCCCGGGTGCTGTGGGGGTCGAGGTTCACGACGACGATGATGGTGTCTGCGCGCCCGGTCGGCGAGTGCTCGGCGTCGAGGTGGCGAGAGAAGCACACGAGCGCGTCGTCGTTCGTGGGGTGGACGGTCAGGTTCCGGAGCTGCTGGAGGGCGGGGTGCGCGCGCCGGATCTCGTTGAGCCGCTGCAGGAGCGTGGCGATCCCGAGGCCGTCCGCGACGGACCAGTCGCGCGGCCGGAACTCGTACTTCTCGTTGTCGATCTGCTCCTCGACGCCGGGCCGGGGCACGTTCTCGACGAGCTCGTAACCCGAGTAGATGCCCCACGTCGGGGCGCCGAGCGCCGCGAGCACCGCACGGACCGCGAAGCCCGCGACCCCGCCGTGCTGCAGGTACGGCGGCAGGATGTCGTGCGTCGTCGGCCAGAAGCTCGGCCGCATCCACGAGCCCTGCTCGCCCGAGACCTCCGCGAGGTACTCCTCGAGCTCGTCCTTGGTGTTGCGCCACGTGAAGTACGTGTACGACTGGTGGAACCCGATGCGCGCGAGGTTGAGCATCATCGCGGGCCGCGTGAAGGCCTCCGACAGGAAGATCACGTCGGGGTGCGCGGCGCGGACGTCCGCGAGCAGCCACTCCCAGAACGGCAGCGGCTTGGTGTGCGGGTTGTCGACCCGGAACAGCGTGACCCCGTGGTCGATCCAGACCTGCAGCACGCGCCGGATCTCCGCGGCGATGCCCTGGGGGTCGTTGTCGAAGTTCAGCGGGTAGATGTCCTGGTACTTCTTCGGGGGGTTCTCGGCGTACGCGATCGAGCCGTCGGCGCGCGTCGTGAACCACTCGGGGTGCTCGGCGACCCACGGGTGGTCGGGCGAGCACTGCAGCGCGACGTCGAGCGCGACCTCCATGCCGAGGCCCTTCGCCCGCGCGACGAACGCGTCGAAGTCCTCGAACGTCCCGAGGCTCGGCTCGATCGCGTCGTGCCCGCCGTCCTTCGAGCCGATCGCGTACGGCGAGCCCGGGTCGCCCGGGACGGTCGTGAGCGAGTTGTTGCGGCCCTTGCGGTGCGTCGTGCCGATCGGGTGGATCGGCGTCAGGTAGACGACGTCGAAGCCCATCCCGGCGATGCGCGGCAGCTCCTCGGCGGCCGTGCGCAGCGTCCCCGACGTCCACGTGTCCGTCGCCGGGTCGTGCACCGCGCCGTGCGAGCGCGGGAACAGCTCGTACCAGGAGCCGGCGAGGGCGAGCGGGCGGTCGACGACGAGCGGGTACACCGGCGAGGGACTCAGGAGCTCGCGCACCGGGTACGCGTCGAGCACCGCGCGGACCTCGGGGGAGACTCCGGCGGCGAGCCGGGCCGCGGGCGGGCGGGCGGTGTCGCGCAGCGCCGTCACGGCGTCGGTCAGCACGCGCGCGGCCTTCGCCGGGACCTTCTCCGCGCCGGTGCGGGCCGCGGCGCGCTCGAGCAGCAGCGCGCCCTCGGTCAGCATGAGCTCGGTGTCGACGCCCGCAGCCACCTTGATCTCGGCGTCGTGGCGCCACGTCCCGTACGGGTCGGACCAGCCCTCGACGCGCAGGCCCCAGCGACCGGGCTCGTCGGGCACGAGACGGGCCTCGAAGCGGTCGAGGCCCGGGGCGATGTCCACCATGCGCGCGCTCGCGCGGTCTCGGCCGTCCGGCCCGACGAGCACCGCGGTCGCGGCGACCGCGTCGTGCCCCTCGCGGAACACCGTCGCCCGGACGGGCACCGCCTCGCCGACCGCGGCCTTCGCGGGCCACCGGCCGGCCTCGACGACGGGCGAGACGTCGACGACCGGGATGCGGCCGATGGGCGGACCCGTCGGCGCCGGCGGGGGCGTGGGGACGCTCGCGCCGGCCCGGCGGCGGGTCGGCGCCGGGGCGGTGGCGCGTGCCGGGGCGGTGGCGCGTGCCTGGGGGGTCGCGGCGGCCGTGGGGGACGCGGCGGCCGCGGCGGTCCGCCGGCGAGCGGGGGCCGGAGCCGCGGGTGCCGCGGACGCGGGCGACGGGGCGGCGGGCGCTGCGGTCCGCCTCCTCGGCGCCGCGGCCGGGGCTGCCGCAGGTGCGGCCGGCGAGGGGTCCGGCGTGCGCGGGGGCGCGGCGCGAGGCGTCCGGGTGCGCGCTGGCCGAGGGGTCGCTGCGGCAGCGTCCGGGCCGGTCGGGGGAGGTGTCTGCGTCACACGACGAACCTATCCACTCCTTCCCGGTGCGGGCATCCGCTGGCGCGTGTCCCGGCACCGGGGCGCTCACCCGTTCACACGCCCGTGACGTGGGTGGGGTGTGCCGGGCCTGCGACCTGCGTACGCTCGGGCAGGTGAGAGCCATCCGACGATTCACGGTCCGTACCCTCCTGCCGGTCGAGCTCGGTGACCTGGACGAGCTCGCCCACAACCTCCGATGGTCGTGGCACGCGCCCACGCGCGACCTGTTCGCCGAGATCGACCGCGACCTGTTCACCCAGGTCGGGCGCGACCCGGTGGCGCTGCTCGGCGCCCTCGCCCCGGAACGGCTCGCCGCGCTCGCGGGCGACGAGGCGTTCGTCCAGCGGGTGCGCGAGACCGTCGAGGACCTGCACCACTACCTCAGCGCCCCGCGCTGGTACCAGCAGCAGAGCGACGACGCGCGCGGCAGCCTGCCCACGTCGATCGCCTACTTCTCTCCCGAGTTCGGCATCACGTCGGTCCTCCCGCAGTACTCCGGCGGCCTCGGGATCCTCGCGGGCGACCACCTCAAGAGCGCCTCGGACCTCGGGGTGCCGATCGTCGGCGTCGGGCTCCTGTACGGCGCCGGGTACTTCAAGCAGTCGCTCACGCGCGACGGCTGGCAGGTCGAGACCTACCCGGTGCTCGACCCCGACGGTCTCCCGCTCACGCTCGTGCGCGAGGAGGACGGCACGCCCGCCGTCGTGACGGTCGACCTGCCCGGCGGGCGCGTGCTGCACGCGCACGTGTGGAGCGCCGCCGTCGGCCGCGTCCCGCTGCTCATGCTCGACTCGAACGTCCCCGAGAACGACGACGCCGCGCGCCGCGTGACCGACCGCCTGTACGGCGGCGGCGGCGAGTACCGCCTCCAGCAGGAGCTCCTGCTCGGCGTCGGCGGCGTGCGGGCCCTGCGGCTGTGGTCGCGCCTGACCGGCGCGCCGGAGCCCGAGGTCTTCCACATGAACGAGGGCCACGCCGGCTTCCTCGGCGTCGAGCGGATCCGCGAGCTCGTGACCGAGAAGGGCCTCGGCTTCGACGAGGCGCTCGAGGCCGTGCGCGCCGCGACCGTCTTCACGACGCACACGCCCGTGCCCGCCGGCATCGACCGGTTCGAGGCCAAGCTCGTCGCGCAGTACTTCGGCGGCGACCGGGCGGTCGAGGGGCTCCCGGTCGAGCGCGTGCTCGCGCTCGGCGCCGAGGACCACGAGGGCGGCGACCCGCTGCTGTTCAACATGGCGCTCATGGGCCTGCGGCTCGGCGGGCGCGCGAACGGCGTCTCGCTGCTGCACGGCGCCGTCTCCCGCGGGATGTTCAGCGGGCTGTGGCCGGGCTTCGACGACGCCGAGGTGCCGATCAGCTCGATCACGAACGGCGTGCACGCCCCGACGTGGGTCGACCGCCGGCTCGTCGACGTGGCCGCACGGGCCCTCAGCGCCGACGAGATCGCGACCGGCAACGGCTGGCTGCGCGAGGACGGCGTGAGCGACCGGGACCTGTGGGAGCTGCGCCGCACGCTGCGCGCCCAGCTCGTCGAGGACGCGCGCTCGCGCCTGCGGGCGTCGTGGAAGCAGCGCGGGGCCAGCCCCGCCGAGCTCGGCTGGGTCGACGACGTGCTGTCGCCCGACGTGCTGACGATCGGGTTCGCGCGCCGCGTCCCGACGTACAAGCGCCTGACGCTCATGCTGCGCGACCCCGAGCGCCTGCGCTCGCTGCTGCTCGACCCCGACAAGCCCGTGCAGCTCGTCATCGCGGGCAAGTCGCACCCGGCCGACGACCAGGGCAAGCGGCTCATCCAGCAGCTCGTCCGGTTCACCGACGAGGCCGACGTCCGGCACCGCATCGTGTTCCTGCCGAACTACGACATCGCGATGGCCAAGACGCTCTACCCCGGCTGCGACGTGTGGCTCAACAACCCGCTGCGCCCGCTCGAGGCGTGCGGGACGTCGGGCATGAAGGCCGCGCTCAACGGCGGCCTCAACCTCTCGATCCTCGACGGCTGGTGGGACGAGTGGTTCGACGGCGAGAACGGCTGGGCGATCCCGACGGCCGACGGCGTCGAGGACCCCGACCGCCGTGACGACCTCGAGGCGTCCGCGCTCTACGACCTCATCGAGAACCAGGTCGCCGCGCGCTTCTACGACCGTGACGACTCGGGCCTGCCGGTGCACTGGCTGAGCATGGTGCGCCACACGCTCGCGACGCTCGGCCCGAAAGTCCAGGCCACGCGCATGGTCGCCGACTACGTGCAGCACCTGTACGTCCCCGCCGCGGCCGGCGGCCGCTCGCTCAACGGCTCGGCCGACTTCGACGGCGCACGCGAGCTCGCCGCGTGGAAGAGCAAGGTCCGCACGGGCTGGGCGCAGGTCCGCGTCGACCACGTCGAGTCCGGGGGCGTTGGCGAGGTCGCGAAGGTCGGCGACACGCTGCACGTCAAGGCGTACATCTCGCTCGGCGAGCTGAGCCCGCAGGACGTCGAGGTGCAGGTCGTGCACGGCAAGGTGTCCGAGGCCGACGAGCTCGGCTCGTTCACCGTCGCCGCGCTCGAGCCGTCGGAGACGTTCGAGGCCGGGCGCCACGCGTTCTCGGGCGACGTCCGCCTCGACGCGTCGGGGCCGTTCGGGTACACCGTGCGGGTCGTCCCGAAGCACAAGGGCCTGAGCTCGATCGCCGACGTGGGGCTCGTCGCCAACGCCGCGTCCTGACCGCACCGCTCGTCCCGTAGGGCCCGTTGCCGCATCCCGGCGGCGGGCCCTACGGCTGTCCGCGGCGGCCGGGTGACGTGCGTAGGCGTGGCCGGACGGGCTGACTGCTCGGGCGAAGGGTCAGTCCCCGAGCTCGGCGGCCAGCGCGCGCCCGGCGACCCGGCCCGTGTGCAGGCAGCCGCCGAGGAACGTGCCCTCGAGCGCGCGGTGGCCGTGCACGCCGCCGCCGCCGAAGCCCGCCGCCTCGCCGACCGCCCACAGCCCGGGCAGCACGGTG
The DNA here is from genome assembly GCF_006538745.1 of Cellulomonas cellasea. Lineage (GTDB taxonomy): Bacteria > Actinomycetota > Actinomycetes > Actinomycetales > Cellulomonadaceae > Cellulomonas_A > Cellulomonas_A cellasea. Next base: position 18,646 of record NZ_BJLR01000032.1, on the reverse strand, counting down.
CCGTCGGGGCGCAGGGCGCGCGCCGAGGCGTCCGTGAGCACCCCGCCGAGGGTCTTGCGGGTGAGCACCGAGAGGCGCACCGCGAGCAGCGGCCCGTGCGCCGGGTCGAGCATCGCGTGGGGCTTCGCGACGCGGATCACGCGGTCGACGACGTACCGGCGCGCCATCGCGGTCGCGACGACCTGGTGGTCCTTGCCGAGCCCGGTCGCGACTTGCTGGTCACGCTCGCGGATCGTGCGCTCGAGCGCGTCGGGGTCGATGCGGCGCGTGCCGGTCAGGGCGTTCATGCGGGCCGCGAGCGCGGTGGGGGTCTCGGCCCACAGGAACTCGGGGGACTCCTCGGCGAACGCCTCGACCGGCCCGACCGCGCCCGGGAGCACCCGCTGGAGCAGCAGGCGCACGTCCTTACCGGTCAGGTCGGGGTTCTGCTCCGAGCCGGACAGCGCGAACTCGGAGCCCAGGATCGTCTTGTCGAGGACGAACCACGAGTGGTCGTCGCCGCGGCCGGCGATGTGCTGGAGCGCCCCGAGGGAGTCGAAGCCCGGGAACAGCGGGGCGGGCAGCCGGTGACCGTCGGCGTCGAGCCACAGCGAGCTCGGGCCCGCGAGGATGCGGATGCCGTGCCGTCCCCACACCGGGGAGTGGTTGGTGATGCCCTCGGGGTAGTGCCACATGCGGCCGGTGTGCACGACGGCGGCGCCCGCGTCCCGTGCGGCGACGATCCCCGAGCCGTCGACCGAGTCCGGGACGCCCGAGAGCATCCGCTCCGGGAGCCGGCCCGCGGTCGCCGGCCACGTCGCGCGGACGAGGTCGTGGTTCGCGCCGATGCCGCCCGTCGCGACGACGACCGCGCTCGCGGACACCTCGAAGCCGCCGACGACCTCGCGCGAGCTCGGCACCGCCCGCTCGACCGCGTGCCGTGCGAGGACGTCGCCGCGCACGCCGACGACGCGCCCGTCGCGCTCCACGAGACCCGTCGCGCGGTGGCGCGTGCGCACGTCGACGAGGCCGGCGCGGTGCGCGTCGAGGAGCGCCCGGGCGAACGGCTCGACGATCCCCGGCCCGGTGCCCCACGTGACGTGGAAGCGCGGGACGGAGTTGCCGTGGCCGCCCGCGAGGCCGCCGCCGCGCTCGGCCCACTGCACGAGGGGGAACCACCGGACCCCGAGCCCGTGCAGCCAGGGCCGCATCTCGCCGGCCGCGAAGTCGACGAAGCGCTCAGCCCACGCGCGGCCGTGGTGGTCGGGGCCGCCCGGGCCGGTGTCGGCCGCGAACCCCGCGGAGCCGAGCCAGTCGGCGAGCGCGAGCTCCGCGGAGTCGTGCACGCCGAGGCGGCGCTGCTCGGGGGAACCGACGAGGAACAGCCCGCCGAACGACCACCACGCCTGCCCGCCGATGCCCGACGACGGCTCCGTGTCGAGCAGGAGCACCCGGCGCCCGGCGCGCGTGAGCTCGGCGGTGGCCACGAGCCCGGCGAGGCCCGCACCGATGACCACGACGTCGGCGTTGTCCGTCATGCGGGCACCCTACCCGCGGCGCAGGTCGCTCCTGAGGCGTATGCCTGCGCGGCACCGGGTCGGGCGCGCGGTGGATGTGCGCGGCGCGACGGCCCCCGACGATGGGAGCCATGACGACGACCCGCACAGCGTCCCGCGTCCTGACCGCCCTCGCCTCCGGCCTGGCCACCACCGCCTACTACGCGACCCCCGACGTCATCTCCTCCCGCACCGCGCGCGGCTGGGCGAAGGCCGGCATCGCCGCGGCGTCCTTCGCCGTCGAGGTCCCGCAGCTGCTCGCCGAGCGCGCGGCGCGCCGGGCTGCCGCGGCCGACGCCGACGACGCCGCCGCGTCGTCCGAGCGGTCCGTGAGCACGGACGGCCTGCCCGGCGGGGACGGCCTGGGCGGGGAGGGCCTCCCCGGCGCGGACGGCGCCCCCGGCGCGGACGGCCTCCCGGGTGCGGACGGCCCCGGTGCCGACGACGCCGCCGGTGCGGACCCGTCGCTGTCCGGCGCGTCCCGCCGCCGCCTCGTCGCACTCGGCGTTCTCGCCGTCGCCGGCGCCGCCTCCGTCGTCGGGACGGTCGCCGCCGAGCGCTGGCTCTTCCGGCGCGGTGAGGCGCGCGCCGCCGCGGGGGTGCGGTTCGCCCACACCCGTGCCGCTGCGGTCCTCGGTGCGCTCACGGTCGCGCTCTCGCTGGTCCCCCTCTCCGACGACGAGGACGGCGGCGCCGAGGAGGCCCGCGGCGCAGGCGTCCCGACGGCCTGACCCGGGCGCCGGGGCGGCCGGGTGGAGGGGGCGCAGGCCCCTCGGTCACGACGCGACCGCGCCCCGGTCAGCCCGTGAGCTCCGCGAGCACGCGCGCGGGCAGCCACCGCGACGCCGACTCGAGCATCCCGACGAACGCCACGACGAGCCCGTAGGACGCGTACAGGCTCACCGGCACCGCGAGCAGCCACTCGCGCACCGAGCCGGTCCGGCCGAGCACGGGCACCCCGCCCCAGCCGTTGCTCTGCCACACGCGCCGCAGCACCCGGTTGCGGGCCCACCACCGCGGCGGGTCGGGGGTCCACGGCCAGAGCAGCGGGACGCCGCCGGTCGTGAGCGCGTCGCCGAGCACGTGCACCGCGGCGCCGAGCCCGACGCACACCGCGAGCCACGTCGGGTCCTCGGGGGCGAAGACCGTGATCGCGGCGGCGACCCCGGTGGCGAGCAGCCACGAGCGCAGCCACGTGGCGTCGCTCGTCATGCGCAGCGCCTTCGCGGCGTAGGCGACCAGCAGCAGCGAGATCACGCCCGCGCCGACCGCGAGGTGCCCGATCGCGCTCGGTACCCGCACGGCGCCGAGCAGCGCGCCGAGGGCCGCGAACACCAGGATCCCGAGCAGCGAGTGCGTGCCGTGCCGGTGCCCGCCCGAGACGTGCGCGACCCCGCGCGTCACGAGGCGCGAGAGCGGGGGCAGCGAGTGGCTGATCGTCCCCGCGTGGTGGTCGGCGTCGGGCAGCATCGCCGCCCCGGCGCACACGGCCGCGCCGATCAGCAGCCCGCTCGAGTGCACGGGGTACCAGCCGAGCATCAACGGCCCGGACCCGGCGACCGCGAACCAGGCCGCGGCCCCGGTCGCCGCGTGGTTCGCGCCCATCATCGTGCGGTGGTCTCCCGTCGTGCCGTCGTCGCGGGACGGGCACCACGGCCCGTCCGGCGCCGGAACCTACTACGGCGCGGGACCAGGCGAATCGTGATAAAAGGCGCTGGTCAGCGGTGTGCGGGAGCCCCCGTCAGTGCGGGCTGCGCGCGAGGTACACCCGCATGCTGAGCGCCTCGAGGAGCACGCGCTCGCCGTGCGCCGGGTGCAGGCCACCATTGATCGCGGCGGCGCTCAGCTCGTCGGGTCGCTCCCACGTCGAGTCCCACGCGAGCTCCCAGCCGGTGCCCGGCGCGGCGGCGAGCGCGACCTCGACCGCGTCGAGCGCGCCGTTGACCGCGAGCAGGACGCTGCGGCCCCCGTCGGCCGCGGCCCGGACCATCTGGAGCGTGCGGATCGACGGGTCGTGCCACCGCGCGTGGTCGAGCTCGACGCCGTCGGGCCCGTACCAGGCGAGGTCCGGCGGGCCGCCGTCGGTGACGGGTGCGCCCGTGTAGAACCGCGTCGTGCGCAGCGCCGCGTTCTCCCGGCGCAGGCGCAGCAGGTGTCGCGCGGTCGCGAGCAGGTCCTGCCGCCAGGGGGCGAGGTCCCACGAGACCCAGGACAGCTCGCCGTCCTGGCAGTACGCGTTGTTGTTGCCCAGCTGCGTGCGCCCGAGCTCGTCGCCCGCGGTGATCATGGGCGTCCCCGCGGCGAGCACGAGGGTCGCGAACAGGTTGCGGATCGAGCGGCGGCGCAGCGGCAGGATGTCGGCGCCGACCGAGTCCGCGCGCAGCGGGCCCTCGATGCCGTGGTTCCACGAGCGGTTGTCGTTCGACCCGTCCCGGTTGTTCTCGCCGTTCGCGGCGTTGTGCTTGTGCTCGTAGGCGACGAGGTCGGCCATCGTGAAGCCGTCGTGCGCCGTGACGTAGTTGACGGACGCGACCGGCCCGCGTGCGAGCGGCGGGTCGCCGTGCCCGAACAGGTCCACCGAGCCGGCGAGGCGCGTCGCGAGCGCACGGACCCGGTGCCCGGGCAGGCCGTGCGCCGCGCGGGCCGGGTCGGCGAGCCAGAAGGAGCGCACCGCGTCGCGGAACCGGTCGTTCCACTCGGCCATGGGCGCGGGGAAGTGCCCGGTGCGCCAGCCGCCGGGGCCGACGTCCCACGGCTCCGCGACGAGCTTGAGCCCGCGCAGGCTCGGGTCCGTCGTGAGCGCGACGAGGAACGGGTGGTCGGGGTCGAAGCCGTCGCGACCGCGCCCGAGTGTCACCGCGAGGTCGAACCGGTAGCCGTCGACACCGATCTCGTCGGCCCAGTACCGCAGCGAGTCGAGCGCGAGCTGGACGACCTCGGGGCGGCGGAAGTCGAGCGAGTTCCCGGTCCCGGTCATGTCCGCGAGCGCCGCGGGGGAGCCGCCGTCGTGCAGGTAGCAGCGCGCGTTGTCGAGCCCGCGCCAGCTCAGGTGCTGCCCGGGCAGCCCGCCCTCGCACGTGTGGTTGTACACCACGTCGAGCAGGACCTCGAGCCCGGCCTCGTGCAGCGCGTGCACGGCGGAGCGGACCTCGGCGAGCACCGCGGCCGGGCCGGCGTCGCGCGCGGCCTGCGTCGCGTACGCGGCGTGCGGCGCGAAGAACCCGAGGGTGTTGTAGCCCCAGTAGTTGGTCAGCCCCTTGTCGAGCAGGTGCGGTTCCGACGCGGACGCGTGCACCGGGAGCAGCTCGACCGCCGTGACGCCGAGCGAGAGCAGGTGGTCGAGCGTCGCGGGGTGCGCGAGGCCCGCGTACGTGCCGCGCAGCTCGGGCGGCACCGTGGGCAGCCGCTGCGTGAGCCCGCGCACGTGCGCCTCGTAGACGACCGTCTCGGGCCACGGCACGTGCGGGCGGTTGGCCGCGGGGTCGGGGGACAGCGCGCGCACCGCGCCGGTGTCGACGACGACCGCGTGCGGCACGTGCGCCGCGGAGTCGCGCGGGTCCGCCGGACCGTAGGGGTCGCCCACCAGGTCGTCGCCGACCACGTGCCCGTACGTCTCGGGCCGGTGCGCGACGTCGCCGACGAGCCCGCGCGCGTACGGGTCGACGAGCAGCTTCGCGGGGTTGTAGCGGTGGCCGCCGACGGGGTCCCACGCGCCGTGCGCCCGGAACCCGTACCGCTGACCGGGCGCGACGCCGTCGACGTAGGCCCAGAACACGCCGTGCTCGGGCCCGTCGAGGCGGACCCGGCGCTCCGCCCACGGGGTGTCGGCGCCGCCCGGCGCCGGGTCGAGCAGGCACAGGTCGACGGCGTGCGCGTGCGGCGCGCGCACGGCGACGCTCACGCCCCCGTCGACGACGTGGACGCCGAGCGGGGGCACGGGCCGGCGGCGGCGGGCGGCGGGGTCCAGGGGCGGTTCGGCGTGGTGCACGGCGCCCATTGTGAACCCCCGACGTTTCCGGCACTGGACACCCGGTGGGTGACCTCGGCCGGTGCGGGTAACGTTCCGCGCGTGAGAATCGTGGTGTGCGTCAAGCACGTGCCGGACATCCAGTCGGAGCGGGCGCTCGGACCCGACGGTCGCGTCGTCCGTGACCAGGGGGACGGGACGCTGAACGAGCTCGACGAGAACGCCCTCGAGGCGGCGCTCGCGCTCGTCGAGGAGCACGGCGGGGAGGTGGTCGCGCTCACGGTCGGACCGGACGACGCGGTCGACGCGGTCCGCAAGGGCCTGCAGATGGGTGCCGAGCAGGCCGTTCACGTGCTCGACGACGCGGTCGCCGGGTCGGACGTCTTCGGGACCGCGACGGTGCTCGCGGCCGCGATCCGCCGAATCGGCGCGGACGCGCCCGTCGACCTCGTGGTCACGGGCATGGCGGGGCTCGACGGCCTGACGTCGCTGCTGCCGAGCGCACTCGCCGCGGAGCTCGACCTGCCGCAGCTCACGCTCGCCGCCGAGCTCACCGTCGCCGACGGCGCCGTCACGGTGCGCCGCGAGCTCGACCACGCGAGCGAGGTGCTCACCGCGCCGCTCCCGGCGCTCGTCTCGGTCACCGACCAGGCGAACGACCCGCGCTATCCGAACTTCAAGGGCATCATGGCCGCCCGCAAGAAGCCCGTCGACGTCCTGACGCTCGCCGACCTGGGCGTCGACCCCGCGTCGGTCGGCGGCGACGCCGCGTGGACCGAGGTCGTCGAGGCCGCGCCGCGCCCGCCGCGCGAGAACCGCGTGCTCGTCAACGACGACGGCGAGGCGGGCCTGCGGCTCGCCGCGTGGCTCGTCGAGAACAAGCTGGTCTGAGCACCGAGTCCCGGAGGACCGCACCATCATGACGACGACCCTGACCGGCCCCGTGCTCGTGCTGCTCGACCACGCGTCGACCGGCGCCCTGCGCACGACCGTCCTGGAGCTCCTGACCATCGCCCGCAGCCTCGGCCCGGTGCACGGCGCGTGGGTCGCCGCGGCCGGCACCCCCGCGGCCGCCGGGCCCGACGACGCCACGCTCGCCCAGCTCGGCGAGCACGGCGTCGAGGCCGTGCACGTGCTCGACCTCGGGTCCGCCGACGCGCGGCTCAGCCCGGTCGTCGCGGAGGGCCTCACGGCGCTCGCGGCCGGCACCGGCGCCGCGGCGCTGCTGCTGACCTCGTCGTTCGAGAACAAGGAGGTCGCCGCGCGCGTCGGTGTCGCGGCGCGCGCCGGGGTCGTCGTCGACGCCTCGGGCGCCGAGGTCGACGACCAGGGCCGCGTCGTGGCCGCCAAGACGGTGTTCGCGGGCACGTGGACCACGCGCTGCGCGATCCGCACCGCGCTCGCGGTCGTCGCGCTCAAGGCCAACTCGGTGCAGCCCGTCCCCGCGGACGCCGCGACGGTCCCCGCGATCGAGCGGCTGATCGTCGCCGTGAGCGAGGCGGCCGGCCGGGCGAGCGTCGTCGAGCACACGGAGCGCGTCGCGTCCGACCGCCCGGCGCTCGGCGAGGCGCAGGTCGTCGTGGTCGGCGGCCGCGGCACCAACGGCGACTTCTCCGCGGTCGAGGAGCTCGCCGACGTGCTCGGCGGAGCGGTCGGCGCCACGCGCGTCGCGACCGACGAGGGCTGGATCGGGCACGACGCCCAGATCGGCCAGACCGGCGTCACGATCGCCCCCAAGCTCTACATCGGCGCGGGCGTCTCGGGCGCGGTGCACCACCGCGGCGGGATGCAGTCGTCGGGCACGATCGTCGCCGTGAACTCCGACCCCGAGTCGCCGATCTTCGAGATCGCGGACTACGGCATCGTGGGCGACCTCTTCACCGTGCTGCCGCAGACCGCGGCCGAGCTGCGGCGGCTCCAGGGCTGACCGCCCGGCGCGCGACGCACGCACGGGCCGGTGCGGTGGGGGTGACCCCGTCGCACCGGCCCGTCGTCGTCGGTCAGCGGGCCGTGCAGGTCGCGCTGATCCCGCTCCCGGTGCCCGTGGCCTGGAAGCCGAGCTCGGTCGCCTGCCCGGCGGCGAGGGCGCCGTTCCACGCGACGTTGCTCAGCCGGACCGCCCCCGAGGCCGCGCTGCGCTCGGCGTTCCAGACGTTCGTGATCGCCGCGCCGCCCGGGAGCGTCAGGCCGACGTCCCAGCCGCGGATGGCCGCCGAGCCGGCGGTCACGCGCACGCTCACCACGAACCCGCCGTTCCACTGCTGGACGGACGTGGTCGCGGTGCAGACGGCCCCCGGGTCCGTGGTCGGGGTCGGCTCGGAGGTGGGCGTCGGGGTGGGCGTCGGCTCTGGGGTGACCGTGGGGGTCGGCGTCGCGGTCACCGTGGGCGTCGGCTCGGGGCCCGCGGGGAGGGTCGGCGTCTGCCAGGTGCGCCACTCCGCGAGGTTGCCCTGCGCGCGGCTCGAGATGCGCATCGCGCCCGGTGCGCTGCCCGTGCCGAGCAGGAACTTCTGGATGCTCTGCTGCAGCGGCGTGCGCCACTCGGCGCGGTTGGCGCAGTGGCTGCCGTCCTGCACGTCGGACCAGTAGGTGATGTTCTCGCCCGCGCCGAGCGCCCGGTAGACCTCCGCGCCGCCGAGCGCAGCGACGCTCGCGGACCGCGGGCCCAGGTTGGCGATGTGCGGGTTGTCCATGATCAGCAGCCCGCGCGGGGCGACGAGCCCGACGACCTGGTGGGTGTCGATCGGCAGCCGGGCCGGGCCGCCCGTGAACGTGCCGAACGCGTCGCCGAGCCAGGGCTGCTCGCCGTAGGCGCTGCTCAGGCTCTGGGCGCCCTCGCCGGGGATGCCGCGGAAGATCGGCACGCCTGCGCTGCCCGACTCGATGGGCATCGTGAGCGCGATGCGCTGATCGAACGCTCCCGCGACGAAGGCACCCTTGCCGAACCGCGAGCAGCCGGTGACGCCGGTCGCGTCGGCCTTCAGGATCGTGCCGCCCGACTGCTCGATCACGTCGATGATCCGGCTCACGCCCCACGCCCAGGACATCAGGAGGCCCGTGCTGCTCGACGAGCCGTAGAGCGTGTAGAACGCTCCCTGCTTGTTCGCGCGCCCGGTGCCCTCCTTGCCGACGGCGTAGGGGTCGTAGCTGATCACGGCGGCGCCGGAGGCCTTGATCGTGGCGGTGTCGCCGCCGAAGCTGCCGTAGACGATCACGGCGGGGAACGGGCCGGTGCCGCTCGGGAGGTCGACCTTCGCGGAGAAGCTCGAGCTGCGGCCCTGGTGAGACGTGTTCACGGTGATGCCGGTCCGCGAGACGGTCCCGGAGACGGTCGGCTTCGCGGGCTTCTCGCCGTAGACGAACCTCTCGGCGAGCCGCCGGGTCAGCTCGCGCTGGCACCGCCAGTCGGCGCGCGAGGCGATGCGGGTGCCGTCGAGCCGCTGGAAGGGGTCGGGGAGCCTCGCGTTCGTCGGCAGCGAGCCGGCGTCGGGGAGGGCCGGCACCGCGCAGCCGGCGCCCTCGTTCTCGACGGCGGACGCGAACGGCGCCGCGTGGGCGGTCCCGGCGCGGGGGATGTCGGCGACCGCCGCGGCGGCCGCGAGCGCGACCACCGCCAGGACGACGACCGTCGAGCGGTTCTTCGAGCGGCCCGATCTGGTCACCAGGGCTCTCCCTCCAGGTGGAGGCGACGCCTCGCCATCGAGGAGACCGCGAAACTATCGCCCTTCTTCCCGGGATCCTTCCCGGTCGACCCGAGCGTCCGGGCGCCGCGGAGGCGTGTCGAGGTGCTGAAACCCTTTGGTGCGATCTTCACCGGTGGAGATCGGACGAGGGGCCATCGCGCGGCATCGGGTGATCTCGTCAGTCCCGGGCGGACGCGGCGTCGGCTACCCGGCGGTCCTGGCGTGTCGAGCTGGGGCGGCGATGAGCGCGCTCACATGCGAAAGTTTCGCGCCGAGCAGGTCAGGCGAGGTCCCGCAGCCACGCGAGCGCCTGCGCGCCCTGCGCCCGCTGGAACCGGCGCAGGTTCGGGATCCCCAGGGGCGCCGGCTGCAGCGACCCGTACGCGAAGAAGCCCGCGAGCCCGGCCAGACCGGCGCGCAGGTCCGCGGGGCTGACGCCCTCGGAGACCGGGTGCGACCAGAAGATCTCCTGCGGGTCTCCGCCGCCCTGCATCGCGATGCTCGGGAGCATGAAGGCCAGGTCCAGCCACGGGGCCCCGACGCTCGCGTGCGGCCAGTCGATGAGCGCGACCCGGTTCCGGTCCCGGTCGATCATGATGTTGTCGGCCCGCAGGTCCCCGTGCACGAGCGCGTCGCCCGCGCACACCCGCAGCGCGTCCTGCTCCCACCGCACCAGGTCGTCGAGGTGCTCGTGCGCCCACCGGCCGAGGTCGCCGGCCAGGCGTGCCGCGCCCTCGAGCTCGTCCTGCGGCCACCGGGCGAGCGAGCGCCAGCCGGTGAAGTCGGGCGCGAGCAGGTCGTCCGTGCGCGGCAGCCGGTGGCCGGGCAGCGGCTGGGCGTGGGCCAGCGGCACGAGCGCGTCGAGCACGAGCGCGAGCTCCTCCGGGTCCCACGGCAGCAGCGGCGGGCGCCCGTGCGAGACCTCGAAGCCCAGCAGGACCCAGTCGCCGTCCTCGTCGAACCACAGCAGCCGCGGCGCGGGGACCTCGGGCGGGAGCGCCGCCGCCGCACGGATCTCGGCGCGGGCGAACTCGGGCGACGTCGGGTTCTGCTCCGGGGAGACCGCCTTGACGAACACCCCGCGCCCGTCCGCGAGCTCGAGGACCGCCGCGAAACCCGGGCTGAACCCCGTCGTCGCGCTCGTCTCGGCGCTCACCTGGGACCCCGCGAGCTCCGCGATGCGCGCGCGCACGGCCCGCGGCAGGTCGCGCCAGTCGAGGCGCTGACCGCTGAAGGCGAGCGGCGAGGGGTAGACGGCGTCGGGACTCACGCACACATCCTGCCAGCGCGGTTCGTACACTCGTGCAGGTGAGTGTCTATCTGGACCATGCGGCGACCACGCCGATGCTCCCCGAGGCGGTCGCCGTCCTCACCGAGCACCTGGTCCGGACCGGCAACCCGTCGTCGCTGCACGCCGCCGGACGGGCGGCGCGGCGCACCGTCGAGGAGGGGCGCGAGCGCCTCGCGGCCGCCCTCGGCGCGCGCCCGAGCGAGGTCGTCGTGACCGGTGGGGGCACCGAGGCGGACAACCTCGCGGTCAAGGGGCTGTTCTGGGGGCGGCGCACGCACGACCCCTCGCGCCGGCGCATCCTCGTTTCCGCGGTCGAGCACCACGCGGTGCTCGACCCCGCCTTCTGGATGGCCGAGCACGCGGGTGCCGAGATCGTGCTCCTGCCGGTCGACGCGGACGGGGTGCTCGACCTCGACGCGCTGCGGGCCGAGCTCGACGAGCACGCCGAGCAGGTCGCGCTGATCTCCGTGATGTGGGCGAACAACGAGGTGGGAGCGCTGCAGCCGTTGCACGACGTCGTCTCGCTCGCGCGCCGCCACGGCATCCCGGTGCACGCCGACGCGGTCCAGGCCGTGGGCCAGGTGCCGGTCGACTTCGCGGCGTCGGGGCTCGACGCGCTCACCGTCAGCGGGCACAAGGTCGGCGGCCCCGGCGGCGTCGGGGCGCTGCTCGCCCGCCGCGGGCTCGAGCTCACGCCCGTCCTGCACGGCGGCGGGCAGGAGCGCGGGGTCCGCTCGGGGACGCTGGACGCGCCCGCGATCGCGTCGTTCGCGGTCGCCGTCGACTCCGCGGTCGCGGCCCGCGAGGCCACCGCGCAGCGGCTCACCGAGCTGCGGGACGCGCTCGTCGCGGGCGTGCGCGCGGCCGTCCCGGGCGCGGTGCTGCGCGGCCCCGAGGACGCCGCCCGGCGGCTGCCCGCCAACGCACATTTCACCTTCCCCGGCTGCGAGGGCGACTCGCTGCTGTACCTGCTCGACTCGGCCGGCGTCGCGTGCTCGACGGGGTCGGCGTGCCAGGCGGGCGTCCCGCGACCGAGCCACGTGCTGCTCGCGATGGGGGTCGACGAGGACGACGCGCGCGGCGCGCTGCGGTTCTCGCTCGGCCACACCTCGAGGCGGGCCGACGTCGACGCGCTGCTGACCGCGCTGCCCGGGGTCGTCGACCGGGCGCGAGCCGCGGGCCTCGCGGGCCGGTCCGACCGCGCCGACCGTGGGCACCGCCAGCCGAGCGGGGCCCGCTGATGCGCGTCCTCGCGGCCCTGTCCGGGGGCGTCGACTCGGCCGTCGCCGCGGCACGCGCGGTCGACGCCGGGCACGACGTCGTCGCCGTCCACATGGCGCTCTCGCGCACGCGCGACCAGTTCCGCACCGGCTCGCGCGGCTGCTGCTCGATCGAGGACGCCGGCGACGCGCGGCGCGCCGCCGACGTGCTCGGCATCCCGTACTACGTGTGGGACCTGTCCGAGCGGTTCGAGGACACCGTCGTCGCCGACTTCCTCAGCGAGTACGCCGCGGGCCGCACGCCCAACCCGTGCGTGCGCTGCAACGAGCACATCAAGTTCGAGGCGCTGCTCGACAAGGCGCTCGCGCTCGGCTTCGACGCGGTCTGCACGGGCCACTACGCGAGCGTCGTGACCCGCCCCGACGGCACGCGCGAGCTGCACCGCTCCCGCGACGCCGCCAAGGACCAGTCGTACGTGCTCGCCGTGATGGGCCCCGACCGGCTCGCCCGCGCGATGTTCCCGCTCGGCGAGGTCACGTCCAAGGACGAGGTGCGGGCCGAGGCCGCCGCGCGTGGGCTCTCGGTCTCGGCCAAGCCCGACTCGTACGACATCTGCTTCGTCGCCGACGGGGACACGCAGGGGTTCCTGCGCGACCGGCTCGGCTCGCAGCCCGGCGACATCGTCGACGCCGACGGCACGGTCCTGGGCGCGCACGACGGGGCGTACGCGTACACCGTCGGGCAGCGCAAGGGCCTCGCGATCGGACGGCCCGCGCCCGACGGGCGGCCCCGGTACGTGCTCGCGGTCGAGCCGGTGAACCGGCGCGTCGTCGTCGGGCCCGTCGAGGCGCTCGAGGTCGCGGGCATCGCGGGGGAGCAGGCCGTCTGGTTCACCGAGCCCGGCCCCGGGTGGTTCGGGTGCGCCGTGCAGGTGCGCGCGCACGGCGTGCCCGTCGCGGCGCGCGCCCGGGTGCTCGACGGCGGGGCGGTCGAGGTCGACGTGACCGTCGACGGCCCGCAGCGCTCGCTGCACGGCGTCGCGCCCGGCCAGTCGCTCGTGCTGTACGACGGCACGCGCGTGCTCGGCCAGGCCACGGTGGCGTCCACCACGCCCGCGGTGCGGACGTCCGCGGTGCCGGTTCCCGCGGTCACGGTTCCCGAGGCGCCGACGCCCGACGCGGCGACGACCCCGGCGCACCGCGCGTGACGGGCGTCAGCGGGCACCCGGTCTGGCCCGGCGAGGACCTGCTCGACGCGCAGAGCGTCGTCGTCGGCGACCTCGCGGACACCCCCGAGGGGCTCGACGGGCTGCCGTTCCTCGTGCGACTGCCGGCGCGCGGTCCGTGGGCGGACGCCACCGCGCAGGCCGCGGCGCTGCTCGTCGACATGCCCGTCGAGCTCGGCGTGCACGGCTGGAAGCTCGCCGATCGACCGGGCCACGACGAGTCGCGGGCGCGGGCGCTCGTGCGCGAGGGCCTCGACGTGCTCGCCGTCGCCGCGCACGGGTACACCGGGCCGCTCGTGGTGCCCGTCGTCGGGCCGCTCACGCTCGCGGCGTCGCTCTACCTCGCGCGCGGCGACCGCGTGCTGGCGGACGCCGGCGCGGTGAGCGAGCTCGCGGAGTCGCTCGGGGCCGGGCTCGTCGAGCACCTGGCCGCGGTCCGGCGCGCGGTGCCCGGGGCGGCGCTCTCCGTCGTGCTGCACGAGCCGCTGCTCGCGCAGGTCGTCGCGGGCGTGCTGCCCAGCTTCTCCGGCTACTCCGCGCTGCGGCCCGTGCGCGCCCCGGTCGCGGCCGAGCGGCTGCGCGCGGTGACCGGAGCGCTGCGCGGGGCCGGCGCCGCGGGGGCGGAGCGCGTCGTCGTGCACGGCGGGTCGGCCTGGTCCTCGATCGCCTCGGTCGCCGACTCCGGGGCCGACGCCGTCGCGCTCGCGGTCGGCGGCTTCGACGAGCGGGCCTGGGAGCGGGTCGCCGAGTTCGTCGAGCGCGGCACCGCGCTGTGGGCCGAGCTCCCGCCGCAGGCGTCCTCGCAGTGCGCGGGACCCGACGTCGCCGGTCAGGCCGCCGTGCTGCTCGAGCCGTGGCGGCGCATCGGGCTGCCCGCCGAGCGGCTGCGCGACGTCGTCGTGCTCGCGCCGCCCGCCGGTGCCGGCGCGACCCCCGACGACGCCCGCGGTGCGCTCGCCGGTACGGTGCGTGCCGCCCTGATCGTCGCCGAGCGAGCCGAAGGATGACCCCCGACATGAGCGCACCCGGCGCGAGCCCCCGCCTCGAGCCACGCCGTCGCGCGCTGCTGCTGCTCGTCGGCTCGGGCGTCGCGCTCGTGGGGATCCTCACGCTCGCCGTGCTGTGGATCTCGCTCGGGGTCGGGACGCTGCGCGCCGGGGCCGTGCTCGACGAGCCGTGCCTCGCCGCGTACGACGCTGCCGCCGACGGCACCGACATCCGGTACACCGCGTTCCCGCCGCAGGCGATCTGCACGTGGACCGTCGACGGCCAGGCGCGCGAGGTCGTCGTGCAGCGCTCGTCGACCGCGGTGTTCGGCGGGGCGGCGGTCGCGGCGCTCGGGGGCATCGGGCTCGTCGCGGCGGTGCTCGTGGCGGGCCGGCGGGGCTGAGCCCGCTCGCGCGCGTCTGCGGACGCGCGCGCCGGGAGCGCGGTGCGTGGGTGGGCGTTGCGATGATGTGCCGGTGAGCACCGCGACCCCGCCCGCCGCCGACCTCCCCGCGTCGCAGGACGCCGCAGCCCCGGGCGCGGCCCGCGACGCCGCGCCGCCCGAGGTGCAGCGCGAGTGGACCGAGCTCGCCGACCGGGTGCGCGACGCACAGTTCGCCTACTACGTGCGCGACGCGCCGACGATCAGCGACGCCGAGTACGACGAGACGCTCCGCCGGCTCGAAGCGCTCGAGGACGCCCACCCGGACCTGCGCACGCCCGACTCGCCCACCCAGAAGGTCGGCGGCACCTTCTCGACCGAGTTCACCGCGGTCGACCACGTCGAGCGCATGCTCTCGCTCGACAACGCGTTCTCCGCCGAGGACGTCGCGGCGTGGGCCGAGCGCGTGCACCGCGACCTCGAGACGGTCCCCGACGGCGGCCTGCACTACCTGTGCGAGCTCAAGATCGACGGGCTCGCGATCGCCCTGCTCTACGAGAACGGCCGGCTCGTGCGCGCGGCCACGCGCGGCGACGGACGGACCGGCGAGGACGTCACGCTCAACGTCCGGACCATCAGCACCGTCCCGCAGGTCCTCGCGGGGGACCCGGCGACGCACCCCGAGCTCATCGAGGTGCGCGGCGAGGTGTTCTTCCCCGTCGAGGCGTTCGCGGACCTCAACGCCGCACAGGTCGCCGCGGGCAAGGCGCCGTTCGCCAACCCCCGCAACGCCGCCGCAGGCTCGCTGCGGCAGAAGGACCCGCGCGTGACCGCGTCCCGCGACCTGCGGGTGTACGCGCACGGCATCGGGGCGCTGCGGTGGGGCCCCGGCTCCGGCGGCGTGGGCCTCGAACGCCAGTCGCAGGTGTACGACCTGCTCGCGGGATGGGGCGTCCCCGTGTCCGGGCACACGCGCGTGGTCCCGGGGCTGCCCGAGGCGCAGCAGATGATCGACCACTACGGCGAGCACCGGCACGACGTCGAGCACGAGATCGACGGCATCGTGCTCAAGGTCGACGAGATCGCCCTGCAGCGCCGGCTCGGGTCGACGAGTCGCGCCCCGCGCTGGGCCATCGCGTACAAGTACCCGCCCGAGGAGGTCAACACGAAGCTCCTCGACATCCGGGTCAACGTCGGCCGCACCGGGCGCGTCACCCCGTACGGCGTCATGGAGCCCGTGCTCGTCTCCGGCTCGACCGTCGCGATGGCCACGCTCCATAACGCGAGCGAGGTCGCGCGCAAGGGCGTGCTCATCGGCGACACGGTCGTGCTCCGCAAGGCCGGGGACGTCATCCCGGAGATCGTCGGACCCGTCGTCGACCTGCGCGACGGCACCGAGCGCGCGTTCGAGATGCCGACGCACTGCCCCTCATGCGGCACCGCGCTCGCGCCGGCCAAGGAGGGCGACGTCGACCTGCGCTGCCCCAACAGCCGCTCGTGCCCGTCGCAGCTGCGCGAGCGCGTGTTCCACGTCGCCTCGCGCGGGGCCTTCGACATCGAGGCGCTCGGCTGGGAGGCCGCCGCGAGCCTGCTCGACGCGGGCGTCCTGACCGACGAGGGCGACCTGTTCGCGCTCGACGCCGACGCGCTGCGCCGCGTCCCGCAGTTCGTGCTCTCGACGAGGTCCAAGGTCAAGGGCCGCCAGCGCGAGGCAGGCGACCTCAACGCCGTCGGGGAGAACCTGCTCGCGAACCTCGAGAAGGCGAAGGACACCGCGCTGTGGCGCGTGCTCGTCGCGCTGTCGATCCGCCACGTCGGGCCGACCGCCGCCCGGGCGCTCGCGACCGAGTTCGGCTCGCTCGACGCGATCGAGGCGGCGAGCGAGGAGGAGCTGGCCTCGACCGAGGGGGTCGGGCCGACGATCGCCGCCGCGGTCCGGGCGTGGTTCGACCAGCCCGACGCGGCGTCCGACGACGAGCGCTGGCATCGCGAGATCGTCCGGAAGTGGCGCGACGCCGGCGTCCGGCTCGCCGACGAGCGCGACGCGTCCGTGCCGCGCACGCTGACCGGCCTCACGGTCGTCGTGACCGGAAGCCTCGAGGGGCTGAGCCGGGACGGCGCGAAGGAGGCGATCATCGCGCGCGGCGGGAAGGCGTCGGGCAGCGTGTCGAAGAAGACCGACTACGTCGTGGTGGGGGAGAACGCCGGGTCGAAGGAGGCCAAGGCGCGCGAGCTCGGGCTGCGGATCCTGGACGAGGCGGGCTTCGTGGCGCTGCTCGAGCACGGGCCCGCGGGGGTGGGGGACACGCCGGCGGAGGACGCATCCGAGGACGGGGCCGACGGCTCCGCCGTGGCGGGGGACGCTGCTGCGATCGACACGGCGGAGGACGGCGCCGGGGCGGACGACGCCCGGTCCGACGACGGCGGGTCGGGTGCTGCAGTGGCGGGCGGTGACGCTCACGCTGCCGACGGTGCGGGCGCCACGCACGACGGCGCGGGCGACGAGCCGGACGACGCCGAGGAGCTGCCGCGTGGGTGACGTGCGGGTCCGCGTCGCGACCGGCGTGCACGAGCTGCGCGACGTGGGCGCGCTCACGGCCGAGGCTTACCACGCGGACCGCCTGCTGAGCCCGGACGACGACTACACCGTCGAGCTCCGGGACGCGGAGCGCCGGGCTGGCGAGGCGGTGCTGCTCGTGGCCCTCGTGCCGGCGGCGCCCGGCGTCGAGCCGGCCGACGGGGACGAGGACACCGATGCGGGCACCGACACCGACGGAGTCGTCGTCGGCACCGTGACGCTCGCCCCGGCCGGCACGTCCTACGCGGAGGTCGCAGAGCCGGGCGAGGCCGAGATCCGGATGCTCGCCGTCGCCCCGGAGGCGCGCCGGCGCGGGGTCGCCGAGGCGCTCATGCGCGCGGCGCTCGACCACGCCGTCACGTCCGGGCACCGCCGCGTCGTCCTCTCGACGTTCGACGCCATGCGGTCGGCCCAGCGGCTCTACCGGCGCCTCGGCTTCGTCCCGGTGCCCGCGCGCGACTGGCAGCACGAGGGCGTGCACGTCCGCGTGCACGTGTGGGACGCACCGCAGGCGCCCGGCGCCGAGGTCGAGACGTCGACGTGGCGCCCGGTCGAGGCGGCCGACGTCGGACCGTGGCGGCTCGGGCTGTCCGGCGGGTTCACGCGCCGGGCCAACAGCGTCGTCGCGCGGGGGGAGCCGGCGGACGTCGACGCCGCGATCGCCGCGGTCGAGGAGCGGTACGCGACGGCGGGGCTGCCCTCGGTGTTCCGGGTGTGCCCCGCGAGCCGTCCGGCCGACCTCGCGAGCAGGCTCGCGGCCCGCGGGTACACGACCGTCTCCCGCACGTCCGTGCTGGTGCGGCCCGTGGCGGCGCCCCCGCGGGAGGACGACGGTGCGGCGGCGCGGACCGACGACGGCACCGCTGCCGCGCGGCCGGGACCGGCGGCTCGTCGGCCGGGCGAGCCCGTCGTCACCTTCGCCGACGCACCCGACGACGACTGGCTGCGGGGCTGGCTCGCGGTCAAGGCGGGCGGCGGAGTCGACCTCGACCTCGCCCGCCGGGTCGTCGGCGGCGCCGCTGCGCGCTACGCCACGGCGTCTGACGAGCACGGGGTGGTCGGCGTGATCCGCGCGGCACCGGCCGGGGAGTGGGTCGGGCTGTCGTGCCTCATGGTCGCCGAGCGCGGTCGCCGCCGCGGTCTCGGCCGCCGGCTCACCGAGCTCGCGCTGCGCGACGCGGCCGACCGGGGGGCGACGCGAGCGTTCCTGCAGGTCGAGGAGCACAACGTCGGCGCCCGCGCGCTCTACCTCGGTGCCGGGTTCCAGGCCGCGGAGGTCTACGAGTACTGCGAACGACCGTCGACCGGCGCAGCCCCCGCCACGCCCACGGGCGGCTGCTGAACCGCCCGGTCGTCGCACGGCCGCAGGCACGCCGGACCACCGGAACCCGGGCCTGCACGTCCGGCGCGCCCGGTTCCCCGTCGCGGTGCCCCTAGGCTGTGCGCCGACCAGCGGGACCCGGCCGACCACCCGGCCGACCACCCGGACCCGCTGCGCGGAGTCCGGCCGGCCCACCAGCCGGACTCCGCCGACCAGCCCGACGAGCCCGACCAGCCCGACCGGCCCGACCGGCCCGACCAGCCCGAGCGGCCCGACCGGCCCGACCGGCCCGACCGGCCCGACCGGCCGGACCAGCCCTCCGGGTCGACCGGCCCGACGGGACGGACCGGCCCCACCGAGACACGGGAGCAGCAGCGATGACGGACGCCACGCCGACCGGTGCCGCCGAGCACGTGCCGGTGCCGGTCGCGCCCCCGGGCTCCCGCCGGCTCGCCG
>NZ_BJLR01000031.1 GCF_006538745.1 Cellulomonas cellasea | reverse complement strand
CCCCCGGGCTCCCGCCGGCTCGCCGCCGTCCGCCCCTCGGTGCGCGAGCTCGTCTCCGTCGTCGCCGCGGCGGCCCGGCTGTGGGTGGGGCACTGGCCGCTGCTGCTCACCATCGCCCTGCTCGGCGGTGCGGCGCGCATGGGCGCGCTGTGGGCGGCGGTGAACGTGAGCGGCTGGAGCAACACGCTGGGCGTCGCGGTGCTGATGCTCGCCCCGCTCGCGTCGGTCGCCTCGATCGTGATCATGCTCCACGTCCTGCGCGAGGACCTGCCGGGGCTCGCCCGCGCCGCGGGTGCGCGTGCACCGCTCGACGGCACGACCGGCCGCGAGCGCCGCCTCGTGGACCTGCTCGCGAGCGTGCTCGTCCCGTTCCTCGCGGTGTACGCCTCCTACGGGCTGCTCGCCGAGGACACGTACCGCTACGTGAACACGATCACGGGCCGCCAGCACGTCGAGAACGCCGGCCTTCTCTACGGCGCGGCCGACGCCATCGACGCCGACCGGGCATTCGTCGGGTCCGGTGCGCTCGCGGTGGGGGTCGTGCTCGTCGCGATGGCGCTGCGGTGGGGGCTCGCGCGCCTGGAGGGCCGCGTGCACGCGACGCCGCTCGGCTACGTCGGGGCCTACGTCGAGGTGTTCTGGATGGCGACGCTCGCGCGGTACCTGACGGGCTACAAGGAGACCGCGTGGGCGTGGGTCGAGGGTCGCCGCGCGATCGACGTGGTGACGACGTGGTGGCTCGACGTCCTCGACCTCCTCGGTCCGGTCGCGCGACCCGTCGACGCGGTCGTCGCGTGGGCCGGTGGCGTGCTGGGGTCGTTCGACGACCTCGTCGTCGTCCCGCTCGCGTGGCTCACGGTCGGCGCGATCGTGTACGGGCACAAGCTCACGCCGCCGCCCGCGCCGGCGCGCCGCGGCGTGCGGGTGCTCGAGGCGCTGCCCACGCCGGTGCGCCGGTGGGGCGGGGAGCTCGTCGGGCAGGTGATCGGGGACGTCCGCGGCCGCTTCCAGGGCCTCGTCGGGGGGCTGCGCACGCTCGCGATGGCCGGCCTGGGGCCGATGCTCGTGTTCGGGCTGGCGTTCCTGGCCTCGACCCGCCTCGAGGAGGTCCTGCACCTCGTGCTGCGCGCCGCGCTCGGGCCGCAGGACCTCGCTACCTGGCTCGCCTTCTCACCGCACACGATCACGGTCGTGCGCGCGGCCGGGCTCACCGTGACGATGACGCTCCTGGCCGCAGCCGTCGACCGCATGCTCCGCGCGACGCAGCGCGTGGACCTGACGAAGAAGCCGCGCGCTCAGTCGACGTCGAGCGCGACGTAGACCGGCTCACGCCACCAGAGCAGGACCTCGTCGACGCGGGCGTCGTCCGGCACGACGACGACCGGCTCGACGGTCCAGGACCGTGGGCGGGGGTCCCGCTCGTCCGCCGACAGCACCTCGTCGAGCCGTCCCAGCGACTCGGACGGGCCTGGCGTGTCGCCCGGGACGCACGGCGACATCGGCCGGGCCGTGGTCACCTCGCCCGCACCGGGCCGCTGGTAGTCGTAGCGCGTCCCGTCCGCGTCCCGCAGCGCGAGGCGGCAGAGCGCGAGGGGCAGGTCGGGGTCGGCCTCGAGGCTCAGCGTGACCTGCACGGCGCGGGCCCCGCTCGGCACCTCGACCCTGACCTGGCGGAGAGCGGCGGGGGTGAGGACGGCGGTGCGGTCGAGACGGACCCGGACGACGCGCTCGTGCGTGCCCTTGCCATCGGTGTACTCGTCGTGCAGCTCGAACCACTCGCCGTGCCCCGCGGTGCGTGCGTCGTGCAGCCCGGCGTGCCAGTAGTACGTGGCGACGCGGTCGGAGCTCGCAGCCAGTGCCGCGACGAGAGCCACGGGCAGCGCCGCGAGCGCCCAGCGGTTGCGGCGCCACCAGTCGCGGCGGCCGCTCACGACCCGTCCCCGGACGCGTCGGCGGACGCCGTGGCGCCGGCGTCGGCGGCGTCGCGGAACGTGACCGGAGGCGCGCCGTCGGTCCAGCGCTCGACGTCCGCCTGCGTGAGGCCGAGGTCGATGTCCGCGAGGTCGTCGCGCCGGTGGTCGTCGGGGTCGAGCGCCAGGAGCAGGTGCGCCCCCGCGACGGCGTCCGCGGGCAGCTCGACGGCGACGTCGGCCTCCCGAGGGACGCCCGGCTGCGCCGTCCCGGGCGCGAAGCCGCCGCGACCGAACCCGCCGGCGACGTAGAGCGTCCCGTCCGAGCCGCGCACGGCGGCGTACGCGAGCGTCCGCGGCTCGCCCCGGGCGGTCATCCGGACCGGGACGACGAGCCAGACGCCCGGACTCGTGAGCGTGGTACCGCCGGCGTCCAGCTCGCGCGCGCCGGCCGGCTCGCCCGCCTCGACGTCGGCGTAGCGGAGCCGTACCGGCTCGCCGACCGCGGAGTCACGGACGAACGGCGCCTCGATCCGGCCCTCGACGGGGAAGGAGTGCGTGATCGCGCGCCCGGTCGCGAGCGCGGCGAGGACCAGCGCGACGACACCGATCCTCTGCGTCCACGGGCGTGCGCCCCCGGAGCCGCTCGTGGTGCTCACGCGTCGCCCTCCTCGGCGCCGCCCTCGTCCGCGCCGCCCTCGTCGACGGCCTCGCGCATCGCGAGCGTCGCCTCGGCGACCACCGTGGGGTCGAACCACGCGACGTCGGGTGTGATCGTGCTCGAGCGCCACGTGTGCCCGACGACCTGGACCGTGACCTCCTCGGGCGGCGGGAGGGACGCGTCGTGCTCGAACAGGAACACGAGCTCGTAGTCGAGCCCCGGCTGGACGGGGGAGAGGTCGGAGGCGTCTGCGAGCAGCAGCCGCCGCGACGACAGGACGCGGTCCGTGCCCGCGTCGGGCGGCTCGACGAGCCCCTCGACCCCGGTGAGCCCGAGCGTGTTCCGCAGGTTCGCCGACGTGGCGGTCCGCTCGCTCGTGTTCGTGACCGTCGCGGTGAGCGCGAGCCAGCGGTTGCCCTCGCCGGGCTTCACGCCCGGCAGCTCGTCGACCCAGAGCACCTTCTCGAGGGTCAGCTCGAACGGGCCGGCCTCGACCGGCTCGCCGACGGCGACGGCCGGGAGGCCCGGCTCGGCGGCGGGCTCGAGGCCGCCGAAGGCCGCGGTCACCGCGAGCAGGGCGACCGCGCCCCCGACCCCGAGGTTGCGCAGCGGCTGGTCGAGCAGGCGCTGGGCGACGACGCTGCCGCTGCGCCGGGCACGTTCGCGCAGCGCGCGGCGGTCGGCGGGGGGCGTGGGCACGCGCAGAGTCTAGGGACACGGCGCGGTCGGCCGTGCTGCGTCCGGGGTGGGCCGTCACCGCCGCGCAGCCGCTCCGCCATGGGGGCGTCCCGCCGCTGCACCGCGCAGCCGTCCCGCCGCGCGGTCCGCGACCGTCCACCGGATACTGGGCGGATGATCTCGGTGGACCGTGCCCTGCTGCTGCACGCGGCCGGCCTGCGCTGGCGACCGCGCTCGGGCGACCGCTTCACGCTGCGCCAGCCGGACCTCAGCGGCGAGGTCTACACGATCTCGGACATGATGATCGAGGCGCACGAGTTCTCGACCGGCACGGTGCTCGGGTTCAACGGCACGACCGAGTGGGCGCTGGACTCCGTCGCCCAGGAGGACGCGGTGTGGCTCCCGGGCGAGGACCAGCTGCGTGAGCTCCTGGGCGGGACGTTCCGGAGCCTGACCCGGGTCGAGGACGGCTTCGAGGTCGAGGTCGAGCTCCCCGGCCGGGGGCCGCGCGGGTTCCGCGCCGACGATGCGGGCGACGCCTACGCCGACGCGCTGCTCGCGCTCGTCACCGCGGCAGTCGACCGCGTCTGACCCGCCCGCGCGTCGACCTCGGAGCACCCGGGGGACAGGCGCGGGTCCAGCGTCTGCCGGGCCGGGCCGGGCCGGGCCTGGCCGGGCGCGCGCCGGGGGCGAGGACCGGGCGACGCCCAGCCCCGCCCCCGCCCCCGACGAGCCCACCCGTCAGACGCTGCGCAGCGTGAAGCGCTGGCAGATGTTGTCGAGCCACGGCCACTGCACGAGCGCGGTGCCGTTCGCGAGACCGCAGCCCGACAGGTCGAGCACCTTCCCGCTGTGCCGCGCGACGAGCCGGACGGAGCCGTCGGCGAGGGGTTCGACCCGCCACTGGCTGCCGGTCGTCGAGCACGCACCCTGCCGCAGCCCGGCGCCGTCGGCGGTCGAGCCCGAGGCGACGACGAGGCAGCTCCCCGGCGCGGACGCGGGCTGGACCCGGTAGTACCCGTTGTCGGTGTGCGCGAACGTCCACCGCTGGCACGCAGCGCCGTTCCAGGCCCAGGACCGCACGGTCGCACCCGAGGCCGTCGAGCAGTCCGCGACGTCGAGCACCTTGCCGCTCTGGCTGCTCACGACGGCGACGGTGCCGGCGGGGGCGAGCCGCCACTGCTGGCACGTCGAGCCGGTCGACGTCCAGGTCCGGATGTTCGTGGCGTCGGCCGCGCCGCACCCGGCCAGGTCGAGCACCTTGCCGGTCGCGCGGTTGGTGAGCCGCGACCAGCCGTCGGTGGTCGGCGTGACCTGCCACTGCTGGCACTGGTTGTCGAGCCACGCCCACTGGCGCACGTCCGTGCCGTCGACCGAGCCGCAGTCGGCGACGTCGAGGACCTTGTTGCTGGCCTTGTTGACGAGCCGGTAGTACCCGTCGGCGGTCGGGTCGAGGACCCAGCGGCTCGACGCGGTGTCGCAGCCGTACTGGGCGACGTCGGCGCCGTCCGCCCCGGAGCTGCCGGTCACGCCGGCGCAGCGTCCGGTGCTGCGGTTGACGAGCGTGTACGCGGCGCCCTCGACGGCCGCGGTGATCGGGCCCTTCTCGCCCGACGGGACGGCGAGGTCGGTGCTCGTCGAGGCGGGGGTGCCGAAGACGGGGCTGTCGTCCGACGCCCACGTGAACGGCTGGACGCGGGTCGAGCGGGTGTCGCCGCAGCCCTGGGAGGTCGACGCGTTGCCGTGGTAGACGATCCAGTCCTGCGTCCCGTCGGGGGACCGGAAGAACCCGTTGTGGCCCGGGCCGTACACGCCGTTGCCGCGCTGGAGGACCGGCGTCGAGCGCTTGGTCCAGGACGACGCCGACAGGGGGTCGCTCCCGGTGAGCGTGAGCAGCCCGAGCTTGTAGTCGGGGGTGTTGCACGAGCTCGCCGAGTAGACGACGTGCGTCCGGCCGTTCCGCTGGATGACCTCGGGCGCCTCGTTGACGCGGCCGCCCTGCGTCTCCCAGCTGTGCGTGGGCCGCGAGATGAGCACGCGCGAGCCCGTGACGGTCCACGGGTCGGTCATGCGCGAGATCCACAGGCTCTGGTCGGGCCCCTGCCACTCGGACCACAGCAGGTAGAGCTGGTTGCCGACCGTCAGGTAGCTGCCGTCGATGTTCCAGGTGCTCGGCATCGGCGTGCTCTTCAACGCGTACGGGCCCATCGGGTCGTCGCCCGCGCTCTCGAGCACGCGGAGCTTCTGGCCGTCGAGGTTCGCGCTCGTCCCGGAGGTGTACATGAGGTACCAGCGGGTGCCGTTGGGCCCCGTCAGCCGGTGGAACTCGGGCGCCCAGAAGTTGAACCCGCTGTCGGCCGCGGTCTCCGACCAGACGTGCACGGGTGCGGCGGTCCGCAGGCCGGCGAGCGTCGGCGACTTGCGCATGACGAGCTGCGAGCTCCACGTCGTCGTCGCGAGGTAGTAGCTGCCGTCGTGGAACTGCAGCCAGGGGTCGGCCCCGTTGGGCAGGAGCGGGTTGCGGACGGTGTCCTCGCCGACCGCCGTCGCGGGGGCGGTAGAAGCGACGAGGGCGACGACCGCGAGCAGGGCGGCGGCGACGAGGGCGGCGAACCGGCTCAGCGGTGCACGTGCGCGTGGGCGGTCCGGACGGGGGAGCGGGGGCATGAGCGTCCTCTCGGTCGATGTGAGCGCTCACAAGACCCGGGGCAGCGGGCGGTGCGGCGGTCGGGGCGAGCGTGCCCGGCGCGGGACGCCGAGGCCGTGCGGTCGTCGGCGGAGGGCGGGTCGCGCCCGGCGCCGACGGAGCGGTGCGGCGCGTGACCGGCCGCCACGTCGTCGTGGCCGGCGCGGGACGAGCCGCAGGTGGTCCCAGAGGTAGTGCCCGGAACATGCGTATGTCAACGTTGTAGAACAATTCGTCCTCCGACCGTGGACCGCGCCGGACGCGGCTGCGTGCGGCACCGCCGGCGTGCCGCGCACCGTGGGGCGTCGGCCGGCGCGGACGCCCGCACGTCTAGACTTCAGGCCATGTCCACCCTCTCCCGCGACGAGGTCGCGCGCGTGGCAGCCCTGGCCCGGATCGACCTGACGCCCGCCGAGCTCGACCGTCTCGCGGGCGAGCTCGACGTGATCGTCGAGTCGGTCGCGCGGGTCAGCGAGGTCGCCACGCCCGACGTGCCCGCCACGAGCCACCCGCTCCCGCTCACCAACGTCTTCCGCGCGGACGTCCCCGAGGCCCCGCTGCTCGCCGCCGACGCCCTCGCGGGCGCCCCGGCCGCGCGCGACGGCAAGTTCCTCGTCCCGCAGATCCTGGAGGAGGACTGATGAGCGACCTCACGCGGCTCACCGCCGCCGACCTCGCCGAGCGGCTGGCGGCCGGTGACGTCTCGAGCGTCGAGGTGACGCAGGCCCACCTCGACCGGATCGCCGCCGTCGAGCCCGCGGTGCACGCGTTCCTGCACGTCAGCGGCGAGGAAGCGCTCGCCACCGCGCGCGACGTCGACGCCCGCCGCGCGGCCGGCGAGCAGCTCCACACGCTCGCGGGCGTGCCGATCGCCGTCAAGGACATCATCGTCACCAAGGGCCTGCCGACGACCGCGGGTTCGAAGATCCTCGAGAACTGGGTCCCGCCGTACGACGCGACCCTCGTCGAGCGGATCAAGGCCGCGGGCCTGCCGATCCTGGGCAAGACCAACATGGACGAGTTCGCGATGGGCTCGAGCACCGAGCACTCCGCGTTCGGCAACACCCACAACCCGTGGGACCTCGACCGGATCCCCGGCGGCTCGGGCGGCGGCTCGGCGGCGGCGGTCGCCGCGTTCGAGGCCCCGCTCGCGATCGGCACCGACACCGGCGGCTCGATCCGTCAGCCCGCGGCCGTCACCGGCACGGTCGGCGTCAAGCCCACGTACGGCGGCGTCTCGCGCTACGGGCTCATCGCGCTCGCGTCGAGCCTCGACCAGGCCGGCCCCGTCACGCGCACCGTGCTCGACTCGGCGCTGCTGCACGAGCTCATCGGCGGCCACGACCCGCGCGACTCGACGTCGATCGACGAGCCGCTGCCCGCGCTGGTCGCCGCGGCGCGCCAGGGCCTCACGGGCGACCTGACCGGCGTGCGCGTCGGCGTCGTCACCGAGCTCACCGGGGAGGGCTACCAGCCGGGCGTGAGCGCGCGCTTCGCGGAGTCGCTCGAGGTGCTGCGCGGCGCGGGCGCGGAGATCGTCGAGGTCTCCTGCCCGCACTTCACCTACGCCCTCGGCGCGTACTACCTGATCCTGCCCAGCGAGGCGTCGAGCAACCTGGCCAAGTTCGACGGCATGCGCTTCGGCCTGCGCGTCGAGCCGACCGAGGGCCCGGTCACCGCCGAGCGCGTGATGGGCGCCACCCGCGGCGCGGGCTTCGGCGACGAGGTCAAGCGGCGCATCATCCTCGGCACGTACGCGCTGTCCGCCGGGTACTACGACGCGTACTACGGCAGCGCGCAGAAGGTCCGCACGCTCATCCAGCGCGACTTCGACGCCGCGTTCACGCAGGCCGACGTGCTCGTCTCGCCCACGGCGCCCACCACGGCGTTCAAGCTCGGCGAGAAGCTCGACGACCCGCTCGCGATGTACCTCAACGACGTCGCGACCATCCCCGCGAACCTCGCGGGCGTCCCGGGGCTCTCGGTCCCCAACGGCCTGTCCGACGACGGCCTGCCGGTCGGCTTCCAGGTGCTCGCACCCGCGAAGGCCGACGACCGGCTCTACCGGGTGGGAGCGGCGCTCGAGGCGCTGCTCGAGGCGCAGTGGGGCGGGTCGATCCTCGACCGCGCGCCGGAGCTGGAGGTGGCGCGATGAGCACGCAGACCGTCGACCTGGTCGACTACGACGAGGCCGTGGCCCGGTTCGACCCGGTGCTCGGCATCGAGGTGCACGTCGAGCTCGGCACGCGCACCAAGATGTTCGACGCGGCGCCGCAGACGTTCGGCGAGGAGCCGAACACGGCCGTCACGCCGGTCTCGCTCGGGCTGCCCGGCGCGCTGCCGGTCGTCAACGGCACCGCGGTGGAGTACGCGATCCGCATCGGCCTCGCGCTGAACTGCCAGATCGCCGAGCGCTGCCGGTTCGCGCGCAAGAACTACTTCTACCCGGACGTCCCGAAGAACTTCCAGACGTCGCAGTACGACGAGCCCATCGCGTTCGACGGGTGGATCGACGTCGAGCTCGAGGACGGGTCGACGTTCCGGGTCGAGATCGAGCGCGCGCACATGGAGGAGGACGCCGGCAAGAACACGCACGTCGGCGGCTCGACCGGGCGCATCCACGGCGCCGAGTACTCGCTCGTCGACTACAACCGCGCCGGGATCCCGCTCGTCGAGATCGTGACCCGGCCCATCACGGGTGCGGGCGCGCGCGTCCCCGAGGTCGCCCGCGCCTACGTCCAGACGCTGCGCGACATCTTCCGCACGCTCGGCGTCTCCGAGGCGCGGATGGAGCGCGGCAACGTCCGCGCCGACGTCAACCTGTCGCTGCGCCCGACCCCGGAGTCGCCGCTCGGCACCCGCACCGAGACCAAGAACGTGAACTCGTTCCGGTCCGTCGAGCGCGCGGTCCGCTACGAGGTGTCGCGCCAGGCGGCGGTGCTCGACGCGGGCGGCACGATCGTCCAGGAGACCCGGCACTGGCACGAGGACACCGGCAGCACGACGCCGGGCCGCGTGAAGTCGGACGCCGAGGACTACCGCTACTTCCCCGAGCCGGACCTCGTGCCGATCGCGCCCGACCGCGCGTGGGTCGAGGAGATCCGCGCCGCCCTCCCCGAGCTGCCCGCGGCCCGCCGCCGCCGGCTGCAGGGGGAGTGGGGCTACGCCGACGCCGAGATGCGCGACGTCGTCAACGCCGGCGCGATCGAGCTCATCGAGGCGACCATCGCCGCGGGCGCGAGCCCGGCCGCCGCCCGCAAGTGGTGGATGGGTGAGCTCGCGCGCACCGCGAAGCAGCAGGAGGTCGAGCTGGCGGAGCTGCCGATCACCCCGACCCAGATCGGCGAGCTGCAGGCGCTCGTCGACGCGGGCCGGATCAACGACAAGCTCGCGCGCCAGGTGCTCGAGGGCGTGCTCGCGGGCGAGGGCGGCCCCGAGCAGGTCGTCGTCGCCCGCGGGCTCGAGGTCGTGTCCGACGACGGCCCGCTGCTCGAGGCCATCGACGCCGCGCTCGCGGGTCAGCCGGACATCGCCGCGAAGATCCGCTCGGGCAACCTCGGCCCGGTCGGCGCGATCATCGGCGCGGTCATGAAGGCCACGCGCGGTCAGGCCGACGCCGGCCGCGTGCGCGAGCTCGTGCTCGAGCGGGTCGCGCAGGGCTGACGCCCCGAGGCGCGCCGCAGCCCCCGACGGCGGTCGGTCCCTCCGGGGGCCGGCCGCCGACGTCGTGCAGGGCCGGCGCGATCCCGCGTGGTGGTGGCGCGGCGGGTGCGGGACGAGCCGCGCCGGGCCGGGCGTCGTCGACCACCCCGGGCCGTGCCTCCGTGGGCCGGTGGCTCAGCGGGACCGGCGCGCGTGCGCGTCGAGCGCGACCTTCCGCTCCTCGGCGTGGTCGACGACCCGCTCGGGGTAGTCCGGCGCCGCCGCGCGCGGGAGCTTCCACGGCTCGTGCACCGCCGCACCCGGGATCCCGCGCAGCTCGGGCACCCAGCGCCGCACGTACGTGCCGTCGGGGTCGAGCGTGCGGCCCTGCGTCACCGGGTTGAAGACCCGGAAGTACGGCGCCGCGTCGCGTCCGGTGCCCGCGACCCACTGCCAGTTCAGCTGGTTCTGCGGCACGTCGCCGTCGACGAGCCAGCGCATGAAGTGCGCGGCCCCGCGCTGCCACGCCACGTGCAGGTCCTTGATGAGGAACGACGCCGTGACCATGCGCAGGCGCCCGTGCATCCAGCCCTCGGCGCGCAGCTGACGCATCCCCGCGTCGACGAACGGGTAGCCCGTGCGCCCGGCGGCCCACACCTCGAGGGCGGCGGCCTCGCGCTCGGCGGTCACCCACGAGTCGTCGGGCGCGACCTCGCGCAGCGACTGCCACGACGCGGTCGGGTGGTGGAACAGCACGTCGGCGTGGAACTCGCGCCACGCGAGCTCGGAGCGGAACGCCGCGGCGCCGTCGCTGCGGCTGCGCGCGAGGTCGGCGAGCAGCGTGCGGGGGTGGATCTCGCCCCACTTGAGCGCGGGCGACAGGCGCGACGTGGCGTGGAGGTCGGGCCGGTTGCGGTCGTCGGCGTACCCGGCGAGCCCGTCGTCGAGCATCGCGGCCCAGCGCTCGCGCGCGGCGGCCTCCCCGGCGTCGGGCAGGTCGAGGTCGTCGAGCGCGGGCTCGTCGGGCAGCCCGTCGCTGCGGACGCCCTGCGCCCAGCGCGGCGCCGGCCCGGTCGCGGGCGCACGCCAGCCGTGCGCGAGCCACGCGGTGCGGAACGGGGTGAACACCTGGAACGGCGTCCCGCCGCCGGTCCGGAGCCGCCCGGGCGCGACGGCGTACGGGGAGCCGGTCTCGACGAGCGCGGCGCCCGCCGCCTCGAGGGCCGTCCGGACCTGCTCGTCGCGGCGCCGGCCCGCCGGCTCGTACGACGACGCCACGTGGACCTCGTCCGCCGCGACCTGGCGCGCCACCTCGGGGAGCACCTCGGTCGGCGCACCGCGGCGCACCACGAGCCGCCCGCCGGTCGCGTCGTCGAGCGCACGCAGGCTGCGCAGCAGGTACGCACGGCGCGGTGGGCCCGAGCGCGCCAGCAGCGCGTCGTCCAGCACGTACAGCGGCACGACGTCGCGCCCGTCGGCAGCGGCGGCGAGGAGGGCGGGGTTGTCCGCGAGGCGCAGGTCGCGTCGGAACCAGTGGATCGCGGTCACGCGGTCACGCTAGCCGCGCGGCCCGGGGGCGGCGCGGGGAGGGCCGCACGGGGGAGCCGTCCCCGGGGTGCCGCCGTCCGGTCAGCGGGGAGCGGCCCCGGAGACCGCTGCACCCGCGCGGCGCGGCCACGGCGTCGGCTCGCAGCGACCGGGTGCGCCTCGTGCCGCGCGGCGAAACATGGCGGTCACCCGGTGTCCGTAGGCTCCCCGGTGGGGGCCACGATCAGGAGGACGACCGATGGAGAAGCCGACGCTCCAGGGCGAGATGATCCGGCTGCGACCCGTCCGCGCGGACGACGCCGACGCGATGTGGGACATGGTCCACGACCCCGAGGGCATGCGCCTCACGGGCACGACCGCGACCTTCACGCGCGAGCAGATCGCGGAGTGG
Organism: Cellulomonas cellasea; assembly: GCF_006538745.1. Classification (GTDB taxonomy): domain Bacteria; phylum Actinomycetota; class Actinomycetes; order Actinomycetales; family Cellulomonadaceae; genus Cellulomonas_A; species Cellulomonas_A cellasea. The sequence continues at coordinate 7,793 of NZ_BJLR01000031.1, read as the reverse complement.
TGCGCCACGATCTCGACGCACGACAACCGCATCGACCTCGCCGTCACGTCGAGCGGCTCGGACGAGTACCGCGGCGAGATCGTCCTCAACGACATCGACCCGGTCGTGCGCAGCGCCAACCTGCGGCTCGTGATGCGCCCCGCGTACCGCGGCCGGGGCTACGGCACCGAGGCGATCCAGCTCGTGCTGGGCCTCGCGTTCGACGGGCTCGGGCTGCACCGCGTCGGGCTCGACGTGCTGAGCATCAACAGCCGGGCGATCGCGATCTACGAGAACATCGGGTTCCGGCACGAGGGCCGGCTGCGCGACGCCTACCGCGACGGCGACCGCTGGTGCGACTCGATCCTCATGGGCCTGCTCGAGGACGAGTTCCGGGCGGCGCAGCTCGACTGACCCGCCCTCGGCGGGACGACCGAGCCGTCGGCCGGCCGCCGGGCGGGTCGCCGTGCGGGGCTGAACCTCCGACGGCGGCCTGCCGGGCAGGACTGGTCGAGCTGCAGGCTCAGCGCAGCCAAGGGTTGGCGCGGACGACGCCGAGCCGGGACCACGGGCGGCCGAGCCCCCAGGTGTCCCCGGCGAGCGTGGCGGCCAGGGCGATCGCCGCGAGCGTGTAGACGAGGTGCTGGTCGACGAGCGGGTTCTGGCTGCCCGCGGCGAAGGGCCAGGCCGCGACGTAGAGCGGGACCATGAGGAGCGCCGCGGCGACGGCGGCGACGCGCAGGCCGATGCCGAGGAGCAGCGCGAGGCCGACGCCGAGCATCCCGAGCATGAAGAGCCAGTCGGAGACGGGGCTCGCGATCGACGCGAAGAACTCCTTCGCCGGCCCGCTCACGCCGTGCTGCAGATAGCCCTGGCTGGGGGTGCCGCCGTTGATCCACGCGCCCTCGGCGGGCGTCGCATAGCCGAGGCCGAAGGTCTTGTCGAGGAACGGCCACAGGAAGACGAGGCCGAGGGCGATCCGGAGGGCGGCCAGCGCCCTGCGGGCGCCGAGGGTGAGGCCGGGTCCCCGGAGGTCGGGGTCGTGCTGGGTGCTCTGGGTGCGGGCCGGTGCGACGGGTGAGGCAGTCATGGCGGGCGCTCCTTCAGGGTCAGCGGAGCCGTGACCGTAGCGTGACCTTCGGAGTGCAATCTTCAACTTGTCTTGCCTGCTGGGACGCCACCCCCGAGTGAAACGATTGGGTGGCGTCCCCGCAGGCGGATCCGGCTCCGACGTGGTCCTCGCGGCCGCTCAGGCGCCCGACGGGAGCCGCTCGGCCCAGACGTCGATCGCGTCGCGCAGGTACACCGCGAGGCCCGGCGCGAACGCGTCGTACGTCGCCGTGAAGCGCTCGTCGTCGACGTACATCTGGCCGAGCCCGCGGTAGGACTCGCGGTTCGGCGTCCAGAACGTCGCGATCTGCGCGAAGTGGCGCGCGACGAGCCCCTGCGTCCGGTCGTCGTCCGGCGCGAGGCCCTCGGCCAGGCACGCCGCCAGGCCCTCGCCGATCGCCTGGGTCTCGCGATGGTGCGCCGCCTGCCCGTCCGCGCCGAGCCGGGCCCAGGTGTCGTTGCTGCGGTCCACCTCCGCGTCGCCCCAGCGCTCACGCGCCTCGGCGTCGTACTGGCTGTTGTCGAAGCCTGCGTACAGGTCCTTCGCTGCCATGTCGTGCCCCCCTTCCAGGGACTCGAGGGTCGAGGCGACGGTCGCCGCGAGCCGGTCGAACCGGTCCCGCTCCGCGACGAGCCGCGCGTGGTGCTCCCGGAGCAGCTCGGCCCGGGCGCCGTGCTCCCCGTCGACCGCGAGCACGCGGGCGACGGTGGGCAGGTCGACGTCGAGCTCCCGCAGCACGAGGATCTGCTGCAGCCGCAGCAGCTCGTCGCGCCCGTAGAGCCGGCGCCCGCCCGCAGCCACGTCCACGGGGGCCAGCAGCCCGATCGCGTCGTAGTGCCGCAGCGTCCGGGAGGTCACGCCCGAGAGGCGGGCGAGGTCCCCGATGGTCCAGGTCTCGCTCGTCACGTGCCGCCTCCTCGTCCCTGACGGCGGTCCGTCCGCCGTCGTCACCGACGCTAGAAGTTGACGCTGCGTCAACCGCAAGCCCCATTCTGCGCCGGGAAGGCGACGGGCTCGTGCGCGTGGGTGGCGGGTGGGACGCTGGGCGGATGACGACGCCGAGGACGACGCTCACTGCGACCGAGGTCTCCGCGCAGGTCGACGCCCGGCACTGGCGCGTCCTGCTCAACCGGGTCCACGCGGCGTTCCACACCGGCTCGTTCGAGCGCGGCCTCGAGCTTGCGACGCGGATCGCGGCGGTCGCCGAGCAGCTCGACCACCACCCGGACGTGCACCTGACCTACCCGCGCGTGCAGGTGTCGGTGCTCACGCACGACGCGGGCGGGCTCACCGCGAAGGACGTCGCGCTCGCGGCGGCGATCAGCGCGGTCGCCGACGAGCTCGGGCTCGACGCCGAGGTCCCCGTGCTGTCCGCGCTCGAGGTCGCGATCGACGCGCTCGACATCCCGGCGGTGTACCCGTTCTGGCGTGCGGTGCTCGGCTACGTCCCCGAGGAGCTGCCCGGGGCGGACGACCCGTCGCCGGCGCTGCTCGACCCGGCCGGCCGCGGCCCCGCGGTGTGGTTCCAGCAGATGGACGCCCCGCGCCCGCAGCGCAACCGCATCCACCTGGACGTGACGGTGCCGCACGACGTCGCCGAGGAGCGGGTCGCGGCGGCGCTCGCGGCGGGCGGGCACCTCGTGAGCGACGAGCGCGCGCCCGCGTTCTGGGTCCTCGCGGACGCCGAGGGCAACGAGGCGTGCGTGTGCACGTGGCAGGCGCGCGACTGACCGGCCCGGCGGCTCACTCCCAGACGGCGACGCTGCGGCGCGTGGGCGCGCCGGTGTTGGCCGCGAAGAGCTCGGGCGAGCGCGACCGCACCCGCTCGATGTCGTCGAACACGGTGCGCAGGTGCGTGCGCATGAGCGGCCGGGCCTCGCTCGCGCCGCCCCGCAGGAGGGCGTCGAGCACGTGCGCGTGCTGCTCGACGAACACCTGGACGCTGCCCACCTCCGAGAGCCCGAGGCGCCGCGCGCGGTCGAGGTGGGCCTTGGCGGCGACGACCGACGGCCACGTGCCCTCGTGCCCGGCGAGGCGCATGAGCCCCTGGTGGAACGCCTCGTCGAGGCGGAAGAACTCCTCGTGGTCGCCCTCGACGAGGCGCTGCAGCGCGATGTTCTCCTGCAGTTCGGCGGTGACTCGGGGATCCGGCTCGGCCGGCACGTCGTCGAGCGACGCGAGCTCGACGGCCTCGCGCAGGAACTGGGCGTCGGCGACGCGCTGCGGGTCCACGCGCGAGACGAACGAGCCGATCCTCGGGAAGATCTGCACGAGCCCTTCCTGCTGCAGGAGCATGAGCGCGTCGCGCACGGGCGTCCGGGACACGCCGAGCTCGGCGGCGAGCTCGTTCTCCGAGAGGGGCGCCCCCGGCTGGAGGTCGAGGGTCACGACCCGTCGGCGGAGCTCGCCGTACACCACGCGACCCGCCGAGCGCGGGCCGGGGTCCGCGGCGCCTCGCTGACGCGCGCCGGCTCCGGGCTCCCCGCCCGCCCTGCCGGCGGTGCCACCCGTGCTGCCCGCTGCCGCTGCCGTCACGCCGCCTCCTCGCCTCGTCCTGTCCACGATCCGGTCCGCGGCCGTCGACACCGCCGGCGGGCCTGAGAGCGCGCCCTTGTATACAACTCGTGCGTGTCAGCGCAGGTCAAGCCGGGGGCGGGGTGACCGGCGCCGCGACGAGCGGCCGACGCCCGCCCGGCGTGGCGTGGCAGCCATCCGGACGGGGCTTGACATCGCGTGCATATCGCCCTTGTATACAAGCACTGCACCGCAGCAGTGCGTCCCTCGGCCAGGAGCCCGCGGACGCCACGCCGGACGAGGGGGAGCGCAGCGTGAGCACCATCGAGCGGGCCGAGGTCTTCGTCGCAGGACCGGGACGGAACTTCGTCACCCTGCGCATCACGACGTCCGACGGCGTCACCGGGCTCGGCGACGCGACGCTGAACGGCCGCGAGCTCGCGGTCGCGAGCTACCTGCGCGACCACGTGGTCCCGCTGCTGATCGGCCGGGACCCGGCGCGCATCGAGGACATGTGGCAGTACCTGTACCGCGGCCCGTACTGGCGTCGCGGTCCGGTCACGATGACCTCGATCGCCGCGGTCGACACCGCGCTGTGGGACATCAAGGGCAAGGTCGCGGGCCTGCCCGTCTACCAGCTGCTCGGCGGGCGCTCGCGCGACGGGGTCATGGTCTACGGCCACGCGAGCGGCGCCGACACCGCGGAGCTGCTCGACGACGTCGTCCGGTTCCGCGAGCTCGGCTACCAGGCGGTGCGTGCGCAGGCGGCCGTGCCCGAGGTGGGCGGCACCTACGGCGTGCGCAAGGGCGCGATCTACGAGCCCGCCGCGAGCGCCCTGCCCGAGGAGCAGCCCTGGTCGACCGAGGCCTACCTGCGGTTCGCCCCGACGTACCTCGAGGAGATCCGCTCGAAGCTCGGCTTCGACTTCCACCTGCTGCACGACGTGCACCACCGGCTCACGCCGCTCGAGGCCGCGCGCTTCGGCAAGAGCGTCGAGGACGTGCAGCTGTTCTGGATGGAGGACCCGACACCGGCGGAGAACCAGGAGGCGTTCCGCCTCATCCGCCAGCACACCACGACACCGATCGCGGTCGGCGAGGTGCTCACGAGCATCTGGGACGTCCAGCACCTGATCACCGAGCAGCTCATCGACTACGTGCGCACGACCGTGGTGCACGCGGGTGGCATCACGCACCTGCGCCGGATCTTCGACCTGGCCGCGCTGTACCAGGTGCGCACCGGGTCCCACGGCGCAACGGACCTGTCGCCCGTGACGCTGGCGGCGGCGGTGCACGTCGACCTGAGCGTGCCGAACTTCGGCATCCAGGAGTACATGGAGCACGCGCCCGAGACCATGGAGGTCTTCCGCAGCGGCGTCCGGTTCACGAACGGTGCGCTCGACCTCGACGAGACGCCCGGGCTGGGCGTCGAGTACGACGAGAAGGCGGCCGCACGCTTCCCGTACGAGCCGCGGTACCTGCCGGTCGCACGCCGGCTCGACGGGTCCGTGCACGACTGGTGAGGCCCGGCGCCGTCGAGGCGCCCGCCGTCACGGACGACCCCGCGCGACCGCGCGGTGGACGCCCGACCGAGAGCTGACCATCCCGACCGGCACGCCCGGTCCACCCCGGCGCCCGCCACGGCGTCGGCACCCCCCACGCCGTGCGTCTCCGTCCGGGATCCCCCGACGGTCGGCGCACGGCGCATCGGACCGCTGTCGCGGGCGAAGGAGCACACGATGACGCACGACAACCTGACGGCCCCGGGCGCGGCCGTCGAGCGGACGGCCGGTGACCTGAGGAAGGTCGCGGTGTCCGGCTGGCTCGGCACGGCCATGGAGTTCATGGACTTCCAGCTGTACTCGCTCGCCGCGGCGATCGTCTTCAACGAGATCTTCTTCCCCGACGTCGACCCGGCGATCGGCCTGATCGCGGCGATGGGCACCTACGGCGTGGGCTACGTCGCCCGGCTCGCCGGCGCGATCTACTTCGGCCGGATGGGGGACCGGATCGGCCGCAAGAAGGTCCTGTTCATCACGATCGCCCTCATGGGCGCCTCGACGACCCTGATCGGCGTGCTCCCGACGTACGCGCAGGTCGGGCTCGCCGCGCCGATCCTGCTCGTCGTCCTCCGCCTCGCGCAGGGCTTCGGCGCCGGCGCGGAGATCGCGGGCGCGACGACGATGCTCGCGGAGTACGCCCCGGTGAAGAAGCGCGGCGTGGTCGCCTCCCTGGTCAGCCTCGGCACCAACACCGGCACGCTCGCCGCGACCGGCCTGTGGGCGCTGCTCCTCGCGGTCCTCACGGAGGAGCAGCTGCTGTCCTGGGGCTGGCGCCTGCCGTTCCTGTTCAGCTTCGTGCTGATGATCTTCGCGATCTGGATCCGGACCCACCTCAAGGAGAGCCCGGTCTTCGAGAGCCGCGCGGACGTGAGCGCCGAGGGTGTCGCGCTGACCCGCGAGGAGCTCGAGGCTGCCGCGGCGAAGACGACCGAGGCGAGCGTGCTCGAGGCCGCGCTGCACCAGCGCAAGGGCAGGGCGTTCTTCATCGCGCTCGGCCTGCGGTTCGGGCAGGCCGGCAACTCGGGCCTGATCCAGACGTTCCTCGTCGGGTACATCGCGACGACGCTGCTGCTGGACCGCAGCCTCGCGACCAACGCGATCCTCTACAGCTCGATCGTCGGCTTCGCGACGGTGCCGGTCGTGGGACTGCTCGGAGACCGCTTCGGCCGGCGCCCGGTGTACATGGTGCTCACGGTCGTCTCGGCGATCCTCGCCTTCCCGCTGCTCAACCTGATCCAGCAGGGGAGCACGGTCGCGCTGACGATCTCGATGATCCTGCTGCACAACCTCGCGGTCCTCGGCCTGTTCTCGCTCGAGAGCGTCACGATGGCCGAGCTCTTCGGGGCCCGGACGCGCTTCACGCAGCTCGCGCTCGCCAAGGAGATCGGCGGCATCCTCGCCACGGCGATCGGCCCGCTGCTCGCGGCGACGCTGACCGCGGTCACGGGCTCCTGGTGGCCCATCGCGGCGATGCTCGTGGTGTACAGCCTCATCACACTCGTCTCGGCCGTCGTCTCGCCCGAGGTCCGCGGCCGCGACCTCGTCCGGCTCGAGGACGCCGTATGAAGGCCGTCGTGGTCCACGGCGCGGGCGACCTGCGCGTCGACGACCTCCCCGACCCGACGCCGGCCCGCGACGAGGTCCTGGTCGCGATGGAGTGGGGCGGGGTGTGCGGCTCGGACCTCGCGTACTGGCGCAACGCCCGCTCGGGGACGGCCGTCCTGCGGCACCCGATGGTCCTCGGGCACGAGGTCGCGGGGCGCGTCGTGAAGCTCGGCGCGGACGTCACGGGGCTCGAGGTGGGCCGGCCGGTGACGTTCCAGCCGGCGCAGCTCGTGGGCGACGGCGCCATGCCGCCGCGGCTCGCCGGTCGCACCAACCTGTACCCCGCGGTGCGGTACTTCGGCTCCGCCGCGTTCGACCCGCACACCGACGGCGGCTTCTGCGAGCTCCGGGCGGTCCGGGCGGCGCAGGTCCGGCCGCTCCCCGAGGGCGTCTCGACCCGCCGGGGCGCCCTGGCCGAGCCCCTCGCGGTCGCGATCCACGCCGTCGGACGCGTCGACGTCGCGGGGCGCACGGTCCTCGTCAACGGCTGCGGGCCGATCGGGGCGCTCGTCGTGGCCGCGGCGAAGCACGCCGGCGCGGCCCAGGTCCTCGCCGCCGACGTGGCCGCGTCGTCGCTCGCGGTGGCCCGGGCGATGGGCGCCGACGAGGTCGTGGACGTGTCCGCCGGGCCGCTGCCGGACGACGTCGAGATCGTCTTCGAGGCCTCCGGCGTGCCCGCCGCGCTGGGGGCGGTGCTGCACGCGACCGCGAAGGGCGGCACGCTCGTCCAGGTCGGGAACCTGCCCGGGACCGAGGCGACGGCCGTGCTCGGCGAGCTCGTGACACGCGAGATCACGTGGATGGGCTCGTACCGGTTCTCGGAGGAGATCGACGACGCGATCACGGCGCTCGCGGACGGGCTCGACGTGGACCCGCTCATGACGCACACGTTCGACATCGACGACGCCGAGGAGGCGCTGCGCGTGGCGGCCGACCGGAGCACGGGCAGCAGCAAGGTCATGCTGCGCCTCGGCGGCGACGCCTGAGACCACCGGCCGGGCCGGGTCGGCACGTGCCGACCC